>JAHFUZ010000047.1 GCA_023264815.1 Arthrobacter sp. | reverse complement strand
AAACGCCGTCAACGCGCCCTCGGACGGCTGACACCCATCGAGTTTGAGACAATAAAAAACGCGGCCTCAGCCGCGTAAGAAAATATCAACCCCAGCTGTCAACTAAACCTTCAGCAGTCCCGAAGGCCAAAATCGGAGCGCCCCACACTCCACCCCATATGGCTGGCTTGGCCATGTACTCGTGTAGCTCGACGACAGGCTCATCACAAGTAATTAACGCCCTTCGAGTCCCATAAAGGGTCACATGGCGTGTCATGAGGATGCCGGCGATATGTGTCGCCGTTTTTGCTGAAGACTCCAAGTCTTCTTTCCGAGGGATTGGCAGTTGCGACGGATCGGCGCGGAAACGTTCGACATCTGCAACAAGTGCGTCGAGGTCCTTGGAAGGGAACGACCGGTCAGTGGCCGACAATTCGCGCGCGAGATGTCCAGGTCCGCCGACCTCCAAGACCCGGGCCATCTGCTCGGCAAACATTGCACGCCGGCGCAGACGCGCAGAACGGCTGCGCGTCATCTGCACAGCCAGAAAGAGACACAGCCATTGATGCGCTTCGTCGTCCATGGCCCCCGGGCCGGCGGCATCCATGAGTACGATCGAGGCCGAGGCCTTCCTCTCCACCTCGGAAAGCCATGCTTCCCAATAGACCGGAGACGAATCATCGTCTGGCTCATCGAGTCGATAGAAGTCAGTCTCCAACGCGGCCTGGGCCGGAGAGAGTTCGTAAGCGTTCCGCCCGCGCAGAAGGTCAACGACTCTTACTCGCCCATCGACAGCCCAGCGCTCAAGGTAGAACCGGGGGACGAGATGATGGCGTCTTGGCTCCTGCCCCGCCGCTGTCATTGCAGCGGCCCGCGCAGCTGCCGTAGCCCAGAGGTCATACGTAAGTTCCGTTCCCATTACAGGAGCGTATCCAGAGACAACAGCACTGTCGGAACTGTGTCTGACCAGCCGTCATTCCAACTAACCTGCTCACACCTTCGGAACCGGGACACTCCATTTCGGCATCCTGCTGCCAGTGCCGTCGGATCGTCGCCCGGCAGCACGTCCTTGACATCAACGGCAGGAAGCGCCTGCGAGCTGCCGTGCTCCGCACCCTCGCAGCATCTCCCCGACCTGGCCGAGCTCAACCTGCTACGAGCTTCCCCGACGGGGCGGGGTAAATGTCGCCCCTCCGGATTGGTGAGCTGGACAGTTTCTCCTTCTGGGCCGGCCGCTTTTCCTTGTGCGTCCTCAACTGCTGCGGGCTACGTTCGACTGCCCCTGCAGCACCCCCGGCCAGCACGAACAGGCCTGCCTAGGTTCGCGATGTTGCGCGTTCGAACCGGAGACCGCTTACGGCTCGATGAGCCCGGTGCGGATGGCGAACCTTGTGAGGTCCAGCCGGTCGCGCAACCCTAGTTTTTGCAGGACGTTCGCCCGATGCCGGTCCACGGTCTTCACGCTGATACTGAGGATGTCGGCGATCTCCTTGGTGGAGTTCCCTTCTGCGATGAGCTTCGTGATCTGCTCCTCGCGGGGCGTGAGGATGCTGTCCGGCATCCGGTCACCACGCCGGTCGCGCTCCAGATAGTCGCGGATGAGCGCCGTGACAGCGCCAGGGTAAAGGAAGGACTCCCCGCGCATCGCTGCGCGGCATGCCTCGATGAGGTCGCGGTCGGCGACCGACTTGAGCACATAGCCAGAGGCACCGGCGCGCAGCGCCTCGAAAAAGTACTGTTCGTTGTCGTACATCGAGAGGATGAGGATCCGTACGTCGGGGGCGCTGCGTGATATCTGCCGTGCCGCCTGGATTCCGGTCATTTGGGGCATTGCGATGTCGAGAATCGCGAGGTCTACCCCGCCTGCGGCCGCTGCGGCGACTGCTTCTGTGCCGTCGGCGGCCTCGGCCACGACGGTGAGGTCGGGTTCTGCGTCGAGGATCATGCGAAGGCCTCGGCGGACCAGGGCGTGGTCGTCGGCGAGCAGGATGCGCGTGGGTTCGGCCATCGGCTTAGCTCTCTGCCCTTGCCCGGGCAACGACCAGGCGAACGTCGGTCCCCCCGTTCGGTCGTGCGGTGATCGTCAGCTCGGCACCGATGAGCAGGGCGCGCTCGCGCATCCCGCGGATGCCTGCGCCCTCGCGGAGGTCCCCGCCCTGCCCGTCGTCGAGAATCCGGAGGGTCAGCCCTTTCGTCGTCGAGGTGAGCGCGAAATGGACTCGTGTCGCGTGCGCGTGCCGGGCGACATTGGTGAGTGCCTCCTGAGCGATGCGGTAGAGCACGAGCTCGACCTCCCCGCTGAGTTCGGGGAACTCGTCGTCGAGCTCCCAGACCACCGGGATCCCGCTTGAGCGGGAGAACTCCGAGCCCAGTGCACTCAGTGCGCTCCGTAGGCCGAGGTCCGCGAGCACGCCCGGGCGCAGGCGCTGCGCCACCTGTCGGACCTCCTCCAGGCTCGCGCGGACCGCTTCCTGGGCGACGAGGCTCTCCTCGCGGAGATCGTCCGGAGATCGGTCTACAACCCGCTTGAGACTGAGGAGAGCGACAGTTAGGCTCTGGCCGATCTGGTCGTGCAGTTCCCGGGAGATCCGCTGACGTTCTCCCTCCTGCGCGGCCAGCGCGAGGGCGCTGCTCGCACTGTTCTCCGCCTCCAGCCGGTCGAGCATCTCATTGAAGGTGCGGATGAGGTCCTTGAGGTCACCATTGCCGGCCTCGGTCGCCCGATCGCCACCGCGTCGCAGCAGGCCCACCCGGCGCATCACGGTCGTCAATTCGTCGAGTGGCGCGAGGCTGGCCCGAACCAGGGCAGCGTTGGCAGCGAGGATGAGAGCCAGTCCAATGAGGAGGACCGGTACCTCGGTGAGCAGGACGGGCGAGGACACCGTCGCCGGCGAGAGCGCCAACACTAGCGTGCCGATCGCAAAGAGCAACCCATTGATGATGAACAGCCGCCAGAACAGCAACTGTGCCGGTCCCTTCGGAGGCAGGCCGGATGTCGCGCCGGCAGCCCTGGTTTCGAGCGGAGTCCGCATGCGACTAGCCTGACCCGGCTTGCGTCCTTTGTCCATGAGGGCTGGCACCCACGGGCGTCGCAGTCCCGGGCGCGAGGCGCACCGGAAATGGGTGTCAGGCCCAATGGCACCCCCACACCCGCGAGGGGAGACTGAATGTACCCCAAGAACCGGCGGAACGGAGGGCCAAATTGGAGACCACCCACTCCACAATGCCCGGCTCCGGGGTGCTGCACGACTGCCTGACCCGCGACGGCCAGCAATTCCGCATCCTCGTCACGCGTCCCGGCGGACGCGAAATCTTCGTTTACGACCCGGCGGACCCCGACCGGGTGGTGGCAAGGATCGTGCTCGAGGAGGACGAGGCCGATCAGGTCGCCGAGCTCCTGCACAGCCAGCCGATCACCGATCGCATAGCCGAACTCGAACGCCGGGTCGCCCAGCTCGCAGAGAGCGGGCGATGACGGCAGGGAGCGGGCGATGACGATTGTGGACCCGCCCAAGTCGTCGATTCACGCCGGAGGCTCGGTTGATGGACGCGACTCGGCCGGACCGGCGAACTGACAAGCCAGGTACTCGCAGGATCATTCCGGGAGAGGACCCGATGGAGCACCTCAGCAGATTCGCCCGCGAATTCCTTAAGGCGCTCAGGAACCTTCTGCCCATCGTTCTCGTCGTTGTTCTGTTCCAACTGCTGGTCTTCCGCTCGATGCCCGATGACCCACTGGGGCTGGTGGCGGGACTCCTGATTGTGGCTGTGGGCATTGCCCTGTTCCTGCATGGCCTGGATCTGAGTATCTTCCCGGTGGGCAAGAACCTGGCTAACCAGTTCGTCCGGAGCGGGGCCCTGGGGTTGTTGCTGCCTTTTGGGTTTGCCATTGGCTTTGCTGCCTCCGTTGCTGAGCCGGCGGTGATCGCTGTCGCGGAGCAGGCCCAATTGGTCAGCGGTGGCCGGATCAATGCACTGGTGCTGCGCTTCGTCATCGCCGTGTCGGTGGGACTGGTCTTGATCCTGGGCGTCCTGCGTGTCCTGCGGGGTTGGGCGGTGTACAAACTGCTGATCGCCGGCTACGCGATGGCGCTGGGACTCACCTATATTGCCCCGCCGGAGATCATTGGTCTTGCCTACGATTCGGGCGGGGTCACCACCAACATCGTCAGTGTCCCGCTGATCGCGGCGATTGGTCTCGGCCTGGCCAACTCCATCAGGGGACGCAGCCTGCTCGCCGACGGCTTTGGCCTGGTCGCGCTTTGCGTAATGGTGCCGATGATCGGGGTTCAGCTCTACGGCATCTGGGTCTACAGCTTCGGCGATTCCGGGCCGTCTCCGCCGGTGACCGACGCAGGGGACGGCCCAACGGATTGGGTGGTCGGCATGATCCTTGGCCTCGCCTCGATGGTCCGGGAGGTCCTGCCTATTGTGGCCGTTGTTTTGTTCTTCCAATGGGTCGCCCTGCGGCGGAGGCTGCCCCACCCGGTGCGGGTCGTCACCGGCTTCATCATGGTTCTGGTGGGACTGTATGCGTTCGTGGTGGGACTCAAGCTCGGTTTGTTCCCGCTCGGGACCCTGATGGCGGAGCAGCTGATCGAGCAGGGAGTCCCGGCCCTGATCCTGCTCTTCGCGCTGCTCATTGGCTTTGCGGTCACCATGGCAGAACCCGCCCTGGTGGCTATCGGAGAACAGGCGCAGGACGCGTCTCCGGGCAAGATCAGCGCGTTCGCCGTCAGGGTCATTGTCGCCGTTGGTGTAGCGCTCGGGATCGGCTTCGGTGTCTACCGCATTCTGGTGGGAGGACCGTTCCACTACTTCATCATGGCCGCCTATGCGGTCGCTATCGTGATGATGTTCCTCGCCCCGAAGTACATCATCGCACTGGCCTTCGACCTGGGCGGGGTGACGACGTCGGAGGTCACGGTGCCGCTGGTAACCGCCCTCGGGATCGGCCTTGCGGCCGCCGTGGAGGGCCGGAACGTGTTGATCGACGGCTTTGGCCTGATCGCCTACGCCTCCATCTTCCCTGTCATCTCCGTCATGGCGTATGCCATGGTGATGGAGAGATTTCCCCGGCTTCGGAAGGAAGCGCCGTGAAATTCACAGCAGTCATCGTGATCGCCCCGGACGAGCTTGAAGACAAGGTGATTGAACACGCCCAGAAGTCCGGTGCCACGGGTGTGACAATTTTGCCGGGCAAGGGCATCGGGGGCGAGGCCAGGAAGACGTTTTTCGGGCTCACCTTCGAAGGGACGCAGTCCGTGCTGCTGATGATCGTGGGGACACACCTGACAGCGCCGATCCTGAAGGAACTGCACTCGATATTGGTTCAAGGTACGGAATCCCGCGGCCTGGCCTTCGCGATCCCGATCGAGCACCTGACCGGGATCGATATGCGGCAGGTGGTCAGGTTCGAGGAGCATCTGCGCCGCGAGGGCTCCTAACCCGGTCCAGCACTTTACAAGGAGGAAAGAGATGCTCACCGTCAAAGATGTCATGGTCCCCGAGGTCGTCACGATCTCCCCGTACAGCACATTGCGGGAGGCACTGTCGATGATGAAGGAGCGCCAGGTGAAGAGCCTGGTGGTGGAACGGCAGCACGCGCACGACGCCTACGGCATGTTGAGCTACAGGGAACTCCTGGACACAGTCGTTGCGCAGGAGGGCGATGTGGACCTCCTGAACGTTTATGATGCTGCCACGATCCCTGCGATCACCGTCAACGAGCAGCTGTCGGTGCGTCAGGCGGCGGCCCTGATGAGCCGCTATCACCTCAGCCGGCTCATCGTAGTCGAAGGCAATCAGCTCGTCGGGCTGCTGGCCATGAATGACATCCTGGCCCGGCTCATGGAGGAACTGACGTGACATTCACGCGGCTGCGCTGACCTGGACGTCGCCGCGGGACATTGTTTGTCGGGACAACTCGAGGATTCACCGTATGGACCAGAAGTCACCGGACCCCCGCCCCCGTTCATTCCTGTTCGGAGCGGGGAGTTCTTCTGAGTTGCTGCGCCTCGGTTCCATCCTGCGCAAAGAGACTGTCGGCGGCGCGCTGCTGGTGGTGGCTGCGATCATCGCGCTGGTCTGGGCAAACTCCCCGCTGTCTGCCGGCTACTTCCAGCTGAGGGATATCCGCGTCGGATACGAACCGTGGCATCTGGAGCTCAGCCTGGGCGAGTGGGCGTCGGACGGTCTGCTGGCCGTCTTCTTTTTCCTCGTTGGCCTGGAACTTAAGCGGGAGTTCCTGATCGGGGATCTGCGCGAGCCCGGCAAGTCGGTCGTGCCGGTTGCCGCTGCCGCCGGCGGGGTCGCCGTTCCCGCCATCATCTACTCCGTGGTCAACGTGGCCAGTCCCGAAACGCTGAGGGGGTGGGCGATCCCGACGGCGACGGACATCGCGTTCGCCGTCGCTGTCCTGGCCCTGATCGGTTCGCACCTGCCCGGTGCCTTGCGGATTTTCCTCCTGACACTCGCCGTGGTGGATGACCTGATCGCCATTGGCATCATCGCGGTCTTCTATTCGCACGACATTCGTCCGGAACCGCTGCTGGTTGTGCTGCTCGCCTTGAGTTCCTACACCCTTCTTGCACACAGGTACCGGCGGTTCTTCGGCACACGAGGAGCGGCCTGGCTGATCCTGCTTCCTTTGGGCGCTGCCGCCTGGGTGCTGGTCCACAATTCAGGAATTCACGCCACTGTTGCAGGGGTCATGCTGGGCTTCGCTGTTCCGCTGGCTCACTCCAAAAGCGGACGGGACCCGGGTGGGGGGTTGGCCGAGATCCTGGAGCACGGGCTGCGGCCCGTTTCAGCTGGTATCGCCGTGCCAGTGTTTGCCTTCTTTGCCGCCGGTGTACAAGTGGGCGGCCGGGACGGGATCGGCTCCCTGTTCGCTAACCCGGTGGCCGTCGGGATTATCATCGCCTTGGTCGTGGGCAAACCAGTCGGGATCCTCGGAACGGTCTGGCTTCTGACCAAGGCCACCAGGGCAAGACTGGACCGCTCCATCAAATGGATCGATATTTTCGGGGTTTCGCTCCTCGGCGGGATCGCTTCACGGTTTCC
The DNA here is from genome assembly GCA_023264815.1 of Arthrobacter sp. Taxonomy (GTDB): domain Bacteria; phylum Actinomycetota; class Actinomycetes; order Actinomycetales; family Micrococcaceae; genus Arthrobacter. The sequence continues at coordinate 13,366 of JAHFUZ010000047.1, read as the reverse complement.
CTGCTGGTCGCGGAGCTCAGCTTCGGCCACGGCAACAACTATGGTGATCAGGCGACGACAGGGATCCTGGCGGCGTCCCTCATCGCCTCACTGCTGGCCGCTGCGGTCCTGCTGCCCAGGAACCGGCACTACCGACAGGCCAGCTTGCCCCGGCCTGCCAGCGCGGCCGGCTCGGGCTCCGGAGAGTCTTCGCAATCTGCTGCATGAACTCTCCGACGCAACGGGCCTGGCACCGACCGCAGCAAAGTTGCCGCCGACCTGCCACGGCAACCCGCTGCAACAGATCATGGAGGGGCCAACGGCAAGCGCGACGTCGTAGACGGACATCTTGCATAGCCTCGACCTCGTGACCCGGCCGGGCCTGGAGTCGTGAACCCACGCCCGTGATGCATAGGCACAGCCTGGAGGATCGCCAGAGTCCGCACCAACTCTCAAGTCCGGGATGGGTCGCGAAACTACCACCTGATCGGCTGCTTTGCTTAGGCGTGGGGCGCGGCAGGGCTGCAACACCTACCTCACAACTTTTCGCCAGACACCGCCGTAAGGCGGCTAGGCCCACTGCCGGGACGACTACTCAGGACGGGCCGCTGAGCCTTTGAATGAACTCATCGGCCTGGGCCAGGTTCCGCGCCATCTTGGCCCGCTGTTGCACAGCCCTCTCCAGGAATTCCGCCAGCGCCACGGATTTGTCCGGCGACGCGCTGTCCGGCGCTCCAAGGAGGGCAAGGATTTCAGCCATTTCTTCCAGCGAGAATCCCAAAGGCTTCATCTGCTTGATGACCATGAGGCGCTCGAAGTCGTCCTCCGAGAACACCCTGAACCCGCCGTCCGTCCGGGCAGTAGCAGGCAGCAGCCCCACGTCGTCATAGTGCCGAATGGTCCGCAGGGAAAGGCCAGTCCGCTCTGCCAATTCGCCGATATGCATGGTTTTGGTGCTGCTGGTCTTGACCGTCATCAGCGCCTCCGTCCTGTTCGGATTTAAACTCTACCATCACGTTAGAGTAGGGTTATCTATGGTCGGGTGAGACCTTCAAGACTAGGTCCCCTTCTTGCCGGCGCGGCGCTGCGCCCCCCAGTCATTTGCAAAAACGAAGCCGCACCCGCGCGTCTTCTTGACCATGAACGGAGCCAGCAATGGCCACCAAAACCGCCGGGGATGCCCCCGCTTACACTCCCGAACAGCTTCAGTCTGTTCGGGAAACCCTGAAGTCCCCGCGCCGGCTCAAGACCGAGGTCCTCGCGGGCCTCGTCGTCGCACTGGCCTTGATTCCGGAAGCGATCGCGTTCTCGATCATTGCCGGCGTCGATCCCCGTCTGGGCCTTTTTGCCTCGTTCACGATGGCCGTGACCATCGCATTCGTCGGCGGCCGTCCCGCCATGATTTCGGCCGCCACCGGGGCCATCGCCCTGGTCATCGCGCCGCTGGTGAAGTCCCACGGCGTGGACTACTTCATTGCCGCCGTCATCCTTGCCGGGATCTTCCAGGTCATCCTCGGACTCTCCGGGGTCGCGAAGCTGATGCGCTTCATTCCCCGCTCGGTGATGGTGGGCTTCGTCAACGCCCTGGCCATCCTGATCTTCATGTCCCAGGTCCCCGAACTGATCGGCGTCCCCTGGCTGGTCTACCCGCTGGTGGCGCTGGCGCTGGTGATCGTGTTCGGCCTGCCCAAACTCACCAACGTCGTTCCCGCCCCGCTGGTCGCGATCGTGGTCCTGACCCTCATTACCGTCCTGGCTTCCGTCGCCGTCCCCACGGTCGGGGACAAGGGCGACCTGCCCGAATCGCTGCCGTCCCTGTTCATCCCCAATGTGCCGTTCAGCCTTGAGACGCTGCAGGTCATCTTCCCGTTCGCGCTGGCCATGGCCTTCGTGGGCCTGTTGGAATCCCTGATGACCGCCAAACTCGTCGATGACGTCACCGACACCCGGTCCCACAAAACCCGCGAGGCCTGGGGCCAGGGCGTGGCGAACATCGTCACCGGCTTCACCGGCGGCATGGGCGGCTGCGCGATGATCGGCCAGACCATGATCAACGTCAAGGCCTCCGGAGCCCGCACCCGGATCTCGACGTTCCTGGCCGGTGTTTTCCTGCTTATCCTCGTCGTAGCCCTCGGCGGCGTCGTTTCCGTGATCCCCATGGCGGCGCTCGTCGCGGTGATGATCTTCGTTTCCTGGGCAACGTTCGACTGGCACAGCATCCACCCCCGCACCCTGAAGATGATGCCTAAGAGCGAAACCCTGGTTATGGTTGCCACGGTCATCGTCACGGTAGCCACCCACAACCTGGCCATTGGTGTCGGCGTCGGCGTGCTGGTGGCGATGGTAATGTTCGCCCGCCGCGTGGCCCACTTCGTCACCGTGGAGCGGACCGTCAAGAACATTGAGGGCCACGAGACCGCCACCTACACCGTGGACGGCGAGCTGTTCTTTGCTTCCTCCAACGACCTCTACACCCAGTTCGAATACGCACATGATCCGGAGCACGTCATCATCGACATGCACGCCTCCCACCTTTGGGACGCCTCCACCATCGCCGCCCTGGACGCCATTACCGAGAAGTACCACCACCACGGTAAAGACGTGAAGATCGTCGGCCTCAACGACGCCAGCATCCTGATGCGTGAACGGCTCGGCGGCAAACTCGGCGGCGGACACTGAACCAACCCGTGATCCTCAAGAGCTCCCCTTGCAACTGGAAGGGGAGCTCTTTACATCTGGGGGTGCAGACCAAGGCCAAAAAGCTAGATTCACTTTCCGGCAAGACGATCATCTCGCCCACCGATATCGGGAACGCGGCACGGCAGGGCTGCGACACCCATGCCCCATCATTCGCCAGTTAACGTCCAGAAGGCAGGTAGGTGCGTCCCAGGCGCACCTGACGCGGGTGCCTCCCGGCAACCAATTGCGTAACCCGAATACGACGGGTTACTGCTCACGCGTGCGACTCGTTGATCCGCCGAGCCAGGTTCTCGAAGTTGCCCAGCGTGGTCTGCGAGAGCTTCCCGACCTTGGCCGGGTTGCGGAGCAGGATCTCCGCCGGACGCCAATGATCGAACTTGCCGTCCAACGCCTCCAGCCTGAGGATCAGCCGATCGGGATGCTTAGGCAGGTCTCCCACCTTGTGCGAAGTGCCAAATGCCTCGTTGTACAGCCCGAGGTAGTCACCTATGGTGAACAGATCTTCGATGTCGCTGTGCTTTTGCTCCAGGACGGATCCGACGAACACCACACGTTTGCTGGCGATCTTGTTCGCCTTCATCGCGGCCTCGACCTTCCCGCCACCCTCCGTGCCGGAGTCGAGGAGCACGGTGACGGACACCTTCTGCCCGAGGAGGGCCACAAAGGCGGGGACGTTCGATGCGCCTCCGGCCGGGAGGATCCGCCAGAGCTCGTCGAGCCCGTCGCGTCCCTGGTCGCGGAGGTGCCGGCTGATCACGTCGAGGTATGCCAAGTCCGACGGGCCCTCCACGAGCAGATTCCGTTCCCCGATGAAGAGGTTCTGCGACAAGTCGTATCCGAGGGCGGCCTGCAGCGGGAAGGCACTGTCCTCGCCGACCTCCAGGGCATCTGAGGACGTCACGGAGCCGATGTCCTCACCGCGGTCCTCCACAACGCGCACGCGCTCGATCTCCTCGACCATGAACGGCGAATGAGTCGTGTAGATGACCTGCCCGACGGGTGCGAGGCGCTTGTTGATGAAGCGCAGGAAGTCACGCTGGGCCTTGGCATGGAGCGTGAGCGCGGGCTCGTCGAGCAGGATTACCACGTCGTCGCGCTCCTCGAACTCGCTGAAGGCCGCGAGGAAGGAGAAGAACCACTGGTAGCCAGACGACCTGAGGGAGAAGTTGTTCGTGAAATCGTGCTTGCGATCCTCGACGCGGAAGTTGAGGTAGCGCACGACGCTCGTCTGGCCGTTCGAGGCTGCAACGGTCTCTGGTTCGATCTCCACCTTGATCCGCAGCTCAGGGTTCGTGCTCCAGTACTCAGCCATCTCGCGGGAGAGGTCGCTGGATACGGCCTCTAGTTCCGCGGTGCGGGACTCGAACTCTGCGTCAGTCACGGAGTCGATGTCGGTGTCGGCCAGCCGGAGCAGCGCGCGGGCCGTCTGCTTCGGCGACGCACCGGGCTGCTCGTTGTCCAGAGTGCGCAGAGTGGCGACGTCCACTCGCCCCTCGAGGTTCTGGTATGACGCGAAGCGGAAGAACTTCGGCATCCGCGATCGCACAGTCTTCCTCGCGATCGCCCCCAGGTCCTCTGCATCGCCGATCAGGGACGTGATCCTCTCCAACACCTCGGCGTCGGCAGCGGCGTTCTCGTCAGGGACCTCTTCGGTCTCCCCGGCCGCGTCGACGACGGCTGGCGCAGGCTTAGGCTTGGCTGCGAGGGCCTCCTTGAGCGATGCGACTGTGTCGTGCGCCTCCAAGAGGGCCTCGGCGTCTGCATGATCTTTGAGCACGTTCTTCAAGAACTGGGCCTCGTCGACCGGCACCCCTACCCAGAGACTGCCATTGTAACGTCGTCCGATAGTCACGGTCTCCGCCGTGACGACGCCCTCACCTAATTCGTCACGGAGCGCTTCGAGGTCATCTTCGTCCAGCTGGAAGGTTGCTTGGATGGGCGACACCACGGAGAGGTCTTCTTTCCTGCCGTCGCGCTTCCACCGCCAGCGGGGGTAGTCGTCCCGCTCTACGAACGTATCTCCGTAGACCGGATTCAACCGGTAGAGCGCGTCCAGCATCGTCGATTTACCCGACTCGTTCATACCGACCAAGGTCGTCACATCCGACTCCACCGATACCTCGGTCGAGTCCAACACGTTCTTGTACCGGCGAACCCGGAACGATGCCAGCTTCATTGCTCCCCTTCTGCAGACCTTCGTGATGCTCGTTCAGCATACTTTGAGCCTCCGACATTCGAGCGGCGGAACACTCGGCCGATTCTGCCCACCCCTCGATTTCACCGGAGACCGCGGTGAGGTGGTTGGGCCTGAGCCTCGTTTACGCATAGACACTTTAGATCGGACTCCCGGGGGAGTGCACACCTAAGTATGCATGCGTAATGACATGCGGTTATGTCCCAAAACGGACATCCCGGCGTGGGAGTTTTGGAGGCTCAGCTCTCGTCGAACGGCAGGCGGACGACCTCATCGCCCGGGTCTTCCGGACTTGCTGGCGGAGCCGCGCTCAGGTGGTCCTGGTACAGCGCGTCCGAGGCGCTCTGGTCGTAGGTGTCGGAGAGGCCTGCACCCTTGGTCCCGAGGACCTGCTCCCAGTTGAATCCCATACACACGACTTTATCGGCCGGTATCGAACTCGTGAAGGATCGCCTCGACGCGCGCGGTGAGTTCGTCGGCGCGCTTGAGGATCTGCTCTTCCTCCTCATGTGACATCTGCCGCCGGGGGCTGGCCTGCATCGCAGCCGCAGCAGGCCCCGGCCCAGGTGCGGGCTCCGGACCGTCGAGCAGCAGTGCCGCGGCACTGATGACTGCCGACAGTGAGGATGGATGCATGGAGCGGTAGGCATCGATCCATCCCCAGCGGTCCACGGCTGGCAGCATGCCGATGCAGAGGTGCCAGTCCGGATTGGGGTCCGGCCGCAGGTGCCGGTGCGCGAGTCCTTCTTCGTCGCGGCGGTGCCCCAGAGCCCGGACGGAACCGTGCGACCACCCGCCGTTGGTGCCGATCACATCGAGCCACGACCAGGTGGCGCACGCCGGACAGGCGCTCGGGTCCTCGGCGATGCCAATCCACTGGCGCAGCTCGCGCATCCTCTCCGGCCGCAGCCCAAGCGCCCCCGCCCTGTCCAGCCCGAGGCCTCCGTGGGAGAGCGGTGCCAGCAGAACCGCAGCGAACAGCAACCTGCGCAGCCGCAGCCGGAAGACCCAGTGCGTGCCGGGGTGCTGGACGATCGCCGTCCCGCGCTGGATCAGCCGCTGCAGGGAATCGGGGTCGTCCCGGTGCCCGCGCGGCCAGGCTGGGGCGACGGGATCTTTGGGAGCCAGCCGCCGGCGCAGCGCCGCGAGCACAGCCTGGGACGGCTGTACCTGCTGCACGAAGCGAGAGACTGTGGTCTCATCGATCCTTCCGGCAGGCACGCCCATGACCGAGCACCAGTCGGTCCAAAGGTCGGGAAGCGCCGTCGTCATCCTCACGATTCTCCCACCGCGGCCCGGTTCGACAAGAGCGTCGCCTCAGGTGATGGTCAGGCCTGCTATTCGCGACCGCTCTTGTCCGCATAACCCTCGATGGGCACTCCGCCGATGCTCAGCTATCAAGCCCGAAAGCAGCGGTCACGTGCTCGATCGTGAACTGGTTTCGCAGCCTTGTAGCCGTGTTCTGGTTGGCGAAAAGGCCCGTTTTCCGCACGGCCTGCGCTTGCGGAACGGCCCGTATCCATTCAACCGGAACAACCCATTCAGCATTGTCGTCGCTCTCATCGCCCTCATGGCGATAATTCCCGGAGAGGTCGAGTTCACGCAGCTGTCGCTCGGCCCCGTTTACGAGAAGCGCGCTTTGGTCGTATCGCTGGGCTTCGCCGGCGACGGTACCAACTCCTACATACCCAATCTTGGGAATGTAGGCGAAGACTCTGGCACCAATCGGCAGATTCTTGAGCGTCTGTGAGTATCTCTTGCCGCCACCGCCCGAGACGAAACCGTACTTCATACCGTCGACCCATTGCCGGCCCGTTGGCTCTTCACCAAATGAGACGTACCAGTCAGACCCGTTCCAAGGCTCACGTGTCTTGTTCTTCCGCGAGATCGCGGAAATGGACGACTTGGCTTGTTCGCTCTGATCGACCAGCCAGCTGCGGGCAATGTACGAAGATCCGTTGTCCTGAAAATGCCTGAAGAAGACGACGTTGATGGGGACATCGAAGTCTTCATTGATGAACCGCACGATGCGCTCGGTAGCAGTGTCAACGCTGGCGGCAACGATTGTAAATTCTTGTGCAGTGTTGACCTCTTCAGGAAGAGTGTCGCCGAAACGATCGGCAAACGCTTCTTCAAGAGCAAGGCCTGGACGGTAGGTGGCGAAGATATTGTCGATATCGCTTCGGCCAAGGGTCGCTGCCCAGGAGCCGTAATCGAGTGTTTGAGCGGTAACATCGCGGGGAGTTTTGTCGCGTTTGAGTTCGATCACGTGCAGGGACGCCGTTTCGTCCAGCGCGAGCAGGTCTACGAATCCCCCATGTGCCGTCGGAACCTGCCGGCCAATGACGAGAAGCGGCTCGCCGAGCACTGACGGGTCAGATTCGATGTAGCCCTCCAACTGGGATTCCAAGCCGATTGATACCGGCACGATCCGGCTGAGTTGGCCACCCTCTGCCCGCCACAAGCCCATCTCAACCGCCATTGGTCATTCCCTTCATGGATGTGTTGCTGGTGCAGATGACATTAGTCGACTCCCTAGGGGACCGTGGCGCGGGCGTTTGCCAGTGCCTCGTCGCAGTCGATGCCCTCCCCTTCGACATACTCAAATTTCTCAGCTACGACCTCTCGACCTTCGTGTCTTTCAGAAGATCGGGTGGCCGCCTGAACTGCTGGATGGTGAGCTTTCAGGACGACTAGTAGTTCTCTCGCACGTACTGATAGGTCCGGTCGAACAGATCTCCCTTGATCGGCAGCCCGTAATTCTTCAGCACCGCGCGCAGCTCCCGTCGAACAGACTTGTCGCCCGAGTCGCTCGAAGTCCAGCCGGTGTATGCGACCTCGTGAACGATCGCGTCGATGCGGTCGACGATCTCAGGCACGATCTGGTGCAAACCCGGCGGCGTGTTCTCTTCGACAATCTGAGTCAGCACGCCGCGTTTCGGGTCAGCGAGGCGCTCAAGGGTCTCTTCGTCGCCCTCCGCAGCCGCACGATCGGCGGCAACGACGTCCTGTGCGATCTTGAGGGCCTCCTCCAGGAACGCCAAAGAGTCCTCGACGTTCTCGATCGCCCTGGTTCGGAGCTTCTCGATCCGCTCGGCAAGCGACTTGTACACCGGGCTCTCGCTCTCCGTGAGACGGCGGTGGAGTCGAGCCTCGATCGAGTCGAGCACCTGCTGGTAGACATCGATCTGATGGTCCGATGGCTCGGGCGTGGGCAGCCGGAGCTGCTCAGCGATGCGCTTCACCAGCGCGAGCCCCGCTGCGTCAAGGGTCACGGTTCTAGACGCCATCGACTTCACGGCGACCTCGTTCATGTGGCCGTGGATCAACTCAGTGGTCTTCGCGCCTAGACGAGCCCACAGGAAAGCCTTGGAGACGTCCTTGGGCCGAATCGACTCGTACACCTTCGCCAGCCACAAGTACTGCTGTTTGAAGGGCAGCAACATCGGGTGCGGATCGAGGAACTCCCACACGGTCTGCAGGGCGACGTAGCCCTCAACGAACTCAGTACGCTGCGCACTGCCATCGGAGATCCGCTCATGCGCCGTCGCGAGCGACTCGAACGATGCGTCTGTGGTGTCGATGCCCGCGAAAAGGTGAAGGAGCTTCGTGAGGTCCGAGACAAACTTTCCCGCCAGCTTGGAGGCATCAACGACATTTAGGTCGTTGTCTTCGTCCACGCCCGGCTTGGGGCCGGCGATCGCAGCGCCGATGGCCTTGGCGAGGCCGATGTAGTCCACCACACGGCCGTAGTCCTTGCGCTGTCCCGTGATCGGGTTCTTCCAGGGTCGGTTGGGTCGCGTAATCGTCTGAAAGAGGTTCGCCTCTTTGGCCGGTTTGTCGAGATAAAGCACCCCTTCGATGGGTGCGTTGAAGCCGGTCATCCATTTGGCGGTGACCACGACGAAGGACATCGGGTCGTCCACCTTCTTGAACCGGCGTTTTAGTGCCTCTTCCTGTTCGGATGTAAGTAGGTACTTCCGGTACTCTTTCGGGGTGTCCTTGCTGTCGGCCACGTGCATCACCACACCGACCTCGCGGAGCCGACCGTCGGGCATGACCGCGCCACGGCGTTCGAGTTCCGCCTCGATGGCGCGCGCGTACGCGATGACCAGCTTCTGGTTGTACGCGACGACCTGTGCCTTCTGGCCGAGGGGCGCTACGTAGGCCAGGAAGTGGTCGACGATGTCGGCGCACACGGCGGCGACGCGTTCCGGGTTGGAGAGGATCGTCTCGATGTGGGAGGCCTTGCCAGACAGGTAGACCTTCTCCTCCTCGTCCAGGTCCTCCTCGGTAGCCAGCTCGTCGAAGGCCTCGTCGAGCGCCTCTTTGTCGAGACTGAAACCCACCGAGCGACCCTCGACAATGACCGGCTTCGTGAATCCGTCGGCGATGGACTGCTCCGGCGTGTAGCGCGACATGACGAAGTCCGGATCGGACGGGTCGCCGAAGAGCTTGAAGGTCGAGCGGTCTTTGTCCTGGATCGCGGTGCCCGTCGCGCCGAAGAACTTTGCGTTCGGAACAGCAGCGCGCCACGCGTCGCCGAGCTTTCCCTCCTGGGATCGGTGCGCCTCATCGACGAGGACGATGATGTTCGACCGGTCGTTCAGATGCCCGGCCTCGGCGAACTTGTGGACCGTTGTGATGATGACGCCAGGTTCACCGCTGCGCAGTACCGCGTGAAGTTCCTGCCTGTCGTGAGGCACCGTCATGCGCGGCATGCCGGCGGTCTCGAACATCTCCGCGGTCTGCCGAACGAGGTCTTTGCGGTCAGCGATGACAATTACGGTTGGCGCGCCGCCAAACTTCTCGAGGACGGCGTCGTCGCGCAGCAGGCGGGCCGCGGCGAACGCCATGAGCTCCGTCTTGCCGGAGCCCTGATGGTGCCAGATCAGGCCGCCAGGGCGATCGGCAAGCACTTTGTCGTGGATCGCGAGGGCGGCCTCGAACTGCGGGTACCGCGGGAGGAACTTAACGTCGACCTCGGAGGCATCCCGGGCGTGCCTGAACATCACCAGGTCCTTGAGGATCGGCAGGACCGTTTCCGGCCGCAGTAGCAGCCGCGCGGCGCGCTCTACACGAGCGGGCCCAGTGACAACCTTCGGGTCGTCCTCCGTCGAGCCCCACGGAGCCCAAATCTCGGAATCCGGATCGGGCACCGCCCGGATCGGAGCCATACGGAGCTCGAGGCCCTCTGTAGCGACGTTGAAGACGTTCGTCGCGAAGAAGTTCGGGTACTCCTCCTCGTATACGTCGTGGATGTCCTTCGCGGCGTTCACCCACGACACTGTGTGTTTTACCGGCGTCTTCGTCTCCGCGACAACCAGCGGGAACCCATTGACGTAATAGACCACATCGAACCGACGCGGCTTTACAGCACCGGCAATAGTGACCTCGTCGGAGACGGTGAAGCGGTTGTTCTCGGGGTCGTGGAAGTCGATCAGCCGCCGCGGCACATGCCTACCGTCGATCGTCGGGAATGAATGGTCCCCACGCAGCATCACGGTCAGGCGCTCGTTGGCAGCAGCCAGGCCATTATTCGCGTCAAGGACAGCCTGGTTGAGCTGGTGAAGCACCAGCTCCGCGGATTCGGGATCATCGACAAGCTCAGGATTCAGCGCGAGCAGCGCTTCGCGTGCCCAGTCCTCGATGACGACATCGTGCTCATCCCGTGGCAGCTCGTCACCACGGAAGCGTTCCCAGCCGGCTTCCTCCGCCCACTCGAGCAAAGATCGCTGGATGGTACTCGCTTCGGTCCAGCCCATGTCAGAACACCTTCTCAAGCAGCGCGTTGTAAGACTCGGATCCATGAAGAAGCGTGTCATACGATTCAGGAATCACGATCTCCTGTTTCAGGAGTGACGTCAGGAGCGACGTACGGAACATTCGAAGATGGCTGGCCTCGTCCTCTATGATCTTGGTTCTTGAGACCAGCTCGTCGAGGCCTGCTGCAACTACTCCTTGGGCTTCAGTGCCCGGATCAGGAACGACAATTTCCCGCAGCGCCTTCTGGCCGATGTTGCGCATGTCAGAACCGGCGGTCAGTCGTGCAATCTGTTCACGAACGCTTGGGGTCGCCATAGCATGCACCAGGTAGGCCGGAAGCAGGACATGTTCATCAGCGACGAGGCGCAGAGTCTTGTCGCATAGGTACAGATTGTCAGACACCTCGTCAACTCGACAGACTATTCCAACGCGATCAAGTACGGCGTTGCAGCGAACCAAAAGAACATCCCCAGAGCGAACCCTAGTGGATTCAGGAAGTGCCGTACTCGCATCGACCGTTTTCACTTCGGTTGAATGGAACTTAGCTCGTCCAACCGCACTGATTTTGAGCACCGCACGCTCTTCAGGGCCCGGGAGCCGTTCCTGACCCCGTGGGCTCTTGCCAGCTTCAATAGATCGCAAGCCGTCTGCCAACTGCAGCCTGCCGTCATTTACATCGAGGCCCGCCACTACTGCTTCCCAGGCCTTCCAGCCCCTAGCTGCCTCCTCATTCAGTGCCGCGATCTGGGCATCCACGGCGGCAATAACATCGATGATGCGGCGCTGTTCGGTCGGGCCGGGCATCCTGAATTCGATAGCAGCAAATGCCTTGAAAGGAAGACTGCGACGTCGGTTGATGGAGCCTTGAGCCCGGCGCGAATACTCGGCCAGCATTCCGGGCTGGCGGACGAGGAGTTCTGCGTACTCGGGTATGCAGTCCGTGGCGACAAGCCGCATGGTCGTGTACATCGGGCTAATGACGCCTCGCTCGCCGAGGTTATTTCGAGCGATGGACCCTTCGTCAATGTGGATAGTCGAAAAAGCCCACTCACCCGGTTCCACGACCTTGTAGCCATCCAAATTCGACGAAGCGATCCGCTTGTCGAAGTATTCTTCAGCGCGGACGAATCCGTCGTACTTCGAAAGGCTCATCACGGTCGGCTCTTCATCGTGGGGACCCAACTTTGTGTTGTCCACCGCGAAGACTCTCCCTAGCGTCGTCGACGTCCAATCACTCATCCGACGCCTCGAACATACTTAGGTCAATGCCTGCCGCCGCGAGGCGCTGAAACATGATGGTCTCGGTGTCGATCCGGTGTTGCCGGGCGTCTGCGTATGCGACGAGCGCGGTGCCAAGATCGGCGGTCTCCTCGGCTGCGACCTTGATGTAGCGGCCGATGTTCAGATCGAAGCCGTTCTCCTCGATCTCCTCGAACGGCACGAGTCGGACTTCCGCGCCACCCTCACCGTCGGGGGCCTCGCCCGTGCGGTAGGCGGCAACAAGTGTCTTGACGTGGTGCTTAGCCATGACGTTCTGGTTCTTGCCCTTGTCGAATTTCGCCGAGCCGTCGATGAAGAGTACGTGGTCCTTGTGTTCAGGGCTCTTCTGGTCGCGGAAGATGAGCAGGCATGCAGGGATCGAGGTCGAATAGAACAGGTTTGGTGGCAAACCGACCACAGCTTCGAGCAGGTCTTTCTCGATCAGGCACTGTCGTATCTTTGCTTCAGCCCCGCCGCGGAACAGCACTCCGTGGGGCATGACCACGCCGACTCGGCCGGTGCCGGGGTTCATCGACGAGACCATGTGTTGGACGAACGCGAAGTCGCCGTTCTTCGCCGGTGGCACCCCACAGATCGCACGTGGGTCGGACGCCCAACGCTCGGCTCCCCAGTTCGACAGCGAGAATGGTGGATTGGCAATCACAACGTCAAACTCACGCACTGAACCGGTGGTGTCTTTGAAGGCCGGTGCGCGGAGGGTGTCGCCGCGCTTGATGTCGAAGTCCTCGATCTCGTGCAGGAACAGATTCATCCGTGCGATCGATGAGGTGGTCAGGTTGATCTCCTGGCCGTAGAGGCGCAGCGTGCGGTGGTCCATGCCTGCGTCGCGCAGCTGGTTAATGGTCGCGACGAGCATGCCGCCCGATCCGCACGCCGGATCGTAGACGGATTCGCCGGCCTGCGGTTGCAAGATCCCGACGAGCAGGTTCACCACCGCGCGGGGCGTGAAGAACTCCCCCGCCTTCTTCCCGGACTCGTCGGCAAAGTTCTTCAACAAGTATTCGTATCCAGCACCTAGAAGGTCATGCGACACGGTGGTTGGATCGAGCCTGATCTGGTTGAAGGCCTTTATGAGGCCCAACAGGGCCGACTCGGGAATGCGTTCCGTGTTGCCCCAGGACGCATCGCCAAACACCCCCGCGAGTGAGCGCGGGTTGGCCTTCTCGATCCGCTGGAACGTTCGGGCGATTTCAGCACCGAGGTTCTTGACCTTCGTCGTGGTCTCCGACCACAGCGTGCCCTCGGGCATCTCGAACCGATGGAAATCGGCCTCGATCTCGTCGTCAAGATCGTCCCCATACTCGTCGATAGCGGCGGCGCGCTCGTGTGTCAATGGCCAATAGTTTGTGCCCACGGGCGGCCAGCGAATATGCCCGCTGGTGGCCATGAAAACTGCCCAGTCATGGCCACGAGATCTGCCCACCGGGTGTTCGGTGGCGTTGGCCA
>JAHFUZ010000019.1 GCA_023264815.1 Arthrobacter sp. | reverse complement strand
CCATGCGGGAAACAGGGGTCCGATCACAGACCACACCTCATCAGACACCAAAAAGCGATCGCTCATCACACCAGCCAACCCCAACAAGCCCCTAAAGGGGTTTAGCAACACGCCCTAGGGGCTGAATCTCAGTGGCAGCCCGGATTTTGGCGTGACTCTCGGTCACCAGACCTGCCAACCCTCCGGCGGCGACCAGTTGGCACCGGCGAAGGTCGGCGGGCACTTCGGCGAGGAACTGGTCCGGGGCGTAGCGGTTGCCGTAGGCCACCAAGATCTCATCCCCGACGAACAACGCTTGGCGCCTCGATTGCGGGCCTTCAAGCTTGGTGTGGTGCCCGATCTCCACGATCCGGGCCAGCACGACGTCCCCTGGCTGCGGGGCGGAGTGGCGCAGGTGGTAGCCGCCGGCGTTGACGGCCAGGCGCTGAGCGAGGAAACGGGTGGTGTAGGCCTTCTTCGCAGCGCGCAGCCGGGCCGGACTCAGCTCGGAGACCGATGGGTCGGTGGCAGCGTCCTCGTTCATAGCAGAGGAAACGGTGGCGGCGACCTGGGACGCTACGGGGGCAGCAAGGGTCGGGGATGCAGAAACAGGCATAGGGATGTCCTCAGGAAAGGAAAGAAAGAGAAAGGGAGGGGCAAGCCGACGACGGAACGGGGAGCGCCCACACTCCAGACGTTGGGGGTGCGGAGTAGGTTGCAACCACGGTGTGATTGTCTGCCAAAGCATTCGATGGGACGGCGAACTCCAGTGGGAGTGGCACTTAAGTGAGGTTACGCACTAGGGCCCCTTCACTGGCTAAGCTACAAAGAAGTCGCTGCGCGGGCATAGCCCGTCCTGCAAAAGTAGCAGCTGCATGCAGCCCCAAACTGCACTTCTGCGCCAGTCTTGTCGAAACCCTTCTACAAGACTGCGTATTTGCCCTGCAAATCAGTTCGTAGACCGCTCAGGGCTGTAAGGCTTGTATGTGCGAAGGCCCCGGCACCACCACGCACAAGAAATGCCGCCCTCATGCGTTTACACGGAGGGCGGCATTTCTCTTGATTCAGGCGGCTAGACGTTGAAGCGGAACTCCACCACGTCGCCGTCGGCCATCACGTACTCTTTGCCTTCGATGCGGACCTTGCCGCGTGACTTGGCTTCTGCCATGGAGCCGGCCTCGATGAGGTCGTCGAAAGAAACGACTTCGGCTTTGATGAAACCGCGCTGGAAGTCGGAGTGGATCACGCCGGCAGCCTGCGGGGCGGTGTCGCCCTGGTGGATTGTCCACGCGCGGGTTTCCTTGGGACCGGCCGTCAGGTAGGTCTGCAGCCCCAGGGTGTGGAAGCCGACGCGGGCCAGCTGGTCGAGGCCGGACTCGTCCTGGCCGTTCATTTCCAGCATCTCGCGGGCTTCTTCCTCGTCCAGTTCCACGAGGTCGGACTCAAGCTTGGCGTCGAGGAAGATGGCGTCCGCCGGGGCAACCAGTGCCCGCAGCTCTTCCTGCTTCTCCGGGCTGCCCAGGATGCCTTCGTCCGCGTTAAAGACGTAGATGAAGGGCTTGGCCGTGAGCAGGCCGAGCTCCTTGAGGTGCTCCATCTCCAGTTTGTCGCTCTTGATCGAGGAGAAGATGGTGTCGCCGCGTTCCAGGACCACCTGGGCCGCCTTGATGGCGGCCAGCTCGGCGGCTTCCCGCTTCTTGATCTTGACTTCTTTTTCGATCCGCGGAATGGCGTTTTCGATGGTCTGGAGGTCGGCCAGGATCAGCTCGGTGTTGATAGTCTCCATGTCCGAGCGGGGATCCACCTTGCCGTCCACGTGGATGACATCGGGGTCATCGAACACGCGCACCACCTGGGCGATCGCCTCGGCCTCGCGGATGTTGGCCAGGAACTTGTTGCCCAGGCCTTCGCCTTCGGAGGCCCCCTTCACGATCCCGGCGATGTCCACGAAAGACACCGGCGCGGGCAGCAGGCGCTGGGAGCCGAAGATCTCCGCGAGCTGCTTGAGCCGGGGATCCGGCAGGTTCACGACGCCGACATTGGGTTCGATGGTGGCGAACGGATAGTTCGCTGCCAGCACCTGGTTGCGGGTCAGTGCGTTGAAGAGAGTTGATTTGCCGACGTTGGGCAGTCCGACGATGCCAATAGTAAGAGCCACGGACATTGATTCTACCGGTTGCGGGCCCCGGCATATGTCGCTTCCCTAAAATGTCAGAGGGCCATGCCACAGTGAGCCTATGGATGCTTTAGCCCTGATTCTTGCCCTGTTGATGCTGCTTGTCGGTGCCCTCGCCGGCGCGGCCGCCACTTACTTCTTCCTCCGCCGGCGCACCGCCGCGCTGGAAGAAGATTTCGACGCCGTCTCCGCCCGCCTTTCGGAGGTGAACGCGCAGTTTGCAGCGGCCGACGCCGAACGGCGCCTCCTCAGCGCCCAGAACCGGGAGCTGGGTGAGTCACGCAGCCAGGACGGCAGCGTGCTGCGTGCACTCGCCCCCGTGGCGGAGAAGCTGACCGCCGTGCAGCAGCAGGTGGCCCTGCTGGAGCGCGATCGCCTCGAGCAGTACGGCCAGCTCGCGCAGCAACTGCAGGAGGCTCGGCTGTCCGATGCCCAGTTGATCCGTTCCACGCACGCCCTTGAATCCGCACTACGCTCTAACAGCGCCCGGGGCCAGTGGGGCGAAGTGCAGCTGCGCCGCGTGGTTGAGGCGTCCGGGATGCTCAGGCACGTGGACTTCCTGGAACAGGTCCACAGCGCCGGCGCCGATTCAACCATCCGGCCGGACCTGGTGGTCCAGCTTCCCGGCGAGAAGCAGCTGGTGGTGGACGCCAAGGTGCCCCTGTCCTCCTACCTCGAGGCACAGGAACTGGGATCCGTACCCGCCGCGGAGCAGGCGGCCCTCAACGGCGCCGGTTCCAAGGCCAACACGTCCCAGCAGGCGCTTCTCGCTGCGCACGCCAAAGCCCTGCGCGCCCATGTGGATTCGCTCAGCAACAAGAAGTACTGGGACATTCCCGGCAATTCCCCGGAGCTGGTGATCTGCTTCCTGCCGGCCGAATCAATCCTGGCTGCGGCGCTCACGGCGGACCCGACGCTCCTGGATCATGCGCTGTCCCGCAACGTGGTCCTCGCCTCGCCAAGTACATTGTTGGCCGTGCTGAAATCGGTCGCCTTCACCTGGCGCCAGGATGTGTTGACAGACAGTGCGAGGGAATTGTTCGACCTCGCACGCCAGCTGTACGAGCGCATGGGGACGCTGGGCGAGAACGTCGGAAAGCTTGGTTCGTCCCTGAAGTCGTCCGTAGACCGGTACAACTCCATGGTGGGCACCCTGGAGGCGCGGATCCTGCCCACGGCCCGGAAGCTCAATGCGATGGAGGAGTCAGGTCTGCTGACCCCGGCAGCGCTCGAGGTAACGCCGCGTTCCCTCGCCGCCCCCGAGCTTCAGCAGGACGACGAGGCCGCCTGACGGCGGGGCCGAGGTGTCAGTCACGGGAGCGGCGTCCGCCGAGGGCGCGGCTGACATCGCCGGCCTCCTTCAGCGTGGCGCGGAGTTCCTTCGGCAGCGAGAAGAGAAGGTCTTCTTCGGCCGTGACCACTTCTTCCACCGAGCCGTACCCATAGTCCGCCAGGAGGCGCAAAACGTCCGTAACCAAAACCTCGGGAACGGAAGCACCGGAGGTGACGCCCACAGTAGCGACGCCTTCAAACCAGGCTTCGTCCACCTCGTTGGCGAAGTCCACCCGGTAGGAGGCCTTCGCGCCGTATTCCAGGGCAACTTCCACCAGCCGGACCGAGTTCGAGGAATTGGCCGACCCCACCACAATGACCAGGTCGGCCTGGGGCGAGATCTTCTTGATGGCCACCTGGCGGTTGGTGGTGGCGTAGCAAATGTCGTCGCTGGGCGGATCCTGGAGCGTGGGGAAACGCTCCTTGAGCAGCCGGACCGTCTCCATGGTTTCGTCGACGCTCAGCGTGGTCTGCGACAGCCAGATGACCTTGTCGGGGTCCCTGACGGTGACCTTGTCCACTTCGTGCGGGCCGTTGATGATCTGGATGTGTTCGGGTGCCTCGCCGGCGGTCCCCTCGACTTCCTCGTGGCCGTCGTGGCCAATCAGGAGAATGTCGAAGTCGTCCTTGGCGAACCGGACGGCTTCCTTGTGGACCTTTGTCACCAGCGGGCAGGTGGCGTCGATCGTCCGCAGTCCACGGTCCTCGGCGGACTGGACCACTGCGGGTGACACTCCGTGGGCGGAGAAGATCACCAGGGCACCTTCGGGCACTTCATCGGTTTCGTCCACAAAGATGGCGCCCTGCTCCTCGAGGGAGCTCACAACGTGGACGTTGTGCACGATCTGTTTCCGGACGTAGACCGGCGGGCCGTAGTGTTCCAGTGCCTTCTCGACCGCGATGACGGCCCGGTCCACACCGGCGCAGTATCCGCGCGGCGCGGCGAGGAGGACCTTCTTGGGCCCTGGCACAGGGGCCGCGGCGAACACTTCCTCTGGTGAGCGCCGCCGTCGCGGAACAGTTGGCATCGAGAGGGAAACAGCGGAGGAAGTCATTCCTCCATGCTACCGGTTGGGGCGTTGCCGCCCCGGCGAAGCGATCCTCGTCACCAGGCCCGCAACCAAGAGGACACCGCCGGCAACAAGGGCACCCGTCACCCAGGATCCGAAACTGGTGGAAGCCCCGGCCACGAACTCGTTCTTGAACATGTCCGCAATCTCATTTCCGCTCGCGGTCCCCAGTACGGCGTCGCGCGCCAAATTGGAGCCAAGGGCCCACACCCCGGCCAACACGAGGGCGCCGAAGCCCAACCCAAACAGGACCGACCACTTCCGGCGGGCGGCAACCAGTGCCAGTACGAACGCGATTCCTGCCCCGATGGCCAGCGGGTAGCCCAGCGGGGCGTATGCGGTGACCCTTGCGATCAGCTGGCGCTGGTCCGGCTGCCCGACATTGATGAGGGTCTGTTCCGGGGCATCGAGCGGCAGCCCGGTGGTGCGCGACAACTCGTCCGTCGCCAGCGCCACCAGGGGTGCGACGTCCAGGGTCAGGGACGACGAGGAATCAACTTCAGGAGGCAGCGACGCGGGGTCGGCAAAACTGAGGCGGTGGCTCTTGCGCAGGGTTTCCTCCCATGCCGCGGGGTACCCGGGCAGCCCCGTCAGGGATCCTGCCGCCGCTTCCAGAACTGGCCTGACAAGGCCGGCCAAGGCCTCAGGTATGGCGCCGGTATCGATGGTGCCCACCGCGGCCGCCGCGAGGCGTTGCTGGAAATCGGCGTCCTGGCCGAGCGGCGCGGCCAGCGCCACGAACCCCTCCTCCTGGACGATGTTGCGGTCAGCCCAGATCGCCGGGCCTGCCACGGCGGCAAGCAGGAGGCCCAGGACGGCGGCTACGGCTGAGACAAAGGTGCGCAAAAAACAGGTCCTTACTGGTTGGCGGCGGCAAAGCCATCATAGGACTGGTTTCTGGACCGCGGATGTCAGCCCCGGGTGGTACAGCTTATGGATAGGGTTGGATGACCGCCGCCATTCACGTGAATGAAAGCCGCCACCCACCGTATCCAACCGTGTACCTGCACCTGCCGAACAAAGGACCGCCATGCCGCCAGCCAACGCTTCCCGAGGCAGCGCGGATGTCTGAACAGGCCGCCCTGCCGGGCACTGCTGCCACAACGCTGCCCGCCACGGCTGCTGAAACAACCCCGGACAATCCCTGGCCGCTGCAGCTGCTGTCCCAGAAACTCAAGGTCCATATCGACCGTGCGCCGGCGGCGTGGGTGGAGGGCCAGGTCATCGAAATGAACCGCCGCGGCGGTAACGCCTACCTGACCCTGCGGGACGTGGACGCGGAGGTGTCCCTGCCCGCGTCTGTGTGGACGAAGGTACTGGACCGCCAGAACATGCCCCTGGAACGCGGCTCCCGCGTGGTGGCCCTGCTCAAGCCGGAGTTCTGGCTCAAGACCGGCCGCCTGAACATGCAGGTCAGGGACATCAGGCCGGTTGGCTTGGGAGATCTGCTGGCCCGGATCGAACGGCTGCGCCAGGCCCTCGCAGCCGAAGGGCTGTTCGCGGATTCGCGCAAGAAGCCGCTCCCGATGCTCCCCCACCGGATCGGTCTGATTACAGGGCGGGACTCGGATGCCAAGAAGGACGTTCTCCAGAACGCAGCACTGCGCTGGCCCGCTGTCGAATTCGAGATCCGCGAAGTCGCCGTTCAGGGCAACACTGCGGTGTCCCAGATAGTCCGCGCCCTGCGGGAACTGGACAGCCGCCCGGACGTCGATGTCATTGTGATCGCCCGGGGCGGCGGAGCCCTGGAGGACCTGCTGCCGTTCAACAGCGAGGAACTGGTCCGGGCAGTGGCCGCAACCACTACCCCGGTTGTCAGCGCCATCGGGCACGAAGCGGACCGTCCCCTGCTGGACGACGTCGCCGACCTCCGCGCGTCGACGCCCACAGACGCTGCCAAGCGGATCGTGCCTGACGTTGCGGAGGAACTGGCCGGCGTGGGCCAGGCGAGGGAGTACCTGCGCCGGTGCATCGTCAGGCTGGTGGAACGGGAAACGGACCGGCTCGCGTCGCTCCATTCCCGGCCGGTCCTGGCCAACCCCGAGGGCATGGTCACCGTGCGCTCGGAGGAGATTGAACGGCTTCTGCGGAGATCCTCGGCGGCGGTCAGCTCAACTGTGGTGCGCGCAGCTGACCAGCTGCTCCACCTTCAGGCGCAGGTCCGCTCGCTGTCACCGCAAAAGACCCTGGACCGCGGCTACGCCGTGGTGGAGCTTGCCAATGGCCGCCCGGCCCGGCCCACGGAGGCTGCAGGACACTCCGTGGTCCGGGACCCGTCGGAAGCACCCACCGGGACCGCGTTGTCCGTCCGCGTAGCCCACGGCAGGTTTGGCGCCACATCCACCGGTGAACTTCACGAAGGAGAAACACATGCCCGAGACAAAGCCTGACCCCGAGATGGAGGCGCTGAGCTACGAGGAAGCCCGCGAACAGCTGGTCCAGGTGGTGGGGAAACTGGAGGCCGGTGGAGCCAGCCTGGAGGAATCCCTGGCGCTCTGGGAACGCGGTGAAGCACTGGCGAGGCGCTGCGAGGAGTGGCTGGAGGGCGCCCGCAAGCGCCTCGCCGCCGCACGGGACCAGCCGCTCTAGGATCGCTGGACCAGCTCCCGCTCCACCGAGACGTCGAATTCGGCTTTAGGCCACTCCAGCCGGAGGTCACTCAAGGCACCCAGTACCAGTTGCTGCACCGCGATCCGGGCGTACCATTTCTTGTTGGCCGGAACCACGTGCCACGGAGCGTGGTCCTTGCTGGTCTCCTCGAAAGCGGCCTGGTAGGCGTCCATGTAATCCTGCCAGAAGGCCCGCTCCTTCAGGTCTCCGCTACTGTACTTCCAGTGCTTGGCGGGATCGTCCAGCCTGGCCAGGAGCCGCGCCTTCTGCTCGTCCCTGCTGATGTTGAGCATGACCTTCAGGATCTTGGTGCCAGCGTCGGTCTGCCGCTGCTCAAACTCGTTGATGGCGCGGTAGCGGCGCTTGATTTCGTCCGGCGTCGCCCAGTTGTGGACCTTGTGGATGAGGACGTCCTCGTAGTGCGAACGGTCGAAGATGCCCACCATGCCGGCCGCGGGAACCGCCTTCTCAATCCGCCAAAGAAAGTCATAGGATTTCTCCTCTTCCGTGGGCGCCTTGAACGCCTTGAACTGGACGCCCTGCGGGTCCATGGTGGCCATGACGTGGTTAACGATTCCGCCTTTGCCGGCCGTGTCCATGGCTTGCAGCACCAGGAGGATCCGTTTCCTGCCGCCGAAACGGGACTCGGCAAACAGCATTTCCTGCATGTTAGAGAGTTTCCCGTCCAGGTCAGCCAGAAGCGCTTCACCATCGGTTTTGCCGCCGCTGTAACCGGGGGTCGAGTCAGGATCAACAGCGGCCAGCGAGAAGCCCTTCCCTACCCTCAGGGTGTCGGCGGGGTGCTTTTCAAATTCAACGATTCCAGCCACGGCGGTCCCTTCCCGATCGCTCCGCGCGCCAACAGGCGCGTCACCACAGGCTAGTTCCCTTTGTACCGGCTCAGGAAGTCCCCCATGCGGTTGATTGCCTCTTCAAGGTCCTTCACCAGCGGCAGGGTAACCATCCGGAAGTGGTCCGGGCGGACCCAGTTGAAGGCCCGGCCGTGGGAGACCAGGATCTTTTGCTCCCGGAGGAGGTCCAGGACAAACTTCTCATCGTCCCGGATGTGGAATACCTCAGGATCCAGCTTCGGGAAGAGATACATGGCACCCCGGGCCTGCTGTGTGCTGACGCCGGGAATGGCGTTGAGCATGTCGTAGGCCTTGTTGCGCTGTTCGAGCAGCCGGCCTCCCGGCAGGATCAGGTCGTTGATGCTCTGGTAGCCGCCGAGCGCTGTCTGGATGGCATGCTGGGCCGGGACGTTGGCGCACAGGCGCATGTTCGCGAGCAGGCTGATGCCTTCAAGGTAGTCCGCGGCGTCCTTCTTGGGACCCGAAATAGCCATCCAGCCCGCCCGGTAGCCGCAGACGCGGTAAGCCTTGGAGAGCCCGCTGAAGGTGAGGCAGAGGACGTCGTCGCCCGTAAGGCCGGCCAGGTTGATGTGGACGGCGTCCTCGTACAGGATCTTTTCGTAGATCTCATCGGCAAAGATCACCAGGCCGTGCTTCTCGGCGAGGGCCACGATTTTCGTCAGCGTCTCTTCCGGGTAGACGGCGCCGGTGGGGTTGTTGGGGTTGATCACCACGATGCCCTTGGTGCGGGGGGTGATCTTGGCTTCCATGTCCTCGAGGTCCGGCTGCCAGCCGGACTCCTCATCGCAGAGGTAGTGCACGGGTTTGCCGCTGGCGAGGGCAACGGAGGCGGTCCACAGGGGGTAGTCGGGCGTGGGGATCAGCACCTCGTCGCCGGTATCGAGCAAAGCCATCAGGGACATCGTGATCAGCTCGCTGACACCGTTGCCCAGGTAGATGTCGTCCACGTGGATGTTCTGGATCCCGCGGGTCTGGTAGTACTGCGAGACAGCTGTACGCGCGGAGAAGATTCCCCGGGAGTCGCTATAACCCTGGGCGTGCGGCAGATGCCGGATCATGTCCACCAGAATGGCGTCCGGGGCTTCAAATCCAAACGGTGCCGGGTTTCCGATGTTCAGTTTGAGGATCCTGTGACCCTCCGCCTCCATCTGCTGGGCGGCCTGAAGAATCGGTCCACGGATGTCGTAAAGGACGTTATGAAGCTTGGTGGACTGCTTGAATTCTGCCATTCATCAAATATGCCATAGGAAGGATGTACTTCCGTTGAGACCTCGGACACAGGCTTAAAGAGGGCGTACGACGGCGGCTGCCGGACCTGTGTGGGTCCGGCAGCCGCCGTCGTGGTTTACCGCTTGAGGCGCGGCGTTACTTGACGATGCCTTTGTCCTTGAGCCAGGTGGCTGCTGCGTCCTTGGGGTTTTGCTTCTGGCTGCCGCTGACAGCGCGGTTGAGGTTGACCAGGTCGTCAGTGGTCAGGATGCGCGAGACTGAATTGAGCGCTTCCTTGGCCTTGTCGGTCATTTTCGCCGTGTTGTACAGGGGCAGCACCTGCTGGGCCTTGAAGTTGTTCTTCGGATCCTCCAGCACCACCAGGTCGTTGTCTGCGATGGACGGCGTGGTGGTGTAGATATCCGCCACCTGGACGTCATCGGTCAGCAGTGCCTGCAGGGTCAGGTTGCCGCCGCCGTCGCTGAAGGGCTTCAGTGCCTTGAGCTCGCAGCCGTAGTTGGCCTTGAGCCCCGGGAAGCCGTAGGCCCGGGTCTCAAACGTGGCCGGTGCCCCCATGGTCAGGTCCTTGCAGACCTTGGCGAGGTCCTCGATGGACTTCAACTGGTACTTCTCCGCGGTGGCCTTGGTGACCACCATGGCGTCCTTCGACTCTGCCTTCGATGCCTCCAGGACCGCCAGCCCCTGCGGCAGCTTCTGCGGCAGCGCCTTGACGATGTCCTCTGCGGACACTTCCTTCGCTTCGACGTCAACATGCTGCAGGAGATTGCCGGAATAATCCGGGACCAGGTCGATAGACCCGTCCTGGACGGCCTTGTAGTAGATCTCACGGGATCCGATGTTCGGTTTGCTGGTCACGGACACGCCGGCCGCCGTCAGGGCGCCGGCATAGAGTTCAGCGATGATCTGGCTTTCGGGGAAGTCTGCGGAGCCGACAACGAGCGAGCCGCCACCACCGCCGCCAGTTGCGCTGGTGCTGGGGGTGGCCAGCGGGTCGCTGCCGCCGCAGGCCGTCAGCGCCACTGCGAAGCCCACGCCGGCGGCGAGGCCGGCAAGTCCACGGCGGGTGACGGTTGTCCGGAAATTAACTTTCATAGGTACCTCCTTGAACAGCAGCTGGCGCAGGCGCGGCAACTGGGAGATCAGCGGTGACCGTTCGGCCACCGCGTGGATTGGTTTTGAGTCCTGGCGAAAGCACGGCCCGCTGCACCGCGGCCAGGATCAGATCGAAAACAATGGCCAGCCCGGCGATGAGCAGGGACCCGGCCAGCATCCGTGGGAAGTCCTGCAGGACCAGCCCGTCAAAGAGATAGCGGCCCAGGCCGCCCAGCGGCAGGTAGGCCACCACGGAAACGGTGGCGATGACCTGCAGGACGGCGGTGCGGATGCCACCGAACATCACCTGCAGGCCGTTGGGCAGCTCAACCCGGAACAGGATCTGCAGCTCGGTCATCCCCATGGCCCGCGCCGCGTCCACCACCGTCCTGTCCACGCTGGCGATCCCGGCATAGGTTCCGGCGAGGAGCGGAGGCACCGTCAGGATCACCAGCGCCCACACCGGTGGCATCAGGCTGCTTCCGGCCAAGAGCGCGAAGAGGACCAGCAGTCCCAGCGTGGGAAGGGCGCGCAGCGCGCCCGCCACCGCGACGGCCACCACGCGCCCGCGGCCGGTGTGCCCGATGTACAGCCCCACCGGAATCGCGATGGCGGCGGCAATCGCCAGGACCAGGCCGCTGTACTCGAGATGTTCCAGCAGCCGTACCGGGATGCCGGAGCTGCCGGTCCAGTGGGCGGGGTCGGCGAGCCAGGCGAGGGTGTCGGTGAAGACGTTACTCACGGTCCGGCCCCCGCATGGACGCCGGTATCAGCAACAAAGCGTGCACCGGCGGCAACGGCCGGGCCCGACGTTTTGGTTGCGCGGGTCCAGGGGGTCAGGAGCCGTTCCAGCAGGACCAGCACCGCATCCATCAGCAGCGCCAGGAGCAGAATGGCCACAATGCCCACCACCACTTCTGTGACGAAGTTCCGTTGCAGGCCGTCCGTGAACAGCATCCCCAGGTTGCCGACGCCCAGGAGGGCCGCGACGCTCACCAGGGAGATATTACTGACCGAGACCACGCGGAGCCCGGCAAACATCACCGGCAGGGAAAGCGGCAGATCGATCTGGACAAAGCGGAGCCAGGGTTTGTACCCCATAGCGGTGGCCGCCTGCCGGAGATCGTCCTCCACTGAATCAAAGGCATCGAGGGCGGCGCGGACCAGCAGCGCCACTGCGTAAATGGTCAGGGCCACAATCACATTGAGGGGGTCCAGGATCCGGGTTCCGAGAATGGAGGGCAGGATAATGAAGAGCGCCAGCGACGGGATGGTGTACAGCAACGAACTGGCCGTCACTACGATCGAACGCAGTACGGGGTGGATCCGGGCCAGCTGCGCCAGCGGAATGGAGATAGCCAGCCCCAGGGCCATCGGCACCAGCGCCAGCACAAGATGCTGGGCTGCCCGTTCCAGGACCATGCCGCTGTTCGCCAGGAACCAGTCCATCAGAGCGCAGCCTGCCGTTCCTGGCGGGACGCCTCGATCACGGCCAGGACTTCCTGCGCCCGGACCGCCCCCAAGACACGTCCGCCGCCGTCCACGGCCACACCCAGGCCGGACGGGGAGGACAGCGCCGAATCCAGGGCCCGCCGCAGGGAGTCACCGGGGTGGAACAGGGAACCGCCCGGGATCAGGTCGGTATCAGTTCCGGGCCGCGCCCAGCCGAGCGGCCGCATGTCCTCATCCACCACAAGCTGCCATTCCGTCACGGCGGCGGGATCGCCGTCGTAAAGCCCGGCCCGCACCACAAGCGTGGGGACCGGATGGATGGCCACATCGTCGGACGTGGTGAATCCGAGGTGGCGGAACCCGCGGTCCCGCCCAACAAAGGACGCCACGAAGTCGTTGGCCGGAGCCCGCAGGATCTCCTCAGGGGTGGAGTACTGGGCCAGCTTCCCGCCGACAGCGAACACGGCCACCCTGTCGCCGAGGATGGTGGCCTCGTCAATGTCGTGGGTTACAAAAACTATGGTCTTGGCGAGGTCCTTCTGGAGCCGCAGGAGCTCCTGCTGCAGTTCGTCGCGGACCACAGGGTCCACGGCGCTGAAGGGTTCATCCATCAGCAGGATGGGCGGATCTGCTGCGAGCGCCCGGGCCACCCCCACGCGCTGCTGCTGGCCGCCTGACAGCTGGGAGGGGTACCGCTTCCCGAGCGGGGAAGCCAGCCCGACGACGTCGAGCAGTTCCGTGGCCCGTTTCCGGGCCTCCGCCCGGGACACGCCGTTGAGGCGGGGCACGGTGGCAATGTTGTCCAGCACCGAGCGGTGCGGCATCAGCCCGGAGGACTGCATGACGTATCCCATGGAGCGGCGCAGTTCGGCGGCCGGCACTGCGGTGACGTCCTGCCCGTCCACGGTGATGACCCCCGACGTCGGCTCCACCATACGGTTGATCATGCGCAGGGAGGTGGTCTTGCCGCAGCCGGACGGTCCCACAAAAACGGTGATGGAGCCCTTCTCGATGGACATGGTGAGCCCGTCCACGGCCGGCTGCCCGCCCTGATACTGCTTGGTGACGCTTTGGAACTCGATCATGGCTGGTCCATTCCCGGACTTACCCGTTCTGTTGGACGGCATCGGACAGATGTGGTCATAAGCTCACTGATAATTACCGTAGCGTAATCAGTTCCCAGCGTACCCAGATCCGCCGCCAATCCGGGCCAGTGAATCCCTACTGTAACCATTCAGCCGGTGACCGGCCCGCCCCTGCGGTCATTGGGGCCCCGACGGCTCCCCCACCAGCTGCAGGACCCCAAAGACGGGATCCCGGTCCAGCACGCGCACGTCGGTGATGCCGGCAGCCGCCAGGTACTTCCGGAAGGCCTCCTGCAGCGGGACCACGTTCATGCCCAGGCCGCTGCCAAGGATGACGGGGCCGTCAATGTGGAGCTTCCGGAGTGCCTGCGCGGCGAGATCCGCTAGATCTTTCCCGGCCCGGTCAAGCAGTTCCCGGCTGGCTTCGTGGCCGGCCGCCGCTGCGTCCACCACCAGGCGGGCCTGCTGGGCCCAGAACCTGCGGCCGGTGTCCGGGGAATGGAAGAGCGCAATCAGCCTGTTGGGGTGGTCAACTCCGCAGGCGGCCAGCAGTGCGGCGGTCAGCTGGTCGGCCGGAAGTCCCTGGTTCATGCGGCGCAGGCTGTGCCGGACGGCCTCACGGCCCAGCCAGTAGCCACTGCCTTCGTCTCCCAGCAGGTAACCCCAGCCGCCGGCCCGGGCCTCCTCCCCTGCTGCGTTCCGGCCCCAGGCCGCAGAGCCTGTGCCGGCGATGACGGCCACACCGGTACTGGCGCCGCCGGCGGCCAGCAGCAGCCTGGAATCGTGGACCACCGTGATTTTTGCTCCCGGTACATGCGGTTCAATGAGCGCGGCCAGGGCGGCAGCGTCGTCGTCGGTATCGATGCCGCCGGCTCCCGCATACACCTGGGCCACCGGGACGCCACCGATCCGGGCGAAGAGGTCCGCCAGGTTCAATGCCGCCTGTTCGGGCGTGACGTTCTGGACGTTTGCGCTGCCGGCCGACTCATCGGCCATGGCCACTCCGTCCTCGAAGCGGACACCGCGGGTCTTGGTTCCGCCGATGTCCAGGCCGATCACGACGCCGGACACGGCATGCCGGGCAGCATCTGGCAGTCCACTGCGTTGGGATAGGTTGCCGGAAGCGAAGGCCTGGGGGTGCTCGGTATCAGTCACGTCATCAGACTACTGAACCGCCACAGCCGTGTCCCCCGGAAAGGTATCCGGCATGGCGGCACTTACCCCATCT
Source organism: Arthrobacter sp. (assembly GCA_023264815.1). Classification (GTDB taxonomy): domain Bacteria; phylum Actinomycetota; class Actinomycetes; order Actinomycetales; family Micrococcaceae; genus Arthrobacter. Next base: position 66,030 of record JAHFUZ010000019.1, on the reverse strand, counting down.
GCGAGCGCGCAGCCACCAGGCCCGCCAATAGCTGCGGACCTTCCTGCAGCACCAACTCCCGGAATAACCGGACGGAATCCGGTTCGGCATCCGGGCCGGGCTTCCGCCGGCGCCACCCCAGGCCGATCTCCCGGTAGGCCAGCCCGGACTCCAGGGGAAGTTCCAGCCAGCCCAGGTTCCCGGTCTGGGGGCTGACATGGCGCCCCGGACCGTTGCCGCCGGGCGGAAGGATGCTGACGCCCAGGCCGGCGGAAACCAGCCCGCGGGCTGTGTGGGTGTCCTGGCTTTCGAAAGCGATCCGGGGGCGGAAGCCGGCCTCACGGAACAGCGCATCGGTCAGCGACCGCATGCCATACCCTGGCTCCAGCGCCACGAAGGGATCCCGGCGGATCTCCTGCAGCCTGATAGGGCCGCGCCCGGCCAGCGGATGGCTGTGGTGCACCACCAGCCGGAGCGGTTCCCGGTACAGTGCCGCCGAGCCGATGGTGCTGCCCGCCGCCGGCACGGGCGCGGTCAGTGCCAGGTCCGCCTGCCCTGAAGAGAGCTCCGCGAGGCAGGCATCCCGTGCACCCTGCCTGAGGATGAACCCCGCCTCCGGGTGGCGGCTCCGGAAGGCACTGATGAGCAGGGGCAGCGTGGCCTCGCCAAACGTGTGCTGAAAGGACAGTGAGACCTTGCCCCGGACCACGTCAGATTCGTGCCGGACGAGGTCCAGCCCGGCCTGGAATTCGGTCAGGGCTGAGTCAATGTAGGGCAGCAGCGTCCTGGCTGCGGCGGTCAGCCGCACTCCCCTGCCGTCCCGGATCAGCAGTTCAGTTCCGACGACGGCGCTGGCGCGGGAGAGCGCCCTGCTGACGGTGGACTGGGGTACTCCAAGCAGTTCCGCCGTTTCCGTGACGTGCTGCGTGCGGCCCAGTTCCGCAAGGATGGGGAGCAACGGCAGGAGCTTGGCCAGTTGCTGTTGATCGGTGAGCACGGCCTGTCCTTCCGTCAGCCTGATAACATTCCATATTTGCTATAAATACTAGCCAAAACATGCATTGGAAGCATGAATTTCCAGAGCCTACTGTTGACCCATGCCAAAGATTGCCGCCGGATCAGGAACGTCAACGCAACGATCAGGCTCATGGGAGGGCCACCCCAAGGGCTCCGCGGCGTACGGCAGGATCCTGCTGGGACTGGCCTTCGCCGGTGTGGCAACGTTTGCGCAGCTGTACTCAACCCAGGCCGTCCTGCCGATCATGGCCACAGACCTGCAGGTCACCGCAGCCGAGGCGGCCCTGACCATCTCGCTGGCAACCGTGGGCCTGGCCGCCACGGTCATTCCCTGGTCATTCCTTGCGGACAGGATAGGCCGGGTCAAGGCGATGACCTGGGGCATCACGGCAGCCACTGTCCTGGGGCTCCTGGTGCCGCTCGCCCCCAGTTTTGGAATGCTCCTCGCGCTCCGCCTGCTGGAGGGAATGGCGCTCGGCGGAATCCCCGCGATCGCCATCGCCTACCTGAACGAAGAAGTGAACCGTGCCCATGCCGCGATGGCCGCAGGAAGCTATATTGCCGGCACTACGCTGGGCGGACTGGCCGGCCGGCTCGTGGCGGGTCCTGCCGGCGAGCTCTGGGGCTGGCGGACCGGTGCGCTGGCGGTGTCCCTCATGGCAACCGTGGCTGCTGTCCTCTTCCTGGTCCTGATACCCAAGGCCCGGGGGTTCGCCGCCGCCAAGGCTGCCGGCCTTCGCGGCGCCTTCGGGATGCTGGCCGGCCATCTCCGGAACCCCCGCCTGCTGGCCCTCTACGTGCAGGCGTTCCTGATGATGGGTGGCTTCGTGGCGGTCTACAACTATCTGGGCTTCCGGCTGTCCGCGGCGCCCTTTCTGCTGCCCGCCACCCTGATCAGCCTGATCTTCCTCGCCTACCTGTCGGGAACCGTGACCTCCCGGTGGGCCGGCGCACTGACGGCCCGCTTCGGCCGCAGGGCGGTCTTGCTGGCAGGCCTGGCGCTGGTGATCTCCGGCCTCGCCCTGACACTCACCCAGGTCATCGCCGTCATCCTGACCGGTCTGGTGTTGTTCACCGGCGGCTTCTTCGCCGCCCATAGCATCGGCTCAGGCTGGACCGGGAGCATTGCCGCCTCCGGCCGGGCCCAGGCCGCATCGCTTTACAACCTGGCCTACTACCTCGGCTCCAGCGTCATCGGCTGGTCCGGCGGCCTCCTGTTCCAATCCCTGGGATGGACACCGCTGGCCCTGGCCATCATGGTCCTGGCAGTGGTCAGCGCGGTGAGCGTCGTCGTCGTACATCCCGCCCGGAACCGCCGGGCACCGGCGCCCCACCACGCGTAAGCGCCGGCGTCGGGTGAACTATCCGCCGCCAAACGGTACCCATCTCGGGCGATTATTCGGCGAAGCGCGTTGAACGGGGATGATGAGGCGGAATCGCGCGTCTAGGATGAACTCAAGAACATTCGAGGAGATCCCATGAGTACCAATCCTAAAAACAGCCGGCCAGGCAGCCACGTTGAACCGCTGGACGCCATCGACGAGCGCCTTCTTGCCGCCCTGGTGGACGATGCGCGGATCTCCAACAAGCAGTTGGCCGAACTCGTGGGCATCGCCCCGTCAACGGCACTCATGCGGACCCGTGCGCTGTCCGAACGGGGCATCGTGCAGGGTTTCGAAGCCAAGCTCAGCCTTTCGGCGATCGGCAGGTCGGTCCAGGCCCTCGTAGCTGTCAGGCTCCGCGCCCACGACCGGGACCAGATCGACCGCTTTACCGCCCGCGTACCGCACCTTCCCGCGGTCCTCTCCACGTTCCACACCTCAGGGTCGGTGGACTACCTGCTGCACATCGCCGTCGGGAGCACCGAGGACCTGCGGGACTGGGTCCTGGACAATCTCGCCACCGACCCCGTAGTAGGCCATACCGAAACCACACTCGTCTTCGAGCACATCCAGGGCAACCACGGTCCCCTGCCGGATTGAGGACGCAGGGTTGCGCAGCCGGCGCAGGCGGGCGCCGTCAGGCAAACTGCCGCTGCCGCACCGACGACCTGAAGGTCAGGACCGCGAGCGCCAGCGCCGCGGCACTGCACAGCATCACAAACGCCGTCACCGCGGTTTCCAGGCCGAACGCCGCCGTCGCCCATCCCAAACCGATCACCGGCACTGCGCTCCCCAGGTACGTGATGACGTAGACCGTGCTGATGACCTGGGCATGGTGTGAAACCTCCACCTTGGCCGCAACATCGTTGAAGACAGTGCGGAAGGCCACGCCCTGGCCCAGCCCGGCGAACGCACTGGCGGCTGCCAGCAGGGGCAGGCTGTGCCAGGCGGCTGCTGCCGCCAGCAGGAGGACCGAGGCTCCCAGGACGGCGAGCCCGGCCGGCACCACGAAGCGGCCCCGCACGCTCAGCAGCTGACTCAGCGCCGAGGCACCAAGGGTCATGCCTGCGAGGGCGCCGATCAGGGGGCGCGAGTCGGTGTGGACAATCTGGGCGAAGTAGCCGGGCGCCAGGGACAGGCAAAAGCCGAACACGGCAAAGCTAAGGAAGCCGACGGCGGCGGCCAGCCAGAAGGCGCCCCTCGCCTCGGTGGATACCGAGGGCCGGCGCGGTACCAGGACCCGGATGGGCCGCGGGCCGCACGGAAGGTTGATGGCCGGCCGCGCGTTCAACAGGAACAGGGGCACCAGCATTCCGGCCAGCATCACCGAGTGGACGTAGTACGGCGCTGTAGTGGGCCCCGGCAGGAGGGACAGCAGGCCGCCGATGACCGGGCCGGCCGCCACCCCGCCGGCAGTGGCCAGCAAGGTGAAGCGGGATGCCCACTCGGGACGGGACGGCAGCAATTCCCGCAACGCGGCAGCGCTGGCGCCGGTGGCGAGCGCAACAGCTACACCCTGCAGCGCCCGGCCGGCAGAGAGCACCACGAGGCTTTCCGCCTGCGAGAACACCCAGTTGCCTGCCAGCCCCGCCAGGACAGCGAGGATGAGGGCCGCGCGCCGGCCGATGTGGTCCGACCAGTGGCCGGCCAGCATCAGCGTGGCCACAAGGGCCGGGACGTAGCTGGCGAAGGCCGTGGTGACGCCAAAGGCAGAGAGGCCAAGGTTCGCCTGGAGCAGCGGGTAGAGGGGCGTGGCAAGGTTCGCTCCGACCAGCAGGAGGCAGATGACGGCGCCCGCCATCACCAGCCGGGCGGTGGTGGAAGCGTTCCAGCCCTGGCGACCGGCGGTGGCCGGCCTCATGCGGAGTTCACTGAAGACTGTCATGGGCGTTGCCTTGGATTCTGCCGGCGCGGTGGGTCCTTGTGGGACGCGCTCCGGGAGGTGTAAACGGATACCCAAATAATGGAGCATTTCTGCCGGATAGAAGTGATGATCATGGAAGACTTGAGTAAAATGCTCAAGTTCATAGCCAGATAGTGACCGGAAGTGACAATTTGAATACCTTGGACCCGACGGACCTGAAGATCCTGCTGGAGCTCATCCGCGATCCCCGCGTCCAGATCGGCGAGCTCAGCGAGCTGCTGGGCATCGCGCGCAACACCGCCCAGTCGCGCGTCCGGCGCCTGCTGCGCGCCGGAGTACTGCACGACGGGGGACGCGAGGTTGACCTCGAGGCGGTGGGGTACGACGTCGTCGCGTTCGTCACGATCGAAGTGACACACCGGGAGCTGGACGGAGTAGTGGGCGCCCTCCGGCTGCTGCCGCAGGTTTTGGAAGTCCATGAGATCTCCGGGCGGGGCGACGTATGGTGCCGCGTCGTGGCCACTGACACACACAACCTGCAGACCGCCCTGCGCCAGATCCTCCGGATCAAGGGTGTGATCCGGACCGAAACCGTCCTGGCACTGCACACCCACATTCCGTACCGCACCGAGCCTCTGATCAGCCGCCTGGCCCAGGCCGTACCGGCCAAAGGCTAGGATTCGAGCATGGACTGGCTTTCACATATTTCGCAGATCAACTGGCTCGCCGTGCTGCTGGCATTCCTCTCCAGCATGGTCATCGGGTTCACTTGGTCCATGCCTGCCGTCCTGGGCGGGCGGTGCCATCATTGGGGCGCTGTCCTGACGTGACCATCATCGATAATGCCGTCTACGTGGACGGTGTCCGCAGCGCAGAGCCCCAGAGCCTGGAGCAGACCTTCGAGACCCTCACCCTCCACGGCGGCATGGCCTGGATCGGGCTGTACCGGCCCACGGCGGCGGAAATGGCTGCCGTTGCCGACGAGTTCGGGCTGCATGACCTCGCCGTGGAGGACGCCATTTCGGCGCACCAGCGGCCCAAGCTGGAGCGCTATGAGGACAACCTGTTCACGGTGCTCCGGCCGGCGCGGTACCTGGATTCAACAGAGAGCGTGGAGTTCGGCGAGCTGCACATCTTCACCGGCCGGAACTTCGTGGTGACCATCCGGCACGCCGAAATGGCCGGCGTGGGGCGGGTCAGGCGGCGCCTGGAGGGACGGCCGGACCTGCTCCGGCACGGCCCCGAGGCGGTCCTCTACGCCCTGCTGGACATGGTGGTGGATGACTACGCCCCGGTGGTGGCCGGACTGGAAAACGACATCGACGAGATCGAGGACCAGCTGTTCAGCGGCGACAGCACGGTGTCCCGGCGGATCTATGAGCTTGCCCGCGAAGTCATCCAGTTCCAGCGTGCCATCCATCCCCTGCCGGAGATGATGCAGCAGCTCAAGCGGGGCTTCGAGAAGTACGGCGTCAACACGGAGCTGCAGCACAGCCTCCGCGATGTGGAGGACCATGTGGAGCGGGTCATCTCCCGCGCGGATTCGTTCCGTGACCTGCTGCAGAACGCCCTCACCCTGGACGGGACCCTGACCGCCAACCGGCAGAGCGAAGCCAGCGCCGAACAGAACGAGCAGGTCAAGAAGATCTCGTCCTGGGCGGCCATCTTCTTTGCGCCCTCGTTCGTGGCCGGTGTGTACGGCATGAACTTCGACCATATGCCCGAGCTCCACTGGGCGCTGGGCTACCCCATGGCCATCGCGCTGATGGCGGGCACGGCGGCCCTGATGTATGCGATCTTCAAGCGGAAGGGCTGGCTTTAGGGTCCTGCCGGCGCGGACGCCTAACTGGCCTGCAGATCGACGGCGCCGTGGCCCGAGTCGGCGGTGCTGAACACCAGCCTGCGGTTGGCGATCTTGTCCGTGAAGAAGCGGTCATGGCTGACCACCACCACAGCTCCCGGAAAATGCAGCAGGGCGCGTTCCATGACCTGGGTGCTGGACAGGTCAAGGTGGTTGGTGGGCTCGTCGAGGAGCAGGACCGAGGCACCGGAGAGCAGGCACTGGGCCATCGCCACCCGGGCGCGCTGGCCGCCGGACAGGTTGCCGATTCGCTGCTTGAGGTCGGCTTCGGAGAACTGGAACATCGCCAGGAACCTGTTCACGGATTTCTTCGTCGCCGTCAGGGCCAGGCTGTCAGGCATGGCGTTGACCGCATGGGTGACGGTATCGGCGTCGTCCAGTTCGTCAAGCACCTGGTTGTACGAGACCATGCCCGCACCCTTGGCCCAGGCCACGGTACCGGCATCAGCCGGTTCTTCACCGGTGAGGGCCCGCAACAACGTGGTCTTGCCGCTGCCGTTGGCACCGATGACCGCGATCCGGTGTCCCCGCCCGATCTCAAAACTCAGGCCGCTGAAGAGCGTCCTGCCGCCGTAGGATTTGCTGAGCGACTCCACCCGGCAGAGGACGTCCTTGACGTAGAGGCCGCCATAGATCTCCGTGATGATTTGATCGACGGGCCGGGGCGCCCGGGACTTCTTGATCCGGGCCAGCTGGTTAGCCAGGCCCTTGCTGCCAGCCTTGGCTGCCTCCCGGCGGTCCGAAATACCTTCGGCTTCGAAGGCGAGCAGCTCCGATTCGTGGACAAACTGGCTCTCCAGGCTCTTGAGCCGGAACTGTTTGGCCACCACGTACTCCGCAAAGTTCCCCGGGTACTCATGGAGATGGTAGTTCTCCACCTCGATGATCCGGGTGACAACCGAATCCAGGAACTTCCTGTCGTGCGAGACGATGATCGCGGCCCCCTTGAACGTCCTGAACCAGCCTTCGAGCCATTCGACGCCGGCGACGTCCAGGTAGTTGGTGGGTTCGTCAAGCAGCAGCACGTCCGGGGCTTCCAGCAGGATCTTGGCAAGCGCTGCCCGGTTCCGCCAGCCGCCGGAGAGCTCATCGATGGCGCAGGTCCGGTGGTGCTCGCTGAACCCCAGGGTGGTCAGCACTTTATCGATGCTGCGGGGGTAGTCCCAGCCGTCGAGGCGGTCCATGGCCTCAAACAGCTCGGACTGGCGGTGGATCAGTTCATCCAGACGTTCAGGGTCCGCGTAATCGGTGGCGATGGCAGCATCGATTCCGGCGAGTTCTGCCTCGATCTCCTTCACGTGGGCGAACAGGGCGTCCAGGACCTCGGAGATGGAGGACTCCCCGTTGAGCTCGGAGAACTGCGAGAAGTAGGCGGCTTTGGTTCCCAGCTCGACGGCGACTGTCCCCGTGTCCGGGGCAACCTGGCCCTGGATGAGCTTGAGGATGGTGGACTTGCCCGATCCGTTCTTGCCGATCAGGCCCACCCGGTCTCCGGCCTCAAGCTTGAAGAAGGCTTCGCGGAGTACTTGTTTGTTCTCGAAGCTGACGTTGACGTCATTCAGCCGGATCAGGCTCATTGATGGTGTCCGTTCGTGGTGCTGGTGGTCAGGGCCTGGAATTCGAAAGCCCTGATGCGCCTTTCAATCTCTTTGCCCAGCAGCCAGGACCCTACGCGCTCAGCGACCGGCCGCAACCACGCCGGGCGGCGGGTCAACGTGTACTTCCAGACCGCACGGGTTCCGCTCTCTCCGGTCCCGAACCGGTTCCGGACTGCGGAGACAGGCCAAGCCCTATCTGTGGAGCTAAGGAGATTCGAACTCCTGACCTCTTCGATGCGAACGAAGCGCTCTACCAACTGAGCTATAGCCCCGGAGCAGCCCGCCTTCCCGGGAGAACGGCGGCGCCGGTGCACTTAGGCTACAAATATTCCCCCCGCATTGCCAATTACGCTTAGGCGCGGCGGCGCTGCAGGACGTCGTCGAGGTTACTCAGGGCGCTCTGCGCCTTGGTGAGCGGCTTGGCGGAAGGCACGGGCGGGACCGCGGGGGTCCCCTGCTTCAGGGACGGCTTACCCACGGCTTTGGGCGCTTCCGGCAGATCAAGCGGCTCGGGCGCCGGGCGCTCGGCCTTGGCGGCCTCAACATAGACGGGCCTGGGCACGTCCACCGGTTCCCAGGTGGTGCCGGCGGGCGCGGCCGCGGCGCTGGCATCGCCTGCGGCAACGGCGACGGCCAAAGCCGCTTCCCGGAGTTCTATGGCGGTGAGCCGTTTCGGGGCGGGGGCGTGGGCCTCGGCGTCGAAGAGCCGGCTTTCCGGCCGTGCGGCTGGACGCGGCGTTGCTTCTTCAGCAGGCCGCTCAGGTCGGCGGACGGGTGCGCTCATGGCGGCTCGGAAGGCAGCCTGCACTTTGGCTTTGCGGTCACGCAACGCGAGGGTGCGCAGGATCGCGACGGCGAGAATGGTGACAGCAAGGCCCCCTACGGGCAGCAGCGCCGTCCCCAGTCCGAACAGCAGGAAGAAACCCGATACAAAGGCGGTGAGCAGCCCCGCCACCCCGGCGAGGGCGATGCCGGTCCGCCCGTATCGGATCCGGAACGCACCCGTGGCCGCCTTGCCGGACGGTGCGGCAGCGGTTTCCGTGCTCTTCCTGATTTCCATGGCTTTCTCCTGCGGGGCGGTGATGTTCATGACCATCCCGGCTCTCGGGTCCGACGTTTCAACAGCTGGAACGTCCGCGAAATAGTCGGCCACGGCCTGGGCCTGGTGCCGGCGGTTTCGCAGGACGTACGGCGCAACCCATACGATCCAGAGCACAACGGCAACCACGAGGATCACTGAGCTGCTTAGGGGGAAGTCCACAATCAAAACCGTATGAGTATTCCGTCAGCCACTCCCGCATTAGGCCCGGTGTGTCGCCGGCAACGTGGCAAATCAATGGATTTATGACCGCCGGAGGAGGCTTTGCAGGTCAGGCCCGGGTTGCAAGCCACCGGTTCAGCAGCCCCTCGGGCACTTCCTCGGCCGTTAGCGCGAAAGAACGGTGGTCAGCCCAGTCACCGTTGATGTGGAGGAAGCGGGGCCGGTAACCCTCGTCGCGGAAGCCCAGCTTTTCCACCACGCGCAGACTGGGAGCATTCTCCGGCCTGATGTTGATCTCCATCCGGTGGAGCCCCAGTGCCTGGAAGCAATGGTCGGTGGCCAGGGCGACCGCTGTTGGTGCGATGCCGTGCCCGGCCCTTGCCTGGTCAACCCAATAGCCCAGGGTTGCCATCATGGCTGATCCCCACACCATGGACGAAACCGTCAACTGGCCAACAATGACCGGCGCGGCGAATCCCGGCGTACGCTCAGTGATCAGGAACGGCAGGGCCGTACCTTGGGCGGCCTGGATTTTCAGTGACCGCACCATCTGCCGGTAGTCCGGCAGGGCACCGCCCGGCGCGGGGTTGGATGCTTCCCAGGGAGCCAGCCATTCCTTGTTGCGCGACCGGACCTCGGTCCACTCCCTCTTGTCCCGGTACCTGATGGGACGCAGGACCAGGTCACCGCACTCCAGGGTTGTGGGCCAGATCGGTCCGGGACGCACGGCAGTTATTTAGCGAGGCCGGCGGCGAAGCCTGGCAGCCACTCCCGAAGGCCAGGCCCGAGGTCGTCACTGTCAATGGCGAGCTGGACGCAGGCCTTGAGGTAGCTGAGCTTGTCGCCGGTATCGTAGCGGCGGCCGCGGAAGACGACGCCGTACACGCCGTACCCCTCACCCTCCCCGGCTGCGAGTTCCTGCAACGCATCAGTCAGCTGGATTTCGCCGCCACGGCCCGGTCCGGTGCGCTCGAGGACCTCGAACACCTCCGGGTGGAGGACGTAACGGCCAATGACGGCCAGGTTTGAAGGCGCTTCGTCAACGTCCGGCTTTTCGACGAGCTTATTGATCCTGACGAAGCCTTCTCCGTCGATCGCCTGCACGTCGGCACAGCCGTAGGCGCTGATCTGGGAGGGTTCCACCTCAATGAGGGCCACAACGGACCCACCGGTTTTGGCCTGTACTTCGATCATGGTGCTGAGAAGCTCGTCCCGGGCATCGATCAGGTCATCGCCCAGGAGGACGGCGAAGGGCTCGTAGCCAACGTGCTGCTTTGCACGAAGGACGGCATGGCCGAGGCCGTTGGGGTCGCCCTGGCGGACGTAGTGGATGTCGCCCAGGTTGCTGGCTGCCCGGATGGACTCCAGCTTGGTCATGTCACCCTTGGACTCCAGCGTGTCTTCGAGGGAGGGGACGCGGTCGAAATGGTCCTCCAGGGCCCGCTTGTTGCGGCCAGTGATCATCAGGACGTCATTGAGCCCAACATTGACGGCCTCTTCAACGACGTACTGGATGGCGGGCTTGTCCACCACCGGGAGCATTTCCTTGGGCATGGCCTTGGTGGCCGGCAGGAACCTGGTGCCGAGCCCTGCTGCGGGGATTACGGCCTTGCGTACAGTCTGCTGAGAGGTAGTCACTGGACTAATCTAACGGAGGGGCTGATCATTCAGTAATTCCTGATCACCCTGACTCCGCGCACACCGGGCGGCGCACCAGCCACGGCACCTGAAGGAGGGAACGGCATGTCCGATCGCAACAAGGCAGTCAAGGAAGGCATCAGGGCACGGCACCGGGAACACCGCGCCGCCGCCGAACCCGGGGAGCGTGACGCGGCCGGCGCCGCCCTCGCCGCACACGGCGCCGCGTGGGCCGAACAGCTGACCGGCACCACGCCGTCGACCTTTGCTGCGTACCTGGGCGTTGGGTCCGAGCCGCCCACCCTGCCGCTGATCCGTGAGCTGCACCGCCGGGGCCACACCATCCTCCTCCCCGTCTGCGAAGCAGGGCGCCGGCTGAGCTGGACCGCCTGGACACCGGCGTCCGTCTTTGCCCGCAGCCGGTTTGCCCCGGTCATGGAACCGGCCGGGCCCCGCCTCGGCCTCGCCGTCATGGCTTCAGTGGCCGGCCTCCTGATCCCCGCCACTGCCCTGGACCTGAGCGGGAACCGGATCGGCCAGGGCGGCGGCTATTACGACGTCCTGCTCGGCTCGCTGGCCAGCGAAGGGCTGGACATTCCGCTGGCCGCCGTCGTCTACGACGCAGAAGTACTGCCCGCGGGGAGCATCCCGGCCGAATCATTTGACCGCAAGGTTGCTGTTGCCCTGACGCCGTCCGGACTGGTCCCGCTGTCCGGACCGTCCTGACCGCCACGGCGGGAGGCCGGGGAGCATCTTAGCGGAGATGATAGAATTGGCACTCAGGCCCTGAGACTGCTAATGAACGGCTGTAAAGTTCACTGCAGACACAGGACCTCTCGTTTGTCCCAGAGGAGGAACATCAGTGCCCACGTACGCTTACGCCTGCAAGGATTGCGGCCACGCCTTCGACGTCTTCCAGTCGTTCACCGACAGCTCGCTGACGTCATGCCCGGAGTGCCAGGGTGCCTTGCGCAAGAAGTTCAACAGCGTTGGTGTGGTTTTCAAGGGTTCCGGTTTCTACCGGACGGATTCCCGCGACAGCAAGGGCAGCACGGTTTCTGCCGCACCGGCCGCGGCTCCGGCCCCCGCCGCTGCCCCGGCACCTGCCGCCGCGGCCGCAGCCAGCTGACGCCAGTCCCCTCCCCTCTCATCCCGGGCTGATCCCTTCGCGCCAGCTCCGGCCCTCTGCGCAGACGCGCCCGACGTCGGCAACGGAGTTGTCCACATAGGCACCTCTGAGGCTGGCTGGCGCTGTTCCCGGACCGTAGCGTGGGCCCCATGCCCACCACGCTCTTCCGCCCGGGACGCGGATCCGCCCCGTCCGCCCGTGCAGTCCGCCGCCAGCCTCCGCCGCGGCATCCAAGCCGCCGCGGCGGCCACCGTCTTGCTGGCTGGCTGGCCCGGAACCGGCGTCTGGCCATCGCACTCCTGCTGTGCCTCGCTGCCGGAATTACCGTCCATCAGCTCACTCCTCCACCCGCTGACTCCGCGACGGCTCTGGCTGCTGCCCGGGACCTGCCCGCCGGAACGGCGTTGACGGCCCCGGACCTGGTCCCCGTGAAGATACCCCCGCACATGGTGAACGCAGGGTCCATGTCTGAGACGGGGCAGGCCACGGGCAAGCAGCTGGCAGCCCCACTTCGAAAGGGGCAGTTGCTGACTGACTCCCAATTACTGGGGCCCGGCCTCCTGAGTGGGACGCCGCCAGGCTCAGCGGCTGTTCCGTTGAGGATGGCTGATCCCTCGTCCGTCCAATTGGTGTCCCCTGGACAGCTGGTCAATGTTGTCCTGACCGGCGGCAACGGCTACGACCAGAACTCCCCCTCCGAGGTGCTCGCTTCCGCAGTGCCGGTCCTGTGGACCTCAGCGCAGGGCGGTAAGTCCGGGCAATGGCTCGGCACCGGCGAGACTGACGGTCTGATTGTGGTGGCGGCAGCCCCTGAACAGGCGGCACGGTTGGCGGGGGCGTCTACGCAGGGCAAGCTGTTCTTCGTCCTGGTGGGACCTGCAGTCCCGGCCGCGTGATGCCTGTGGCTCATCTCTGCCGTTGACCACCTAACCCCAATGTGGCGGCTTGTTCTCCTTGAGCCATGCATCATGGTCGTGGTCGGTGCCGTCGCCCCAGGTGCGCGGATCATCCTCAGCTGCCTTGTTCGGCAGGACTCCGGCAGCGCCGGGCCGCGGGGATTCCGGCGCAGGCGTCCGGCTGGTGCGGTTGGTGTCCGGCTGGTCGTCGCCACCGGCAGCGGCGTGGCCGGGGTTCTGCGCGTTCACAAGACCGTCCTCCTCCTGGACCAGGCGTCCGGCCTGGTCTTCGTTACTCTCATTGTCCGCCGTTCCCAGTGTGGGCGCCTCAACGTCCTCGTCAAAGAATCCCCCCGAGGCAGAGCCCCGGCCGGCCGGCAGGACGTTCTCAAGGCCCAGGTAACCGGCAATGCGGTCGGCACAGGCGGAGGGGTCCGTGAAGACTTCGATGGTCCACAGCGGCATGTACCGCCAGCCCATCCGTTCCAGCAGCTGAGGGCGGAGCCGGCTACGCTCGCGGACGCTCATGGTGCGGTACTGCTCCGTGCCATCGGATTCAATCGCCACCGGCCACGGGATGTCGGCGTCGTCCTGCCCCATGGTGCTCAGGGGGTCCGCTGCCGCCACCACGTCAATCACGCCGTCGTACTGGTGCCAGACGCGGGCGCCCCGCGCGCGCAGCCGGTCGCCAAGGTCGGCCACCAAGGGGTCCGCCCCCAGCGCCTGCTCGCTGGCGGCGGCCCGGGAGGCCGGGGTGCCAAGGTCAGTCTTCCCGGCGATCTCGCGGTTGAGGAGCTCGTAGAAGTCGGCGGCGCCGTGCGTAAGCCGGGTGTGATCAAGGTCTTCAGGCTGGAAGCACGTCAGAACGTGGATGGACCGGCGGGCCCTGGTCATGGCCAGCGCGAATTTCTCTCGGCCGCCCTCTGCGGACAGCGGGCCGAAGTTGTGCAGCGCCCGCCCGTGGGGTGTGCGGCCGAAACCGGGCGAGAAGATGATGTGATCACGGACCAAGCCCTGCGCGCGTTCAAGGTCCACTACCCGGAAGGACTCGGTCCCGCCGCCAAAGAACCCGGCAAGGGTGGGATGGTTAGGCAGCTGCAGCCGGATGGCCTCGCCGATCCGGGCGGCATGCCGGAGGCTGGCGGTTACCACAGCCAGCGACGTCCTGGACCGCAGGCGGGCGTGTTCGAAGACCAGGTGCACCACGCGGTTAACCTCGGCCACCACGGACTCCACACCCTCCTGGTCGGCGCTTGGCAGCCCCGTCCCGTCCGGCAGGTACTCCACCGTCAAAGCCCGGTCCAGGCCCGTGGCGGCCTGCCCTTCGGGGAGCCGGCGGAGGCCGTCGTCGTAGAAATTCTTGCTCAGCTGCAGGACCAGGTCCTCATCCACGGCACGGTAGACGAAGTTCAGCCGCCACACGGGCAGCACGGCGGACAGCGCGGAGAATGCGCTTTCGACCCGCTGGTGCGGCGCCTCACCGGCGGCCAGGCGCTCCACACTTACCGTGAAGGTCCGGGGGCTGGCGATCCTGGCATCACCAAAGGCGATGACCTGCTTCGCGCGGGCAATCGACGGAAGGACGGCCTGCAGCGAGGTCGCCTCAGCATCCAGGATGACCACCGCATCAAAGTGCTGCTCGGCGGGCAGGAGCCCGGTCATCAGGTAGGGGCTCACCGACCAGACGGGAACCAGCATCGGCACGAGGTCCGGTGCCTGGGCCGTCAGGGCGGCGAGGGTCACCCGGCCGTCCTTGAGCAGGCTGCGCAAGAGCTGTGCCTGGCGCGGGTGTTCTGCCAGCGCTGCCCGCCACCGTTCTGAAAGGTCCCAGCGCAGGCGTGCCGCACCGCTGGCGATGTGGGCGTTGTCTGCGAGCCGGTACTCGGCCTCCAACTGGCGGAGCGCGTCGCCATCGGACATGGCCAGGTAGTCGTCACCGCTGATCATCGCTTCGAGGGCGGACTGCCACCAGGCGAGCTCCAGCTCGGCGGCAACAGAGGCCGCGGGAACTTCCCTGTCGGCGAGGTCGGCGAGGAGTTCCCCCAGGCCATGCTCGCGCATGTTTTCCACCAGGAGCGTGCGCTCAGGCAGCGTCTTCAGGGTGTCGGTATCGGCGACCAGCCGCTCGAGCCGTTCCATGAGCTGCTCATAGGGGGTCGAGGCCAGGGAACCGCCTGCTTCGGTGTGCCGCAGCGCCTCTCCCAGCTCTGCCAGCTCCCCGTCCAGCGAACGGTACATCATGTTCATTTCGGCCAGCCCTGACGGCACGGCCGGGTGGCGCTGCGTGGTGGCGTAACCGGACCAGAGCGCCCGCTGCTCCTGTACCAGCACCAGGGAGCTGTGCAGGTCAGCGATATGAACGCCCGGCCGCACGTATTCTTTGGCAACGCGGCGCAGCCGGGAACGCTGCATGGATGCCATGTCGATGTTCCGCTCCCGGCGCCATGCGGAGGACGCGGTGGCGGAGATCAGGTCGTGGACTGGCCGGTCGAAGATGTCCGGCGTGAATTTGTCCAGGCTCTCGCGCACCGCCACGAGCAGTTCGAGCTGCTCGCCCCATTCCGCAAAAGAGGTACCCAGCCGGATTTCGGCGTGCTCGGCCACGCTGTGCATCCGGTCGCGGAGGACCGGGAGGTTCTCGGCCACGGAGCGGGCCAGTTCCTGTGCTTCCTCGGTCTCTTTACGGGTGAGGAGCCTGGCACCATGCCACGGGCTGGTGGTGGATGCCCGGCTGAAGCTGCCCAGTTCCGCTGCGCGCCGAAGCCTGCCGGCGAGTTCGTTACGGTCACGGATGCTGTCCAGCACGCTCCGCTTGAGCCGCACCGTGGTGGCGGGGGCCGGGTGGATGGATGTCAGTTCCGCCAGCGACTGCATGGCCTGGTAGGGCGAGCAGCCCCAGCGCTGGCGCACGTTGTGCAGCGAGGCCACATGGTCCATCAGGGCGTGCCGGTGTTCTGTGAGCGTCTTGTGGAGGTTCCCCAGCTGCGGCTCGAGGGATTTTTCGTTCCGCACGATCGCACGGACCAGCTGGGCCTTGAGCTGCTGCGGCGTGGCGGTCCCGGACAACTGGAAGAGGATGGATTCCAGGCCCAGCGACTCCAGCTGCGCGGACACTTCGTTGAGGCTGGCGCGCCTGTCGCCCACCACCAGGACCGAGCGTCCCGCATCCACCAGGGCACCGATGGTGTTGATGGCGGTCTGCGTCTGGCCCGTCCCGGGCGGCGTGCTGACCACCAGCGAGTCCCCCGCCCGGGCGGCGTCAATGACGTACTGCTGGTCCGGGTCGGCATCGAGCAGGAGCAGTTCGTCGGCAGGGTGGCGTTCGTCCACACTTTGAAAACGCGACGCGTCCGGTTCGTCGACGTCAACCACTTCCCCGCCGGCGGCCTTGGCCAGGGCGTTGATCAGCGGGTTGCCTTCGTTGATCCAGGGGTCGTCGAGGTTGCCGGAGAGGTCGGCAAAGGTGGACACCAGCAGGTTGTGCTGGGCTTCGGCACCGTGGATGGGCCTGATCAGTGCAGCAAGCCGGTCCAGGACGGGCTGCGGATCGAAGCGGGCGGTGCTGTAGGCGAGGCGGGTGACGGCGTTGACGTCGAAGACGATGCCGTGGATGGTCTTCAGGTGCCGGACCAATGCCGGGTTGATGTGGGCCTGCTCGGTGAGCTGCAGTTCGTAGTCGTCCTCGCCGGGCCGGATGGTGAGGGAAATGGCGGTCAGCATCACCGGCGCGGATACGCGCTGGGGTTTGCCGCCGACGGCTGAGGTCCACACCACGGTGCCGGCGGACAGGTAGCCGGCATCGATGCCGCGGTCGTTTCCGAGTTCAAAGATCTTGGAGCGGATGTTCCGGGAGGCCCGGGCGGCCACCACATACTGCTGGTGGTCGCGGATCAGGGTGGAGAGCCTGGTGCGGCGCCCCGCCATGAGCTGGGCAAGCCCGGAGGGGTGCGCGTGGGTCAGGTCGATGGAACCTTCAGGGGTTTTGGTGAAACGCAGCATGGTGTCTGCCCCGGTGACGGGTTTGAGCCCGGACAGCCATTTTCCAAGCTCCTCAGAACCCTCCGCGAGGCCTTGACCAACTGACACTACTGCCTTCTTTTCTGCGTTTGCACGTGACGCCCTGGACCATACCGGCATAGATTCGAGCGTAGCCGCAAAAGGAGCCGGGATGAGAGACCGCAACACTGGGTCAGCCCAATTTGCGGGTTTTGAACGGATAAGAGCAGTGGCCGGCCTCCGCTGACGGAGACCGGCCACTCAGACTGCTATTCCCACTCGATGGTTCCCGGCGGCTTGCTGGTCACGTCCAGCACCACGCGGTTAACGCCTTCCACCTCGTTGGTGATCCGGTTGGAGATCCGGGCCAGGAGATCGTAGGGCAGGCGGGACCAGTCGGCCGTCATGGCGTCCTCGGAGGACACCGGCCGCAGCACGATCGGGTGGCCGTAGGTCCGGCCGTCACCCATCACGCCGACGCTCCGGACATCGGCCAGCAGGACCACGGGCATCTGCCAGACTTCGTCATCCAGTCCGGCTGCGGTCAGTTCAGCGCGGGCAATGGCATCGGCTTTGCGGAGCAGGTCCAGGCGCTCCTTGGTGATGTCGCCGACGATCCGGATTCCGAGGCCGGGGCCGGGGAACGGCTGGCGGCCGACGATTTCCTGGGGCAGGCCCAGCTGGGCGCCCACTGCGCGGACCTCGTCCTTGAACAGGGCGCGCAGCGGTTCCACCAGTTCGAACTGGAGGTCCTCGGGCAGGCCGCCCACGTTGTGGTGGCTCTTGATGTTTGCGGCACCTTCGCCGCCGCCGGATTCGACGACGTCCGGGTACAGGGTGCCCTGGACCAGGAATTTGATCTTCTCGCCGTGGGCCGCGGCCTCGGCGACGATGGCCAGCTCGGCTTCTTCGAACGCGCGGATGAACTCGCGGCCGATGATCTTGCGTTTGGTCTCGGGGTCGCTGACGCCGGCCAGCGCGGACAGGAAGCGTTCCTGCTCGTTGGCAACATACAGCTTGACGCCGGTGGCGGCCACGAAGTCGCGCTCCACCTGTTCGGCTTCGCCTTCGCGCAGCAGTCCGTGGTCCACGAAGACGCAGGTGAGCTGGTCACCGACGGCCCGCTGGACGAGCGCTGCGGCAACAGCGGAGTCGACGCCGCCGGAGAGTCCACAGATTACGCGGGCGTCGCCGATCTGCTTGCGGATCCGCTCCACCTGCTCCTCGAGGATGTTCCCGGTGGTCCAGTTGGGCTCAAGCTTCGCGCCCTTGAAGAGGAAGTTTTCCAGCACCTGCTGGCCGTAGGCCGAATGCTTCACTTCGGGGTGCCACTGCACGCCGTACAGGCACTTCTCCTCGTTGGCGAAGGCGGCAACTTCAGCGCCGGCCGTCGTCGCCAGTACCTCGAAGCCTTCGGGAGCCGTGTGAACGGAGTCGCCGTGGCTCATCCAGGTGTTCTGGTGCTGCGGCATCCCCTCAAGGACGGAGCGGCCCTCGCCGAGGATGGTGGTCTGGGTGGAGCCGTACTCTCGCAGGCCCGTCTTGTCGACTTTTCCGCCCAGTGCGTTGGCCATGGCCTGGAAGCCGTAGCAGATGCCGAAGACCGGAATGCCGGCTTCGAACAGGTCGGCGCCCACCGAGGGGGCGCCGTCAGCGTACACGCTGGACGGGCCACCCGAGAGGATGATGGCGGCGGGGTTCTTGGCCAGGAGCTGCTCGGTGCTGTAGGTATGCGGAACCACTTCCGAATACACATTCGCTTCCCGGACGCGGCGGGCAATCAGCTGCGCGTACTGGGCACCGTAGTCAACAACCAGCACCGGCTTCTGGGAAGTCTGGGATGCAGTGGGAGTAGTCACCGTACTAGCCTACTTTGCGCGGTTGCCCCGCCGCACGTTCAGGCCCGTGCGTGTGACGCAGTGAACGTCCGACGGCGGAACTCCCCCGCCGCCGGAGCGCTCAGTACCGCTGGGCGGCTTGAGGGTGCGCAGCCAGTTCAGCGTCCACCTCGGCGTGGAACTTCCTCTCCACATAGAAGGACAGGAAAGGGACCACGCCGCCAAGTGCGAGCAGGATGAGTTTCAGGAACGGCCAGCGCATCAGGGACCACAGGCGGAAGTTGGAGATCAGGTACACCACGTACATCCAGCCGTGGACAATCAGGACGGCAACGGAAAGGTTGACGCCGCCTTCAACGCCCTTGGGTTCGGCATCGGCAAAACCCAGTCCGAAAGGCTGCCCGGTCACGGCGTTCGTCCCGCCGGCGAAGAGGTACTGGCCAAAGGCGTAGCGCGCAACCAGCTCGGCACACAGGAGCAGCAGCATCCCACCGGTCATGTATGCGAGCACCTTGTAGAACTTCAACGCGGAGCGGATCTGCGCTTCGGTGCCGCCGAAGCGGCGCTTTTTGGTTTTTCCCGGTGCGGAGTTCTGCTGGACGGCCGGTTTCGGTTCGATCATGGCTTTACCTTTTGTTCGAGCTGTTCAGGAGTTGGCTGCTGGGCCGGGGTGTCATCGCGGGCGGCGTCGTGGAGCTCTTCAAGTTCCCGCTGGTAGTCGTCCTTCACCAGCCGCCACCAGATGAACAGGGCGAAACCGGCAAACACCACCCACTCCACGGAGTAGAAGACATTGAGCCAGTTGACCTTTTGGGCCGGTGGCTGCGGTCCGATATTCAGCGGCTTGAGGTCTCCGGGAACCGCGGCCGCACTGACGTCGGAGCTGCCTGTGACTTCGGACGTGGCGGCCACAAATCCCGGGTAGCTGCTGATGTTCCAGTAGTTGATGAGTTCGGCGACGGAGACGGCACTGGCGCGTCCCGCTTCCGGTGCGGTTTCGGGGAGCGGTGACTCGGAGGGAATCAGCCGTCCGGTCAGCTGGACAACGCCCGACGGCGGTGCGCCGGCGTCGTCGGCATCTGCCACCCACCCACGGGCGACAGGAATCCAGGTCTGCGGGGAAGCGGCGGTACCGCTGAGGGCGGGCGCTCCGGTCACGGCAAACGCAGAAACCACCCAGTACCCGGTGTTGCCGTCCTTCAGCCGGCCTGGCACGAGGACCTGCTTGGCGGGGTCATAAGATCCTTCGGCGCTCACCATCTGGTCCGATACCGATCCGGGGAAGAAGTTTCCGGGTTCCAGGGTCTCCGTGAGGGGCCGGATCTCCTCCGTGGCGGGACTGACCGGGGCTTCCGGTTGCACGGAGCGCCCGAACTGCCACTGGCTGAGCAGGACAAACACCCCGGAGACCGCAATCGCGAACACCAGGCCTGCGATCCATCGGGGCTTGAGGGCTGTTTTCCACACCCCTTAACCGTACTTCGTTCCGCGGTAGAACAACTAAACGCGCCGGCTTCTGCGCTTCTGCAGGCCCGCCCCTGAGAGGAGGCATCCTGCCGCACTCAGTGGTCGAAGAACACCAGGCTGGAGTTGATGAGCTCTGAGATGACCTCAGCATCATAGGCCCGCCGGAGGGACTCGCGGAAGGACTCCTTCGACAGGGACCTTGCCAGCGTGGCCAGCACTTCCAGGTGGTCGGAAAACGAGCTTGCCGGGGTTGCAATCAGCAGGATGACAGTGGCGGGCCCGTCAGAGGCGCCGAAGTCCAGGGCATGCCCGTATTTGGTGATGCCAACCGCGATGGACGTCCGGGAGACGAATTCACTGCGGGCGTGCGGCAGGCCCACGCCCCCAGGCAGGCCCGTGGCCAACTGGTGTTCCCGGGCGTTGACGTGTTCCAGGAAGCCGGGAAGGTTGGTGATCCTGCCGGCGGCGAAGAGCCGCTCTGCCAGTTGCGCCGCCGCGTCCGCCTTGTCCGTTGCCTCCAACTCCAAAATCACCAGTTCGGAGGTGGTGAGATCGGCATCGTACCGGTCAAGTAGTTCCGCCAAGGCGTGTCCCTTCAGTCAGGAGAAGTGGTGCTGCTCGGGCCCCCCTCAGCGCAAAGGGACAATGTCTTCCACACCCAGGCGCGCGGCGTCGGCTGATTCGTCGTCCGGCTGCTGCTGGCTTAGCCGTTCGGCTTCAACCCGCGCAATATAGTGCTTTATTTCGTTTTCGCGCTGGGCATCGCTCCAGCCAAGGACTTCGCCCATCAGTTTAGCGACAACCGGCACCGCTGACACGCCGCGGTCCCATGCCTCGATGGAAATCCGCGTCCTGCGGGTCAGGACGTCGTGGACATGCCGGGCGCCTTCGTGGGTGGCGGCGTACACAGCCTCCGCCTGCAGGTAGTCGTCGGCACCGGGCAGCGGCTCGGCAAGTTCGGGGCGTTCCTTGATAATGGCGAGCACTTCAGGCGTCATGGAGCCGTAGCGGTTGAGCAGGTGCTCCACCCGGGCCACGTGGACGCCGGATTCTTCGGCAGTCCTGCTCCTGCGGTTCCACGCAGCCTTGAAGCCACTGGCACCCAGCAGCGGGATGGTCTCCGTGCAGCTGGGCGGGACCCGCTCATCCATGGTGCGGGTGGCTTCATCCACCGCGTCCTTGGCCATCACCCGGTACGTGGTCCACTTCCCGCCTGCCACTACCACCAGGCCGGGCACGGGATGGGCCACTACGTGTTCGCGGGAGAGCTTGGCGGTGGAGTCATTCTCGCCGGCCAGCAGCGGGCGCAGGCCCGCGTAAACGCCTTCCACGTCTTCGCGCGTCAACGGCCGCTTGAGCACTGTATTGACGTGTTCGAGGATGTAGTCGATGTCCTTGCTGGACGCTGCCGGGTGGGCTTTGTCCAGGTGCCAGTCGGTGTCCGTGGTGCCGATGATCCAGTGCCGGCCCCACGGGATGACGAACAGCACCGACTTCTCGGTCCGCAGGATCAGGCCGACGGTGGACTGGAACCGGTCCCGCGGCACCACGAGGTGGATGCCCTTGGACGCCCGGACTTTTAACTGGCCACGGTCGGTGACCATGGCTTGGGTTTCGTCGGTCCACACGCCGGTGGCGTTGATGACCTGCTTGGCCCTGATGTTGAACTGCGAACCGTCCTCGTGGTTGACCACCTTGGCCCCCACCACGCGTTCGCCCTCGCGGAGGAAATCCACCACCGCCATCTGGTTCACGGCGTGGGCGCCATAGTGGGCCGCCGTCCGGATGAGGTTGGCGCAATACTTGGCGTCGTCCACCTGGCCGTCGTAATAGCGGATGGAGCCCACAAAGGCATCTTTTTTGAGGCTGGGCGCGGCACGGAGTGTTCCCCGCCTGCTGAGGTGTTTGTGGAACGGAACGCCGCGCCGGTGCCCGTTGGAGATGGACATTACGTCATACAGCGCGATGCCGGCGCCCACATACGGACGCTCGAAGAAGGGCTTCGTCAGAGGATAGAGAAATGGCACAGGCCGGGCCAGGTGCGGGGCAAGCTCTGAAAGGAGCAGTCCCCGCTCCTGCAGGGCTTCCTTGACCAGCCCGAAGTCAAGCATCTCCAGGTAGCGCAGGCCGCCGTGGATCAGCTTGGAGGAGCGGGATGAGGTTCCGGATGCCCAGTCGCTGGCCTCGACGATGCCCACGCTGAGGCCCCGGGTCACGGCGTCCAGGGCTGCTCCGGTGCCCACAATCCCGCCACCCACAATGAGGATGTCCAGCTCGTTGCCCGGCTCCGATGTAGCCCTGAGCCGGGCAATCGATGCCTCCCGGGCCGCGGGCCCCAGGGCACCGCCTTCGTTTGGAACACTGTTCATGGAACGCCTCCCCTTGCCGCTGCTGCCGGTAGTAAACCCACACTACTTCGTTGCCGCGCGGTTGGGCAGACGTCCGCCGGTCCTTAGTTGCCGGTGTAAGGGGAAACCACGACGTCGACGCGCTGGAATTCCTTCAGGTCCGAATAGCCGGTGGTGGCCATCGAACGGCGGAGTGCGCCGATCAGGTTGGACGTGCCGTTCGTGTGGTGGCCCGGCCCAAAGAGGACTTCCTCCAGCGGCCCCACAGTGCCGACGTTGGCCCGGTCCCCGCGCGGCAGTTCCAGGTGGTGGGCCTCCTGGCCCCAGTGCCAGCCCTTGCCCGGCGCCTCTTCGGCCCTGGCGAGCGCACTGCCCAGCATCACGGCGTCGGCGCCCATGGCGATTGCCTTGACGATGTCACCCGAGGTGCCCATTCCGCCGTCGGCAATGACATGCACGTACCGTCCGCCGGATTCATCCATGTAATCGCGGCGGGCGGCCGCGACGTCGGAGATGGCCGACGCCATGGGCGAGTGGATGCCCAGGGCGCGCCGCGTGGTGGCGGTGGCTCCCCCGCCGAAGCCCACCAGGACACCGGCTGCGCCGGTACGCATCAGGTGCAGGGCGGGTGTGTAGCCGGCGGCGCCGCCCACAATCACGGGAACGTCGAGTTCGTAGATGAACTGCTTCAGGTTCAGCGGCTCGTCCTCTTTGGAGACGTGCTCGGCCGAGACGGTGGTACCGCGGATGACAAAAATGTCGACGCCGGCGGCCACCACAGTCTTGTAGTGTTCCTGGGTGCGCTGCGGGGTGAGCGATCCGGCCACGGTCACCCCGGCGGCCCGGATTTCGGCGAGGCGGGACGTGATCAGTTCCGGCTGGATGGGGGCGCGGTAGAGCTCCTGCATGCGGCCGGTGACGGCGGGGCTGTTGACCTCGTCTTCGAGGGCGCCGATCTCGTCAAGGATGGGCTGCGGGTCCTCGTAGCGGGTCCAGAGGCCTTCAAGGTCCAGGACGCCGAGTCCGCCCAGGCGGCCCAGGGCGATCGCCGTCGCCGGGGACATGGCCGAATCCATGGGTGCCGCGATCACCGGCATGTCGAACTTGTAGGCATCGATCTGCCAGGAGACAGACACGTCCTTGGGGTCGCGGGTACGACGGTTAGGGACAATCGCAATGTCATCCAGGGAGTAGGCACGACGCCCACGCTTGCCACGGCCGATCTCGATCTCGTAAGTCACTGCTCTAGGTTATCCCAGCCCCGGCGTTGTCCTTGGCCGGAGCTAAGATTCGGGGATGGGCACACGCTGGATATTCGACGGGCACATCGCTGGTATTGGCACAGCGTCGGGCCTGCGGGTCGTGGCAGGTACCTGGCAGCAGTCGCCCTTCGGTTCCGTTGCCGATGTTATGGTCCAGCTTCCCTCAGGGCACAGTTGAAGACGGCCTGTCCACGTGGCGTGCTCCCTACGGCGATGCGGCCTATGGCCCGCTCTGGGGGTCGAGGCTGAGCTGGGATTCGAACATCCGGAAGTAGCGGCCGCGCAGCGCCACCAGTTCCTTGTGCGTGCCTTGCTCCACGATCCGGCCGTCCTCCAGCATGTACACGATGTCCGCCTTCTCGATGGTGGCCAGGCGGTGGCTGATGGCGATGATGGTGCTGCTGCGGTCCGCGAAGAGGCGGGTGAAAATCCGGTGCTCGGCGAGGGCATCGATGGCCGACGTCGGCTCGTCCATCACCATGAATGAAGCGTTCCGGTAGAAGTTGCGGGCCATCGCGAGCCGCTGCCACTGGCCGCCGGAGAGCCCGCTGCCCTTTCGGCCCCGGGGATCCTCCATCCAGTTGCTGACATGGTTGTCCAGGCCGTTGGGCAGCTTGTTGATGAATTCGAGGGCCTCGGCGTCCGCAGCTGCCTGCCTGATCCGGTCATCGTCCCGCGGCGCATCGACGTCACCAAACCGGATGTTGTCCGCGGCGGTGGCGAACTCATACTTCAGGAATTCCTGGCTGAGCACCGCCAGGTGGCGGTGCCAGGAGGTGACATCGACGGCGGCGAGGTCCACGCCGTCGAGCATTACCTGGCCGGAGTCCGGGGTGTAGAGTCCCGCAAGAATCCTGATCAGGGTGGATTTTCCGGCGCCGTTCTCCCCCACGATGGCAATGTGCTGGCCCTCGCGGATGGTCATGCTGATGCCGCGGATCACCTCAAGGTCGCTCCCCGTGTAGGTGAAGCGGACGTCCCGGAGTTCCACGATTTTGGGCGCCTGCAGCAGGGGCGGGGCATGCCCGGAGTGGACGGGAAGCGCCATGAACACTTCGTAGTCTTTGAGGTTCGCCAGGTCCTCGTCGATGGAGCTCAGGGAGGACACCAGGTTGTTGGCCGTGGACAGCGCCCGGCTGACGATCTGCTGGACGTACAGGAACTGTCCCACAGGCTGGGCACGGGCGATGATCTGCCCCACCACCCAGATCAGCGAGACAACTTCGGCGCCGTACTGAAGCGCGTCGGCGGCCAGCTGCTTGGGGATGTAGCGCTTCTGGAAATCCAGGCGGCGGCGCTCGTCCGCATCCCGGAGCCGGGACCGGAACTCAATCAGGTAGCCCACAATCCCGTACAGGCGCATCTCGGCGATGTGCTGGGGGCGGAGCAGGTTGGTTTCGATCATGCGGCGCTGGCGGCGCGAATCCACCTGCGTGTTCCAGTGCGCAATCTGCTCCCTGGACAGCTTGAACTGCAGGTAGACGCTGGGCACGATGGCCACCAGCACGATCACCGCGATCCACCAGCTCACCAGCAGCAGCGCCCCAACTGCGAGGACCACCGAGACGAGCTGGGTGAAGATGGCGGCGATCCGGTCCAGGACGCGCGCGTACGAGTCCGAGAACCTCTTGGCGCGGTCGTACAGGTCGACGGTTTCCTTGTCGTCGTACCGCCAGAACTCGAGCGCGAGGAACCTTTCGTACATCTGGTCCCCCACGATGGCGCCCACCTTGAAGCTCATCAGCTGCTGGATATAGCGGTCCACGCTGTTGAAGGCGCCCCAGAACAGGCCGAGCGCCGCGGTGATGATGACGTAGACGATGGCCGACTGCCCTGCGCCGGCATCACCGGCGTAGGCCGCTGCCAGCGCCGTGGTGGTAAGCGCCGCGAAATAGGTGGTCACCAGCGGAAGGACGGCGGAGATCAGGGAGCCAAGGACCTTCATGACCACCGCGCCCGGGGAGGCACGGAAGCTGACCCGCAACACCTGGGCAACGGCCCGGGCGTACGGCCGCAGGGCCAGCCGACGCTGGGGGTCGCGTTGGGGGGTCAGTTCCGCCGGATGGCGTGATGGGGGCATGGAATCAGCCTAGTGCTGGCTGCGCTTGCAAGGGCGCAAAGAGGAGGCAGGTCATGCCTGCCTCCTCTTGCCTAGGCCTCGTTCACGCCATCCAGCGACAGCGCGCTGCCAGCAATTTAACGCGAACCGTAGTTCGGTGCCTCCACGGTCATCTGGATGTCGTGGGGGTGCGATTCCTTCAGGCCGGCCGGGGTGATCCGGACGAACTTGCCGCGGGCCTTGAGCTCCGGGATGGTGGGTGCTCCGGTGTAGAACATGGTCTGGCGAAGGCCGCCCACGAGCTGGTAGGCCACTGAGGCCAGCGGGCCGCGGTAGGCCACGCGGCCTTCGATGCCCTCGGGGATGAGCTTGTCGTCACCGGAGACGTCGGCCTGGAAGTAGCGGTCCTTGGAGTAGGACGTGTTTTTGCCGCGGGACTGCATGGCACCGAGGGAACCCATGCCGCGGTAGCTCTTGAACTGCTTGCCGTTCACGAAGATCAGCTCACCCGGGGACTCGTCACAGCCGGCCAGGAGGGAGCCGAGCATCACGGTGTCGGCGCCGGCAACCAGCGCCTTGCCGATGTCGCCCGAGTACTGCAGGCCGCCGTCGGCGATCAGGGGAACGCCGGCGGGGATGGCAGCCTTGGCGGACTCATAGATGGCGGTGATCTGCGGGACGCCCACGCCGGCCACCACGCGGGTGGTGCAGATGGAGCCCGGACCCACGCCAACCTTGATGCCGTCGGCGCCGGCATCGATCAGGGCCTGGGCACCTTCACGGGTGGCAGCCTGGCCGCCGATGATGTCCACGTGGGCTGCCACGGGATCGGACTTGAGCCGGCGGATCATGTCCAGCACGCCCTGGGAGTGTCCGTTGGCGGTGTCCACAAACAGGGCGTCGACGCCGGCGTCGATCAGTGCCATGGCGCGTTCCCAGCCGTCGCCGAAGAAGCCGATGGCGGCACCCACCCGGAGCCGGCCTTCGTCGTCCTTGGTGGCCAGCGGGTACTGCTCGGCCTTGGTGAAGTCCTTGGTGGTGATGAGGCCCTTGAGCCGGCCCTGGTCATCAACCAGGGGAAGCTTTTCGATCTTGTTGGTGGCCAGCTTGTGGGAGGCTTCCTCCCTGCTGATGCCCACGTGGCCGGTAATCAGCGGCATCTTGGTCATCACGTCGCTGACCAGCCGCAGCGGGAAGTCGGACTCGGGCACGAAGCGGGTGTCGCGGTTGGTGACGATGCCGAGCAGGCGCATGCCCTCGTCCACCACGGGCAGGCCGGAGACACGGTACTGCGAGCAGATCTCGTCGAGTTCGGCCAGCGTGGCTTCGGGGCCGATGGTCAGCGGGTTGGTGATCATCCCGGACTCGCTGCGCTTGACGCGGTCCACCTGGTCCGCCTGGTCCTGGATGGAGAGGTTGCGGTGGATGACGCCCAGGCCACCCTGGCGGGCCATGGCAATGGCCATCCGGGATTCGGTGACCGTGTCCATAGCGGCGGACAGCAGCGGCGTGTGAACGGAGATCCGCTTGGAAATCCGCGACGACGTGTCGGCATCGGACGGAATGACGTCCGTGTGGCCCGGCAGGAGCAGGACGTCGTCGTAGGTCAGGCCGATGAAGCCGAAGGGGTTGTGCTCGGGCTGGGTCATGAGTGCGCCTCTTACCTTGGTTATGGGGATACGGGTAGGGGTTGCAGCTGATGACCAGCCCGTCATTACGGGACTGGTCGGTGCAGGGGCCTAATAAGTTCGTGCCTCACGCGCGGAAGCCACGCGCAAAGCTTTGAGTAAATATTAGAACCTCGCGGCCGATCCCCCTATTCCGCGAGCCCTTTGTGAGCAAGGGCACTCCCCGCCTGCTCCCTAACCTCGCAAGCTCGGCCAGGGAACCCTGCAGGCGTGGGCCCAGCCGCTTATGTCCAGCCCGTGGCCGCGAGGAGCCGCTCTTCAAACATGGGAATCATGCTCTCCACATACGTCCGGCTCAGATGGTTGTCATCCTTGTACACGTACACATTCCCCACCACGGCCGGGCAGACGCCGCCGGCGCAGATGAAATCGCTCAGGTCCATCAGGTGCAGGCCGTCCACCCTGCCGCGGTAGCCCTCCAGCGGCGAAGGATCCACCAGGGACTCGCTCAGCGGCGGGTTGCAGGCAGGGGCGCCCGGGGAGTGGCGCTGGACGCATTCCGGCATGTTGAACGTGAACCGCGGATTGTCCCGGATTCCGACGATCTCAATGCCGGCGTCGGCGATCGGTTGGATTCCCTCAACATAGCCGGGGACTTCGGTCTCAAACGGGGCCAACTCGTGGGTCAGGGTTGCCACCGTGAAAACAGCGTCCGGCCGGTGTTCGAGGACATAGGCCGTGCTGGCGCGGTTGTAGGCGTTGCATTCGGCGTTCCGGGCCTCGGATTCTGCCCCGAACCGGCACGCGGGCATCAGCAGTGTGACGAGCTCCCAGCCACGGGCTTCGGCGATGGGGGCCAGGGCCGCCAGGTACTGCTGGGCATGCGAGTCTCCCAGCACCACGATCCGTTTGGTGATTTCACCGGACGGGACCTCCTGCCGGCAGCCTGCCAGGACAGGATCCGTGGTGGCATTGGCCTCGATGCAGGGTGCGTGAATTCCCGCCCAGTCATTGTCCAGTGCCGCCGGGGCCGGGATAATCCGCGCTGCCGGCGCCGGCATTCCGTTCCCGGGCGCGAGCTGGGCCGCCCCCGGGGTGAGTTCGCGGGGTTGCGCTGCGGTGGCAGCTTCCTCCGCGGTGAGGCTCGTCTGCCAGACCGCCACCGGTCCGGCGAGCAGCGCACCGCAGGAAACCACGACGACGGCGGTGCGCCAGGTGCGGACCTGCGGCCAGCGCCACTCCCGCAGCGGTTTCTCCACAAAGCGGGTAGTCAGGACGGCCAGCACCACCGAGGCGGCGATGATCGCCCCGCCCTGGCTGAGGTTGGGTGATTCGACGCCGGTTGCGGCCAGCGCCAGCACCAGGACAGGCCAGTGCCAGAGGTAGAGCGCGTAGGAATTGTCGCCGAGCGAAACGAGGGGTTTCCAGCTCAGGAACCGGTCCACACCGAACCGGCTGCCGCTCCGGCCCGCGACGATGATCGCTGCCCCGGCGAGGGTGGGCCACAGCGCCACGAAGCCGGGGAAGGCCCGGTCCACGGTCAGCAGCAGGCCGCAGGACAGCATGGCAGCCAGCCCGGCCCAGCCAAGAACCAGTCGCAGCATTTTCCCTGGCCTCAGCAGTGGAAGGCCCAGGGCAAGCAGCGAGCCCAGTGCGAATTCCCAGAGCCTGGCCCTCGTGTCGAAGTACGCGTAGGCCTGGTTCGTGGCGGTCTGGTCAATCGAGAAGGCCAGCGAGGCGGCAAAGACGGCGGCGAATGGGACGGCCAGCACGGCACGGTAGCTGGTGTTGTACCGGCGCCGCAGGAGCCGCCACGCTATGGCTGACCCGGCGAAGATGAGGGGCCACAGGATGAAGACCTGTCCCTGGATGGACAGGGACCAGAAGTGCTGCAGCGGGCTCGCCCCCGCGTGGTTCTGGGCGTAGTAGTCCACGGCAGTGTCTGCCAACAGCCAGTTCTGCCGGTAAAGCAGGGAGGCCCAGGCCTGCTCAAGCACCATGGGCCACCGGCTTTGCGGCAGGACCAGCCAGGTGCCTGCCAAGACGCCGAGGATCACTACGACGGCGGCCGGCAGCAGCCTCTTGAAGAGGTGCAGCCAGTGCCGGACCAGGTTGAGGGAGGTGCCGGTTTCAACCTTCCGGGCGAACGAGAGGGTCAGCAGGAAAGCGGAGATCAAGAGGAAGATATCCACCCCGCCGGAGACCCGGCCCAGCCACACGTGGTAGGTCACCACCATCAGGACGGCGAGCGCGCGCAGGCCCTGGACCTCGGGGCGGAAAGTGGGTTTTCGGCGGGCACCGGTGGCGTCCGCCAAACTGCCCGGAGCAGGCTCTGATCTGGCAATCAACACAACTGACCCCTCAAAACCGGCTGGCGAAAACATCAACCCTACGTGGCTGGAGTGCCGAGTGGCCAATCACGGCAGCCCGCCGGGAGCGCGTTCACGTGGACTGCGCGGCGGCCTTGCTGTGTGCCGGAACGGGAATCCGGCTGGCAAGATAGCGCGCATCGCGGCACACTCCGGGCAGGGTTGCGGACGCCGCCGCGTAGAGGAATTCCTGGCCCAGGAAGAACAGCCCGGGCGTCCCCGGCACAACGCCACGCTCCTGCGGCGGCAGCGCGCCGCCGTCGATCATTTCCGGATCAATCCAGCTGAAATCGTCCCGGTAGCCGGTGCACCAAATGACGTTGGTGACCTCCAGCCGGGTGCCGCCTTCTAGGACCGGCAGCCCGTCCCGGACGCCGGCGACCCGCCCTACCAGCTGCACCCCGGCTGCCACGAGATCTTTGGACTTGGTGCGGATCAGCGGCGCGGCATGTGCTGCGAATGCCGGCGCTGCCTTTCGGCCAATCGGGTTGTGGAGCGTCAGGACGTGCAGCCCGAGGAACCGAACCACTGGCAGGACATACCGGGCCGCCGTGGGGCCGTGCTTGACCGGAAGCTCTCCCCCGGGCTTGCCGGCCACGAAGGTGCGGTGGGTGCGTGACACTTCGAGGCCCACCTCCGCGCCCGAGTTGCCCAGGCCGACCACCAGGACGGGGCCGTCCTGCAACTGCCGGACGTTGCGGTATTCGCTGGCATGGAACTGCACGACGCCGGCGCTGAGTTCTGCGGCGAAGGCCGGAATTTTGGGCGCCTGGCTGCTGCCCGTTGCCACCACCACGTTATATGCCTCCCAGCTGCGGCCATTTGCTGTGGCGATGAAACGGTCCGCTTCGCGGCGGAGGCGTTCCACGCGCACACCGTTGGCCACGGGCAGGCCGCGCTGGGCGGCGTAACCCTCGAGGTACGCGGCGAGCTCATCCTTGGTGGGGAAGGTCAGCGGATCTGCCGGGAA
The DNA here is from genome assembly GCA_023264815.1 of Arthrobacter sp. Classification (GTDB taxonomy): domain Bacteria; phylum Actinomycetota; class Actinomycetes; order Actinomycetales; family Micrococcaceae; genus Arthrobacter. Next base: position 35,468 of record JAHFUZ010000019.1, on the reverse strand, counting down.
AGGCACTCCCGGCAGACCGTCGTACTTAGCGGGGGTGAAAACCCGGAGCGAATCCCACCGTTGGCGCCAGGCGTCCCCGATGCGTGGATTGGCGTCCAGGATCTGGAATCTCCGGTCTTGCTCCTTGAGGTAGTGGCCCAGGGCAAGCCCCGCCTGTCCGCCGCCGATGATGAGGGTGTCCAGCGTGCCGGTCACGCCGTTGCTGTTCATTGCTGTTCTCCTTTGCGGGTTGCAGGAACAGTTGTTCCTGCAAGTTCATGTTTCGAGGCTACGGGCGCGGGTGGCTGCGCCGCGTCGGCCGAATCATGCAAAGTGGGCAGCGACCCGGATGGGTATTTTTCCGCAGTGTGGGCTCTCAGCCCACCAGCCCGTGCTCATAGGCGTAGCTGGTGGCAGCCGCGCGGGAGGACAGGCCCAGCTTCAGGTAGATGTTGCTGAGGTGCCTGGCCACGGTCTTTTCGCTGAGGTACAGTTCAGCGGCGATGGCGCGGTTCCCGGCGCCGGAAGCCACGAGCCGGAGCACCTCCGATTCCCTGCGTGTCAGCGGCCCGGCATCTGGCCCGCTGCGCGGATGCATCAGTGACGCTGCCCACGCCGCGGCGGGAGCGGCACCCAACTCCAGGAAGTCCGTGTGCGCTGCGTCGAAGTCCATCACGGCCGAAGCTTCGTCGCTGAGGGCACGGCTGGCAGTTCCGATCAGGACACGGCAGCGGGCGGCCTCGTAGGGCACACCGAGTTCCTGCCAGAGCAGCCAGGCCTCCCGCAAGGGGCGCACTGCGCCGGCTGCGTCCCCTGCTGCCACGTGGACCGCTCCCTTGGCTTGGCCTGCCAGGGCACGGACCATGGGCATCGGACGTTCGCGGGCCAGGCCCTCGAGTTCGTCGGCACCCCGCCGCGCGGCGTCCAGATCGGCCGCTGCGAGTTCAATCTCCACCAGTGCCGGCAACAGGTTCCGCCGGACGGCGATGTCTGCCGCGGCGGCAGCCCTCCGGATCATTGCCTGCGCCTGCTGTGCCTTTCCGCGCGCCAACCAGAGGAGCGCGAGGCCGGGCTGAGGGTCATAGCCGGTCCGGCCGGCCTGCTGGTAGGAGGCCTCGGCGTCGTCCAGTTTTCCGCTGAGCCGTTCCACTTCGCCCTGCTGATAGTAGCCGCCGTACCGCGCTTGGGGATCCCCTTTTTCTGCGAGCCCCCGCGCCGCCGCGGCCGCCGCGAGAGCCTCGGCCCATGCCCCGTGGAGCACAAACAGTTCGGCCCGGTGGCCATGGCACTGCCCGCTGAACAGGACCATGTCAGGGCGCTCACTGCACCAGCGGTCAAGGGCCGCCGTCCATTCCAGGGCCCTTTCCAGGTCCAGGGCCAGGTGGCAGTTGCCAATGACGGCGCAATAGATAATTCCCGAGGTGACCGGGGAGAGTTCACCCGCCGTGACGGCCACCATGGCCTCGTCGAACATCCCCAGCCCCTGGTCAGGGTGGCCAAGCATCAGGGTGGCCTGGCCGGTGCCGAGGAGCCCCAGGGCGGAAAGGTCTTTGTCGTGGAACTGCTGGCCCAGTTCAGCAATGCGCAAGAAGGCCTGCAACGCGCCCGCCGGGTCACCGCCGTAGAGTTTGCCCAGGCTGTCCGGGATGAGCAGGAGCCCCTGCACCGGGCTGGGACCCGGCAGTTCATCCACGAGCCGCTGGCCGCGGGCCAGCCACCCTCCGGCCCTGGCCTGTTCCCCCATAAACATCAGTTGCATGCCCATCCAGCCCGCGCACCGTGCCGCACTCTCGGCGTCGCCCATCACCAGGTACTCCTCATGGGCCCGGGTGAGGGTATCCAGGCCCGTGGCGCCGGAGCCGGTCAACAGTTCGGCCGTGGCCAGCTGTTCCAGGTCGGCCGCCGGGAGGCCGCCGTGCTGGTCGGCATGGCGGAAGCGCTCGGAGGCTTCGGTCCAGCGATGCTCCCGGAACGCTGTCCGGCCTTGGTCAATCCCCGTCCCGCCTGACACTGTGGCCTCCCTCCGGTTCCCCTCACCAGCCCGTTTCGGTGGATGGGAAGCTGGGCTGGCGCGGGCCGGCGTCGGTATTTAAGCGCCACGGTACGCCCGCCGGGGTACCGGCACAAGCTAGGGACGCAGCAGCGCCCGCAGCGTCTGGATAGTGTCGGCCTCGGCCGCGGTCTTGTCGTCGCGGTAGCGCTTTACCCGGGCAAACCGGAGGGCGATCCCGCCGGGATACCGCGGCGACTGCTGTACGCCATCGATGGCGATTTCGACGACGGTGACGGGCTCCACCCACACGGTGCCCGCTGTGCGCCGCACCTCGATCTCCTGGAACCGGCCTGTCTGCCAGCGCAGCACAGCGTCGGTGAGGCCCTTGAAGGTCTTGCCCACCATCACGTATCCGCCGGGTTCGCCGAACTCACCGGCCGGATCCAGGGCGCCGAGGTGCAGGTTCGACAACAGCCCGGCGCGCCGCCCCGATCCCCATTCGCAGGCGAGCACCACCAGGTCGTAAGTGAGCACCGGCTTCACCTTGATCCAGTGCGAACCGCGCCGTCCGGCCGCATAGGCCGACCCGACAGCTTTTACCACCACACCCTCATGGCCTGCGGCGAGCGCATCGCGCGATACACCCTCGGCCACCGTGGCATCCGCCGTGATTTCCCCGGGGATGCGGTACTCGGGTGCGATGCGGCGGAGCAGCCCTATGCGCGTGGACAGTGGCTCGTCGAGCAGGTCGCGCCCGTCAAGGTGCAGCACGTCGAAAAACCAAGGGTGCAGCACCGTGGCGCGGGCAGCCTCGGCGCCGAAGCGCGACATGGTCTCCTGGAAGGGCCGGGGGCCGCCATCCTCGTCGAGGGCGAGCGTCTCGCCGTCGAGAATGACATCGCGCACGGGCAGCCCGCGCACTACCTCAACCACCTCGGGCAGCCGGTGGGTCACCTCGGCCAGGGTGCGGGTAAAGATACGCACCTCATCCCCGGAGCGGTGCACCTGGATGCGGGCGCCGTCGAGCTTGTACTCCACGGATGCCTCGCCGGTGGCCTGCAGCGCCTCGCCGGCGCTGGCAGCGGTAGAGGCGAGCATGGGCTGCACGGGACGGCCCACGACCAGGCCCACCCCGTCAAGCTGGGCCGCCGTTCCCGTCAGTGCCAACAGGGCGGTCCCGCCGAGATCGCCCGAGAGCATGGCCGCGCGCCGTACGGCTTCGAGGGGCCGATCCGCGGCACGGGCCACCGCATCGCTGAGCACACCTTCCAGCGCGCCGGTGCGCAGTTCACCCAGCAGGACGCCGGCGATGAAGGCCTGCTCGCGTTCGGTGGCAGCCGCCGTGAGCTTCCTGAGGATTGCGGCGCGCTCGGCGGCGGATCCGGTGCCTGAGGTGGCGAGCAGCCGGTCCAGGGCGGCATCGACGTCGGCCAGCGTGAGGCTCGGCTCTGATGCCGGCTCCCCCATAGCCGCGTTCATGCCGCGCCAGCCGATCCCTACCCGGCCCTGCCGCGGCCTGGCGATCAGCATACCGACGGCCCTCGCGATGTCCTCGGGGTCGAGCCGGAGCAGCAGGCGGGCCAGGGCATCGACCTTCGCGAGCCGGGAACGGGTGGACCCCACGGCATCGGCAGTCTTCACGAGCTCATCGAGCAGCATGGCCCCAGTCTGCCACGGCGCCGACGGCAACCCAGAGCCCTGCCGCCGAACAAAAAACCGGCCCAGCAGAAGCTGGACCGGTTTTTCGACTACAGGGCCCCACGCCGTCAGGGTGACGGCGGGGATGTCAGTGGCTGTGCCCTGCGTGCTCGTCTTCCTCGGCAGGCTTCTCCACCACGAGGGTCTCGGTGGTGAGAACCAGCGCAGCGATCGAGGCTGCGTTGCGGAGTGCCGCACGGGTGACCTTGACGGGGTCGATGACGCCGGCGCCGATCAGGTCCTCGTACTCGCCCGACTTGGCGTTGAAGCCGTGGTTGGTTTCGAGGTCGGCAACCTTGGCCGTGACAACGTAGCCGTCGAAGCCGGCGTTCTGGGCAATCCAGCGCAGCGGCTGGACCAGCGCGCGGCGGACGATGCCCACAGCTGCGGCGGCGTCGCCTTCAAGGGCCTGCACTGCAGGGTCCTCGTCGAGGGCCTTCAGCGCGTGGATGAGGGCGGAACCGCCACCGGCCACGATGCCTTCTTCGAGGGCGGCTCGGGTGGAGGACACAGCATCTTCGATGCGGTGCTTCTTTTCCTTCAGCTCAACCTCGGTGGCTGCGCCAACCTTGATCACGCCGATGCCGCCGGCCAGCTTCGCGAGGCGTTCCTGCAGCTTTTCGCGGTCCCAGTCGGAGTCGGTGCGGGTCAGCTCGGCGCGCAGCTGGGCAACCCGTGCTGCGACGTCCTCTGCGGAACCGGCACCGTCAACGATGGTGGTGTTGTCCTTGGTGACCGTGATGCGGCGGGCGGTACCCAGCACCTCAAGGCCAACGGTGTCCAGGCTGAGGCCCAGTTCCGGGGAGACAACCTGGGCACCGGTGAGGGTGGCGATGTCCTGCAGCATGGCCTTGCGGCGGTCGCCGAAGCCCGGAGCCTTGACGGCAACCACGTTCAGGGTGCCGCGGATGCGGTTGACGATCAGGGTGGACAGTGCCTCGCCCTCGATGTCTTCGGCAATGATGAAGAGCGGCTTGGAGCTTTGCAGCGCCTTTTCCAGCAGCGGCAGGAAGTCCTGGACAGTGGAGATCTTGCCCTGGTTGATCAGGATGAGCGCGTCTTCGAGGACGGCTTCCTGGCGCTCGGAATCGGTGACGAAGTACGGGGACAGGTAGCCCTTGTCGAACTGCATGCCCTCGGTGAGAACCAGCTCGGTCTGCGTGGTGGAGGATTCCTCGATGGTGATCACACCATCCTTGCCAACCTTGCCGAACGCTTCGGCGAGGAGTTCGCCGATTTCATCGCTCTGCGCGGAGATGGCGGCCACGTTGGCAACCTGCGTGCCTTCGACGGGGCGTGCGTTCTCGAGCAGACGGGCGGCAACGGCTTCAACGGAAACCTCGATGCCGCGCTTGATCTGGCCCGGAGCGGCGCCGGCCGCAACGTTGCGCAGGCCTTCCTTGACCAGGGCCTGGGCCAGCACGGTGGCCGTGGTGGTACCGTCACCGGCAACATCGTTGGTCTTGGTGGCTACTTCCTTGGCCAGCTGGGCGCCGAGGTTCTCGTACGGGTCATCAAGCTCAACTTCACGGGCGATGGTGACGCCGTCGTTGGTGATGGTGGGTGCCCCCCACTTTTTGTCGAGGACAACGTTGCGGCCGCGGGGGCCGAGCGTCACCTTGACAGTGTTGGCGAGCTTATCGATGCCGGCTTCAAGCGACCGGCGGGCAGCGTCGTTAAACGCAAGCTGCTTTGCCATGGTTTTGTCCTTTCAAGACAGAACCCCGCACCACCGATCCATTCAAAGCGAAGGAACGGCGGCACGGGGATCCAAAGAGTTACTTAACGACGATCGCCAGAACGTCGCGGGCGGACAGCACGAGGTACTCGGTGCCGCCGGTCTTGACTTCGGTTCCGCCGTACTTGGAGTAGATCACAACGTCGCCAACGGCTACGTCGACAGGAACGCGGTTGCCATCTTCGAAGCGGCCGGGGCCTACTGCGACAACTTCGCCTTCCTGCGGCTTCTCCTGTGCGGAGTCCGGGATAACCAGGCCGGAAGCCGTGGTCTGCTCGGCTTCGAGCGGGCGGACAACAATACGATCCTCAAGAGGCTTAATAGAGACCGACACTCGGACCTCTCCTTCTACGTCAGCAAAATTCATGGACAGTTAAGCTGTTTCGCCCTGGCTGGCAAACCGTCGTCGCGGTGCCGGCAGCAGCCTGGCTGGCAGCCCTTCATGTGTTAGCACCCTCCTAGGGAGAGTGCTAATGACGACTCTATGTACTCGTTAGCACTCGGTCAAGGTGAGTGCCAGAATTATGTCTCCGGCGAACATCCGGCCCGGCCCTAGCGGCCGGCAAGGTCGTCGAAATCCACGTCCTCGTCGCCGTCGTTGCCGTCCTCCGCCGTGCCGCGCTTCAGGTACATCACCACGGCACCGCCCACGGCCGCCAGCAGGGCCACCACCAGCAGGATAATCCCGCCGATCCGTGCGCCGGAGTAGAGGTCGCGGATGTCCCGGGCTTCGTCGGTGGCGTCCTGGATGTCCTTGCCGCCCACGGAGTAGACAGTGGCGTTGAAGGTGTCAAGGAAGAAGATAATCACCAGAAGTGCAACGCAGACGACGGCGACGGCGGCTCCGGCAATCAGCGCCGGGCGGGCAATCTTCACCAGGTCCGTCCGGCTGGCTTGGGGCTGTCCGGACGGCTGGGTTCCTGCACTGTCTTCCATGGTTTCAACCCTAGCCGGAACCGGCCGCCCGGCCATCTCCACTAGGCTTTAAGCCATGTCACATGCGCCGCAGGACCAGATTGCACCACTGCTCACGAGCGAGGGGTGGGAGCTGCTGGCGTCCATGGGACCGTACCGCGAGGACGGGGCGTTCGAGCTCAACTCGGCGCTCCGCAAGGCCGGACACTCCCCCGAGATGGTGTCCGCGGTGCTGACCCAGTCAAGGCTCCGCACCAAGGCCGAGCTCAAGTTCGGCGAGTTCGCCCGGAGCATGCTGTTCACCCAGGCCGGCCTGGAACAGGCCACCAGGCTCAACGTTGCGGCCCGGCACGCGGAACGGTTCGCCCAGGCCGGCGTCCGCCATGTGGCGGACCTCGGCTGCGGGCTCGCCGCCGATTCCCTGGCCCTGGCCTCGATGGACATCACCGTCACGGCAGTGGAGATGGATGAGACCACCGCCGCCTGCGCCACCGTCAACCTCATCCCGTTTCCCAACGCCACCGTGGTGCACTCCGACGCCACCACTGTCCCGCTGGACGGGATCGACGGCGTCTGGCTGGATCCCGCGCGCCGGACCACGTCCACCTCGGGGACCAAACGCATCTGGGACCCGGAGGCGTTTTCGCCGCCGTTCTCGTTTGTGGAATCGCTCGCCGCCACCGGCCGCGCCGTCGGGGTCAAGATGGGCCCCGGCATGCCGCACGAGTCGGTGCCTGCCGGATGCGAGGCCCAGTGGGTTTCCGTAGGCGGCGACGTCACCGAAGTGACCCTGTGGTTCAACTCCGTCAGCCGGCCCGGAATCCGCCGCGCCGCACTGCTGCTCGGGCCCCAGGGGGCTGCGGAGCTGACCAGCACCGAAGAGTTCGACGGCGGTCCGGCCGCCCCCGTGGGCCCGGCAGAGGGCTACCTGTACGAACCCGACGGTGCGGTGATCCGCGCAGGCCTGGTTGCCGACGTCGCGCTTCAGCTGGGCGGGCACCTGCTGGACGAGCACATCGCGTACATCTGCGCCCCGGACCTGCTGGACACGCCCTTTGCCCGCGCCTACAAAGTGCTGGAGGTGATGCCGTACAACGTCAAAGCGCTCAAGGCCTGGGTCAAAGAGCAGGGCATCACGGTCCTGGACATCAAAAAGCGCGGCACCTCCGTGACCCCGGAAGAACTGCGGAAACAGCTGTTCGCCGGCAGCAAGGCCAGCAACAAGAAGAAGGCCGGAACCAAAACGGCCACCCTGGTCCTCACCCGCATTGGGGAGGACCGGGTGGCCATCTCGGTGGAACCTGCCTAGGCGTTCCCTTGACCTACTGGGCGCGCATGAAGTCCTCTGCGGCCCGGACCTGTTCGGCGGTGGGGCGCACGCCGGTGTAGAGCACAAACTGCTCGAGCGCCTGGATGGTGGCCACCTCTGCCCCGGTGATCACCTGTTTCCCGGCAGCCCGCCCTGCTTGGATCAGCGGCGTTTCGGCGGGCAGCGCCACCACGTCGAACACCACTTTGGCCGCCGCGATGGCGTCCTCGGGGAAGGACAGTGAGTCGACGTCGGGACCTCCGGCCATCCCGATGGGGGTGACGTTGATGATCAGGTCAGCCGTGCCGCCGTCGAGCGTTGCGCGCCACTGGAAGCCGTACTGCTCAGCGAGCGCCCGTCCCGTTTCTTCGTTCCGGGCGATCACCGTGACATCGGTGAAGCCTGCGTCACGCAGCGCCGCAACCGTGGCCTTGGCCATGCCGCCGGCGCCCTGCACCAGCACGGAGTAATCCGTGGGAACCTCGTTGGTCTTGAGCAGCTGTTCGATCGCCGTGTAGTCGGTGTTGTAGGCCTTGAGGTGACCGTCGGTGTTGACGATGGTGTTGACCGAGTCGATGGCTTTGGCCGAAGGATCCAGCTCGTCCACGAGGGCCATCACGTCCTCCTTGTAGGGCATGGACACCGCACAGCCGCGGATTCCCAGGCCACGGACGCCGGCGATCGCCTGGGCCAGGTCGGTGGGGGCGAAGGCCTTGTAGATCCAGTTCAGGTCCAGCTGGTCGTAGAGGTGGTTGTGGAACCGGGTCCCGTTGTTGCTGGGCCGGGCCGACAGCGAAATACACAGGGTCATGTCTTTATTCAGAATGGGCACCCGTCCATTAAACGCGTTTCCCAACTAGTTGGGATTAGGCGCAGCCGGTGCCGGCCGGGAAACTTCCGACGGCGGCAGGCAGCTTCCCGGGGGCGGCCGCCTTCCCCATGAGCACGGACACCAGGGCATCGAATGCGCCGGACGTCCGGCCGTAGAGGGCCACCTTCACCGGGGAGGTGGACTCCGCCAGCGGCCACGGCGCATCAAGGGTCACGGCGATGTCGCCTCCCGCGGGCCTGCCGCCATACCCAATAAGGGTGACCAGCGGCCCCCTCCCGACGGCGAGTCCCGCCTTGGCAGCAGCGGCCTCAAGCCGGGCCCGGTCCTGCGTGGAACCTCCGGCGATCCGGATGCCGTCCGCAGCGATTGGCCCGGCGCACTGTCCGGACAGGACCGTGACGGCCGCGGCCGAGACCTGCGCCGAGGTGTTGCCGCTGCTGCCCGGCGCGGCTCCCCGCGGGGCGTCCGCGGAGGATGCTGTCCGGCCGTGCCAGGTCATCATCGTGGCCACCCGGGTGGCGGCTTCGTCCAGGCGGGCGGTCGGCAGGGTACCCGCGGCCACGGCACCCACGATGGCCGCATGGGCCTGCCCCACGTCGGTGGGCATGAGGAGAAGGTCCGCGCCGGCGGCCAGCGCGGCTGTTGCTGCGGAGCCGCCCGGGTACTTCTTCTGGACCGCTCCCATGTTCAGGGCGTCGGTCACGGCGACGCCGTTGAATCCCATGCCGCGCAGGGCCGCGTACGTCGGCGCTGATAACGACGCCGGCACCTCCGGTTCGAGCGCAGGTACGGCAATGTGCCCCGTCATGATCATCGGCACGCCGGCGGCGACTGCCGCGCGGAACGGCTTCCAGTCGCGGGCCTCGAGGTCTGCAATGCCGGCCGGCTGCACCGGAAGATCCTGGTGTGAGTCCACGGTGACGGAGCCATGGCCGGGGAAATGCTTGAGGGCGGGCAGTACGCCTGCGTCCTGCATGCCCTGCGAAAATGCCACTGCCAGCTGTCCGGCCTGGTCCGGGTTTCCTGACATGGACCGCGCCCCGATGGTGGGGTCAGCCGGCCCGATGGTGACGTCGGCGTCCGGAGCGAAATCGACGGTGAACCCCAGCGGCGCAAGCTCAGCGGCCATGGCACGGCCCGCGTCCTTGGCCAGGGGAACATTCCCGGCCGCCCCGTAGCTGAGCGGTGTTGGCCATTCAGTCAGCGGTGCGCCCAGCCGGGCCACGATCCCGCCTTCCTGGTCCACGCCAATGAGGCCGGGCCAGGGCCGGCCATCGGCGCGGGCCGCCTGGGCAAGGCGGGCGTTCGCGGCTGTCATGGCGGCGGGGTCGGCCTTGCCGCCGGCATCGAGCGGGATGTTCTCGCCCATGATGATGGATCCGGCAAGGTGGAGGCGTTCAATGGTGGCGGCCTGGGCCGAAGGATCGGTTCCGGCGTACACCGGCATGAGGACCTGCCCCGCCTTCTGTTCCACGGACATCCTGGCCACCGCGGCGGCGGCAACATCCCGGTCCCGCTGTTCCGGGCCCCAGCCCAGCGGATTCAGCCCCGGGTCAGGCGAAGGTGACGGCGAAACAGACGGGGGTGCCGCCGTCGGACGCTCTGATGCGGCTGGTGAGGCCGGCGCAGAGCCCGAAGTTTCGGGGCCTGTGGCCGGAACTGCCGTACAGGCAGCCATCCCCGCAACAGCGGCAGCTGCCGCGAGGAGGAGAGTCATTTTGTGAATACTGTCACGGGTCCGCACGAACAAAGCCATCAGGACGATGCTACCCCTGCACTAGACTTGAACCCGGCGTGCGCCCATGGAAAACCGAACAGTTAGGGGAACGCATGAAGATTGATTTCGCTTCATCGAAGCAATCAACTCTTGGCGTGGAATGGGAGTTGGCGCTGGTCAACGGCCGGACCGGCGAACTGGCATCGGTGGCGAACGAGGTGCTGCGCGGCGTCTCCGCCCAACACCCCGAACTCAACGAAGACGACGAACATCCCCACATCAAGCAGGAACTCCTGCTGAACACGGTGGAACTGGTCACCGGGATCTGCCAGACCGCCGGCGAGGCCAAAGAAGACCTGAGCAGGTCGCTGGCCGCCGTCCGCGAAATCACCGATCCCATGGGCGTGGAAGTCTTCTGCGCCGGCAGCCACCCCTTCAGCCCGCCGCAGCTGCAGCCCGTGACGGACAAGGCGCGCTACGCCAAGCTGATCGACCGCACGCAGTGGTGGGGCCGCCAGATGGTCATCTACGGGGTGCATGTCCACGTGGGCCTGGACCGGCGCGATAAGGCCCTGCCGGTGATGGACGGGCTGCTGAACTACTTCCCGCACTTCCAGGCGCTTTCGGCGTCGAGCCCGTTCTGGGGCGGCGAGGACACCGGCTACGCATCGCACCGGGCCCTGATGTTCCAGCAGCTACCCACGGCGGGCCTGCCGTTCCAGTTCAGTTCCTGGGAAGAGTACGAGTCCTACGTCCAGGACATGTTCACCACCGGGGTGATCGATACCCTGTCCGAGATCCGCTGGGACATCCGCCCGGTACCCAACCTCGGCACCATCGAGATGCGCATCTGCGACGGCCTGGCCACCCTGGAGGAAGTGGGCGCCATCGCGGCCCTCACCCAGTGCCTCGTTGACGAATTTTCCACCACCCTGGACAACGGCGGAACCATCCCCACCATGCCTCCCTGGCACATCCAGGAGAACAAGTGGCGTGCGGCCCGGTACGGCATGGACGCCATCATCATCCTCGACGCCGCCGGCAATGAGATGCTGGTGACCGACCACCTGATGGAGACGCTGAACCGGCTGGAGCCCGTGGCTGCCAAACTCGGCTGCCCGGACGAGCTGGCCGACGTCGAAAAGATCATCCGCCGCGGCGCCGGATACCAGCGCCAGCGCCGCGTGGCCGCCGAGCACGGCGGCGACCTACAGGCCGTGGTGCTGGACCTTGTCAAGCAAATGCGGAACGGCCCGACCGGCTAGGACCACCGTCGGGTTTCGACAGGCTCAACCCTCAAGGGCGGGGAGGGACACCTCGGTGACCGGCATCGAGGAGTCCGGGGCAAAGCGGATGCCGCTGGGCCCGATCCCTGCCATCACCAGCTGCGCGCCCAGCGCCGCCACCATGGCGCCGTTGTCCGTGCACAGGCCCAGCGGCGGCACGTGGAGTGTGATTCCAGCGGACGCGCAGCGCTGGCCGGTGAGCTCCCGCAGCCTCGAGTTGGCCGCCACTCCCCCGCCCAGCAGCACGTCCCTGATGCCGTGTTCGCGGCAGGCCAGGACGGCCTTGGACGTAATCACATCCACCACCGCCTCCTGGAATGCTGCCGCGATGTCCGCGACCGGCACCTCCTCGCCGCGGGCTTCGAACTGCTCAACGCAGCGGGCGACGGCGGTCTTGAGTCCGCTGAAGGACCAGTCGTAGCGGTGCGGGCCGGGTTCCTCGGCGGTGCCCATGTACTTCGGCTGGCTGAGGCCGCGCGGGAACCTGATGACCTTCGGGTTGCCGGTGCGGGCCAGCTTGTCGATCGCAGGGCCGCCCGGGTAACCCAGGCCCAGGATGCGGGCCACCTTGTCGTAGGCTTCGCCGGCGGCGTCGTCGATGGTGGAGCCAAGGAGCTGGACGTCATCGGTGATGCTGTTGATCTTGAGGATCTCGGTGTGCCCGCCGGACACCAGCAGCGCGCCGAGGTTTTCGGGCAGCCTCGGGGCACCCGGGACGTCCTCCGGCACCGGCGCCGGGGACCCGCCGTCGGGCGTTTCACCGCCTTGACGCTTCTCGCCGTCCAGCAGCCCGACGCCAACATGCGCCACCAGGTGGTTGATGGCATACAGCGGCTTGCCGGTAGCCACGGCCAGGGCCTTCGCCGCACAGACTCCCACCATGAGGGCCCCGGCAAGCCCCGGGCCGGAGGTGACGGCGATGGCGTCGACCTCGTCCAGCGTCACGCCGGCGTCGGCGAGGGCCTGGCGCAGGGTGGGGACAAAGGCGTCCAGGTGCGCTCGGGAGGCAATCTCGGGGATCACGCCGCCGAACCGGACATGCTCGTCCATCGAGGAGGACACGGTGTTGGTGAGCAGGGTGGTGCCGCGGACAATACCAACGCCTGTCTCGTCGCAGGAGGATTCGATGCCCAGCACCAGGGGCTGCGAGCGGTTCATGAGGGGTCTGCTTCCGTTGCGGGGTCGGCGGCGGGGATCCCGCCCGGATTGGCGCCGTCCGGCACCAGCTGCAGCCGCATGATGAGGGCGTCCACGCCGTCGCGGTAGTACTTCCGGCGCACATGGATCTGTTCGAAGCCGAACCGGACGTACAGCTGCTGCGCCCGCGGGTTGTCTGCACGGACCTCCAGCAGGACGTCCGCCGCCCGGCGGCGGCGCGCCTCGTCGATCAGCTGGGTCAGGAGGGCCGAACCGATCCCGCGGCCTTCACATTCAGGCACCACGGCGATGGTCTGGACGTCCGCGATGGGCTCGATGCACATCAGGCCGGCATAACCCACAATGTCACCGCCGCTTTCCGCCACCAGGTAGCGCCTGGTTTCGGGTTGGGACAGCTCCGCCAGGAACATCTGCAGCGGCCAGGCATCCGTGGGGAACAGGCGTTGCTCGAGGGCGTTGACGGCCGGCACGTCCTCCAGGGTCATGTCCCGGAAGGCCACGCCGTGGTTGCCGGACGGTTCTTCGCGAAGAGGCGTGCTCACAGCGCCCGCTTCCGCGGGCCGGGCACCTGGGCATCCGATTCCCGCAGGTACAGGGGCGTCGAGTCGAGCAGCTGCCCGCCGGAGGCAAGCCGGGCCAGGGCGAACTGGCCCAGGTACAGGGCGTCCGGCTGCTCCTTGCTGAAGCCCGGGTCGGCGCGGAGGACGTCGCCGTACAGTCCGGCGCCTGCCCCGTAGGCGGGGAGGTCCGTCAGGCCGGCTGCAAGACCCACGTGCGGGCCGTCCTCGAGTTGCGGCAACTGGCCCTCGGCCAAGGTGTACCGGGCCCAGTACACCTCTTTGCGCCGGGCATCGGTGACCACCAGGAACTCGGCTGCGGCGTCCGTGGATTCCGCTACCTCGAGTGCCACGGCGTCCAGGCTCATCAGCCCGTACAGTGGCTTGTCCCAGACGAAGGCGAGCGTACGGGCGGTCGCAATCCCTGAGCGCAGGCCGGTGAACGGGCCGGGGCCCACGCCCGTGACGATCGCGTCGATGTCGCTGCCGGTGACTCCGGCCGAGGCCAGCAGGTCCTCGATGCCGGGGGCCAGGACTTCGGCGTGGCTGCGGGTGTCCTCGGTGGAGAAACTGGCCACTACCCCTTCGAGGGCGTCGTCCGAGACGAGGGCTGCACTGGCCACGGCGGAGGTGTCGATGGCGAGGATGAGCATCAGGGTGTCCCTTCGAAAGCGTTGCCGAGGACGGGCCTGGTGCTCCAGCGGGGACCGAAGCCGCGCATCACGATGGTGCGCGGTTCGTCGTGGTCATCGGTGTCGAAGTCCAGGGTTTCGGTGTGGCCGGGGATCGGCGCCGCGGGCGCCGCAGCGGCGCCAACGGAGTCCAGCCCGATGGCGCGGTGCAGGTCCACTTCCAGCCGGCTCTCTGTCAGGTGCTCCACCCGGCCGCGGCCCCACTCCACCACCGTCACGGACGAATCCAGCGTGTTTTCAAGGTCAATGTCGTCAATTTCCGACGCCGATCCCAGCCGGTACGCGTCCACGTGCACCAGGTCGGGGCCGCCGGGCCGTGGGCCGTCGGGGAGGTTGGGATGGATGCGCACCAGGACAAAGGTGGGTGAGATGATGCCGGCGCGTACGCCCAGGCCCTCGCCGAGCCCCTGGGTGAACGTGGTTTTGCCGGCGCCCAGCTCGCCGGTCAGCACCAGCAGGTCCCCCGCCCGAAGCACCTCCCCCAAAGCTGCGCCGAGCGCGTGCGTCTGGTCCGCCGTCGTGACCGTCAGCGTCTGCTCCCAGGCCGGCAACCCGGCCGCGGTGGACTCACTCACAGGGATTCCTGCCCGACGGCGGGACTTTCGTTAATGAACCGGCGCGGCACCCGCGGGCTGATCCGGGTGACGATCTCGTAGTTGTTTGTCCTGGCGGCGGCTGCCCAGTCGTCTGCTGTGGGCCCGCCGTCGTCCCCGTTTCCGAACAGCTCTGCTTCGGCGCCGAAGAGGTCAGCGCCGGCGGGGCCAATGTTGCCTACGTCGATAACCATCTGGTCCATGGCGATCCGGCCCACCACGGGGTAGGTCCGGCCGGCCACCCGGACGGGACCGCCGGTGGCAATGCGGGGGATGCCGTCGGCGTAGCCCAGCGGGATCAGCGCGAGGCTGCTGGGGCCGGTGGTGCGGTAGCGCAGCCCATAGGAGACGCCCTGCCCGTCGGGCACGTCCTTGCACTGGGACACGAGGGTGCGCAGCGTCATGGCGGGGCGGAGGCCCAGCTCGGCGGACGTCTGGCCTTCGAAGGGTGAGAGGCCGTAAATGCCCAGGCCCGCGCGGACCAGGTCGAAGTGGGTGTCCGGGCGGGACAGCGTGGCCGGTGTGTTTGCCAGGTGCCGGACTTCGGGGTCCACGCCGGCGTCTTCGGCCACTGCCAGCACTTCGCGGAAGACGGCCAGCTGCTCGTCGGTTTCGGGCCGGTCGGGCTCGTCGGCCACGGACAGGTGCGAGAAAATGCCCACCACGCGCAGGAGGCCCTGGTCCTGGTATTCCATGGCTTCGCCCACCAGATGGTCCCAGGATTCGAGGGTTGCCCCGTTCCGGCCGAGGCCGGTGTCCACTTTCAGATGGATCCGGGCAGGGCGTTCCTGGTCGCGGGCGGCGGCCACGATGCGTTCGAGCTCCCAGCCGGAGCAGCCAATATCGACGCCGGCGGCCACCGCCGCGGCGAAGTTGCTTTCCGTGGTGTGCAGCCAGGCCAGGAGGGGCGCGTCGATGCCCGCGGCCCGCAGTGCCAGGGCCTCGGAGATGTGGGCCACCCCCAGCCAGGCCGCGCCGGCTTCGAGGGCGGCCCGGGCCACGGGAACCGCGCCATGCCCGTAGGCGTCGGCCTTGACTACGGCCATGACCTTGGCGGGTGAGGCGGCGTCGGCCAGCCGGCGGACGTTGTGCCGGATGGCGTCCAGATCGATGACGGCTGACCGCTCGTAGCGGGGTTCCGTTCCTGGGGACACGCTGAAGTCACCGGTTGCTGCAGGGTAAGTCACCTTAGTGATTCTAGTCCGGGCGGCGCAGCCGCAAATCACAGCCGCTTTTCAGAGCCTGCACACCACAGCTGGCCGCCCGCCGTCGGGCTTACGCGTCCGAGAGGTGCGCGATGGTGGCGCTGGCCCGGCGCTGGGCGGCGAGCGGTACGTCGCTGACAATGTCCGCGAGGAATTCGAAGCGGCGGAGCCACTGGCTGCTCTGGCGTTCCGGCCGGGCGTTGGCCCGTTTCCACCAGTCGGCGATGTCGCCCCAGCCGGGCGCAGCCAGCGAACCGCCCACCTCCTGGACGGCGAGGGAGGCGCAAAGATTGGCGAAGCGGAGCCTGTTCCCCAGTGGCCAGCCGGCCAGGCTGCCCACGATGAAGGCGGCGTCGAAGCAGTCACCGGCGCCGGTGGGATCATAAGCGGTCACCGGCAGTGACGGCACCCACTCTTCCTCCCCCGTTTCGGAGTCCACGGCCATGGCCCCCTGCGCGCCGAGGGTCACCACGGCCACAGGGACCCGGTCCGCCAGAGCGTAAAGCGCCGACCAGGGGTTGTCCTTGCCTGTGAACGCCATGGCCTCGCGCTGGTTGGGCAGGAACGCCTGGAAGTACCTCAGATTCTCCAGGCGGATGGGGGCCCACTCTCCGCTGGGGTCCCAGCCCACGTCCCCGAACAGCTTGACCCCGGCATGGTGTGCGGCTTGGGCCCACGGTTCAATCTCGACGCCGAGCTCGGCAATGCCGGCGAGCGCCTGCGGCGGTGAACCGATGAGTTCGGATGCCGTCACCGGAGCCGGGTGGCCGTGTGTCACCAGGGACCGGTCATGCTTGACGCTGAGCGAGACGGTCACCGGCGAATGCCAGCCCTTCACCCGGCGGGACAGGCTCAGGTCCACGTGCTCCTGACCGGCGAGGATTTTCCAGTTGTAGTCGCCATAGCCGTCGTCCCCGAACGCGGCGGCGAGCCCGGTCTTCAGGCCCAGCCTCGCCGCGGCGATGGCCTGGTTCGCCACACCGCCCGGGCAGCTGCCCATCCCTTCGCTCCAGATTTCGGTGCCGGGCTCGGGCGCGTGGGGCAGGCCCGTGAAGATGATGTCCTGGAAGACTGTGCCCGCAAGGATGAGGTCGAACCCGCCGTCGGCCTGTGTACGGACGGCTGAGAGCGGATCGAAACGGCGGTCCGGGATGGCGTCCATGTCCGGCAGACTACGCCCTGCCGCCACGCTGCGGTAGGGGCGCCCGCGGGCGCGTTTCACACCTGCGGCCTACACTGCTGACTATGCGGCTCATGATTGCCGGCGGCGGCGGATTCCGGGTGCCCCTCGTGTACCGGGCGCTGGCCTCGGGCCCCTTCGCCGGGCTGGTCAGCGAACTGGTGCTGTTCGACGTGGACCCAGGCCGCCTCGACGCCATCACAGCGGTCCTGCGTGCCATGCCGCTGCCCGCCGGACCATCACCCGGGCCATCGCCCGGCGGCGTGACCTCCGGCGGGGCGTCCTCCGGCGGGGCGTCCTCCGGCGGGGCGTCCGACGGCGGCGGCACGCCCCAGGGTGCCCGGCCTCCTGCCGTCCGCGCCACCACGTCCCTGCCGGACGCGCTCCGCGGCGCCGATATGGTGTTCGCCGCAATCCGCCCTGGCGGCACGGCCGGCCGGGTCGCCGACGAACGCGTGGCCCAGGACCTGGGGCTGCTTGGCCAGGAAACCACCGGCGCCGGCGGCATTTCCTATGCCCTGCGGACCATCCCGGAGATGCTGCACCTGGCCCACGGGATGCGCGAACACTGCCCGGACGCCTGGCTGATCAACTTCACCAACCCGGCCGGCATGGTCACCGAGGCCCTCGTGCCAATCCTTGGACGGAAGATCATGGGGATCTGCGATTCCGCGGGCGGGCTAGTGCACCGGGCGGCCCTGGCGGCTGGCGTCCCGCTGCCTGACGGAAGGCTCGACGGCGTGGGCTACTACGGGCTGAACCACCTCGGCTGGCTGTACCGGCTGGAGGCGGCCGGCCGGGACCTGCTTCCCGGGCTGCTTGCCGATCCCGCCGCCCTCGCCTCCTTCGAGGAAGGCCGGCTCTTCCCCCAGCCGTTCCTTGCGGAGCTGGGTGCGTTGCCCAACGAATACCTCTATTACTACTACCAGCGGGACAGCGCCGCCGCGGCGATGCGCGCCATGGCCACTACCCGCGGCGAGTCCATCCACCAGCAGCAGGCCGGGCTGTACCCGCGGCTCGCAGCCGGCGGCGCGGACGCGTACCTGCTGTGGGATGCGGCCCGGCGCTCCCGCGAGGAGGGCTATCTGGCCGAGGCCCGGACCCACGGTGGGCAGCGGGATGAGGCCGATCTCGCCGGCGGCGGCTATGAGCGGGTGGCCCTGGCCGTGATGCGGGCCTTGGCGGGTGCCGGCGATGCCCAGCTCATCCTGAACACACCGAACAGCCTTCCGGCCGATCCCGTGCCCGGGACCTCCGGCCCGGCTCCAGCACCTCCGCCACAGCCCGCCGTTCCGGGGCTGCCGCCGGACGCCGTCGTCGAGGTCCCCTGCGCGGTGACGCCCGACGGCGCTGTGCCGCTTCCGCAGTCGGCTCCCGGTCCGGAGCAACTGGCGCTGCTGCGCCGGGTCAAGGAGGTGGAGCAGCTCACCGTCCGGGCCGCGACCCAGGGCGACCGGGAGGCCGCTGTCGAGGCCTTCGGCCGGCATCCGCTGGTGGACCCCCCGGGGCTGGCGGCGGAGTTGCTGGCCGGTTACGAGCGTGCTTTCCCCGCGCTGGGTGCACTGTGGCGGCAGGAGTAATGTTTTACCGAATGCACAAAAGCCGGGGCGGACGCCGTGCCGGAGGCGGGAAGGAGGGGCCATGACACTGATCCGCAGGGTCGCATTACTCTCCCTCCATACCTCCCCCCTGGAACAGCCCGGTTCCGGCGACGCGGGCGGGATGAACGTCTATATCCGTGAGCTGGCCGCCGCGCTGGCCGAAACCGGGGTGGAAGTGGAGATCTTCACGCGCTCCACCTCGGCCGGGCAGCCCGCCGTCGAGCATCCCAGCCCCGGTGTCTGCGTCCACAACGTGCTGGCCGGGCCGCCGCGGAAAATCCCCAAGGAGGAATTGCCCGAACTTCTCCACAGCATGGTGGCCAAGATAGAGGAGATCCGCCAGCAGCAGCGGCACGGCAGGTACGACGTCATCCACTCGCATTACTGGGTGTCCGGGATCGCCGGCCTGGAACTCGCCGGGCTGTGGGGCGTGCCGCTGGTCCACACCATGCACACCATGGCCAAGGTCAAGAATCTCCTGCTGCAGTCCGGCGAACAGCCCGAGCCGCGGCGGCGGGAAGAGGGCGAGCACCGGATCGTCGACGGCGCAGCCCGCCTCGTGGCCAACACCAGCGCCGAAGCCAAGGAACTTGTCTCGCACTACGGCGCCGAGGCCGACCGGATCGATGTGGCCCCGCCGGGAGTGGACCTCAGCACGTTCACGCCGGCGTTCCGGGCCCGGTCCCGGGCGGAGCGGGGCGTCCCGCCGGAGACGTTCCACGTACTGTTCGCCGGACGGATCCAGCGGCTGAAAGGTCCGCAGGTCCTGTTAAAGGCCGCTGCCCTGCTGCGGAAACGGCGGCCTGAAATCGATCTCCGGCTCACCGTCCTGGGTGCGCTGAGCGGCAACAAGGACTTCAACCTGCGGCAGTTGATCGCGGAATCCGGAATGGACGACGTCGTCACGCACCTTCCGCCGGTGGGTGCGGCCGAGCTGGCCTCCTGGTTCAGGGCGGCGGACGTTGTGGTGATGCCCTCCTACAGCGAGTCGTTCGGGCTGGTGGCCATCGAGGCGCAGGCCTGCGGCACCCCCGTGGTGGGTACGCGGGTGGGCGGCCTGTCGCGGGCCATCTGCCATGGCCGGACCGGGCTGCTGGTGGACGGGCACCACGCGAAGGACTGGGCAGATGCGCTCGAAGCCCTGTACGACGATCCGCAAACGCGTGCCGACATGGGGCGGGCCGCAGCCATCCGGGCGGAGAACCTGGGCTGGAACCGCACGGCCGCCATCACCCTGGAGACCTACCACACCGCCGTCGAACAGCATCTGGCAAACCGCCTGCTGCCCGCCGTACCGGTTGAGCCTGCGGCAGCCGCCGTAGCGGCACCCTAAGGAGAGCGAATGACTGGCCTGAATCCCCTGAGCGACCTCGAGATCGCCCGGCAGGCCAGCATCAGGCCTATTGAGGACATCGCGGCCGGGGCGGGCATCAACGCGTCCGCCCTGGAGCTGTACGGGCGGTACAAGGCGAAGATAGACCCATCCCTGTTGACAGCGCCGGCGCCTGCCGGGAAGGTGGTGCTCGTGTCCGCGATGTCGCCCACCCCGGCCGGGGAGGGCAAGTCAACCACCACGGTGGGGCTGGCTGATTCGCTGGCCCGGGCGGGCCATAAGGTGATGATCGCACTGCGCGAACCGTCGCTCGGCCCCATCCTCGGCATGAAGGGCGGCGCCACCGGCGGCGGCTACTCCCAGGTGCTGCCGATGGACGAGATCAACCTGCATTTTACGGGCGACTTCCACGCCGTGACGTCTGCGAACAACGCTCTGATGGCTTTGGTGGATAACCACATTTACCAGGGCAACGAGCTGAACATCGATCCGCGGCGGATGACGTTCAAGCGGGTCCTGGACATGAACGACAGGTCGCTCCGCGAGGTGGTCATCGGGCTGGGCGGGCCTACGCAGGGCGTGCCGCGGCAGGACGGCTTCGACATCACCGTGGCGTCGGAGATCATGGCCGTGTTCTGTTTGGCCACGGATCTGGCCGACCTGCGCGAGCGCCTGGGCCGGATCACGTTCGGGTACACCTACTCCCGGGTTCCTGTCACGGTGGCTGACCTCGGCGTCCAGGGCGCGCTGACCCTGCTGCTTCGGGACGCCATCAAGCCCAATCTGGTCCAGACCATCGCGGGCACACCGGCCCTGGTGCACGGCGGGCCGTTCGCCAACATCGCACACGGCTGCAACTCACTGATCGCCACCCAGACGGCCCGGCGGCTCGCCGACATCGTGGTTACCGAGGCCGGTTTCGGCGCGGACCTCGGGGCTGAAAAGTTCATGGACATCAAGGCCCGGATTGGCGACGTGGCGCCGTCAGCCGTCGTGGTGGTGGCCACTGTCCGCGCGCTCAAGATGCACGGTGGCGTGCCCAAGGACCGGCTTACCGAGCCTGACCTCGAGGCGCTGGAGGCTGGCGTCGAGAATCTCCGGCGGCACGTACACAACGTGGAGAAGTTCGGCGTGGCGCCGGTGGTGGCCATCAACAGGTTCTCCTCCGACACTGCCGAGGAACTGGACTGGCTGCTGGACTGGTGTGCGGCGGAGGGCGTGCAGGCAGCGGTGGCGGACGTGTGGGGACGGGGCGGCGGTGGCGACGGCGGTGACGAACTGGCGGCGAAAGTGGCGGCGGCGGTCGCGGCGCCGAACAGCTTCCGGCACCTGTATCCGCTGGACCTGCCTGTGGAGGAGAAGATCCGCACCATCGCCCAGGAGATCTACGGGGCCGACGGCGTGGATTTCTCCGTCCCCGCCCTCAAACGCCTGGCCGACATCGAAAAGAACGGCTGGTCCGGGCTGCCCGTCTGCATGGCCAAGACCCAGTACTCCTTCACCGACGACGCCTCCCGGCTCGGCGCACCCAAGGGCTTCACCATCCATGTGCGCGACCTTATTCCCAAGACCGGCGCAGGCTTCATCGTGGCCCTGACCGGTGCGGTGATGACGATGCCCGGCCTCCCCGCCGCCCCGGCCGCCATGCGCATGGACGTGGACGACGCCGGAAACCCCATAGGCCTCTCCTAACCCGATGCTCTCTCACTTAACGTGGGTTTTTATGGGACCCTCTCTCACTTAATGTCGGTTTCCGGCCGACGCTCGCTGCCGCAGCCACTGACGCCATCGTAGGTCTGCGCGGCTGGCCGGATTCCCCAAGTTAACGCCGCGACGCTCCCCCACCGATCAGTGAGAGAGCGTCGCGGAAAAACCCACATTATGTGAGAGAGCGTCCCCAAAAGGGCGGGCGGGAGGTGCTGGTTAGCGCTCCAGGTCGCCGCGGATGAAGGCCTCGACCTTTTCGCGGGCGAGGTCGTCGTTGAACTGCTCCGGCGGAGACTTCATGAAGTAGCTGGAGGCGGAAAGCAGCGGGCCGCCGATGCCGCGGTCCAGGCCGATCTTGGCGGCGCGGATGGCGTCGATGATCACACCGGCAGAGTTGGGGGAATCCCAGACTTCGAGCTTGTACTCAAGGGACACGGGGGCGTCGCCGAAGTTGCGGCCTTCGAGGCGGACGAAGGCCCATTTGCGGTCGTCCAGCCACTGGACGTAGTCGGACGGGCCGATGTGCACGTCCTTGGCAGCAAGCTCGGCCTCAACGTTGGAGGTGACAGCCTGGGTCTTGGAGATCTTCTTGGATTCCAGGCGGTCGCGCTCCAGCATGTTCTTGAAGTCCATGTTGCCGCCCACGTTGAGCTGGTACGTGCGGTCCAGCGTGACGCCGCGGTCTTCGAACAGCTTGGCCATGACGCGGTGCGTGATGGTGGCGCCGATCTGGCTCTTGATGTCGTCGCCCACGATCGGGACGCCGGCGGCGGTGAACTTGTCGGCCCATTCCTTGGTGCCGGCAATGAAGACCGGCAGGGCGTTGACGAAGGCCACGCCGGCATCAATGGCGGCCTGCGCGTAGAAGTGGGCAGCATCCTCGGAACCAACCGGAAGGTAGCAGACCATCACGTCGGCCTTGGCTTCGCGGAGCGCGGCGACGATGTCAACGGGCTCTTCGGTGGACTGCTCGATGGTCTCGAGGTAGTACTTGCCGAGGCCGTCCAGGGTGTGGCCGCGCTGGACGGTCACGCCGGTGGGGGGCACATCGGCAATCTTGATGGTGTTGTTTTCGCTGGCCAGGATGGCGTCGGCCAGGTCAACGCCGACCTTCTTGCCGTCAACATCGAACGCTGCGACGAACTGGACGTCACCCACGTGGTACTTGCCGAACTCAACGTGCATCAGACCCGGGATCGTGGCCTGGGGATCGGCGTCGCGGTAGTAGTGCACACCCTGGACGAGCGAGGCGGCGCAGTTGCCCACACCAACGATGGCAACACGAATCGGATTTGCAGACACGGAACTCCTTTGAAGACAACCTCAGCCGCCAGGACGGTCAGCACCGGGAAAGTACGACGGCGGCGCGCTGGCAGTGCGCCATGCGGCGCTTTATCATCTTACCCAACCGAGGTGGGGCCGGGATTGTTCCCGGCCCCACCGTACGGACTATGACAAAAGACCGTTACTTCTGCTTCCAGAGGTTGATGTCCGATTCTACGGCGAACTCGTCGATGGCGTGCAGCTCGTCGTCGCTGAAGTCCAGGTTGTTGATGGCAGCCAGGCTGTCTTCCAGCTGCCGGACACTGGAAGCGCCCACGAGGGCGGACGTCACCGCAGAGCCCTTGCCCTGGTCGCGGAGGATCCAGGCGATTGCCAGCTGCGCCAGCGTCTGGCCCCGGCCCTCGGCAATGGCGTTGAGCCCGCGGATCCGGTTCAGGTTCTCATCCGTGATCATGCCCTGATCCAGGGATTTGTGCTGCGCGGCCCGCGAATCGGCGGGCACGCCGTTGAGGTACCGGTCGGTGAGCATCCCCTGGGCGAGCGGCGAGAAGGCAATGGAGCCTGCGCCCACCTGGTCAAGGGCCTCATACAGGTTTGGTGAACCGTTCTCGGTCCAGCGGTTCAGCATGGAGTAGCTGGGCTGGTGGATCAGCAGCGGCGTGCCCAGTTCCTTCAGGATCCGGGCTGCTTCCAGGGTCTGCTCCGGGGTGTAGGAGGAGATGCCTGCGTACAGGGCCCGGCCGGACCGGACGGCCTGGTCCAGCGCACCCATGGTCTCTTCCATGGGAGTTTCGGGGTCCGGGCGGTGGCTGTAGAAGATGTCCACGTAGTCCAGGCCCATGCGCTGCAGCGACTGGTCCAGGCTGGCCAGCAGGTACTTGCGGGAGCCGAAGTTACCGTACGGGCCGGGCCACATGTCGTAGCCGGCCTTGCTGGAGATGACGAGTTCATCCCTGTACGGCCTGAAGTCGTCCTTGAAGTGGCGGCCGAAGTTGGTTTCGGCGGCGCCATACGGCGGGCCATAGTTGTTGGCGAGGTCGAAGTGGGTGACGCCGAGGTCGAACGCGCGGCGCAGGATGGCCCGCTGCGTTTCGAAGGGCTTGTCGTCACCGAAGTTGTGCCAGAGTCCCAGTGAGATGGCCGGGAGCCTCAGGCCGCTGCGACCGACGCGGCGGTAGGGCATGGATTCATAGCGGTTTTCCGCGGCTGAATAAGTCATACGTACCATCCTGCCATCTGTGACGCACGCGACAGTACGCGGAGGACATCTTTGAGGGGTACAGCCTATGGCCCGGCGGGTGGTGCCGGACTGGGGAGGCCATTCACGACGTCGTCAATCGCCTGCGTGTACTGCGGCGCCTGAAGGTAGTCGCTGTGGCTGACAACGAGGAATTGATACGTGAAGGGGTCAATCTCCTGTGCGTAGGGATCCGCGCCAGGAGACTCCTCTCCGCCCGGCCCCTTGTACAGGACGGGGAAACCCAGGTAGTCCGTCTTGCGGTAGAGGTTGACCCACCGGTTGGGCCCCGGCCCCAGGATGTGGCTGAGATTGACATCAAAATGACCTATTGGGCCTCCGGCGTCGATGAGGTCGTCCTCCGGGCTCCCGGCGGACGTAAGTTTCGTCCTGGCGACAGGGGCGTTGGCGAGGACGGCCGGCCCCAGCAGTTCCGGGAAGAAACGTCCGAAGTAGGCCCGCAGCTGGGTGCCGTATGTCAGGAGGCCAATCCGGTTGAAGGGCAGGTCAGGCCGGGTTGCTTTCAGGTGGAACAAGGAGCTGACCGCAATCACCGCCCCGAGGCTGTGTGCTGAGATTGCCACCATGCCGGTCCTGGCGGGCGGCGCCCCCTCCGCGCCGTCCAGCCATGCTGCAATCCGTGCAGCAAATTCCGGGACGGCCCGCTCGCCGTAGCTCGGCGGGCCGAAGGGATGGGCGGTCTTGGGCATGAAGCACATCAGGTCCCAGAGGAGAGCCAGCGGACGGGAATTGGGTTTGGCGGACATCACGGCCAGGACCACAATGGTGGCCCCGGCGGCAGCAAGGCCGAGGGCTCCCATGCCCTCGAGTACCGTGTACAGCCCGGCGGCCGCGCCCGTGCCCCACCAGTCCTTGAAGATGCCCAGCACAAGCGCTGACAGGAGGCCCAGGAAAATCAGGATGGCCAGCAGCGACACCACGGCCTCGGCGCGGTGGGCCAGCGACGCTGTGCGCCGGGCACTGACAAGTTTGTGCCCGGCCGCCTTCCTCTGCGGCATCGGCGGCTCGGCACCGTAGGCGGTGAGCAGGTCCCCCACCGCCGCGTCCTCCGTATTCCAGGCCATCGATCGGATGGCCTTCCATGAGCAGAGGCCCCACGTAATACCGGCTGCCAGGATCACGGCCAGGAGCAGCCCGCTAAACAGTGAAAAGACCGACGGCGGCACCAGGACATCCCGTGCTACGGGACCGAAGCGCCACATCCCGTCCTCCGACGCGCTTCGACGCTCGAAATTGCGCTGCAGCAAGGTGGCGGCCGCTCCTACGATGGCGCAACTCAGAATGGTTGCGGCCCCCAGTGCCAGGGTGGAAAATACTGCTGCTCCCTTGCCCCGCCAGCCTAGCGTGCGCGGGTGGTAGCGTTCGGGGTCCCGTCGGAGCCCGCTCATGCTGACGATCAGGGCCAACATCACCAGCATCAATCCAGCGGGGGCGGAACCGAGTCCCAGCATGCGTGCCGCAGCGTCGCCGGCGGGGATCCCGCCGTCGTCCGATGGGGGCAGGACGGACGCAACCACCGCCACAACAATGCTCACGACTGCCCCGGCCGCAACCGGACCCTTCAACGAAGAACCATCGCCGGACGGCATGTCCGGGTTGTCCGCCGACTTCCGCACCGTGTCCACGGCGGCCAGAACCACTGCAGCGGCTGCAGCCAACCAGGCCACGATCATCGCGAGACCTGTGGCCCCGATGCGTTCCGGCGCAACCTGCGGTAGGCATTCCGTGAAGAAAGTCCCCGGGCTGCCGCATGCGCCGCCGTCGATCCGCGTCCAGAATCCATCCCAGGCGATAACTGCCGCTACCGCTGCAAGCGCCGCCCACATGTGCAGCAACCCGTTATAGCGGATTTCCTCCCTCGCGTCCCACAGGTTCCGGATCATGAGCGTGGGAATCACCGGCGGCTCTGCAGCGCTGGAGACGGCGGTTCCTGCCGGTGAAGGGCCAAGGTTGGGTCGGGGATGGAAGCGTGTCCGTGCGAGGTAGGCGAGGCCTGCCACGCCACCGACGGTCAGGAGGGGTATGAGCGCAAACAGGACCACGCGACGGCCGCGTGTCCATCCCGCCAGGCCGTCCAGGAACGCCGGCAGGGCAGAGCAGACCCGGTCCTGCTGGGTCCCCTGGTCGGCCGGAAAGCACTGTACGGCGATCAGGTCCATCGACACTACGGCGGCAGTCACCACAAAGTACAGGGTGAGCACCAGCGCGAACAGCCTGATCCGTCCGGCACCGTCACGCTGGTCCGGGCTGTCGTCCGCGTAGCCGATGTAGGGTTCGCTTTCGGCCGCGGGCGCAATGTGTTTGACGCGGGGCAGTGGCCGGCTCCAGTAGGCGGCATTGGTCAAGCCGAAAGGCATCAGCAGGAACCAGGCCGTGCGGACCGCGGCGTCCGCGACCTTGCTCGCCACGCCAACGCCGGTGAACCGTGCCAGCCGGCCCCACGAATAGGCCTCGATGACCCGGGGCCGTTTGCCGTTGGCTTGTACGGGTTGAACCGGTGCAGCAGCGGCACCCGCAGGCCCAACCGGCTTGACCCGGTAGAAGCCTGCCAGCTCGTCACCGGCGACGAGCTCCACGTCATCGGGCTTCAGCAGTGGTTTCCCGGAGCGGAGCAGCTCGTGGGGCGGGGTATTCCGGATGCCATGGATGCGAAGTTCAAGCGTGGCGGGAACGCCATCCCCCACCGGTTCACTCATGACGGCCTCCATCGCCCGTACAAGCCACCGAGCCACGTATCGCGGCTGGCCAGTACGCGCATGCTACGCCCCGCGTCACTCCAGTGTCTATATCAACTCGGGATGACTTCTTTCCCATGGGCCAGAACAGCCCCACTGTGTGCCGCGAGCACCAGGAGACCTTCATCCACGCCTGATGACTCTTCCGTCGACAGCAGGAGCATGCCCCGCCCCACCGCAAGCCGCACCGGAGCAGCCGAGAAGTTCAGCAGCACCTCCACCGGGCCGCGCCGGAAGCGCAGCCACCCGGCGTCGTCGTCGAACGTCACCTCGGTGTCCTCGAAGCCCAGCCCGGCCAACTCGGGGTACTCGCGCCGGAGCCCGGTCAGGGACCGGTAGAGCGACAGCAGCCGCGCATGGTCGCCTGCGGAGGCCTCCTCCCAATCGAGCTTCGAGCGGCGGAACGTTTCGGGGTCCTGCGGATCGGGCACGACGGCGGGATCCCACCCCATGCGCTCGAACTCGCGGATCCTGCCCTCCGCAGTCGCCGTGCCCAGCTCCGGCTCAGGGTGCGAGGTGAAGAACTGCCACGGCGTGGAGGCACCGAATTCCTCGCCCATAAACAACATCGGCGTAAAGGGTGAGGTCAGGGTCAGCACGGCGGCGAGAGCCAGCGGTCCGTAGGGCAGGGATTGTGACAGCCTGTCCCCCACGGCCCGGTTGCCGATCTGGTCATGGTTCTGGTTGCACACCACCAGGGCGGCGGGGTGGACCAGCGAGGTGTTGATGGGCCGGCCATGGTGGCGGCCGCGGAAGCTGGAGTAACTGCCGTCGTGCAGGAATCCGTCCTGGAGGACCTTGGCCAGCACGCCAAGGGAGGCGAAATCGGAGTAGTAGCCGGTGGTCTCGCCGGTGACGTTGACGTGCACGGCGTGGTGGAAGTCGTCGCTCCACTGCCCGGCCAGGCCGTAGCCGTTGGCCCCGCGGGGGTAGAGCAGCCGCGGGTCATTGAGGTCCGATTCGGCGATCAGGGTCTTGGGCAGCCCGGTCTCGGCGGCAATTGCGTCGCCCAGCGCGCCCAGATCCTCCAGCAGGTGCACCGCCCGCTCGTCACGGAGCGCGTGGACGGCGTCCAGGCGCAGGCCGTCCACGTGGTAGTCCCGAAGCCACAGAGCTGCGTTGTCCAGGATGTATTCACGCACGACGTCGGAGCCCGGGCCATCGAGGTTGACCGAGTCACCCCACGTGTTGGCGTCGCCCTGCTTCAGGTAAGGCCCAAACCGCGGCAGATAGTTCCCGCTGGGGCCCAGGTGGTTGTAGACCACGTCCTGGATAACGCCCAGCCCGGCGCCGTGGGCCGCATCCACGAACCGCTGGTAGGCGGCAGGGCCGCCGTAGCCTTCGTGGACAGCGAACCACTGCACGCCGTCATAGCCCCAGTTGTGGGTTCCGTTGAATCCGTTGACGGGCAGCAGTTCCACAAAATCAACGCCCAGGTCCGCGAGGTATCCGAGTTTTCCGGCTGCGGCGTCCAGGGTTCCCTCGGGGGTGAAGGTTCCCACGTGAAGCTCGTAGATGACCGATCCGCGCAGCTCCTTCCCCTTCCACCCGGCGTCCCGCCATTCGTGTGCGCCGGGATCGTACGTCCGGGAAAGCTCATGAACGCCCGCGGGGAGGCGCCGCGACCGGGGATCCGGCAGCGGGTGCGTTTCGCCGTCGATCAGGTAGCCGTAGTCAACGTCCGCGTCCGCCGGCGCGTCCGGCGCGGACCACCAGCCGTCTGCGCCGGGAGCGCCGGCCACCTGCTTCATGGCATATTCCTGGCCGTTGGCGAGCAGGGACACCGCGGCAGCGTCCGGTGCCCAGACATCGAAGCGGCCAGAACCGTGGTGCGTCAGGCTCATGCGTTCTCTCCGTTCACGGGCACCAGGAGCGCCACCGGGTAGGGCTGGAGGATCCCGGCCACCGGGACCGGCCCCGGGCCATGCGTCCGGCCCGTAAGTTCGTCGCGGAAGGCGGTGGGAAGGTCGACGGCGGTGTCCCGCCAGCCGCCGGCGCGTTCCAGTCCGGCGGGGAGCCGGGTGGCAAGGGCCAGGACGCCAGGCCGGCCGTCAGTCCCGCGGTGGAACGCCACCAGATGATCCGCAGCGGAGCCGGATGCGCTCACAGGCCGGTAGCCCTGGAAGAGCTCCGACCGGTCCCGGCGAACCCGTAGTGCACGCGAGGTCACCAGCAGTTTGGTGGCCTGGTCGCGGAAGTCCGTCGGCAGCTTTCCGGCGTCCAGGTCAGCCAGAGTGGTGAGGCGCTGCTCAAAATCCACCTCCCGGCGGTTGTCCGGGTCAGTCAGGGACCGGTCCCAGAATTCGGTGCCCTGGTAGACGTCCGGAATGCCGGGCATGGTGAGCTGGATCAGTTTCAGGGACAGCGAGTTGGACGCCGCAAACGCCTCCACGCGGCCCACGAAGTCTTCAATAACCGCGGTGACCCTGGGGTCGTCGAAGGCTGCGTCCACTGCGGCCTTGACCGCCGATTCGAACTGTTCATCCGGGTCCGTCCAGGTGGTGGAGTTGGCTGCCTCCCGGGCGGCCTTCTCCGCATAGCCGTGCAGGCGTTCGCGGGACGCCGGCCACGCCCCGATGACCGCCTGCCACAGCAGGTTCTCGAATGGGCCATCGGGAACAGGGGCGAGCCCGCGAAGGCTGTCCAGGGTTGCCGCCCACTCGTCCGGCAGTTCGGCGAGCACGGAGATCCGGGCCCGGGTGTCCTCACTGCGTTTCGTGTCATGGGTGGTCAGGGTGGTCATGGACAACGGGAGGGACTCCTGGCGCTCGGCCATCCGGCGGTGGAACTCCTCAGGTGCCACCGAGAAGTGGGACGGGTCGGCGCCCACTTCCGTCAGGGTCCCCAGCCGTGTGTAGCGGTAGAAGGCCGTGTCCTCCACGCCTTTGGCCATGACCATGCCGGACGTCTGCTGGAACCGGGTGCCCAGTTCCGTTTCCGGCTTCAGCAGGAGGGGAAGAAGCACGTCCAGCGCGTGCGCCAGGTCAGGGCGCTGGCCGGCGGCTGCCTCACAGGCCTCCCGCAGCACGTCCTCGCCAGTGGGCAGGTAGGTGCGGTACACCGGGAAGGCGGCGATCACCTGGGCCAGGGCATCCCCCGCAGCCTCCCCGGTCAGGTTGGCAGATTCCGGAACGAGCCGCGCCAGCCGGAGAATTTCTGAGTGCAGCATGCCGTCCGCCACGGCGCGCTTGGTCCCCAGGATCATGGCCGCATAGTCGGCAGGTTCGCCGGAGCGCAGCCTGGCATCGAGAGCGTCCAGGGAAGCCTCGCCGGCCGGGTCCACCAGCAGGCGGTCCAGGTCGGCCAGGGCGTCGTAGCCGGTGGTTCCCTCGCAGGCGAATTCGGCCGGAAGCTCCTCCCCCGGTTCCAGGATTTTCTCCACCAGGACGTAGGCCCCGCCGCTGATCTCCTTGAGCCAGCGAAGGTAGCCGGCCGGATCCGCCAGGCCATCCGGATGGTCCACCCGCAGGCCGTCCACCAGGCCTTCGGAGAACCAGCGTTTGACCTCGGCATGGGCTTGGTCGAAGACACGCCGGTCCTCCACCCGGATGCCCGCCAGGCTGTTGACCGCGAAGAACCTGCGGTAGTTCAGGTCAGAGTCCGCGCGCCGCCAGGAGACCAGCTCATAGTGCTGCCGGTCGTGGACTGCCCGGGCCGAATCACCCTCGGTGCAGGAGCCGGCGGCGAGCGGAAAGCGGTGGTCGTAGTACCGCAGCTCGCCGTCCTTGACCTCCAGCTTGTCCACATCGGCATCCGAGCCCAGCACGGGCAGCCGGATCCGGCCGGCACCAAAGTCCCAGTCGACGTCGAACGCGTCCGCATACGGCGAACCGCGGCCCTCCTTCAGGAGCGACCACCACCACGGGTTCTGCGCAGGTGTGGCCACCCCCACGTGGTTGGGCACAATGTCCACCAGCACGCCCATGCCGTGCGCCCGGGCGGCCGTGGAGAGCGCCACCAGTCCGTCCGGCCCGCCGCGCTCCGGGTCAACGGCGGAGGGGTCGGTCACGTCATAGCCGTGATCCGAGCCCTGCTCGGCCGTCAGGATCGGCGACAGGTAGACCCAGTCAACGCCGAGTGTCTTCAGGTACGGCACTGTTTGGGCGGCGTCAAAGAGTGTGAAGCCGCTGCGGATCTGGAGCCGGTAGGTGGACGCCGGAACCTTCACTATACTTTGCCTTTCGGTTCGCTGACCTTCTTCGTCTTCCTGGGCTCCGGCATGGCGGGCGTGCTCAGGGCGGCGGTTTCCGCGGTGGCGGTCTGGGCCAGCGCGGCGAGGGACGCCGCCACGGAGTGGTCCGGTTCGGCTTCCTCCACCATGTGGGCGCGGAGCACCACCAAGGACTTTGCTGCCACGGGCAGGGCTTCGCCGGCCTTGACAGGTTCCGTATCGGCATTCTGGCCGGCGGTGTCGATGATGACGTCCCAGGCCGGGGCGTACTCGTCGGTGGGCAACGTGAACTCCACCATGTCGTCATGGGCGTTGAAGTACAGCACGAAGTTGACGTCCGTGATCCGGCGGCCGCGGGAATCCTTGCCCTGGATGCCGTCACCGTTGAGGAACACGCCCACGGACCGGCCAAAGCCGCTGTCCCAGGCTTCCGGCTTCATGGTCTCGCCCGAGGGGTCCAGCCATACGATGTCCGGCAGCCGTTCGCCTTCGCCCCGCAGCACCGGGCGGCCGTCGAAGAACCGGCTCCGGCGGAAGGTGGGGTGCTTGGCGCGAAGCGCGTTGACGGCGGCCGTGAACTCGATCAGGGGCTGGTCGATGTTTTCCCAGTTGATCCAGGTCAGCTCGGAATCCTGGCAGTAGCCGTTGTTGTTGCCCTGCTGGGTGCGGCCCAGTTCGTCGCCGTGCAGCAGCATGGGCACACCCTGGGAGAGCAGCAGCGAGGCGATGAAGTTCCGCTGCTGGCGGGCGCGCAGCCCGAGGACTGCGGGATCGTCGGTGGGGCCTTCGGCGCCGCAGTTCCAGGACCGGTTGTGGGATTCGCCGTCGTTGTTGCCTTCGCCGTTGGCGTCGTTGTGCTTCTCGTTGTAGGACACCAGGTCAGCCAGCGTAAAGCCGTCATGGGCGGTGACAAAGTTGATGGACGCCACGGGCCGGCGGCCCGAGTGCTCGTAGAGGTCGGCGGAGCCGGTGATGCGGGACGCGAATTCGCCCAGGGTTGCCGGCTCGCCGCGCCAGAAATCACGGACGGTGTCGCGGTACTTGCCGTTCCACTCCGTCCACTGCGGCGGGAAGTTGCCCACCTGGTAACCGCCCGGGCCAACGTCCCAGGGCTCGGCGATCAGCTTGACCTGGGAGACTACCGGGTCCTGCTGGATGAGCTCGAAGAAGGTGGAGAGCTTGTCCACGTCGTAAAACTCGCGGGCCAGGGTGGAGGCGAGGTCGAACCGGAAACCGTCCACGTGCATCTCGGTGACCCAGTACCGCAGCGAGTCCATAAGCAGCTGCAGGGAGTGCGGCTGGCGGACGTTGAGCGAGTTGCCTGTGCCCGTGTAGTCCATGTAATGCTTCGCGTCGCCCTCCATGAGGCGGTAGTAAGACGCGTTGTCGATGCCTTTGAAGGACAGCGTGGGACCCAGGTGGTTGCCCTCGGCGGTGTGGTTGTACACCACGTCCAGGATCACTTCGATGCCGGCCCGGTGCAGCGAGCGGACCATCGCCTTGAAGTCCTGGACCTGCTGGCCGGTGTCGCCCGTGGAACTGTAGGTGTTCTGCGGCGCGAAGAAGCCGATGGTGTTGTAGCCCCAGTAGTTGTTCAGGCCCTTGTCCTGCAGCGTGCCGTCATTGACGAACTGGTGTACCGGCATCAGCTCAATGGCCGTGACGCCGAGCTTCTGGAGGTGCGAGATGACCGCCGGGTGCGCCACGCCGGCGTACGTACCGCGCTGCTCTTCCGGGATCTCGGGGTGGAGCTGGGTAAGGCCTTTGACGTGGGCCTCGTAAATGACCGACTTGTGGTACGGAACGCGGGGCAGGTGGTCGCCGTCCCAGTCGAAGAACGGGTTGATGACCACGCCCATCATCATGTGCGGTGCCGAGTCATCGTTGTTGATGGTATCCGGCTCTTCGCCCAGGTTGTAGGTGAAGAGTGCAGGATCCCAGTCGATCTGGCCGTGCACGGCCTTGGCGTAGGGGTCCAGGAGCAGCTTGTTCGGGTTGAACCGGTTCCCGGAGTCGGGATCGTACGGGCCGTGGACGCGGTAGCCGTACTTCTGCCCTGGCTGGACCTGCGGAATGTAGCAGTGCCACACGTAGCCGTCCACTTCATCGAGCGTGTATCGCGACTCCACGCCGTCGTCGTCGAAGAGGCAGAGTTCCACCTTTTCGGCGCGTTCACTGAACAGGGCGAAGTTGGTGCCGGTCCCGTCAAAGGTGGCGCCAAGCGGATAAGCCGATCCGGGCCAGATTTCCATGCGTGCTCCTCATTGTTGTTCGACAGCCGGGCCCGCAGAATCACCGCGCCCGGCCGGGTCAGAACCTATGCCTACCGTAGCGGGTGGGTGTGACTATTACGTTTCGGACCTTCGTGTTTACTAAGCAGGCTGACTTTACCCCAGACCGCGGGTACAGCATCCGCAATCCGCCCAGCGCTTAATGGCCCCCCGCCGGCCGCGGTTGTGCCCGCCAAGCCGTGAAGGATCGCCCCCATGGCGGCGATCGCTGCCCAGCGCTCGTCCGGATCGATGCGCGCGGCACGGAAGCGCCCGACGTCGGACCCCACCTGGGCGAGCAGCGCACCGATGATTCCCGCCAGGACGTCGCCGCTGCCGGCGGTGGCGAGCCACGGTGTCCCCTCCGACTGGCTGTAGAAGTCCTGGAAGGGCGAGGCGACCAGGGTGGTGGCGCCTTTGAGCAGGACGGTGGCCTCCGTCAGGGAAGCAGCATGCCGGACGGCGCCCAGGGTGTTCGCTTCGACGCCGGAGCGCTGGTACTCAGCCCCGAGCCGGTCCAGCAGCGCCGCAAGTTCGCCGGCGTGCGGGGTCAGCACCACCTGCGGGCCCAGGACGTCGGGCAGGGCAGGCAACGCGCCGGCGTCGGCCACCACCGGCAGGCCGGACTCCACGGCGTCCCTGGCGCGCTGGAGCTGCCCGGAGTCGCCCGGGCCCATACCGGAGCCCACCAGCCACGCCTGGACGCGGTTGTCCGCCACGGAGCCGGTGCTGCAGACCACTTCGGGGCAGGACTGCCGGACCAGGTCCGCCACGGCGGGCGGGCCGAGGTAGCGGACCATTCCGGCGCCTGCTGCCAGTGCTCCGCGGCACGCCAGCACGGCAGCGCCGGGGTAGTCGGCCGAGCCGGCCACAACGCCCAGGACCCCGCGGGAGTACTTATGCGCGCGCCTCGCGGGCTGTGGCAGCAGACGCGCGAGGTCAGTGGGCTCGAGCCGGCGCATGGCGGGCCACGGAAGTTCGTCTTCGATGCCGATGGGAACCACGTGGACGCGGCCCGCATGATCGGCGCCGGGGTCAGCCAGCAGGCCCGCCTTGGCAGCGCCGAAGGTGACGGTCAGGTCCGCGGTCAGCACGGGTGGGTGGGCTTCGCCTGTATCGGCATCAACGCCGCTGGGGATATCGCATGCCACCACGAGTTGGGGCGTGCCGGGCCGCCCGTCTTCCAGGCCGGCCACCAGAGCGGCCGCCGCTCCCCGCAGCCCGCCCTGGGCGCCCGTGCCCAGCACCGCGTCAATCACGACGTCGGCACGGGCTATCTCAGCCGCCAGCTGGCTGACGTTTGCATCACTGAGGAAATGCACGCGCCCGCCGGCGCGCTCAAAAGCAGCCAGCGCCTCGGGGTGGGCCGCGTCCGCGGTGAGTACCGCCGTCGTCCGTATTCCCCTGGCGGCCAGGAACGAGGCGGCGAAGAGGCCGTCTCCCCCGTTGTTGCCCTTGCCGGCAAGGACGGCCAGGCTGGCGCCGTAGAGCGGCCGGCCGCGGGCCTGCAGTTCGCGGACAACAGCGTTGGCGAGCCCATGGGAGGCACGCTGCATGAGGATAGTGCCCAGGCCGACAGCCAGAAGCGGCTGTTCGGCCGCCCTGATCTGGGTTCCGGTGTAGGCGCTGATCATGGCGTCAGGGTCCCTGGTTGCGTTGCCGGCGAGGTTAGCCCTCGGCGAGGACCGTGGCGGTGGCGATCCCGCCGTCGTGGCTCATGGACACGTGCCAGCGCTTGACGCCCTTGGATTCGGCCACGGCCAGGACGGTGCCCTTCACCTGGATGGTGGGGCCGTGCTGGTCCAGGCCGATCCAGCAGTCCTGCCAGTTCATGCCGGCCGGGGCGCCGAGGACCTTGGCCACAGCCTCCTTGGCCGCGAACCGTGCTGCCAGGGACCGGGTGTTCAGCTCGCGCTCTGCGGGGACGAACAGCCTGTCCCGGAGCCCCGGGGTCCGCTCGAGCTGGCGGCCGAACCGCTCGATGTCTACAACGTCTACGCCAATGCCAACAATCATGGCGCTAGTCTACGGTGGCGCTCTTGGCGTGGCGGGTGATCGACGCGAATGCGTCATTTTTGGACTCTGGCAGCACGCAGGAAGCCCCGGGCCGGGTGGCTCGGGGCTTCCTGGAACAACAGGTTGGTGGCTGGCTACTCCACCGTGACGCTCTTGGCGAGGTTGCGCGGCTGGTCCACGTCGTAGCCCTTGGCTGCGGCGAGTTCGGCGGCGAAGATCTGCAGCGGGACCGTGGTCAGCA
>JAHFUZ010000046.1 GCA_023264815.1 Arthrobacter sp. | reverse complement strand
GAATACCTGGGTTATCTGTCCTACGACGCCAGTGGCTATTCCTTGCGGCTAGCAGTGCTGGAGATCGGGGATGCCTATCTGCTGAGCCATAAGCTGCTGGCGGTGGCCCATCCGCACCTTGCGTCGCTGGTGCAGGAGGCTGGCGAGACAGCATCGCTGACGGTGCTGCACCGGGGCAGCGTGGTCTACGTGGACCGGGTCCACGCCGACCGCGTCCTGACCGTCAACATCATCATCGGCACCAGCCTGCCGGCGTACGCGACGGCGACCGGGCGCGTCCTTCTCTCCGGGCTCACCGAGGGGGAGCTTGATGAATATCTGGAAGCCCTGGTGCCGGAAAGCCTGACCGGCAACACCGCGATCGACCGCGAGGAAATCCGGAAGAGGATAACCGCGGCCCGGGAGCAAGGCTGGTCGCTGGCCGACCAGGAGCTGACCGAGGGCCTGCGGTCCATTGCCGTCCCCGTGCGGGATGCCGGGACCGGCATCATCGCGGCCGTAAACGTCTCCGCGCACGCCACCCGCGTCAGCGCCGATGCCCTGCGCACCACCGTCCTGCCCCGCCTGCTGGGGGCCCGGCAGGCATCGCAGCCGAGCTCGCCGCCGGCGATGCCTGTTCCAACCGGGTTTTCGATTCCAATGTGCGCGAGTCTACCGCGACTGGGCGTGCAGCTGAGCGCCTGCGGCCGGTAACAGCTCGCTGTCCGACGTCCCTCCGCCACCGCTGGCCGGCTCCGTCAGGAACGGCCGGAGGCGGGGATCGGCGCGTGGGCCTAGACCAGCAGGCCCTGCAATTCTTCAGCGGCCGCCTGAAGCTTGGCACCGAGTTCGACGCGGAGTTGGTCCGACATGCGGTGGGCCGGCACCGAGACGTTGAGGGCGTAGGGGGTGCCGCTTGGATCGGTGAGGGCGACGGCGACGGACGTCACGCCGTCCTCGCTTTCTTCGTCACTGCTTGCAAAACCGGTCTGCCTGATCTTGTCCAGAGCCGATTCCAGGTCCGCCCGGGACGTGATGGAGGCCTTGGTCAGGCCGGGGAGCTCTTGCTGGGGGTAAAGGTTCCGTAGCTGGTCATCGCTGAGCCGGCTCAACATGGCTTTTCCCGTGGCGGCGCAGTTGGCGGGAATCATCCGGCCCTGACGGGAGCCAACGCGCACCGCGCGGGAGCTTTCGATGGCATCGAGGAAATGCGTGTCTGTTCCCTCAAGCCTAGCGAAGTGGACGGTCTCCCCGGTTTCGTCGAAGAGCCGTTCCAGGAACGGGCGGGCGACGGTCCGGACGTCGCTCTGGCGTCGGATGGCGAAAGCGATGGAGCCCAGTGCCTGGCCAGGTTCATAGGCCCGGGTGGCCGGATTCCGGCGCACGAATCCACGGTAGAGCAACATGCCCATGAGCCGGTGGGCAGTCGAGGAAGCTACACCCAGATACTTGCTTGCGTCCGTCAGCCTGATGCTGGGCTGGGTCTCGAAAAGCAGGAGGAGGCGGAGGGCGTTGTCAACAGATTCTATGGGGTACTGCGGAGGAGGGCCGTATTTTGCCCTGTCGTCCGCATCTGTTGATCGCATTTTACTAATCATACCCAGCGTCGGCGGGGCTGTCGGAATCGCCAGGCTTGACGGGCTGACGCCCAGCCTGGCGATTCCGTGCCTCCAGGCGGTCGCTATGTTGAACGGCCCTCCGAGGTCCGGCAGCTCCGCCATGTCGGGACCGGGAAGGTTTCCGGTGCATCGGAGTCGCAGGCAGTGGAGAGTGCGAAGTCGAAGACGGAGATGTTTTCGCTGAGCCAGATGGGTACTGACGTCTGGACGATGGGTACGAGGCCCTATTGGACGTGCCAGCGGAGCAGGACCTCGGTCGGAGCGACCGGAGCAAGCTAGATGGTTATGTGCCATAACCCGCGTGTTGATCCACGGCCTGCGGCCCTGGATGCGGCACACTCGTCAGTGTGGCCCGGAGATTCCGGGGCGCTGCGCTGGGCATGGGGGAAGGGGATCGGGATGACCGAAGAGCCGAAGTCGCCACGCCGGATCTCCCGCCGCCGCCGCGCCAACATTGACGGCGACACCCAGTACGTGCGGGTGTCGATGTCGGAGTTCGAACGTGCTCAGTTGAAGGTGCTGGAGGAACGGACCGGGCGCAGCCCCTCGGAGATTCTGGTCAGCGCTGCCCTGTACGCGGAGAACTCCGAGTCGCTGGATGAGCGGCGGGCGATGGCCGTTGAATTCATTGCGGCCCGCCGCTACCTTGCTGCCCTGTCGAACAACGTCAACCAGCTCGCCCGGCACGCGAACGCCACGGACGAATTCCCGGAAGCAGCCCGCACGGTGTTGACCCGGGTGCGTGCGGTCGCGGACCGGATCAACACGATGCTTGATTCGATGGTTCGCTGATGATTCCCAACATCACCAAGGGCACCCGTATGCACGGGCTCATCGCCTACCTTGCCGGTCCGGGCCGGGCGAACGAACACACCGACCCACACCTGGTCGCGGGCTCACCGTCGATCATGGCCTGGCACAACGATGACGAACTGAACGCCGACGCGGCGCAGGCCATTGCCAAGGAATTGGACCGGGCAAGAAGCGTCCTGGGCGTCGAGATTCCCGGCGGCCATGTCTGGCACTGCTCGCTTTCGCTGCGCGCCGAGGAAGGCGACCTTACCGACCAGAAGTGGGCTGAGATTGCGCAGGACTTCATGGACGAGATGGGCTTCACCGAAGCCAGCGGACGGGCGCCGGCCCAGTGGGTGGCGGTCCGTCACGGCCACAGCAAAGCCGGAAACGACCACATCCACATCGCTGCCTCCATGGTCCGCGAGGACGGCACGAAGTGGAGCAGCTGGCGGGACTTCCCCCGCGCGCAACAGGCCGCCCGGGAGCTTGAGAAAAAGTACGGCCTGGAAGAACTTTCGCCCACGCATTCCACCCGTGGCCTCCGGCCCGGTGAACGTGAAGCGTCCGAGCGGCGGGGAGCCCCGGAACCGGAACGCCGGTCCCTGGAACGCAAGGTCCGTGCCTGCGCGACGTCCGCCCAGGATGAGGCCGAATTCATTCGACGCCTTCGCCGTGCCGGTGCCCTGGTCAGGCCGCGGTACGCGTCCGGACGTGACGACGTCGTGGTCGGCTACAGCGTGGCAGAACGTCCTCCCAAAGGTGGCCGGCCTGTGTGGTTCGGCGGCGGTCACCTCGCCAAAGACCTTGCTCTGCCCAAGCTCCGCGCCGAGTGGCCTGACAGCCCACAAGGTGCCGCCGAGGCGGTCGCCGAATGGCAGGCAGCTGCACGTGGACGCCGCCCGGTCACGATCGGCCGCGAAGCCCACGAACCGGACCCGCAAATGTGGGAGCAGTACAGCGACGAAGTTGCCCGGCTCCGCGAAACGCTGCGCTCCGTCCCGCTGGACGATCACGCGACCTGGGCGCAGGTTGCACGCGAGACATCCGGCGCCTTCGCCGCCTGGTCCACGGCAACCGAGGCGACGCCCGGACCACTCGCAGCAGCGGCCGACGAGCTGTCCAAGACAGCACAACTGCGGCGTTACCCAGTCCGCCCCATCCGCAGCGCAGGACCATCTGCCCGCGGAGCCTCGCTCATGCTCATGGCAGCTTCGATGGGCGGCACCGGAACAGCCGCGCAGGCAATCATGCTGCGCCAGCTGCTCAACGTCGCAAAGGCCGTCCACGACATGCACAAGGCCTCAAATGATCTGCGCCGAGCACGCCAGATCAGCCACATGGTGAAGCACCAACTGAGCCAGGTCGCGGCCGCACTGCCCGCCGTCCCAGCGTCAACGCCCACAGCGGATAGCGAAGCTGCCGCCGCGGTACGCGCGAGCACAGCCGGCCAGGTTGCCGGTCGGCCCGCGGGGTCCGTGCTGCTGCCGGAATATGTGCAGGCACGCACCCACGCGGGCACCCGAAGCGGGAATACCCGCCCAGACATTGAGAGATAACACCAAGGAGGGGAACCATGAGCGAATCTGACGGCATTGATGAGGCTCTTGAGGGAATGTCGCGCGTTGCGCTGACCGTCGCCGGCCGGCTCGGTGAGCAGCTGGCCAGAGCCCGCGAGCAAGAGCTGCGCCGCGCCCAAGCGGCCGAGGAACAACAGGCCCGCGAACTGCAGGCACGGTTCGATGCCGAGCGGGCAGCTGCCCGTGCACAGCTCGCCCCCGTCATGGACAACCGGTGGTGGGACACGGCCACCGGCCGCGACATCGAAAGGGCACATGAGGCGGCCACCGCGTGGAAAGACCACGATCCGGCGGCGCGCGACGCGGCCGAGGTGATCCGTGACCAGGTGCAGCGCCGCTACGGCTTGGACGTGGACAACCTCGGTGCCAATGAAGCAACGGTGGCGGAGGCCCTGGCTAAAGCCGAGCGGGACCGCGAACAGGCAGAACAGGAACGCCGTTCCGGCCGTGACGAGAACGCCCAGGCTGTGCAACTGCTGGCCGAGGCCGATCGGGAAGACAGGAAGCGCGCCGAGGCCGTTGATCAGCCCTCAAGGGAGGACTTGGACGAAGCGCTGGCCTGGCTCCGGGAGACCAAACCCATCGAGGCACACAACTGGGAACAGCGGCACAAATTTGCAGACGGCGTAGCCGTCGAGGACGACATGGAAAGGCGGCTGATTGAAGACTGGACAGCCGCCCGTGCCGATCACCGCCCCGAGCAGTTGCGTGGCGAAGCAGGAGCCACATACGACTCAGCCGAGCGCCGACAGGAACTGGCGGCCAGCCTCGAAGGGGTTGCTGACCGCGAGGCTGTAGATGCACGGCTCGTTGCGGACCAGGATCAGGGCACTCCGCCCAGCGCAGCCGTAGGCAAGGGATCGAGGCCTGCAAAGGCCCGCAAGACGCGCGGAGCCAACGGCCCGACAAAGCTCCTTCAAAAGGGCATGAGCCGGTAAGCCCTGCAGGCCGTCCAGCCCAGGAAATCTCACCGGATGGCCCGGGGCCCGCAAATTGGCCCCGGCTGGGTGCTGCTCACATTAGGATGTCCGGGTGACCGCTGAACCCGGCAAGCGCCGCTTTCTGACCATCGAGCAGGTCGCCGAAGAATTGAAGTGCAAAAGCAGCCTCATCCGGAACCTCATTCATACTGGAGAGCTTCGCGCTTTTCAGGTTGGGGGCCGGGGGCTCTGGCGCGTTGGGCGCCAGGATCTCGAGGACTATATCGCAGATGCTTACCGGCGCACCGCTGAGCGGATCGCCGCGGGCGAACTGGCGGACAACGTGCCGGAAGGGGAATAGGGGCGCTGGAGGGGCGGAAACCCCTGTGCTCCCGGGCGGTCCGGCGTCTCCAAGCGTCCTACGCTGGCGTGCGCTCATCCGCGGATACGGCCCTCCCAGCGTTTCTCGGCACCCTGCCGGCTGATCCCGAAGGCCCTGCCGATCTTTTACCAAGAGACGCCCAGTAGTAGTAGGAGGCATCTACTACTACTCCTACTCTTTTCGTGGACGCGTATCGTCCCCAAGGCAAGGCTCTTGGGCGGCGCAAACCGCTCTGCGCCTGGGGGGCGACCCACGAGGAATCCCCGCTACCCAGACCCTCTGGCCTGAGGCCCTACCCCACCCACATGGACGGGGAACCGCGGGCCCCGGGACAGCGCGGTATTGCCGATTAGTAGTAGTAGGAGTAGTTTTGGTACTACTCCTACTACTACTACTGAGGGTTTTCGAATGAGTTCGAGTGCTAAAGACCGGGTTTTTGCTGCCGCGGAGCAGATCAGCGCCGAGCGGCGCCCGACCGTGTCCACTGTTCGATCTGCTGCGGGCGTTAGTAACGCCGACGCCACCCGCTATCTGAAGGAATGGGCCGAGGAGAAGCAGTCCGCAGGAGGTCAGGTCGCGGCGACCCCGCCGGCCATCCTCGAGCAGGCGGCGCGTCTGGCCGGGGCTGTCTGGGCGGAAGCGTCCACCATTGCGAACGAGCGCCACGCCGCCACCGGCGAGCTCTGGGCCCGGGAGAAAAAGGAGCTGAATGAAGAGGTCGCCGAGCTTGTTGCCGACCTCGACAAAGTGACGGCCGAAAAGGAGTCCGCTGTCTCCGAGCTGGTGGCCAAAATAGAGGAGCTGGAACGCCAGCTAACCACCAATGCCGAGCAGTTAGAGCAGGCCCGCTCAGCCGGCCAGGAAGCAGCGGCCGAAGCTGCGGCAGCAGCAACCCGGGCGGCCGCCGCGCAGGCCCGCGCGGACGCGCTCCAGGAAGCCCATGACGCGCTGCTGCAGCGCATTACCCCCGAGCAGCCTCAGAGTGGCGAAGAACCTGATGCCTGATCTAGCCGGGACCCCTCTGCCAACGGCCGGCAAGTCCTGCAGCCGCCAGCGGTTGGCGGCCTATCGGAGCGGCGCTCGGAAGATTTCCTTGATTTCACGGGCGAGCTCCGAGGACCGGTAGACCGTACAGTTCGGCTACACGGTGGAATTCAGGGTCCGGTCCGACATTTTCGGAGGTCAGCTGCAGGAGGCCGTTGCGGCTGGGGGAGAGGCCTTCGTCAGCCCGTCGGTCCCAGTAGGCCCAGCACCTTCCAGTCAGTGTTTTTGACGGGTAGCTGATACCCAGTGGTTCTGAGCCATCGTCTAACACCGTTCCGCGGATAACGTGCGCGAGCAGGGTTGTCAGATCACGGTCGTCACCGGTGAGGGAGCCGGCCGTGAGGAGCTGCAAGCGTTCGGTCAGCCCCGCCGTGGTTGGTGTGAGGGCTTCAAGGGCGCGGAGGGTGGCCGCGTCGTCTATCTGAACCCACCACCCCTGACCAGGGAGGCGAATTTCGTAAATCGAACGGTCCATTTGCCAGTCCACGGATATGGCCCATGGGACGTCAATCCCGTTCTCCTCGGCCTGGGCCCGGACACTGGCGATGTAGTCCTCGACCGTCCATCCGATGGATTCCGCGGCCTTGGCAACGGACGCGCGCTGCTGCCGGAAGCCAAGCAATACCTCGGCGTAGGCGCACTGGCGGGAGTCGGCGAGATAGATCGTCGAGCCTATGCTGTCGTACCGTCCCCGGGAATCGCTGCCTGCGGCCGTTCCGATAGGCATCGGGCCAACGATGGAATTCTTCCTGACCGACAACGCACCGTAACGGTCCTTCGCCACCCTGAACGAAATCTCGCCGGCAGCCCCAACAAGAGTCAGCCCCGTCAAGTCGCACCGGCGAACCTTGTCGGCCGTGATCATGCGGCGTAAGTGTCATTCACGAACGATTCGGCTGCCCCCAAAACCTCCCGGGAACGCAGCTGCTGAATGTAAAGGACAGGAAGTTCCTCGTCCAGGCGCGGGTTGGCGCCCATCAACCAGGCCAACGCAACATGCTTTCCTTCAGCGAGCTCAAGTGTCTTCCAGACACGATGACCCAGGCGCAGGCGTGACTCGACCTCCGGGCGGGGCTCCGGGCCGTCAGGCTTCGCCCAGCGAAACGGAGACGTGCGGTCCTTCACTCCGGCCATGGTCTGGACAACGGTCGTACCCAGATTCTCATTGAGTTCGCGCACAAGGTCGTGGATATTCATCCGGGTGGTCCCCAGGTGAATGTCATGCCGGGTCGTTGCTTCCATCTCTCCATCATCGCAGGCTTGCAAAAGGAAAGCAACGAAAATGCAACGCTAAACAAGCGGAACTGTGGGCTGGCCAAAGCTGGAGAGGAGACGGGTCGGTACTCCTCAGTGTCCGGTGTTAGCCCCGTTCTGATTGGGCAGCAGGAGTGGTAGGTGTATTCTGAAAATAGCAGTTCACTTGAAGCTTAAAGCAAACTACTGGCATCCCTGCGGATTGGACGTGGGCGTATTCCTCCCATAGGGCCCGTGGTTGGGACATGCAGGGAGACACCCGCGCTCAGTTCTCAGGGTGCTTGCGTTCGACACTCGTTCTTGACCTCCCGTGTCCATGGCGTAGTAGCCCTACGAGCTCAAACACTGCGACAGCAGCAGCACAGGCAGCAGCTGCGAAAGCTGCAATGCGAGAGCCCTCATCTTGGACGATTGCGCCAACGTAAACACCAATGGCAGCAACTAGCACCCACCCGAACAAGAAGACCTTTTTCAAGAGCAATCCCTCCAAACTCCGGTTCTCGAGCTTGACCACGCGCCGTCATGGGGTGAGCCTAGCGCAGCCTGAAGGTCACAGGTTCGAGAAAGCTCAAGGTCTACTTCGCAGGTTGACGTAGCGTGACCAGGCGTCGCCTGCTGCGTCGGCGTGGAGGAAGGCGATTTGGTGGCCGTATCCGAGGGCGTCGGCGACCAGTGGTGGCGGTGAGGCTAGGAGATGTTCGTCGAGGGCGGTGTTTCGTGCGCCGCGCAGGTCGATACCGAGGCTGCGGAGCCTGTCCATGATGGTGTTCGGGTGAAGAGGCTGGCCGGCTCGTGTTCCGGGAAAGAGCCAAGGGCTTTGGGTATCTGAACCGGTTCTGAGGTTTGGCCGGTTTGCCAGGTGCTCTCGAATGAGTTCCGTGACAGGCTCGGGGGTGGGCACTGGGTGGAGACCTAAGGTGACCCGCATAGCCCCGGTGGTTTCGTTGGTCTCTATGGCGTCGACACGGAGTTTGGCAACCCTGACCAGTGGTTGGGCATAGAGAAGCAGTAGCGCGCCGGCGATTCGGTAGGGCAGGGACTCGCTGGTGCCTGTGAGTAGTTCCCGCAGCCATGCCAAGCGCTGGTCCTGGGTGATCGTTGGCCGTGATTTCGCGGTGTAGTGGCCCATCTCCACCCGGTGGTTTGTGCCGGTGTTCTTGATGAAGACAATGAACGTGCGGATGGCTTTCCTGGTTGTCGGTCCGGTGGCGAGCCAGGTTTCGACGTCTTGCTGGTTGCAGTTCGCGGCAGTCCGCTGGTGGGTATCCCGGAGCCAGGCCAGGAATTTGATAGTTTCGGTGATCTCTTGTTTGGCGGAGTGCACCGGGGCTTGGGCGCTCTTCTCCGGTGTTGTCATGGACCGGATGCGACGGAGGTGATGCCAGGTGGCGAACTGCAGGACGGGCTTAGCAATTTCTTCAGCCAGGTCGCGGAGTTTGTCGTTAATCCAGGTCTCGA
The DNA here is from genome assembly GCA_023264815.1 of Arthrobacter sp. Classification (GTDB taxonomy): domain Bacteria; phylum Actinomycetota; class Actinomycetes; order Actinomycetales; family Micrococcaceae; genus Arthrobacter. Next base: position 11,819 of record JAHFUZ010000046.1, on the reverse strand, counting down.
ACCGGGCCAGATGCGGGTCCTGGTAGGGGAGGAGCCCGTGATGGATGAACAGGGCCCGCAGGTGATTGGCTGGTCGTTCCGCCGACTCAGCTGCCGCGTCGAAGCCTTCGTGCGTCAAGGGAGTCTTTCCGCATGACAGAGAAACAAGAAGGGCTTGGACCTTGGGGGAGCGTTTCCAAGTGATGATGCTCTCAGGCCGGTCCGCCTTGCAGAGGACATCAACGATCTTGCTCACTGTCTCTTGGGCGGCCCCGTGTGTGAGCAGCAGTTCATTGAGGTCGTCCCGGAGGGCGCAGCGGGCGCAGATGCCACGCCGGTAGAACTCGCCTTCCGTGTTGCAGCGGCTGCAGTGGAAGTCATGGAGGATGTCGGCGCAGGGTGCGCAGCGGGGACCCCCGGCGGCCGAGGGCGGTCCGGGCAGCAACCGGTGCTGGCCGCAGTCGGGGCAGGTCCCGTGAGTGCGGGTGGCTGTAGTGAAACAGGGTCCGCAGATTTTTCCTTCAGGCCAGGTGGCTCGTGTCTTGCCGGCGGCCCGGCCGCAGCGTGCGCACGTCGCGGTCCCGGTGGTGCGGGGCCGGCCGCGGCTGGTGTTCCGCGGAGTCAGGCCTTGGGGTTGCTCAGTGGTCATCGTCGATGATGCGTGCCCGTCGTGGTCTGACGGTGCGGTTCAAGTCGACGACGTTGGGGGCGCTGGTGCCGGTTTTCCGGGCTCGAGCGTCGGCGGCTGTGACGGTGATGAGGTCCTCGGGGCCGCAGGAAAAGATGTCGCAGATCGCGGCGATGACCTGCAATGCGACGCGTTCCGGTTTCTGGTTGACGAGCCGGTAGACCTGTGGCCGTGAGAGGGTGATGCCGCGCTCAGCCAGAAGAGGGATGAGGTCGGTGGTGTTGTGAAGTCCCCGGGCTGCCATGAGCTCCGAAAGCCGCCATTTGTATTCGACTTCGCGCCTCACCATTGCCCCCGCAGCTGCACGCCCAGGACTTCGTCCATGGTGCGGTCCAGGGCCGCGCGGAGCGTGGCGTTGCGAAAGTCATCGCTGACAAACTGGTAGATCCCCGTGGTGGAGGCATGTTCGTGGCCCATCTGCATTATCTAGGATCCCATCCGTCCTCCAACAGGTGCGTCGCATAGCTGCGGCGCAGGGAGTGCAGATCGAGACCCTCCAGCGGCAGGTCCAGCTCGTTCAGGTAGCGCCGGAGCCGACGCAGCAGGGTTGATTCACAGATCAGGCCGCCGCGTTCGCTGGGGAAAAGATCCAGGGTGTCGAGAGTTCCCCGGCCGTTGGCGAGCCAGTCCTCGATGATGCCAGCGCTCCAGTCGAAGACGGTCAGGACGCTGCGAGGTTTGTAGGGGGAACCCTTGCGTGACTTGCCGAACCGGACCTTGCAAACACCTGCTTTTCCGAACCTGCGCGCCTGAGGGTTGGTTGCGAAATCGACGGTTTGCAGGTGACGCAGCTCGTTGAACCTCAGCCCGTACGAGTAGGTGATTTTCAGCATGACGGCGTCCCGATAGGCTGCCTTCCAGCCCTTCTTGCCTGACGCCGCAATGAGCTCGACCTGGTCGTCCGCATGATCGAACAGCATCTGCAACTCGGCCTTGGTAAAGGGCCTCTTCGACGGCTGTCCTTCGTACTCCTGGGTGTGGGTTGCCGTGTTCCAGTCGAAGAAGACCTGGGACGGGTGCGTGCCGAAACGCTGCTCACAGACCCTGTCCCAGCCGTAATCGGGGTTCGAGACGTAGGACGAGAAACGGCGGAGCATTGACTGGTAGCCGCGGACGGTGGAGTGCTTCAGCTGACGGATCGAGCGGAGATCACCGAAGTACTCCTCTACATGCTCCGGCGCCCAGTTCCACGGAAACTCGTTCACATGGTTCACGAACCTGCGGACACTGGCGATTCCCTTGTCGATCGTGTCGAACTGCAGATTCCGGGAGAGCTGCTGGTTGCGCCAGCCGGTGAACATGTCCTCGAGCGTCTGCTCCTCGGGATGCAGCAACGAAACGGCATTCAACTGCAGCACGCGCCCGGACCCGTCAACCGCCACAGTTCGCTCCCAAAGTCGCCCTCAAACCACATTCAATAACTGAATCAATGATTCATTAAATGCATCATCAGCGCAAAACCGCAGGTCAAACGCCCTTCAGGGACGCTCAAGCGCCGACGCTTTGGTCCGCTTGGAGCGGCTTGCGTGACTGCGCATCAGCCGAGCACCGCCTACAAATCCGCGGAATTCGAGGCTCAGGAGCCGAGCCAAGCAACCATAGGGGATCGGGGTGGATTGATTCATCTGATGCAATACGCAGAGTACAGCTTTACATAATCTTCATTATCGGCGTTCCGAAAGCAATGAAAAGTAGGGGTGCCAAGACCGTCGCCCCGGCGTCGGTCGCTGAGTTGCCGTGCTTTGCGGAGCCAGGTGTCCCGGCGAGCTGCAGTAAGCGGCTGAAGAGGTAACACGATGTCGCCGCCCTGGGCGAATCACACCAAATTCCGTTTCATCATGCGCTGAAGTGCGGGAACCCCTTAATCCCGCGTTGCAGGCGCGCGCCGTGCTTCTTCGGCCGCTCCAGTGCGGCGCGCCGCCGCCGCACCGCTGCGAAGGCGGGCGTAGTCGTTCTGGCACTGCAATCGGTCCAGGCGCCGACGGACCATTCGTCTATAAAGAGGAATACCAACAAATGGCCTTACCATTATACTGGTCGGAAGGAGGAGGCTGCATGTCACGTACCGACGATTCTGCACCGGACGATCCGCGGCGCCTTCGTCGCGACCACCACCTCATCCAGTCAGCGAATCTCGGATTCTCGGTCGCGCAGGCAATGGCGGCCGTCGCCGTGCCAATCCTGGCCGTGTACGCGGGGCACCCCATCGAGCTGATCGGGATCATTGTCGCGGTCTCTGCGGTGTCGCAGACCGTCGCGCGCCTTGGCATGGGCACCCTGATGAGCCGGCTGCCCACCAAGCACTTCATTGCTGCCGCTACGCTGCTGCTGTCTGCATCCTGTTTCCTCCTCGGCTTCAGCACCGAGTTGTGGGCCTTCATCATTGCCCAGCTCCTGCAAGGAGCCGCGCGCGCGTATTTCTGGACCGGAAGCCAGACGCATGTTGTCCGCGCGTCCGAGTCCGCCGTCACCGCGCTCTCCCGCCTGAACGTGGTTCAGGGCGTAGGCCAGCTGATCGGACCGGCACTCGCGGGCTTCATTGGTGCCTGGTCCCTGCAGATGTCCCTCCTGGCAGCGGGCGCACTCGCGGCGATCGCGCTCGCGCCGGCGATCGCACTCGTCAGATTTGCCCCGTTCCCACAGCGGAGCCGCCACGGCACCGGGCGCCCTCGGCAGATCTGGCGTCAGCCAGGTGTCGGCATGGCTGCCAGCATGGCGGCGGTCGCGGGTGCGTGGCGCGGCATCCTCAATTCCTACCTGCCCGTTATCCTGACCGCGGCCGGCCACAGCATTCCCGTCGCCGGCGCGCTGATGACGGTCGCCAATCTCGCGTCCCTTTGCGGCAGTGCGTTCTCCCGCCGCATCCATGCCGCGGGTCCGCGCGTCGCGAATGCGATCGGCACGGCGGGGGCAGGCCTCGGACTTGTGCTTGCGTCGTTTTTCCCGAATCCGATCTGGGTAGTCGCTGTGGGGCTCACCATCTCGGGCCTCGGTGCCGGGATTCTGCAGACGGTCGGTCCGGCATTGGCTGTGGATTCCATCAGCGAAGAGGATCGTGGGCGTGCCATCGCATCCATCGGGACGTTCCGGTCAATATCGCTGTTCGTGTCCCCTCTGGCGACCGCAGGGCTCATCCTCATCGTTCCCAGCGCTGCTATCGCCGCGGGGATCGCCGGTATCATCATTTCTACGCCAACCCTGTCTACTCTGATCAGACGCAGAGGCCAGGCGAGGACGTCCCAGGAAGGCACCCATGACCACGACGAAGACTTTGCGAACTGACCGCCCCGTGAGAACGGTTTCCACCGATCTGTTCATCCCGATCGAGGCGCAGCGTTCCTCTCAGACGGTCGCAGACCGGATCCGGACCATGATCCAGGAGGGTGTGATCGCCGTTGGGGATCGCCTGCCATCCGAACGGGACCTGTGCGATCAGCTGGGCGTGAGCCGCGTCACGGTCCGTGAAGCGCTGCGAATCCTTGAGACGAACGGGCTGGTCACCGTCAAGGTCGGCGTGAGCGGCGGTGCGTTCGTCACAGTTCCAACGATCGACGTCGTGCGCGACAGCATCGGCGACCTTCTCGCACTCTCGGCTCTGACAGCGGCAGAGATCACGGAGGCGCGGACGCTTCTCGAACTGAGTGTGGTCCCGCTGGTGTGCGAGCGTGCAACGGAGTCAGACATTGCGGAGCTCTACGCCATCTGCGACCGCACCCTCGCGGAGCGCGAGCGAGGCGACTACAACGTTCGCACATCCCTGAGCTTCCACCTCCGCGTCGCCGCAGCCGCGCACAACCCCGCGGTCCTCATGCTGCTCACGTCGATTCAGCAGCCGATCCTCCGGTCACTGCAGGACGCGGGCCACCACGACACCAGCGGCGTCGAGGAACACCGCCGCTTCACCGATGCCATCGCCGCCCGCGACGTTGAGGCCGCAATCGCCATCATGCGCGACCACCTCGGACGAACGGCGGCCCGTGTGGTCCAGGGCTAAGGCACGCCCCAGCCCTTGACAAACAAAGCCAAATCAAGGATGCTCATTATCACAAATGGTCTAACCATTACGCGGTTGTAAACATTCCCGCGTGAAGATACGTCCCAGGAGTGATCAATGCGGATCGAAGCCAAGAGACATTTATGCCAGAGCTACGGCAACTGCGTAGCCGTCGACCCGGAGCACCTCGACCTCGACGACGAAGGGCTCGTCGTGGTCACTCGGGATTCCGTCGCGGACGGCGAGGTCGCAGCCGTCCAGGCGGGAATCCGCAGCTGCCCCGTGAACGCGCTCGTCCTCGTCGACGGAGAGTGACCGTGCCTACCCTCACCGCTGCCCCGCCGCGCATAGTCATTGTCGGCGGTTCCGTCGCTGGTGCACGCACCGCACAGGCGCTACGCTCGCAGGGCTTTTCCGGCGAACTTTTCGTCATCGAGCCCGAGGCCGGGGAGGCCTACGACCGGCCGCCACTGTCCAAGGAGTATCTGACCGGCGTCTGGTCCCGCGCGCAGCTCGACCTGATCCCCGGTGGCTGGGCGTCCGTGGACACCACGGTCATCCCGGCGCACGCCACAGCGCTGAATGTGCAGGAACGCCAGATCACGCTCTCCGACGGACAAGTGATCGGCTACGACGCACTGGTGATCGCAACGGGTCTCTCGCCTCGGCGTCTGGTCGCGGATGACGGTGAACCGATCGGCCACGTTATCGGCACGGCGTCCGACGCTGATGCCCTCCGCGACCAGCTCCGCCATGGGGCTCACGTCGTCGCGGTAGGCGGCGGGTTCATCGCCGCCGAAGCAGCGTCCGTGGCCCGCGAGCTCAGCCTTCCGGCCACGATCATCACCCGCCGCGGCACACTGCTCGAGGGCAGCCTCGGTGCCGTCGTCGGTGCGCACATCGCGGCCACCCACCGCGATCGCGGCGTCGACCTGCGGACGGATGCACGCATCACCTCAATCGCCCGTGACGGCAGCGGCGCCGTGATCACACTGGTCGGCGGGGAGCGGATCCACGCCGACGTTCTCGTCGCCGGCATCGGATCAGAGCCCAACACCTCCTGGCTCCGGGACTCGGGCATACGGGTCGACGCCGGCGTCATCACGGACGCCCGGTGCCGCGCCTTCGGCGCTGCCGGGGTCTACGCTCTGGGGGACGTCGCGCACTTCTACGACGTCCACTCCGCCAAGCTCCGCCGGGTCGGCCACTGGACGAACGCTGCCGACCAGGCGACCGTCGTCGCCCACAACCTCCTGCACCCGCAGGATCCGATCGGATACCGGGAGGCCCCCTACTTCTGGTCGGACCAGTTCGGCGAGAAGATCCAGGTCGCCGGACACCCGGATCAGGATGCCCACGTCGATCTCCTGACGCTGGACGGCCCCATCCCGCGTCGGATCGCGATCTACTCGCACGGCGATGACGACGGTTGCGGCGCGGTCGTCACCTTCGGCTGGCCCCGCGGCATGGTCGCCGTGCGCCGCTTGATGCCGCTCGAACCGACGACCGCCGAGATGCTTGGCGAGCTCGAGAAACTCGCAGCGGGCGCACGCCTTGTCGCCGCCGTCTGAAGCCGGTCCTTTTCTTCCCGTTCCGTACACGAAAGTGAGTTTTCACGATGACCACAAACATCTGTTCCAGTTCAGAAACTTGTCCGACGTCAGAAACGTGTCCCACGCCGGCATCTCAGACCGAGGACCCGCGCCGCGCCCGTGATCTGGTCGACTTGGAGTCCGGGCAGATCAGCCGGGAGGTCTTCTTCAACCAGGAGATCTTCGATCTCGAAATGCAGAATCTGTTCCCCCGTGCCTGGCTTTTCGTCGGCCATGCCTCGCAGATCCCGAACCCGGGCGACTACTTCTCGTCGTGGATGGGCAGCGACCCGGTCCTGCTCACACGCGACGTGGACGGTGGGATCTACGTGCTGCTGAACTCCTGCCGCCACCGCGGCATGCGCGTGTGCCGTTATGACGAGGGCAACACGATGCAGTTCACCTGCCCCTATCACGCATGGTCGTATTCGATGGACGGCAGCCTGGTTAACGTCCCTGGGGACCTCTTTGGCGTCCCGCATATGAAGGCCGCCTACAGCGGCAAGCTCGATAAGCAGAACTGGGGCCTTGTGCGCTGCCCTAAGGTCTACAACTACAAGGGCCTCGTCTTCGCCAACTGGGATGAAAACGCGGAGGACTTCCTTGACTACGCCGGCGACTTCCACTGGTGGCTGGACAACCTTGCCGATGCCTTCGATGGCACCCCCGGCGACACTGAGGTCTTCCACGGTGTACTCAAGTGGCGCATCAAGTCGAACTGGAAGTTCGTCTCTGAAAACTTTCTCGGCGACACCTACCACGGCGCATCGACGCACGCCTCGGTCGAGGCCATCGGCATCGGCCCTGGCGGCCGCGGCAAGCGCCGCCACGGCGAACGTCAGGACGAGGGCGGCCACTCGACGGGCCGTATGAAGACCTCGTTCCGCAACGGTCATGGCGCCAGCGACAACCTCGCCTATGAAATCGCCTATCCCCAGTTCGTTGAGCCGGAGATGAACGAGTACTTTGACCAGGCCTGGGCGACCCGCAAGGAGCGCCTGGACGCGGAGGGCCGCCTCCTCGGCGGTCGCGGGCCGGCGACGATGTTCCCGAACATGTCGTTCGCGGCCGGCTTCCCGCGGAGCATCCTCGTCGCGCATCCGATCAGCCCCACCGAGACCGAGGTGTGGCGCTGGTTCCTCAGCGATAAAAAGGCCCCCGAGCACGTGCGTGAGTGGCTGCGCCAGTACTACATGCGCTATGGCGGCCCTGCGGGCATGACCGAGCAGGACGACATGGAGAACTGGGACTACGCCACCCAGGCGTCCAAGGGCGTCGTTGCCCAGCGGTACCCGTACAACTACCAGCAGGGTCTCGGCACCGAGCAGCTCTCTGAGCTCGATCGTGCGGTGCATTCCAACCACGCGATCTCCGGCGAGGTGAACGCCCGGGCCTTCTACCGCCGCTGGTCGGAGTTCGTCGACAACCTCAGCTGGGACGAGCTCCTCGAGATCGCGAAGTCGGACGATCGGATTGACGCGATTATTCGCCGTCAAGAGGAAGACGCGGTTGCGGAAGCCGCCGCAGGGAAGGTAAGCCACTGATGTCGACGCCGGACTACTCGAAGGGACAGGACCGCTGGGCGCTGCTGCAGGAGGTCTCCGAGTTTCTGTTCATCGAAGCGGACCTCCTGGACGAGCGCCGCTATAACGAGTGGCTGGATCTGCTCGCAGACGACTACCAGTACAGCGTTCCGCTGCGTATGAACGTCGAATATGCCGAGGCGGACACCCGCGGCGAGACGAAGGCCGGGTCCGAGGTCTGCTGGTTCGATGAGCCGAAATCTACTGTCGAGCTGCGCGTGATGCAGCTCGCCACCGGCGTGCACTGGGCCGAGGAACCCGTCTCCCGGGTCTCGCACCTGGTGACGAACGTCCGCATCGAGGAAGTTACCTGGCCCGAGGTCAAGCTCTCGAGCCGATTCCTCGTTTACCGTAACCGCGTGGCCGACGAGACCGACTTCTTCGTCGGCCGTCGCAAGGACACCCTCCGCAAGACGGACGACGGGTGGAAGGTCGCTAACCGCTACCTGCTGCTGGACCAGACAGTGCTACTCGCGAAGAACCTTTCCGTCTTCCTCTGATGATGGGCGCCGTCCGAGACGACGGCTCCCTCCCTCGTTCCCGCCCTGCTGAAGGTGCTCTCCCCGGTACCTTCCGCAGGGCGGGAACCTTTTGCTGGGAGAAGACTGGAGTATGCCTGCTGCCGAAACGAAAACACAGCCCAGCTATCCGGTCTCCTCGGTCGGCAATACCCTCCGTCTCCTCCTGATGTTCAAAGAGCGGCAGCGCCTCCGCTTATTCGACGCCGCGCACGAGCTCGGCGTCTCGGCATCCACCGCCTATGGGCTCCTCGCGATGCTGCAGTCCTACGGCTTCATCGCCAGGAGCCTGGGGTTCGGACCGTACGTCCTGGGCTCGGCGCTTCTGGACTTGGGCCTGTCTGCCGTGCGGAATATGGATGTTCGCTCGCTGGCACGTCCCATCCTCGCGGACCTGGCCCTAAGACTGGACGAGTCCGTCCACCTCGTCTTCCTCGAAGGCGACAACGTCCGCTACGTGTACAGCGTCGAGGGACCGTGAGCAACTGCGAATAGCGGATCGCACAGGTCAGGTGTTCCCTGCGCATACCAGTGCCATGGGGGCGCGATGCTTGCAGACTCCCACCCGACCACCTCGCGGGGACGCTTGCGCGGGCTCGCTGCCTAGGACGTCGACGTCGCCGCCCTCGAATGCGCAGCTTCCTCAGATCCGCCAGCTGGGCTACGCGCTCAACGCTCGTCCGGATGACGTCACGTCCTTGGCGATGACCGTCGAGGATCCGCGTGGCGCAACGATCACCGCGATCAGTGCCGCCGGCCCATCGACCCGTATGGCTCAGCAGGGGCAGAAGCAGATCGCCCGCCGGCTTCACGCTGCGGCCGCGCAGTACGCGCTGCTCCCAAATGAATGTCGATGCCCGCCCGGCAGGAGTGCCGGCCGGGCATCGACCGTGTTCACGTAGTGCTCAGCGCACAGCGAGTCCGGCGTGTCCAAGCCGCGCTCGGTGGTAGTTCCAGACGAAACCGTCGTTGAACGTTGAGCCGAGGTCGGGCATCACCGCCATATCAGCCTCCGGGACCTCATAGCTCACTGTTCCCATCGAGCTCGCGTTCACAAGCATCCGCGCCAGGATCTCCACATTCAGCGCGCGTACGACCGCCTGCTCGACCGTCGCGCCCACCGTCACGATCCCGTGTCCGCGCAGAACCAGCGCCGGTGCCGTGCCGAGGGCGGATGCGACTTCCCGTCCAAGCTCGGCCGTGTTGATCAGAAGGCTGCGCGGGTAGGTCGGGATCCCCTCAGCGGCCATGCGCATTGCCGGGATGTTGTACGCGCCGACAACGGGTAGCAGGGCGACACCGGCGAGGTCGGCCGCGATGACCGCAGGAGCGTGCGCGTGCACAACCGCCTGCGCGTCAGGGCGCGCCGCCAGCACCTCAGCATGGATCGGAAGTTCATTCGGCGCCTGGAATCCCCCCTCAAGCGCGCGCTCGGGGACGACTTCGTGGATGTCCCCCGGCTGGGTGAACAGCAGCCCGCTCTCCTGTGGCCCGCGACAGCGGATCGCGATGCCGGCGTCGGTGCGCAGGCTTACGTGGCCGAGGACATCCTCCGCTAACCCGGCATGGGCGATAATTCGGCAGGCCTCGGCGAGTAGCTCTCGTGCCGATGCGTCGAATGCCATCAGCTCTCCCGCACGGTCGTACGCAACTGCGTCAGAAGCTCCGTGCTCTCGGGGTAGGGACGCTTCGCGTAGTCTCCTTCCGCGGCGGCGCCGAAGAATTCCGCGGCGGCCGACAGCGTTGCGCTTGTAACACCGAGCGAGTCGGCGAGAGCGGTGGCCAGCTTCATGTCCTTGGCGATCGTCGTTGCGGGCGCATGCTTTGCCACCGCTCGTTTATTTCCGCTGTAGTACTCCACGACGCCCTTGAACCCGCCGACGACACCGCTTGACCGCTCGAGCGCATCGATCACCTTCGCGACGTCAAGACCAGCCTGCTGGGCGATGACGAGGGCCTCCGCCACAGCGAGGTGGGTCGCGTACTTCACGTGCTGGTGCACGAGTTTCGTGGCGAAACCATCCCCCAGGGCGCCCGCGTAGAGCAGCGTCCCGGCGACGTCCTGCACGATTGACTCCGCGCCGCCGAGTACCCCCGCCTCGCCGCCGATCATGACGGTGAGGTTCGGGGCCGTGCCGGACACCGGCGCATCGACGTAGCGGGCACCGTTGCCAAGCGCCGCGACACGCTGCGCGACGTCCTGTGCGAGTTCCGGGTCTCCCGTCGTCATATCCACGATCAGGGCACCCGCACGAAGCCCGGCAAGCACTCCGGCTTCCTCGTCATAGAGCACCTCACGCACTGCCGTGGGATTCGGCAGGGCAAGGAAAATTACATGGCTCTGTTCTGCGAGTTGGCGGGGACTCACCGACGGAGCGGCCCCGATCATCGCCGTTGTCGCGACGCGATCCGTGTGCCGGTCCCATACCGCGACCGAATGGTCGGCCGCGATGAGACTCGCGGCGAGGGCCTTGCCCATCCCTCCGAGTCCGACGACTCCCACGTGATTTGGATCCATAACTTTCACCTTTCATGCACCATTGCCTGGAATGCACCGCTGCCGCAACCGGATTCAGGCATCCTCGTCCCGGGCGGCATCATCTGCTTCTCGCGGAGCGATATCGCCTCCCAAACATATTGGTTAGTCCATTGACATGGCAAGACCAATGGCCATAAGCTCCTGAAGATAAGTTTTCCGGACCGCGAAAACCCCTTGCCCTGCTTTGAGTACGGGCGTTACAGGGATCGACCTGGCAAGGACGCCAGAAAGGAGCGCCAATGCTTGACGCAATCTGGAGCGCGCTCGGCGAGGCCCTCAGCCCGATGTCGCTAATCATGCTGCTTATCGGCGTTGTGATCGGCTTTCTCGTCGGCATCCTCCCGGGCATCGGCGGTGCGGTCACGCTCGCCCTGCTCATCCCCGTGACCTTCGGCATGGATCCGGTGCCGGCCTTCTCGCTTCTGCTGGGCATGTATGTCGTCTCCGCGATCGCCGGCGACTTCACCTCAATCCTGTTCGGGATCCCCGGTGAGCCAACGGCAGCAGCCATGGTGCTCGACGGCTATCCGCTTAATAAGAAGGGGCAGGCCGGGCGCGCGCTTGGCGCCTCCCTGTCAAGCTCGGCGATAGGGTCGATCTTCGGTGCGGTCCTGCTCATGGCGCTGATCCCGGTGATGCGGCCGCTCATCTTGAGCATCAGCGCGCCCGAACTGTTCGCCGCGGCCGTGCTCGGCCTGACGTTCATCGCGTCGCTCTCCGGCGGTATCATCCACAAGGGCCTGGTCATGGCCACGATCGGCGTGCTCCTCTCGCTCGTCGGGCTCGATCCGAACCTCGGCATCGAGCGGTACACCTTCGGAAGCCTGCACCTCTGGGAGGGCATCGGCATTGTCCCCGTCGTCGTCGGTCTCCTCGGCGGTGCCGAAGTGCTGCAGTCCATGCTCGACAAAGACGGTGACACCAAG
>JAHFUZ010000018.1 GCA_023264815.1 Arthrobacter sp. | reverse complement strand
CTCTTGAGATCAAGGACCTGCACGTCAGCATTGACACGGAGCAGGGCACCAAGGAGATCCTGAAGGGCGTCAGCCTGACCATCAAGACCGGCCAGACCCACGCCATCATGGGCCCCAACGGTTCCGGCAAGTCCACCCTGGCCTCCACCATCGCCGGCCACCCGCGCTACAACGTCACCAGCGGTTCCATCACGCTCGACGGCGAAGACGTCCTGGCGATGAGCGTGGACGAGCGCGCCCGCGCCGGCGTCTTCCTGGCCATGCAGTATCCCGTGGAGGTCCCCGGTGTCAGCATGACCAACTTCCTGCGCACCGCCAAGACCGCCATTGACGGCGAAGCCCCCAAGCTGCGTACCTGGACCAAGGAAGTCAAGGATGCCATGGCGCAGCTGCGCATCGACGCCGACTTCGCCCAGCGCAACGTCAACGAAGGCTTCTCCGGCGGCGAAAAGAAGCGGGTGGAGATCCTCCAGCTCGAACTCTTCAAGCCGAAGTTCGCCATCCTGGACGAGACTGACTCCGGCCTGGACGTCGACGCCCTGAAGGTTGTCTCCGAAGGCGTCAACCGCGCCCACGCCACGGGCAACATGGGTACGCTGCTCATCACGCACTACACGCGTATCCTGCGCTACATCAAGCCTGACTTCGTCCACGTGTTCGTTGACGGCCAGGTTGTCGAAGAGGGCGGCCCGGAACTGGCCGACCGCCTCGAAGAAGAAGGCTACGACCGTTACGCCGCCGGCGCCGGTACAGCCACCATCGCAGCAGCACAGGCCTAGTAAGGACTTGCCATGACCGAAATCAAAGCGGCCCAGACGGGCCTCGAGGATATCGAAGAGGCACTGAAGGACGTCATCGACCCCGAGCTCGGCGTGAACATCGTTGACCTCGGGCTGCTGTACGGCCTGAAGTACTCCGACGACGACGGCGCCCTGCTGATCGACATGACCCTCACCACGGCCGCCTGCCCGCTCACCGACGTGATCGAGGAGCAGGTAGGCAAGGCCCTGGACGGCGTTGTGGATGACTGGCGCCTGAACTGGGTGTGGATGCCGCCGTGGGGTCCGGAACGGATCACGGACGACGGCAAGGACCAGATGCGGGCCCTCGGCTTCAACATCTGACCAACTGCCTGAAAAGTACGACGACGGCCGGTGACCTTCTGCGCGAAGGTCACCGGCCGTCGTCGTACCCCATCGATTGCTGTACAACCGTCGTTATCAAGCCCCAAAACGACACCTATGGAGCAATGGACGGATCAGAGATTAGCCGCCGAGAACGTGTCGCACTGGTTGATGTCGCCGCTCTGGTATCCCGTGTAGAACCACTTCTGCCGCTGCTCGCTGGAGCCGTGCGTCCAGGCTTCGGGCGAGACGCGGCCGGTGGCGGCCTCCTGGATGCGGTCGTCGCCCACGGCTGAGGCGGCCGACAGCGCATCGTTCAGGTCCTGCTGCGTGATGGGCTCAAGGAACGGCTGGCCGCCGGGCCCCGGCTGGGTTGACGCGTGCCGCACCCAGAGGCCCGCATAGCAGTCGGCCTGCAGCTCCACCCGGACGGCGCCCGACTCAGGCCCCTGCGGATCCTGCTGGGCACGGTCCAGGTAGCCGAGCGTGTTCTGGATGTGATGGCCGAATTCGTGGGCCACTACGTATTCCTGGGCGAGGGGTCCGCCGGATGAGCCAAACCGGTCCACCAGGTCCTGGAAGAACCCGGGATCGAAGTATGCCGTCCGGTCGCTGGGGCAGTAGAACGGACCAACGGCGCTGGAGGCAGCACCACAGGCGGTGTTCACTCCGCTCTCGAAGATGACCGTTTCAGGCCGGGGATACTGCACGCCGTAGTCCTGGAGGTAGGCCGGCCAGAAGGCATTGAGGCTGTTAACCGTGCCGGTGATTCGGCAATCGAGCCGGGCATCGGCGTCAGCGCCCGTCTGGCAGGCCGGTGCCGTGCCCTGGCTTTGATCGGGGGTGGCAGTACTTCCGGTCAGGCCTTCGAGCAAACTGGGGTTGATGCCGAGCAACGCCGCGATCAGCAGGATGAGCCCGCCCCCGATGCCGCCGCCAACTTTGGCTCCGCGCCCCATGCCGCGCCGGTCCTGTACCTGGGAGGGGTCCAGCTGAACGTTGTCATTGAAGCTCATGAAGTCACAATAGACCCTGGCGGCAGGTCATAACCGGTGGCAGGCCGGTAAAGTTGGGACGATGCCTTTTCTCGACAAGATCCAGCGCTGGGCCGACGAACGCCCTCACGACACCGCCGTCGTGGTAGCGGGCCGGCGTGTGCGCTGGGCGGAACTCCGCGACGCCGCCACGGCCGCAGTTCCTGCTTCCGCAGCAGTCACCGTCCTGGCGGAAGCCAACTCCGTGAACTTTGCCATCCGGTTTGCGGCGGCGGTGGCGGGCGAGCGGCAGTGTGCCGTCCTGGACCCGGCCTGGCCGGATCCGCTCCGCCAAGAGATCGGCTCACGGCTGGCCGGGTCGATCGAGCCAGGCCACGTCTCTCCGGCTGACGCGCTGGCGGACGGGAACCCTGAATCGGCCTTCCTGATCGGGCTCACGTCTGGTACCACCTCCGTTCCGAAGGCATTTACCCGGTCCAGGCAGTCATGGCGTGAATCATTCGAGGCGTCCATCGAGTTCTTTGGACTGCGGCAGGACGATGTGACCCTGGCCCCGGGCCCCCTCGCTGCCAGCCTGAACCTTTATGCCCTGGCTGAGTGCCTCTATGCGGGCTCGGAGTTCCAGACGCTGGAGAGTTTCGACGTCGGTGACGTTCACGCTGCCATCACGCACGACGGCGTCACGCGCCTGGTCCTGGTGCCCACCATGCTGCGGTTGCTCAGTGAGCGCGGCCTGACCGGTGGCGTGGACGCCGCCGGGGTCCGCACCATCATCTGCGCGGGTTCAAAGCTTGACGCCCGCACCCTCGAGGCGGCGCGCCGGTGGGCTCCGAACGCCACCATCTACGAATACTACGGCGCCTCCGAACTGAGTTTTGTGTCCGGCGTGGGACTTCGCGCCGGGGAACCCGATTCCGGCGGCACCGGCATCGGCCGGGCCTTCCCGGGCGTGCAGGTCCGCATCCTCGACGACGCCGGTTCCGAATTGCCGGACGCCCAAGTGGGCAATATCTGCGTCCGCAGCGCCATGGTGAGCAACGGTTATGTCTGGGGTGACGACGGACAGGCCCTCCGGTCCTTCAACGGATGGTTCACCGTGGGCGACCAGGGATACCTGGCAGACTGTGAGCTGCACATCCTGGGCCGGCGCGCGGACATGATCGTCACATCGGGGAAGAACGTCTATCCGCACGAAGTGGAACTGGCGCTGGCTTCAGTCCCCGGCGTCACGGCCGCCATCGCGGCCGGCATGCCCGATGACATCCGTGGCCAGCGGGTGGTGGCGGGTGTGGTCCCGGCCCATGGCGGAATCAGTGCCACACAGCTGAAAGCCGGGCTCGAAAATATCCTGGCGCGCGACAAGCGCCCGGTGCAGTACTTCTGCCTGGCGGAGCTGCCCATCACGGACCGCGGCAAGATCAGCCGGACCATGCTTTTGGACTGGATCAATGACCGGGACCAGCGTGTCCGCCGCCTGGGCGCCTGACACCGCGATGGCCCCGTCAGGCGCGGAAACCGACCTGCCGGCAGACCGCCAGCCGGTGATCATCGCAGCCCGGCGCAGTCCGGTCTGCCGGGCCAACGGGAAGCTCAAAGACCTGCGGGCGCACCAGCTGCTGGCGCCCGTCCTCAGGCAACTGCTGACCGACGCCCATCTTGGCCCTGACGCGGTGGCCGATGTGGTGATCGGCAACGCCGTGGGTGCCGGCGGCAACGTGGCCAGGCTGGCGCTGCTCGAAGCCGGGCTCCCGGTGACAGTGCCCGGCGTGACGGTGGACCGGCAATGCGGATCGGGCCTGGATGCGATTGTCCTCGCTGCCAAGCTGGTGGCCGCCGGCGGGAATGCGGTCTATCTGGCCGGGGGAGTGGAAAGCATCAGCACCGCGCCCCTGCGTGCGTACCGGAACGACGACGGCGGGCCTGACTTCTTCGCCCGGGCACAGTTTGTGCCGCTCAGCTATGGTGACCCGGACATGGGGGTGGCTGCCGAAAATGTGGCGGCTTACTTTGGGATCGGCAGGTCACGGCAGGATGCCCTGGCACTGCTCAGTCACCAGCGTGCCCTGGCCGCAGCCGCGGCAGGCCGTTTCAACGATGAGATCACACCGCTGGAGACCCGGTCCGGCACCGTCGGTGCGGACGACGGTCCCCGGCGGGGTCTTAATGCGTCAGTTCTGGCGCGGTTCCCCGCGGCCTTCGTGGACGGCGGAACTGTCACCGCCGGGAACTCCTGCTTCGACGCGGACGCCGCCTCCGCCGTCGTGATTACTTCCCTGGCGCGGGCACGGGAACTGGGCGCGGCCGATGGGCTCCTGGTGGTGGCCACAGACACGGCCGGTGTGGACCCTGAGCTGCTGGGCATCGGCGCGGCGGACGCGGCGCACCGCCTGCTGGCGGCCGCGGACGTCCCGGCGGCCGATGTGGATCTCGTGGAATTCAACGAAGCCTTCGCCTCGCAGACCCTGGCCTGCCTGGACCGGCTGGGCATTGATGCCGGCCGGGTTAACGCCGACGGCGGGGCGCTGGCGCTGGGCCATGCGTACGGGGCATCAGGGGCTGTGCTGGTGACGCGGCTGCTTGCCCAGGCACGCCGAGCCGGGAAGCAGCAATCGTTGGCGCTGGCTCTCATTAGTATCGCGGGCGGCATGGGCACCGCGGCATTGCTGCGCTACGAAGCCATCACGGACCGAGCGGCGACTTCTCGGCGCTAAGGGCTTGTCTTAGCGACGAGACGTCACCGTTCGACGGCGGGGGAACAGTCAGTCCTCCGCCTCACCGAGTCCCCGGGCCGCCAGTGCCTCGCCGGTCTGGCGCGCGTACGCCACGGTGGTGATGAAGACGGGAAGCACCAGGGCCCGGGGATTCCGCTCCAGCCCGCGGGCGCGGGCCGAATCGCGGACGTCAGCGAAAGCGCCGGCGATATACGGGATGCTTCGCAGCATCACACCGATGGTCAGGGCAAAGCGCTCAGGATCCGCTCCGAAACGGCGCAGGGGCGTGGCCAGGGAGACCACACCGTCCAGCAGCCGCTGCATGGGGGTGGTGGCCGTCAGCAAGGAAGCTGCCACCACACACACCAGGATGTTCAGCACAATCCGGGCCGCCGTGGGTCCGCCCAGCTGCCACCATTGGAACAGTCCGATCACCAGCAGGACTGCCAGCAGCGGCCGGACGGCGCCGAAGAGCCGGTGCGGACCCGCCCCCGTCAGCAGGTACAGCCCGCACATCACCGCGAAGACGGCGGCGGACACCAGCCAGTCAATGATCAGGAATGAGGCCAGGCCACAACCCATCACCAGCAGGAACTTCACTGCCAGCGGGGTCCGGTGGACGAGTGAGTTTCCCGGCACATAGTTGGCCAGCAGGAAGCCGTGCCCTCTCACGGTGCCGCCAGCCCCGTGGCGCACAGCGCCCGGTACTGTTCCACCGCGGCCGCCGGTCCGCCGTCGAACACCACACGCCCGGCCTCCACCACCAGCACCCGGTCCATCTCGCGGGCCAGGTCAAGGTCGTGGGTGGACATGATGATCTGCTCGTCGAGCCCGGCCAGGGTGCGGCGCAGGAGCTCACGGTTCCGCAGGTCCAGCAGGGTGGAGGGCTCATCGAGTACCAGCACGGAGGGGTTGACCGCCAGGACGGCGGCCAGGGCCATCAGCTGGCGTTCCCCGCCGGAGAGCTCATAGATGCTCTGGTCCGCGAGGCCCAGCAGCCCAAACCGGTTCAGCGCATTCTCTGCCAGCTGCCGGCGTTCCGGACCGTTCCGTACGGAACGCCGGAGCGAGAGTTCCACATCCTCGCGCCCGGTGGGCATGACCAGCTGGGACAGGGGATCGGTGAAGACGAAGCCCACCTGCCTGCGGACCGCGCGCACCGCCCGGACGGTATCAGCGCCGTTCACCGATACCGTCCCGGACGTTGGCTGGACCAGGCCGTTAATCAGCCGCAGCAGAGTGGACTTGCCGGATCCGTTGGCTCCGATGACGCCGATGCGCTGTTCCGTCAGTTCGAGGGTGACGCCTGCCAGCAGGGTTTTGGGGTCCGGGGAGCTGTCCACGGCCACGGCCACCGTGGCGTCCTGGAAGGAAAGTGTTGCCATGGTTGCTTAGGCGCTGATCCGCTTCACGCGGCGGACCAGCAGGTCGGGGAAGGCACGGTGCAGGGCGACGGCGATCACGGCGGCGAGGCAGTTCTTGATGACGTCTCCGGGGTAGAAGACAAGGTCGGCCAGGAACGCCTCGCCGAGGGTAGCCTTGGAGTTCAGTGCCATGCCCAGCACGCCCAGGGTGTGGACCAGGGTGATGCTGGTCACCGTCGCGGCCAGGAAGAACCAGAGTGCGCGTGCACGGGTGGTGCGGCGGATCACCACGGTGGCAAGCCAGCCCACCAGCGCCGCGGCGAGCGGGAACGCAATGATGTAGCCGGCGGACGGCCCGGCCAGGATGCCCAGGCCGCTGCGGCCCTGGCTGAAGATCGGCAGCCCGGCCAGACCCAGCAGGGTGTAAAGGCCGACGGCGGCGAATCCCCGTGCGGGGCCAAGCATCAGTCCCGTGAGCATCACCGCGAGAGTCTGGAAGGTAATGGGCACGCCGAAAACGTTGGCCGCGATGCCGGGGACCAGCGCGGAGCCGGCTACCAAAGCAGCGAAGACGGCGATCAGGCCGAGGTCGGTAGCGTTCCAGCGGCCGCGGGCTTGGGAAGCGGGGCCGGTGATGGCAGTGTCAGTCTGGCTCATGGGAGTCCTATTCAGTGGTGTAGAAGCACAGCATGGGGATGCTCCTGACGTTACCGGCCGCCGTCGGGCGCTATTTTGTAGGGGATCTACTAAACGAACACCCGTACGCTGAATCCTGGCCACAAGGGCGGGCCGCGGGGGCACGGTTATGGGGTGAAGCTGTGGCCGGTAGACTTGGAAAGGCCGTTCTGTCCGGCCATTCTGCCCGGCTGCAACCAGACACCATCCGTTGAGCTGCGGCGTTTCCCTGTTGTGAAAGGCCTTACCTGCTGTGATTACTGTCCAGGATCTTGAACTGCGCGCCGGCGCCCGGCTCCTCATGGACCAGGTGAGCTTCCGCATCGATAAAGGCGACAAGATCGGCCTCGTGGGCAGGAACGGTGCCGGTAAGACGACCCTCACGCGCGTCCTGGCAGGTGAAGGCCTCCCGGCGGCGGGCAAAGTCACCCGCTCCGGCGAGATCGGCTACCTGCCGCAGGATCCCCGCACTCCTGACATGGAACAGCTGGCCCGGGACCGCATCCTGGCGGCACGCGGGCTGGACATTGTGGTGGGCAAGCTCCGCAAGGCGCACGACGAAATGGCCAGCGAGGACGCCGACGTCCAGCGCAAGGCCATGAACCGGTACGACCGGCTGGAATCTGAATTCCTGGCGGCCGGCGGCTATGCGGCCGAGGCTGAAGCTGCCGCGATCTGCTCCAACCTGGCCCTGCCGGACCGTATCCTCAACCAGCCGCTGAAGACCCTCTCCGGTGGCCAGCGCCGCCGTGTCGAACTGGCCCGGATTCTTTACTCGGACGCCGAGACCATGCTCCTCGACGAGCCCACCAACCACCTCGATGCAGACTCCATCGCGTGGCTGCGTGACTTCCTGAAGAACCACCAGGGCGGCCTGATCGTGATCAGCCACGACACCGAACTCCTGGAAGCCACCGTTAACAAGGTCTTCCTGCTGGACGCCAACCGCGCGCAGATCGATTTCTACAACATGGACTGGAAGCGCTACCTCACCCAGCGTGAAACCGATGAGCGTGCACGCAAGCGTGAACGCGCCAATGCCGAGAAGAAGGCCCAGGTCCTGTTCGACCAGGCCAACAAAATGCGTGCCAAGGCCACCAAGGCCGTTGCCGCGCAGAACATGGCCAAGCGGGCCGAGCGCCTGCTCAGCGGCCTGGAAGCAGTCCGTGAGAACGACCGCGTGGCAGCCCTGCGGTTCCCGGACCCGTCACCGTGCGGCAAGACCCCGCTCACGGCCGAAGGCCTCAGCAAGTCCTACGGTTCGCTGGAGATCTTCACGGACGTGGACCTTGCGATCGACCGCGGCTCCAAGGTGGTCATCCTCGGGCTGAACGGCGCCGGCAAAACCACCCTGCTGCGGATGCTGGCCGGCGTGGACAAGCCGGACACCGGTGAAGTTGTCGCCGGGCACGGCCTCAAGGTGGGTTACTACGCCCAGGAACACGACACCCTGGACGTGAACCGGTCGGTGCTGGAAAACATGCGGTCCTCCGCCCCGGACATGAAGGACGCCGAGGTCCGCGGAATCCTGGGCTCGTTCCTGTTCTCCGGGGACGACGTCGACAAGCCCGCCGGCGTGCTCTCCGGCGGTGAGAAGACCCGCCTGGCCCTCGCCACCATCGTTGCGTCCAGCGCCAACGTGCTCCTCCTCGACGAGCCCACCAACAACCTGGACCCGGCCAGCCGCGCCGAAATCCTCGGCGCGCTGCGCAACTACACCGGCGCCGTCGTCCTCGTCAGCCACGACGAAGGCGCAGTGGAAGCCCTCAACCCCGAGCGTGTTGTCCTGCTTCCCGACGGGGTCGAGGACCACTGGAACGAAGACTACCTGGACCTCATTACCTTGGCTTAGGCCTCCCTGGCTGATCCGCGCGCCGTGGTTCAGTCCGTTCCGCGGCGAACGTGGCTAGTAGCCCTGGGCGTCGAGGAGGGCGTCTTCCTCTTCTTCTGAGGTGGGGTGCTTACGCTTGCGGGTCACGGGCGGACGACGGCGGGCTGCCGCTGCGGCGGAGTGGACCGCGCTGCCGGAATCGAGGGACGCGTCGGCACTTTCGGACTCTTCTTCGGCATCGATGGCGGCATTGCGCGCCTGCTGGCGGGCGGCGTAGCCGAAGCCCACAAACATCAGCACGCCGAACGCGAACCATTGCAGGGAATACGACAGGTGGGTTCCCTCTTCGGTGGCCGGTTTCGGGAAGGATAGCGGCGACTCGGCCGGGGCAGGCGACTCGGAGGCCAGCTGGCCGTAGGCGCCGGTCAGGACCGGGTAACCCAGCTGCTCCGCATAGGCGGGCAGGTCGATGGAGGCGAGCTGGCCGTCCGGGGCGCCGCGGTCGAGCCGCGGTTCACCGTGCTTCAGCCTGACCACGGCGGTGACCTGCCCGGCCGGGGGTGCCGGGATGGAGTCAGGGCTGCCGGGGTTCCTGTTGCCGATGGGCAGCCAGCCCCGGTCGATCACCACGGTTTCGCCGGACTCAAGCTTGAACGGGACAACCACTTCGTAGCCCGGCTGCCCATTGAGCGGGCGGTTGCGGACAATCCGCTGGCCGTCGATGTCGTAGGTGCCCTTGAGCTCCACCTGCGTCCATTCCCTGGCAGGGTCCAGCGCGGAGAATTCGCCCCTTGCCTGGTCGAAGGAGAGGGGGGTTGCGGAGTAGTTGGTGACAACGCGGTTGATTTCGGCGAGCGTCTCTGCGCGGCGGTCCATCTGCCATCGGCCCAGGAACACGCAGGCCGAAGCGAAGATCGCGGCGAGGAGCAGGTATCCCAGCCACTTGCTGGAAAAGAGGAAGCGGTACATTCAGCCGTCCTGCCCGGCCGGCGACATGCCTGGTTCCCGCCCAGGGACGAGCACCGCGGTTTCCTTCCACAGCCCCCGGGTCTGGAGGTAGTCCTCGAGCCAGGGACGGTGGTCGTCGCATGCGAGCCAGATTTTGCGGCGTTCAGGCGTGTGGATCTTCGGGTTGTTCCACAGCAGCTGCCAGGAAGCGTCTGCGCGGCAGGCTTTCCGGGCGCATACTGCAGCCGTGGCTGGCGAGGGACCGGCCGTCCCTGCTGCCAGGTCAAAAACGTTCATGAGGCGCGCCGTTCCTGTCCGTGCGTTGGTTCGTCGTCGTCATCATTAATCACTTCGCCCTGGAGTACGGGGGACGCATCCCCGTCTTCCGCCGTCATCCATGCCGGATTTTCCAGTTCAGCGAGCGGCGCTGAGTCCAGGAGCGAGTCGCTGTGGACTTCGGCTTTGTCGCTGCCGTTGGCGATGACCACCGCGATCCAGGGAAGGAACACCGCGCCGGCAACCATCAAAAGCTTGAACCAGCCATCCACCACAAAGATGAGGACGAGGCAGACCATCCTGATGCCCATCGCCAGCGCGTACTTGACCATCCGCCGGTGCATGTCCTCGGAATGGGCGGACGCGGCGTCCGTGATGCTGTGCACGCCCGTATCCCTGGAGAACCGCTGGGGGTCTCCGGGCAGGGGCTGTCCCGCTTGGTTCATCGAGGTCACGGCTGTTTGATCACGCTCCAAAGGCTTCCCTTCATTCTCCCACCATCGGCAGACGCACCCAAACGGAGGCTAAGATCGGAGGCAGTAAAAATCCCACTCTTTTCTACGCGGTGATTCCTGCCGCAGATCCCGGAGCGTCTTATGTCTGAAGCAGCCACCACAGCCCGCAGCGTCCTTATCACCGGAGGCAACCGTGGCATTGGGCTGGCCATCGCCAAGGCCTTCCTGGCCAACGGCGACAAGGTGGCGGTCACGTACAGGAGCGAGTCGGAACTGCCGGACGGGATCCTGGGCGTCAAGGCCGATGTCACCGATGAAGCATCGGTGGATGCTGCCTTCACCGAGGTCGAGGCTGCCCACGGTCCGGTGGAGGTGCTGGTGGCCAACGCCGGGATCACCAAGGACACTCTCCTGCTGCGGATGAGCGAAGACGATTTCGCCTCCGTCATCGACACCAACCTGACCGGCGCGTTCCGCGTCATCAAGCGCGCCTCCAAGGGGATGATCCGGCTGCGGAAGGGCCGCGTGGTCCTGATCTCCTCCGTTTCCGGGCTGTACGGTGCCCCCGGCCAGATCAACTACTCCGCGTCCAAGGCCGGGCTGGTGGGCGTGGCCCGCTCGCTGACCCGCGAACTCGGCTCCCGCGGCATCACCGCCAACGTGGTGGCACCCGGCTTCATCAACACGGACATGACCGCGGAACTTCCGGAAGCAACCCAGAAGGACTACCTCGCCAGCATCCCTGCCGGCCGGTTTGCCGAGGCATCGGAAGTGGCAAACGTGGTCCGGTGGATCGCCAGCGACGAGGCGGCCTACATTTCCGGCGCTGTCATTCCGGTGGACGGCGGCCTGGGGATGGGCCACTAGTAGGCGGCCCAGCTTGCCTCCGCTTTTTTGTGGGGGTCACACAACCAAACCCGCCGCCTGCGCTGGCATGATGGAACGCAAACCCCAACGATTTTGGACGTATCAAACAAAGGAGCCCCTGTGGGACTGCTGGAGAACAAGACAGCCATCGTGACCGGATCCTCCCGCGGGATCGGAGCCGAAGTGGCCAAGATCCTCGCGGGCGAGGGCGCCGCCGTCGTGGTGAACTACCGCCAGAAGGCGCCGCGCGCCAACAAAGTAGTGTCCGGAATTGAAGCTGCCGGCGGCCGTGCCGTAGCCGTGGGCGCGGACCTGACCACGCTCGACGGCGTCCAGGCACTGGCCAGCGCAGCCATGGAAAACTTCGGCTCGCTGGACGTCCTGGTACTCAACGCATCCGGCGGCATGGAAACAGGTATGGAGGAGGACTACGCGCTGAAGCTGAACCGTGACGCGCAGGTCAACATGCTCAACGCTGCCGTGCCGCTGATGAAGGAAGGCTCCCGCGTGGTCTTCGTGACCAGCCACCAGGCCCACTTCATCAACACCGTGCCCACCATGCCGTCGTACGAGCCCGTAGCCCGCAGCAAGCGCGCCGGCGAGGACGCGCTGCGCGGCCTCATCCCCAACTTGGCGGAGAAGGGCATCAGCCTGGTGGTTGTTTCCGGCGACATGATCGAAGGCACCGTCACCGCCACGCTGCTTGACCGCGCAACCCCGGGCGCCATCGAAGCCCGCCGCGCCGAGGCCGGCAAGCTCTACTCTGTGGAGGAGTTCGCCGAGGTTGTGGCAGGCATGGCTACTGCCGACGTCGAGTCCGGCCACACCGAGTACGCGGGCGGTGCCGACTACTTCGGCAAGGGCGCCAACTAACGCCAGAGGCAGGTAACGCGAGAGAGCAGTTCGCGGCAATGTTCCGAGGGAACACTGCCGCGAACTGCTCTCTCGCTGCTTTAGCGGCGGACCACTAGACGCCCGCGATGTGCCGCACGGCGTCGAGGTAGGGCATGTTGATGGCTGAGTCCGCCACTGCCCGGACAGCAGGCTTGGCGTTGAAGGCCACCCCGATCCCGGCGGCGCCGAGCATGTCGAGATCGTTGGCGCCGTCGCCCACGGCAATCGTGTGTTCCATGGGCACGCCCTCGGCGGCGGCCCATTCACGCAAGTACTTTTCCTTGGCAGCCCGGTCAATAACCGCGCCGAGCACCTTGCCGGTCAGCGCGCCGTCGACAATTTCAAGTTCGTTGGCGATCCAGTAGTCCAGGCCAAGGTCCTCCGCGATAGGACGAAGGATCTGGTTAAAACCGCCGGAGACCACAGCCACCACGTGACCCGCCGCCTTGAATGCCGCCACCAGTTCGGCGGCCCCTTCGCTCAGTTTCACTTCAGCCCGGACAGATTCGACGACGGCGGCGGGCAGTCCCGCGAGCACGGCCACCCGCGCGTGGAGGCTCTGCGCGAAGTCCAGTTCCCCGCGCATGGCCGCCTCCGTGACGGCCGCGACTTCTTCGCGCTTGCCGGCATAGGCGGCAAGGAGTTCAATGACTTCCTGCTGGATCAGCGTGGAGTCCACATCCATAATGAGGAATTTCCGCGGTGCCTCGCGAAACTCCGTGGGAACGATCGCCGTGTCCAGCCCGGCAAGGGTGGCCTCCGCGACGGCGTGGCGGAGGGCGGTGACGCCGGCTGCGGTGCCGTCGGAGACTGCGAGCCTGGCCGTGTGGACCTCAAAACGGGTGTCCCCGCCCCGCGATTCCGACTCCATGGTGGCGCCGTTCGCAGCCCACAGGGAACGCAGCCGCAGCAGCTCGGAGTCGATCAGTTTCGGGCCATAGCTGACCGCAGTTACGTTCGGAGTCATGGCTGCAATCTTAGCCAGCGCGGCACGTCGGCCCGAATTCATTGCGCTGCGCACCGCCCGCGGATGCACGCGGGATGACCGGGATGGTTCCGGTTATCAGTCGGCCCGGATTTTGTCCTAGTGTCTACACCATGAGTGATGTTCTTGAAATGGCTTCCGTCAGCGTTGTCCGAGGCAAAAAGACCCTGTTGGACAAGGTTGACTGGCAAGTCAATGAAGGGGAGCGCTGGGTCATTCTGGGACCCAACGGCGCTGGCAAAACCACTCTTCTGCAGATCGCGGCAGCACGGCTTCACCCCAGCAGCGGCACGGCCGGAATCCTGGACGAAACCATGGGCCAGGTGGACGTCTTCGAACTCCGTCCGCGGATCGGCCTCTCCTCAGCGGCATTGGCCAGCCAGATTCCGGAATCCGAGAATGTCCTCAATGTTGTGGTCACCGCAGCCTACGGCGTGACCGGCCGCTGGCGCGAGGGGTACGAGCGGCCGGACGAAAGGCGTGCCTTCCGGCTGCTGAACGACTGGGGCATGGGGCCGCTGCTGAACCGAACTTTTGCCACGCTCTCCGAGGGGGAACGCAAACGCGTGCAGATCGCGCGCGCGCTTATGACCGACCCGGAACTGCTCCTGCTCGATGAGCCCGCCGCCGGACTGGACCTCGGCGGCCGCGAGGAGCTCGTCCACAAGCTCGGCGAACTCGCCAGCGACGAAGGGGCCCCGGCCATGGTCCTGGTGACTCACCACCTTGAGGAGGTTCCGCCAGGGTTCACCCATGCCATGCTGCTGCGCGACGGCGGCGTAGTCGCCGCGGGTCCCATCAAGGACGTCCTCACCGACGAGCACCTCAGCAACACCTTCGGGCTGTCCTTGGACGTCACCGAAAACGCCGGCCGGTATACGGCCACTGCACGCCGCTAGCGCGGTCCCGCCCCCTTGGAGCTTCTTAGCAGCATCCTTGTGTTCTTTGCCGGCCTCTGGGCCGGCACCATCAACGCAGTCGTCGGTTCCGGCACCCTGGTCACCTTCCCCGTCCTGATCGCCCTGGGCGTGGCCCCGGTGACAGCCTCGATCAGCAACGCCATGGGGCTGGTGGCCGGCAACGCGGCCGGTGCGTGGGGCTACCGGAAGGAACTCAAAGGCCGTGGCCGGCAGCTGTTCAGGCTCCTGCCCGCGTCCCTGCTGGGCGGCATCAGCGGCGCCTGGCTGTTGTTGCACCTTCCGGAGAAGGTCTTCCATTACGCGGCGCCTGCCCTGATTGTGCTGGCGCTGCTGATGGTGGTCTTCCAGCCCAGGCTCCAGCAGTGGGTGCGGTCACGGGAAGAGAACCCCGAGCACGCCCTCAAGGACAGGAACCACGGCATGCTGCTGATCGTGCTTGTGTACCTTGCCGGCGTGTACGGCGGATACTTCGTCGCAGCACAGGGCATCCTCCTGGTGGGCATCCTGGGCGTTTTTATGGCGGGAACCATCCAGAATGCCAACGCCATGAAGAACATCCTGGTGCTGGGCGTCAACATTGTGGCGGCAGCTTCGTACCTGCTGTTCGCCTTCGGCCGTATCAACTGGACCGTGGTGGCCATCATCGCGGTCAGCTCCCTGATCGGCGGCGTCATCGGTTCCAAGGTGGGCCGCCGCCTCTCCCCGCCGGTCCTGCGCGGCGTGATCTTTGCCCTTGGCCTCGTGGCACTTGGCTTTATGATCGCCAACCTGCTGAAATAATCAGCCGGTGACAATCCACTATCTTGATTCGGCGACGGACCCCCGTGTGTCCGATTACACCCAGCTCACGGACGTCCACCTTCGCAAGCTCCGCGAACCGGCCGAAGGCATGTACATCGCCGAGTCCTCCCGCGTTCTGCGGCGGGCCCTCGAGGCCGGCCACCGGCCCAGGTCCTTCTTCCTTGCCGAAAAATGGCTCGATGACCTGCAGGATGTCCTGGCCACCCACCCGGACGTGCCGGCCTTCATTGGCAGCGCCGCGCTGCTCGAAGAAATCACCGGATTCCACCTGCACCGCGGAGCCATGGCCGCCATGCATCGGCCTGCTCCGGTTCCCGTCCACGAACTCCTGGCGAACGCGCGCCGCGTAGCAGTCCTGGAAGACATCGTGGACCACACGGATGTCAGTGGTCGCAAAGTACAAGAGTCTGCTCGAGTTCGTGCACATGGACGATCAAGGATCGCGGTTCTTGAGGATTTGACCGATCATACAAATGTGGGAGCCGTGTTCAGGTCAGCGGCGGCAATCGGCGTCGATGCTGTGCTGGTCACGCCACAATGTGCTGATCCGCTGTACCGGCGCTCGATCAGGGTCAGCATGGGCACAGTGTTCCAGGTGCCGTGGACAAGGATCGACCCGTGGCCGGCTGGAATAGAACAGCTGAAAGATGCGGGCTACTTCGTGGCGGGTATGTCTTTGGGGGAGGGGGCCATCACGCTGGATGAACTGGTGGCCCAGGATCATCAGAACCTGGTGCTGGTTTTCGGAACCGAAGGCGATGGGCTGAAGCCGGAGACCGACCGATTGCTCGACGCAAGAGTGACGATTCCGATGATGAACGGCGTCGACTCGCTCAACGTCGCTGCCTCGTCGGCGGTCGCCTTCTACGCGACCAGGTAGTGTGGCTGACGCCAGGCCTCTCCTGTCCACAGGGCCATCCAAACCCGGACACGCAGTGACCCGGCCCATCACGCACGAAGCCGCAGCCGCCGGCCTCGCCTCGAGCCCGCAGCACAAGTCTTACCGCCCTCAGGGATCGCCGGCTGACGGTGGCCGGGTCACGCCGAGGCGATGAGGCGGGGGAGGTTGGAGAGCGCTCCGGCGGCATGGGCTCGGCTGCGCTCGCGAGCCTCAGGGATGCGTGGGTCGTCGGCGTAACGCTCCAGCTCGGCGAAAGGATACAGCCGGCTCGTGCGCGACCAGGCGGACACGGCCGGATGCTGGCCGCGTGCCCGGGCGTTCGCCATCAGCGCGGCGTAAGCAATGAGGAAGTCGACATTCCGATCCCAGAGGTGCAGCGGGCGGCACAGCTTGTTCTTCTGGTCGTCGTCGTGGAGTTCGGCTTCGACGACGCCAAGCATCGCGTACTGGAACGAGACGGTGCCCCAGAACATCGGCTGAAGCGTGATGCGGCCAGGTTCGAAGATCGGCCGAAGTGGCGGCCGGACGAGCCCCGACGCCGCGCAGTGGAGGTGCAGCGTGTCGCGTGTCGTGGGGATGACACCGTCGTCGAGGATGATGCGGTGGCGCTCGACAGCACGCACGTGGCCGAGGCGCACGACATCCTCGATTTGCCGGAGGAGAGCGATCTCGGCCTCTCCGACGATCGCGCCGTGGAACATCGTGGGTGGCACGGAGGGATCGACCCGCAGCAGTATTCCCTGCTCGTCGAGCCGTGCGAAGAGATCGTCAACCGTCTTCGCTTGGGCGATGGCCTCGATCTGGGCGGCGTTCGCGACGTACTGCTCGACGACTTGGTCGTGCGGCTGCAGGTAGCGTCGATTCGGCCACCATCCCTCGCGCGGTTTGATCCACGTGAGGTCGGCGGGATCCACACCCCGCTCAAGAAGCCACACACACGTGTCGAGGGCGGTCTTTCCCGCTCCGATCACGGTGAAGCGTCCGGCCGGGTGGGTGAGCCGGGCGAGCCCACCGGTGGGGATGCAGCGGACTCCCTCGGCCACGGCGAACGGCGGGGCGGAGGTGGCGGGGATGCGGCCCTCAAGATACCTGGCATCCACCACGCGGCGGCGCACGGTGACGGGCACGGTGCTGCCGTCCAGGCGGGAGACGACCCGTCCCCCGTCAACGAACTCGCACTCGGGCAGGTAGACTACACGACCGGTCGGCAGGAAGACCCGCGTCATCGCCTCTTCGAAATGCGCGCAAATCTCGCTCGGGCCGGCCAGCTCGTACAGGCCTGCGTTCGTGCCGCTGACGTCGCGCCTGTCGGCTCCGAATGGCACGGATTCGACGCCGTAGAGGTTCGCGGGCTGGTGCAGCCGAACGAACGGATATGCGTCCTGCCAGTGTCCCCCGGGCGCGTGCCGACGATCGACGATCGCCACCGTGGCATCCGAATGCGCGAGGATCCGGTCGGTGAAGACCATCCCCGCTGTCCCAGCGCCGACCACCAGATAGTCGGCTTCGATGCGCCCGCGCACGCTCTCACAGTAAACCCGGCAGGTACGTTCGGCCAGCAGACAGTTGCTCTCGCTCCCGAACAGATTGCAACACCTACGAACGTCGGCGCCATTTTCCGGTCAGCAGCGCTGGACATCGATGCAGTCCTCATATCGCCGCAGCGTCCGGGTCAGTATGGGGACTGTCTTCCAGGTGCCCTGGGCGCGGCTGGAATCCTGGCCGCAGGACCTCAGCTGGCCCTGGTGCTTGGAACCGAAGGCGCCGGCATGCGTCCAGAGACACTCGCCGCCGTCGGCCTCTGCCGAGGCGTTCTGGGAACTCCGGCCCCGCGGTTCGCAGGGACAACGCTGATCCGCTATTATTAACAGCTGGCTGTCCTGCGGTTTCTGCCTCAAGCAGTGGACGGGCGCCAGCCATTCCATTCATACCTGGCAGCTGGCAAAATCCAGTTGTGCGAACAAAGGTCCCATTATGAAGTCTGATATCCACCCGAAGTACGAAGCTGTTGTTTTCAACGACCTGGCTTCCGGCGTCAAGTTCCTGACCAAGTCCACCGTGTCTTCCAAGAAGACCATCGAGTGGGAAGACGGAAACACCTACCCGGTCATCGACGTCGAAATCTCCTCCGAGTCCCACCCGTTCTACACGGGCAAGCAGCGCATCATGGACTCTGCAGGCCGCGTCGAGCGCTTCAACGCTCGCTTCAAGGGCTTCGGCGGCAAGAAGTAATTCACCCCGCAAGGTTCTTTGGAAAGCCCGCACCGGAAACGGTGCGGGCTTTTCGCGTTGTTGGCAGTTGAGTAAACGCGCCCGGTGTGCGGCAGGATGGAAAGCATGACGCCCACTCCACGCCCCGCAGAAGTCCGCCCCAGCCGCTTCCATGGCGAGTACAAGGTTCCCGGCGGCAAACTGGTGGTCGTGGACCTGGACGTCGAGGATGGCCTCCTGGCCGGCGTGTCGGTGAGCGGCGACTTCTTCCTGGAGCCCGACGAGGCGCTGCCTGAGATCAACGGGGCCCTCGCCGGGATGCCGGAAAGTACGACGCCGGCGGACCTGGCTGCGGCGATCACCGCCTCCCTGCCGCCCGGGGCCGTCCTGTTCGGCTTTTCGGCTGATGCCGTGGCCATCGCCGTCCGGCGCGCCCTGGCGCATGCCACGACCTGGTCCGACCACCACTGGAACATCATCGCCCCCACGGTGCTGCCCACCCACCTCAACGTGGCCCTGGATGAGGTCCTGACGGAGGAAGTTGGTGCCGGCCGCCGCAACCCCACCCTCCGATTCTGGGACTGGGAGGAGCCCTCCGTGGTGATCGGCAGCTTCCAGTCCGTCCGCAACGAACTGGAACCGGAGGGGGTGGCCCGCCACGGCATCAGCGTGGTCCGCCGGATCAGCGGCGGGGGAGCCATGTTCATGGAAGCCGGCAACTGCATCACGTACTCCCTCTACCTGCCACAGACCCTGGTGGACGGGATCAGCTTCACGGACTCGTACGCGTTCCTGGACGCCTGGGTGATGGCCGCCCTGGAGAAGCTCGGCATTTCAGCCTTCTACGTGCCCCTGAATGACATCGCCACGGACCAGGGCAAGATCGGCGGGGCAGCGCAGAAACGCCTCGCCAACGGCGGCATGCTGCACCACGTCACCATGAGCTATGACATCGACGCCGACAAAATGGTGGAGGTCCTGCGCATCGGCAAGGAGAAGCTCTCGGACAAGGGCACCCGCAGCGCGAAGAAGCGCGTGGACCCGCTCCGGCGGCAGACCGGATTGGCGCGCACCGAGATCATCGCCGCCATGATGGAGGTCTTCGCCGAACGCTACGCGGCCACCGCGTCCGAACTGACCGGTGCCGAACTCGCTGCCGCCCGTGAGCGCGTGGCCAGCAAGTTCGGCACGCACGAGTGGCTGCACCGCGTCCCCTAACCATCGGTTGCTCCGTAACTGCCGTTTTCAGGCCTCTAAACGACCTTTACGGAGCAATCGATGAGGGTTAAATTGCGGCCTGGGCCGTCAGGGCCCGGAGCAGGTGGCTGCGCTGTTCCACGATGATCCTGCGCAGCGCATGCGGTGCCCCTGCGTTGGACAGCAGCCACTGATCGGTGCGGAGCAGGACCGGGTGCTGGTCCGGCAGTGTACCGGCCGGCAGGTCCTGCGCCGACGGATACAACCCCCGCACAATCCGGCTGGCAATTTCGATGCTGCGGTTCTCCCACACGCCGCGGAGGCACTCGAAGTAAGGCTCCACGTAGGGGTTCAGCAGCTCCGCGGCCGCGGTGGAAAACCCGGCGATGGTGGCGCTGAGGAGCTGGTTGGACAGTTCGGTGCCGTGCACCGCTGCCTTCCAGGCGCCTGCCTTGACCTCCGGATCCGGCCGGGCGGCGAGGGCGGTGGCGTGGCCCGCGCGGCCTGAGGCGGTGGTGTCCCGTGCCAGCTCGGCGTCCAGCTCGGCAATGGTTGCCTGACCATTGGCCGCCAGCGCCCACCAGATGTTCCAGCGCAGTTCGGCGTCCACCGCCAGGCCGGTGACCTCTTCCGTCCCGTCCAGCAGGCCCCTGAGCCGTGGCAGGAGTGAAGCATCGTGCCGACTGACGGCAGCCACCGTCCGTGCCCAGGCGAGCTGCTGGTCGGAGCCCGGATCCGCCCTGTCCAGCTGGGCATAGGCGGCGGAAAGGTAGGCGCCACGTACCTCACCGCGCCGGGCCGGGGGAGTGTAGTGTTCGACGGCGGTACCGGCGTTCTCGAGGATGTTCAGCAGCACGCCGATCCCGGTTTCCGCCGGGCCGAACGCTGTGACGGCATCCACGTAGCGGGTTGCCGGGCTTTCGGCGTCGCGGGCCGAGTTCCACAGCGCTGTCCAGCAGAGGGCCCGTGCCATGGGATCAGTGATCCGGTCCAGGGACGAGCGCACCGTGGCTTCGGACACTGGGTCCAGCCGCACCTTGGCGTAGGTCAGGTCATCGTCGTTGAGCAGCAGCAGCGCCGGCCGGGGCTTGCCTGCAAGCTCCGGAACCTCAGTCCTGCGGCCCACCACGTCTGTTTCGATGCTGGCGGTCCGCACCAGGGCCCCTGCGGCGTCCGCGTTGTACAGGCCCACGCGGAGCGTGTGCGGACGCAGTTCCTCCCGTCCGGTGACGGGATCGGTCGCATCCTGGAGGATGGACACCGGACCAAGAATGCCGCCGTCGTCAGTCACCTCGAGAGCCAGGGTGGGGATCCCCGAGGTCTGCAGCCACTGCGCCGCCCACCCGGTGAGGTCCCTTCCGGAGGCAGCGCTCAACGCTGCCAGGAGGTCCGTCAGCGTCGTGTTCCCGTAAGCGTGGTCGCGGAAGTACTGCCGCGAACCCGCGATGAAGGCCTCAAAGCCCACATACGCCACCAGCTGCTTCAGTACGGACGCACCTTTAGCATAGGTGATGCCGTCGAAGTTCTGCTTGGCGGCCTCCAGGTCCGGGATGTCTGCAACGATCGGATGCGTGGTGGGCAACTGGTCCTGGACAGTGGCCCAGGCCTTGCGCTTGTTGGCGAAGTTCACCCAGGCGGTCTGCCAGGCGGTGGCCCTGTCCACGCCAAGGGTTCCCATGTAGTCCGCGAAGGATTCCTTGAGCCACAGGTCGTCCCACCATCGCATGGTGACCAGATCACCGAACCACATGTGCGCCATTTCGTGCAGGAGGGTGTTGGCCCGCGCCTGGTACTGCGAGTCGGCGGCCCGCGACGTGAAGACGTAGCTTTCGGTGAAGGTCACCAGGCCAGGGTTCTCCATGGCGCCGAGGTTGTATTCGGGCACAAACGCCTGATCGTATTTGCCCCACGGATAGGGGTAGCCGAACAGCCGGTTGAAAAAGTCCAGGCCGTTCCTCGTCAGGCGGAACAGTTCGTCGGTATCGAATGATGCGGCCATGGACGCCCGGCAGTAAAGTGCCAGCGGGACGTCCAGCCGGGTACCGTCGTCGAGCGTTGCCTCCCAGCGATCCTCGGCTTTGAAGTAGGGGCCGGCCAGCACTGTGGTGATGTAGGTAGACATCGGCCGGGTGGTGGCGAAGTCCCAGCGGCTGGTATCCGGATCGCTCGTCAGCTGCGTGCGGGCGGCTTCAACCCCGTTGGAGGCTACTGACCAACCGGACGGCGCCATGATGTGGAAAGTGAATTCAGCCTTGAGGTCAGGCTGCTCGAAGTTTGCGAACACCCGGCGGGCGTCGGCGGGCTCGTACTGCGTGTACAGGTAGCACTGGCCGTCGGCAGGATCCACGAACCGGTGCATGCCCTCGCCTGACCGGCTGTACAGGGCTGTGCCAGTCACGGTGACCTGGTTTTCGGCCTGCAGGTTGTCCAGGCGTATCCGCGAGCCGTCCACCACGTCCGCCACCGGCAGGCCCTTGCCGTTGAGGAACACGCTGTGGACGTCACTGGCAATGAAGTCCAGGAACGTGGACTGGCCCGGCTCCGCGGCGGAAAAGTTGATGACGCTGCGGCTGGTGTACCCGGTCACCTCCGGATCCGCCGCCTGCCGTACGTCGAGGGAGACGTCGTAGCTGTGCGTGGTGATCAGGGCTGACCGTTGTGCGGCTTCGTTGCGCTGCAGATTCTCATGTGACACTCAGCTATCTAATCACGGGTCCGCACATGCCCGCCCGCGTCCGGCCGGGCCGCTAGGCCGTGATCAGCAGGGCCGCTGCCAGGCCCAGGAGCGCGATCAGAAGCCACGCTGCCAGCGCCGCGAGCAGTGCCCGGGCCCCGGTGTGCAGGAGGGTGCGGATCCGTACGGCCGAGCCAAGCCCGAAGAGCGCTGCGCCGAGCAGGACATCCTGGAGCCCGGCGCCTGCGTCGAGCCACCCGGCGGAGAGCCAGCCGGTGGACCGCAGCGCCACCATGGCCACGAACCCCGCCACAAACAGCGGAATCACCGGCGGCAGCTGCTGGTGCCCGGGTACCGCCGTGGCACGGTGGTGCAGGCCCGCCAGCGCCACCACCGGTGCCAGCAGCAGCACGCGCGTTAGCTTGACGACGACGGCGATCCCCAGTGCCGCTGTGCCGGCGGTTTGCGCCGTGGCCACCACCTGGCCGACGTCGTGCACTGATGCGCCGGTCCAGGCGCCGAATGCAGCCGTACTCAGGTTCAGGGGATGCATCAGCAGGGGGAGCACCCCGATTGCCAACGTGCCGCACAGCGTCACCAACGCCACCGGCAGGACGGTGTCCACGTGCCGGATTCGGCGCACCGCCGCCATTGCGCCGATGGCGGACGCGCCGCAGATCGCGAACCCGGTGGCCACCAGCAGGGCGGTTTCCCGAGGGAGCCGGAACAGGCGTACCAGCAGGTACGTGCCGCCGAAACTCAGCAGCACCACACCAGCGATCAGGACCAGGGCCAGCCAGCCCAGGCCCAGGATGTCCATGATGCTGACCTTCAGGCCAAGCAGGACGATGCCGCCGCGCATAAGATGCTTGCCTGCAAAATCGAGCCCCGGCCGTGCCCGGCCCGCGGTCCATACTGCCGTGCCTGGCAGGTTCGCCGCGAGCAGGCCCAGTGTCACAGCAACGGTCATGGCGGGCAGGGCAGGCGCCACGGCGTGAACGGCGAAGGCAGCGGCCAGCGCAAGGGCCGCGGTCACGAGCCCCGGCACCAGCCTGTCGGCACCCCGCGGCAACCAGCGGCGGCCGGGCCCGTGCGGTCCGTTTCCGGCGCTCCCTGCGTTAGTCTTCTCTGGCACTCACCTACCTTGCCGGATGCCGCGCGGATTCAACGAACCGGCGGCGGCCCGGCAACACGCCACAATGGATGGCAGTAATGAATTCGAAACAAAAAGATGGTTGGCTAAAGGACATGTCAGACCTATTCCAGGATTACTCCGTGGCCGCCGGGCGGACCGGCGCTTACGACGAGATGTTCGCCCCCGGCCAGGAAGCACGCGAGTCGTACTCTGAGGTTGCGGACGCGCTCCGCAAGCTTTCCCTCGCGGACGTCAGTGCCCGGGCGGACTCGATGGCGCGCACCTTCCTGGACCGCGGTGTGACCTTTGATTTCGCGGGGGAGGAGCGGCCCTTCCCGCTCGACATCGTGCCGCGTGTTATTCCCGCCGACGAGTGGACCGTACTCGAAAAAGGCGTGGCCCAGCGGGTCCGTGCGCTGGAAGCCTTCCTCAACGACGTCTACGACAAAATGAACGTCGTGGCCGACGGCGTGATTCCCCGCCAGCTGGTCACCACCAGCGCACACTTCCACCGCCAGGTCCACGGCTTCGAGCCGGCCGGCGGGGTCCGGGTGCACATATCCGGCATCGATGTGGTCCGCGACGCTGCCGGGACGTTCCGCGTGCTGGAGGACAACGTGCGCGTTCCTTCCGGCGTGAGCTATGTCCTGGAGAACCGCCGTGCCATGGCCAAGGGCCTGCCCGAGGCGTTCGGCCAGCAGCTCATCCGGCCGGTGGAGGAATACCCCCGCCGGCTCCTCTCGGCGCTGCGCAAAACGGCACCCGCCGGCGTCGACGACCCCACGGTAGTGGTCCTGACCCCGGGCGTCTTCAACAGCGCCTACTTCGAGCACACCCTGCTGGCCGGCCTGATGGGGGTGGAGCTCGTAGAAGGCCGCGACCTCATCTGCCGCGGCAACCGTGTGTACATGCGCACCACCGCCGGTGAGCAGCGCGTAGACGTGATCTACAAACGCATCGATGACGAGTTCCTGGACCCGCTCCAGTTCCGTTCGGATTCCATGCTGGGCTGCCCTGGCCTGGTCAATGCTGCCCGCGCCGGCGGGGTCACCATCGCCAACGCCGTCGGCAACGGTGTGGCCGACGACAAACTCGTCTACAGTTACGTTCCGGACCTCATCCGTTACTACCTCAGCGAGGAACCAGTCATCGCCAACGTGGACACCTACCGGCTTGAGGAAAAGGAAGCCCGGGAGTACGTCCTGGACAACCTGTCCGAGCTGGTGGTGAAACCTGTTGACGGCTCAGGCGGCAAGGGCCTGGTGATCGGCCCTGACGCGTCCCATGACGAACTGGACGCTCTGCGCCAACGGGTCATCGCCGACCCCCGGGGCTGGATCGCGCAGCCGGTCCTGCAGCTTTCCACCGTGCCCACCCTGGGCGGGGACAAGTTCGGCCCCCGGCACGTGGACCTGCGGCCCTTCGCTGTGAACGACGGCGACGACGTCTGGGTTCTGCCCGGCGGGCTCACCCGGGTGGCGCTGAAGGAGGGTTCCCTGATTGTGAACTCCAGCCAGGGCGGCGGCTCCAAGGACACCTGGGTGCTGGCCGGTTCGCCACAGGTGCCGGTGGAGACACTGCCCAGGCCCACCATTAACATCCGCGAGCGGGTGTCCGTCTGGCCGGTCGAGAGCAACTGGCGTGACCGCCAGTCGGAGCAGCAGCAGTGAGCCGGGTCCAGGACCAGGCAGCATCAACCACGGGGGCAACCCCACAGATCTTGGACGCGCAGGAGGTCGCCGCGAATGCTTAGCCGTATTGCTGAGTCCCTATTTTGGATCGGACGCTATGTGGAGCGGGCCGACGGCACCGCACGCATCCTGGACGTCCACCTGGAGCGCCTGAACCACCTGCCCATGGACGAACGCCGCCGCGTTGCCCAGGAACTGCTCGCCGTGATGGGCGCGCGTCCGCAGAGCGAGGACTTCGGGCTGCCTGAGCTCCTGCACGCCCTGGCGTACGACAAAACCAGCGCCACCTCCATTGCCGGGTCCCTGGGTGCTGCCCGTGAGAACGCACGGCGTGCCCGCGAGACGGTGTCCTCGGGTCTGTGGGAGAGCCTCAACACCACGTATTACGGGTTGAGCCAGCACCGCAAGGACGTGGTGGGCACTTACCGCTTCTGCAACTGGACCCTGGAACGGACCGCCATGGTCAGCGGCCTGGCTGACACCACGGTGAGCCACGACGAAAGCTGGCTGTTCCTGGTACTGGGCCGCTCCCTGGAACGCGCGGACATGACCGCACGGATGCTCTCCACCCGGGATGTCCTGTCCGCAGGCATGTCCTGGGTGAACATGCTGCGGTGTGCTGGCGCCTACGAGTCGTTCCTGCGGACCCGGCGCGCAGCGTTCGGGGACCAGCACGCCGCCGAATTCCTGCTGCTGGACCGGCTGTTTCCGCGGTCCATCGTCTACGCCCTGCGTGACGCCGACGAGTGCCTCGCCAAACTGGATCCTTCCGCGCAGCGCGTGGGCTTCATCAACGATGCCCGCCGGATTGTGGGCCAGGCCCGGACCTTCCTCGAGTTCCACCGGACGGACGATCTGATGTCCGAGCTGCCCGAACACATGGAGCGCGTGCAGAAGGCCGTAGCCCAGGCGTCAGACGCCATTTCCCGTAAGTACTTCAATCAGGCGGACGAGCTGGCCTGGGTGGGAGAAGTTTCATGACCCGGCTGAGTATCATCCACACCACGGGCTACAAGTACAACAAGCGAGTCACGCTGTCCTACAACGAGGCCCGCATGACGCCCCTGACGGATCCCCAGCAGGTGGTCCTGGAATCGGTCCTGAAGGTCTCGCCGTCGCAGGCTGCCGTGAGCACCTACCGCGATTATTGGGGGACCCGGGTGACCGCATTCGACATGCAGATGCCGCACGAGCACCTCGAGGTGGTCTCCAACATCACTGTTGAAGTGCACCGCGTCGAGAAAGTCCCGGCCGAGTCCGACATCGTCGGCTGGGACGTGCTGGCTTCAGATGAAGTCCTGAACGCCCACAGCGACTGGCTGCCGCAGTCCCAGCTCAGCGGTCCGGGGGCCGAAGTCCTGGGCATTATTCCGGGCGTTGTGGAGGGTAAAAACCCGTACGAGGCCGCCATGGCCATCTTCGAGTGGATGCGCGGCGAGATGACGTACATGTCCGGCTCCACAGCGGTCACCACCAATGCGGAGGAAGCCTGGGGCCAGCGGCAGGGCGTCTGCCAGGACCTCGCGCACCTGGCCATCGGCGCGCTGCGCAGCTGCGGCATCCCCGCCCGTTACGTCTCCGGTTACCTTCACCCGCGTTCGACGGCGGCCATCGGCGAGACGGTGGCCGGCCAGTCGCATGCGTGGCTGGAGTTCTGGGACGGGGAATGGCGCAGCTGGGACCCCACCAACCACAAACCGGCCGGCGACTTCCACGTCACCGTGGCCAGGGGCCGGGACTACCGTGATGTGCCGCCGCTGAAGGGCATCCTGTCCGGTGGTGGCGGTTCGGCGCTGACCGTGAGCGTGGAAATCACGCGCCTGGCCTAGGCGGGGTGCCTGGGCCAGGCGGGCTCGTGCGTCACTCAGGCGAGGCCTTGGCTGCGCCGCTGAGCTGGGTCCACCACGTCATCGGGGCGGTGACCTTGAAGCGGCGCCCGGTGACGGTTTCCGGACTGACCCGGACGAACGTGTCCTTCCTGCCTGCCTGCCAGGGGAACAGGTACAGGGCTGCTGTGTCCAGGACACCCTCGGTGCTTGTAATGGCTTTCGCGGGACCCTTCAGCACCACGCTCCAGGCAAGCCCCGTGACCGGGTCCACACCGTCGGCTTCCACTGCCACCTGGGAATCCCCGGTGGCACCGGCCAGCTTGGTTCCCTGGCCAGTGCGGAAGACGATCGTTCCCCCATCCACGGTGTAATTGATGGGAAAGATGTCCGGATGCCCGTCCACCAGGACGGCAAGCCGGCCCACAGACACCGTCCGCAGGAGTTCCCAGCACTCGTGGTGCTCCAGGTTGTGTACTTCGGTAGTTGATTCGCTGCTCATGACGCCGAGCCTACGCTGTAGGGCCCGGATCGGCACAGTGTCCTTCTGCCTACCAGGGGCTGGGCTTGTAATCCTTCAGGAAAACGCCGTACTGGTCTTCGCCGTCTTCGCCCATCACGATGGGGTCATAAACCCTGGCCGCGCCGTCCACCAGGTCCAGCGGGGCGTGGAATCCCTCCTCCATGAGGCGGACCTTGGTGTAGTGCGGGCGCTCGTCGGTGATCCAGCCGGTGTCCACTGCGGTCATCAGGATGCCGTCAGCGTCGAGCATTTCCTGGGCACTGGTGCGGGTCATCATGTTCAGCGCGGCCTTGGCCATGTTGGTGTGCGGGTGACCGGGACCTTTATAGGCGCGGGAAAACTGGCCTTCCATGGCAGAGACATTCACGATGTACTTCCGGCGTGCGGTGGAACGCTTCATCGCCTCACGGAGCCTGCTGACCAGCAGGAACGGTGCCGTGACGTTGCAGAGCTGGACCTCGAGCATCTCCAGCGGATCCACTTGGTCCACCACCTGGGTCCAGCTGTTGATGGTGGCCAGGTCCGGTACGAGCCCGCCGGCGTCAATCGCGGTGCCGGAGGCGATACGCTCAAGGGACGCCGAGCCGGTGGACAGGGCCAGCGAGGTGATCGCGTCACCTGCCAGCACGGGATGGTCGGTGACGCTGCCGGCGAGGGCGAGCGGGTGCTTGTCGTGGGCATGGCCGAACGTCAGCAGCTCCGGTCCGCCGTTGGCCGGCTCCAGTTCTGCCGGCAGCGGCTCATCTTCTGCGTCAACGAGCGGTTTGTACGCGTTGCCGGACCGCCGGACGGTCTGGGCCGCGTTGTTGATGATGATGTCCAGCGGACCCGCGGCGTTCAACGAATCAGTCAGAGCCATCACCTGGGACGGGTCACGCAGGTCGATGCCCACAATCCGGAGCCGGTGCAGCCACTCGCTGCTGTCTTCCATGGCCGCGAAACGGCGGGCCGCGTCCTTGGGGAACCTGGTGGTGATGGTGGTGTGGGCGCCGTCCCGGAGAAGGCGCAGGGCGATGTACATGCCGATCTTGGCGCGGCCGCCCGTGAGCAGCGCACGCCGGCCGGTGAGGTCCGTCCGGGCATCACGTTTGCCGTGGTTGAAGGCAGCGCACTCCGGGCAGAGCTGGTGGTAGAAGGCGTCCACCTGCGTATAGTGCTGCTTGCAGATGTAGCAGGGGCGGGACCGGATGAGATGCCCGGCAATTTTGCCCGTGGCCGACGTGGCCAGCTTGTTGCCGCGCGTTTCGTCGTCAATGCGGTCCGGCGCCGCGGTGGCGGTCTGGGCGATGACCGCGCGGTCGGCTTCCGAAATCTGGTCGCGCTTGGTCACGCGGCGGTGGCGCTTGACTGCCTTGAACATTTTTCCCGTGGCTCGGCGCACCGAAACATAGTCCGGGTGATCCTCGTCGTAGACGTGGATGGAGTTCAGGACCTTGAGGCAGGCCTGGATGTCCTCAGGCGTCAGGTCGGCTGACAGATCGGGGGAGCTCATTGCCCCAATTTTACAGGCTTCGCGGAGCCCGGACCGACCGTCGGCGGTACCGGGCTCCCGCAGGGCCCTAGGCTTCGCCGGGCTGTGAGCCTGCGCCCGAGGCGCCGACGACGGCGGAGTGCACTTCGGCGACCCTATCTACTGTTTCCCGGAGTTCGGACCACTTTTCGGTGGCGGCCTTCACGCCCGCCGGCACAACGCTGAGGTTGGCGGCCGAAAGCTTGCGCTCGGCTTCGTCGGGTTCGGGGACAACCTGCCCCTTGGACAGTACAGTGATGCCCGATTCGGTGACCTTGAAGCCGCGGGCACGGTCGAGCTCCGGGTCCAGGCCGATCGCGGCGCCTGCCGGAACGTTGACGAACTTGTCGATGATGGCGCGCCTGACCACGGCACCCTCGCCGATGTTGACCTTATCCATCAGGACGGAGTCGAGCACCCGGCTGGACCTGCCCACGAAGACGTCGTTGGAGAGTACGGAGCCTTCCACGATGCCGCCGGAGATGACGGTACCGCTCGCCACGATGGAGTCCAGGGCCGAGCCCACCGTGTTGCCGTCGCCGCGGACGAACTTGGCCGGCGGCGAAATGCTCTGCCGCGTGTAGATGGGCCATTCGGAGTTGTACAGATTGAAGATCGGCACGGGAGAGATCAGGTCCATGTGCGCCTCGTAGAACGAGTCGATGGTGCCCACGTCGCGCCAGTAGGTGCGGTCGCGTTCGGTCGAGCCGGGAATGTCGTTGAGGGTGAAATCGTAGACGCCGGCTTCACCCTGGTTGACGAAGTAGGGGATGATGTCCCCGCCCATGTCATGCTTGGTGTCCAGCCGTTCGGCGTCGACGTGCAGGGCCTCCACCAGGGCGTCGGCGTCAAACACGTAGTTGCCCATGGAGGCAAGGAACTGGGAGGGATCCGCGGCGAGCCCGGGCGTGGTGGCGGGCTTCTCCACAAACGCGGCAATCTTCTGCGGATTGGTCTGGTCCACCTCGATCACGCCGAACTGATTGGCCATGTTCAACGGCTGGCGGACGGCGGCCACAGTGGCTTTGGCGCCGCTCTGCACGTGCTGGGCCACCATCTGGGCGAAGTCCATGCGGTAAACGTGGTCCGCGCCCACCACAACGACGATGTCGGGGTTAGCGTCATGGATCAGGTTCAGGGACTGGTAGATGGCGTTGGCGCTGCCCAGGAACCAGCTCTTGCCCACGCGCTGCTGCGCCGGGACGGAAGCTATGTAGTTGCCCAGCTGCGTGGACATCCGCCATGTCTCGGAGATGTGTCGGTCAAGGCTGTGGGATTTGTATTGCGTGAGCACCACGATCTGCAAATAGCGTGAGTTCACCAGGTTGGACAGCGCAAAGTCGATGAGGCGGTAGCTGCCGGCGAAAGGCACAGCCGGTTTGGCCCGGTCTGCCGTCAGTGGCATGAGCCGGTTTCCCTCGCCACCTGCAAGGACAATGGCCAGGACTTTTTTGTTTAACGGCATAGTGGTCGCTCCTGTACGCCTTCGTAACTCCCCAAAACAGTCCGGCATGCCCGGACTCCTTCACACTAGAACAGATACTGCGGAAGGACTACCTTGGGTAACGTGCGAATAGACATTGTGACTAAAGAATTCCCGCCGGAGATTTACGGTGGCGCCGGAGTCCACGTGGCCGAGTTGAGCAGGGTGCTTAGTAAGCATGTTGACCTGCAGGTTCGTGCGTTCGGGGCGCCCCGCGATGCTGACTACCACGGCGCCGGGGTGACTTCCTATGCCGTGCCTGAGGACCTGGGTTCAGCCAACGCCGCCGTCCAGACCCTGGGCGTCGATCTGCGCATTGTGCCGGACATCGAAGGGGCAGACCTTGTCCACTCGCATACCTGG
The DNA here is from genome assembly GCA_023264815.1 of Arthrobacter sp. GTDB lineage: Bacteria > Actinomycetota > Actinomycetes > Actinomycetales > Micrococcaceae > Arthrobacter. The sequence goes on along the minus strand of JAHFUZ010000018.1, from coordinate 51,593 downwards.
TACGCGAACATGGCCGGTCACCTCGCGTCCCTGCTGCACGGCATCCCGCACGTGCTCAGCGCACACAGCCTTGAGCCGCTCCGGCCCTGGAAGGCAGAACAGCTGGGGGGCGGTTATGCGCTCTCGTCCTGGGTGGAAAAGACCGCCTACGAGGCCGCAGCCGCAATTATTGCCGTCTCGGAGGGCATGCGCCAGGACATTCTGCGCAGCTACCCCGACGTTGATCCCGCCAAGGTCAGGGTGGTGCACAACGGCATCGACGTGGAGCTGTGGCAGCGCGACGAAGGCGAAGACGCAGTACGGGCGCTCGGCATCGATCCGCAGAAACCCAGTGTGGTCTTCGTCGGCCGCAACACGCGTCAGAAGGGTGTTCCCTATCTCCTGCGGGCCGCTGCGAAGCTGCCCGCCGATGTCCAGCTGGTGCTCTGCCTGGGTGCCGCGGACACCCCGGAGCTCGCCGCCGAGACTGCACGTCTCATCGAGGAGCTGCAGCAGCAGCGGACCGGCGTCATCCTCATCGAACGGATGCTTCCGCGGCACGAACTCATCCAGGTCCTGAGCCACGCTACAGCGTTCGCATGCCCGTCAATCTATGAGCCGCTGGGCATTGTGAACCTCGAAGCCATGGCGTGCGGCGCGGCCGTGGTGGCCAGCGCCACCGGTGGTATCCCCGAGGTTGTCCAGCATGGCGAAACCGGTCTCCTGGTGGACCTGGAGCAGGTCACCGACGGCACCGGAACACCGCTGGACCCGGAGAAGTTCGTCACCGAGTTCGCTGCAGCACTGACTGAAGTGGTGTCCGATCCTGAGCGGGCGCGCGCCATGGGACAGGCCGGCCGCCGCCGCGCCGAGGAGCACTTCTCCTGGGAGTCCATCACCGAAACCACCCTTGAGGTCTACCGCTCGGTACTCTGAGGCGTTTCGGTAACCGACACAAGACGTACGACGGCGCCGCTCCCCACCCAAGGGAGCGGCGCCGTCGTACGCACTTAGGATGCCCTACCGGGAGGTTGCGGTGCGTGCCAGCAGCACCTTCTCGTCCACCGGCGCGTTGCCGCTGGCCCGCTGTCCCCTCACATAGGCGCGGGCTTCGTCCTGCCGTGTCTTCTCTGCCCCGGTGGCGATTGCGGCGCGGACATGCCCGTCTCCGTAGCCGAAGGCATCCACGAGGTCCAGGGCGTGCGGCCGGATCTTGACCAGGAGGCGGTTGATGTAGTCTCCCACGGTCCGCGCCCGCTGCATGGAGAGCCGGCCGTTCATCAGGTACCAGGCCAGGTTCTTCTCGATCAGCGAGAGGCCAAACAGGTCTCGAAGCCACGTCAGGACCTTCCTGGTGCCGGGGTCCGTGACCTCGGCCAGGGCCTCCGTGAAGGCCTCCCACTGCAGGAGTTCCGCGTGGGCCTGGGCTGCGTCGATCAGCTCGTGCTGGTGCTGGTTGAACAGCGCGGCGCCCTTTTCCAACGGAAGCTTGTTGGCGCCTTTGAGGGCGGATCCGACGTCTGCCACCATGGTCTGGACGCGGTCCGTCAGGAGGGCACGCTGGCCTTCCTCGTCCCGGAGTGCGATGGCGGCCTTCTGGACTGAGCCGCTATCAGCCACAAACTGTGCCACCTGGCGCAGTCCGGTGCGGTGGATGGCCGCCCCGGTGGCCTGGGCCACAACGTACCGGGTCAGCACACCGAAATCGACGTTCCTGAACTCCTTGGCGTAGTCCGCAAGGAGCCGTTTGGCCACGAGCTGGAGCAGCACGGTGTTGTCGCCCTCGAACGTGACGTACACGTCCAGGTCGGCGCGGAGCGAGGCGAAACGGTTCTCGATGAGGAAGCCGGCGCCGCCACAGGCTTCGCGGCACTCCTGCAGGGTATCCAGGGCGTGCCAGGTGCTGAGCGGCTTCAGAGCGGCCGCGAGCGTCTCCAGGTCCTGGCGGTCCTCATCCGTGTCGTGTGCACCGGAGAACACGTCGTCGAACTTCTGCAGCAGTTGCTCGTGGGCGAAACCGGCGGCGTAGGTGGTGGCCAGCCGGGTGAAGAGCCGGCGCTGGTGCCGCTGGTAGTCCAGGAGGACTTCCTCATCGGTGTGCGAGGACGCGTTGAACTGGCGGCGTTCCGTGGCGTACCGGATGGCTGCCGTCAGTGCGATCTTTGACGCTGCAACGGCTGCGCCATCAAGCGAGACACGGCCCTGGACCAGGGTGCCCAGCATGGTGAAGAAGCGTCGGCCCGGGCTGGGGATGGGTGAGGTGTAAGTGCCGTCAACCGCCACGTCACCGTAGCGGTTAAGGAGGTTGGTTCGCGGGATGCGGACGTGGTCGAAGTGCAGCCTGCCATTGTCAATTCCGTTGAGTCCGCCTTTGACGCCGTCGTCCTCGCCGCCGATGCCGGGCAGGAACTCCCTGGTTTGGGGATCCCTGAGGTCCACGTAGAACGCATGCACGCCGTGGTTCACTCCCCGGGTGACGAGCTGGGCGAAAACCACGGCGCCCAGGCCGTCGATCGCTGCGTTGCCGATGTAGTCCTTCCACGCAGCCCGGAAGGGGGTGTGGATGACGAACTCCCGGGAGCCGGCGTCGTAGGTGGCCGTAGTGGCGATGCTGGCAACGTCGGAACCATGGCCGGTCTCGGTCATGGCGAAGCAGCCGGGAATTTCCAGGCTCATGATGCCCGGCAGCCACTTGGCGTGGTGCTCTTCCGTGCCAAGATGCATTACCGCAGAGCCGAAGAGTCCCCACTGGACCCCGGCCTTGATCTGGAGGGACGGGTCTGCGGTGACAAGTTCCTCGAACCCCGCCACGTTGCCGCCATGGTCATCGGCACCACCGAGTGCTGCGGGGAAGGCCCGGTGGACGGCGTTGTGGTCCACAAGGTACTGCAGCTGCCCGAATGTCCTGCTGCGGTGTTCGGTGTGGGTCAGGCCTTCGGTCTTGTGCAGTTCCGGGTGGCGGGCCAGGTCGCGGGCATGCTTGCGGGCGTCCGCCCACTTTCCCAGGAGCTGCTCTCCGAGTGCGGCGACGTCGACGGCGGGCTGTGCAGGCAGTTGCGGGCGGCTAACTGCTCGCGCCGGCCCTGCTTTGCCGGCCGCGGCTGAGTTGTTCGGCACTGTCCTGTTAGCGGCTGCGCCGCTGCCGCCGGGGCGGTCCACTACTTCGGTCATGTCAATTTCCTTCGTTGGTTCTGACAGGTGTTTCTGAGAGTTCAGGAGCGATCCCAACGCACAGCCACGCGGTGATCTGCTGGGCCATGGCCTCCTGGTCCGGCTTCGACGCGGAGCCAGGGGTGCTGAGCCACTGTTCCCCGGCGTTCCGGACCAGGCCGATGGCGGCAGTGGGCCAGTAGCCAATTACCGTTTCCCGGCCGTCGCCCCAATGCGTCCGCAGGGGAGCGGCAATCATCTCGGCGATGGAGTCAAAGAAGTGACCCAGTGCCCCCGAAATCGCGGACCCTCCGGGGCTGTCCGCGTCCACCGGCGCGTGGCGGGTGACGAAGCTATAGACATTGGGGCTGGTTTCCGCCATCTGGAGGTAGGCCGAGATCATGGCCAGCAGGCCCTCTCGCGGTGCTTGGGCAGCCTGCGCCGCTTCGCCGATCTTGCGCTGCATCTGGCTCAGGACCACTTCTCCGACAGCCTGCTGCAGGCCGGCTTTGTCGCCGAAATAGCGGTAGAAGACCGATTTCGACGTGCCGGCAGCCGCCGCGATGTCCTCCATGGAGGCCTCGCTTCCAAGCGCATGGACCGCGCGTCGGGCGGATTTGATGAGCTCGCGGCGCCGTTCCTCCCGGTGGGTTTGCCAGCGGGAGGAACGGCCGTCGGCACTGCCGCCGGCAGCCGGCGTCGGAGGTTCTGGCGGGAGGTTCACGATACCCAGCGTATCAGGTACGCTGGGTATCGGTAACCGTCGCAGATCAGAGGAGACACCCATGTCCGCTAATGGACAGCCCGACAACGGACCCAAGGAATTCACTGGCCCAGCGGCAATGGGCGAGCCGCAGCCACTCCGCCGGGCAGTGATCGTCGGCGGCAACCGGATCCCGTTTGCCCGGTCCGGTGGGGCGTACACCAAGTCCTCCAACCAGGACATGCTGACTGCCGCGCTGGACGGCCTCATTGCCAGGTTCGGACTCCAGGACGAAAGAATCGGTGAGGTGGCAGCGGGCGCTGTCCTGAAGCATTCCCGTGACTTCAACCTCACCCGCGAGGCTGTCCTGGGCTCTGCCCTGTCCGCTGAGACTCCTGCCTACGACCTCCAGCAGGCGTGTGCCACCGGACTCGAAACAGTCCTGGGCCTGGCCAACAAGATCAAACTGGGCCAGATCGAATCTGCCATCGCGGCCGGCGTTGACTCGGCATCGGATGCGCCCATTGCAGTCAGTGAAGGCCTGCGCGAAGTACTCCTGGACCTGAACCGGGCCAAAACCTTGACCCAGCGGCTCCAGGTCCTGAGCCGTCTGCGGCCCAAGGACCTCGCCCCTGACGCCCCCGGCACCGGTGAGCCACGGACCGGATTGTCCATGGGTGAGCACCAGGCCCTCACCACCGCACAGTGGAACATCTCCCGCGAGTCGCAGGACGAGCTGGCGTTCAACAGCCACCGAAACCTGGCGGCGGCCTACGACTCCGGGTTCTTCGATGACCTGCTGACCCCGTACCGGGGGCTTGCGAAGGACTCGAACCTGAGGCCGGACACTACGCTGGAGAAGCTGGCAAGCCTCAACCCGGTTTTCGGCAAGAGCCTGGGCGCGGAAGCGACCATGACCGCCGGAAACTCCACCCCGCTCACCGATGGGGCGTCCACGGTCCTGCTGGCCTCCGAGGAGTGGGCACAGTCACGTGACCTGCCCATGCTCGCCACTGTGAGGGACGGCGAAGCCGCCGCGGTGGACTTCGTCCATGGCAAGGACGGCCTGCTGATGGCGCCGGCGTTTGCCGTCCCACGGCTGCTGGCACGCAATGGTCTGACGCTGGACGATTTCGACTTCTTTGAGATCCACGAAGCCTTTGCCGGAACCGTCCTCAGCACGCTGGCCGCATGGGAAGACGAAGAATTCGGCCGCACCCGGCTGGGCCTGGACAGCGCCTTCGGCACCATCGACCGCAGCAGGCTCAATGTCAACGGGTCGTCCCTGGCGGCTGGCCACCCGTTCGCCGCCACTGGCGGGCGCATCGTGGCCTCCCTTGCCAAGATGCTGCATGCCAAGGGCACAGTTGACGGCAGGCCCGCACGGGGGCTTATTTCCATCTGTGCCGCCGGCGGCCAGGGCGTCGTCGCTATCCTCGAAGCAGCGTAGGGAGAACCGGATGACAGACACATACACCCGACTGGTCAGCAAGGGGCTGGGCAAGGATGTCGCCCAACGGCTGGGCCTCCCTCAGCCGGCAGTTCTCCGCCGCTATGAACCCGGCCAGGCCCTGGTCAACGGGCCCGTCCTGGTACAGGGAAGTACAGCAGGCGCGGATGAGCTGGCCGCCACGCTGCTGTCGTGGAACCTGGATGTACGCCGGCACGCCGTGCCACGCGAGAAGCTCGGTGCCATCATCCTGGTTTTGGACGCCCTGGCCGCGCCCGAAGACCTGGAGAAACCGGTACTCGCCGTGGCATTCTCGCTGCGGGACCTGGGCCCCAGCGCCCGGTTTGTCACCTTGTCAAGGCCAGCAGGGGAAACCGGCAACCCAGCCGGGGCAGCGGCCCGGCAAGGGGTGGACGGGCTGGTGCGCTCCCTCGCCAAGGAACTCCGGGCAGGCGCAACGGCAAACGGCATCCTCCTGGCCGACGGCGTCACCACCACAAGTCCCAGTGCCCTGGCGGCCCTTCGCTTTTTCCTGTCCGGCCGGTCCGCTTTTGTGGACGGCCAGTTCCTGACGGTCAGCACAGGGGAAGGCACGCTGCCCGGCGACGCTGAGAAGCCCCTCGCCGGCAAAGTGGCGGCAGTCACCGGTGCAGCCCGGGGAATCGGTGCCGCCATTGCGCGGACCCTCCACCGCGACGGCGCCACCCTGATCCTCGTGGACATCCCCGCCGCGGGCGACCACCTTGCAAGCGTCGCCAATGAAGTTCACGGAACCGCCCTGCAACTGGACATCAGCCGCGAGGACGCCGGGAAGCGCATCCTGGAGCACGCTGTGCAGCGGCACGGACGCCTGGACATCATGGTCCACAACGCCGGCATTACCCGCGACAAGCTGCTTGCCAACATGGACCACGCCCGCTGGAATTCGGTCCTGAACATCAACATTGCCGCCCAGCTCAGGATCAACGAAGCACTGCTGGCCTCGGAACACTTCAGCACATCACCCCGAATTGTTTCCGTTGCCTCCACCAGCGGCATCGCGGGTAACCGGGGCCAGACCAACTATGCCGCCTCCAAGGGCGGCGTTATGGGCATGGTCCGCGCGTCAGCGCCATTGCTGGCCGCGCGCGGTGGCAGCATCAACGCCGTGGCACCGGGCTTCATCGAAACCGACATGACAGCGCGGATCCCCTTTGCCGTCCGGGAAGTGGGCCGCAGGCTTAACGCCCTCCAGCAGGGCGGCCTGCCAACGGACGTGGCAGAGGCCATCGCCTTCCTCGCCAGTGACGCCGCGGGTGGCATCAATGGCGACATCCTGCGTGTCTGCGGACAGAACCTGGTGGGGGCATGACTACGGCGCAACCGCTCATCCTGGGGGAGATGCCCTCACTGTCCAAGCTGTACATGAATGCTGCCGCCCAGGCCGCGCGCCGGCGCGTGCTGGGGGCCCACGGTGGCTCAACCCTGCCTGATATCGGCCACGAAGTCCGCGGAGTGCGGGCCGACGTCGGGAACCTCACGGCCTACCAGCACCTCATCGGCCTGACGGCCAGGGACACGCTGCCCGCCGGCTACCTCCACGCCCTCACTTTCCCCCTTGCGATCAGTGTGATGAACCGGGACGACTTCCCGTTGCCCGTTCTGGGCATGGTCCATTTGAGCAACTACGTGGAGCAGCGTGCGCCGGTGCTGTTCTCGGATCTGCTCGACATCGAGGCCCGTGTGGAGAACCTTCGCGGACACCGGGCCGGAACCCAGCTGGACGTCATCGCAGAGATCAGGGCCGCCGGGACGCAGGACATCCGGTGGACCGGCCGCTCCATCTACCTTGCCAAGGGCGTGTTTCTGCCCGGCATTGACAAGGCCTCACCCAACAGCCACGGTTACGGCGACTTCAGGCCCCCGGACCCGACGGCGGTCTGGCAGCTGGGGGTGGACACGGGGCGCGCGTACGCGGCCGTCTCGGGTGACTTCAACCCGATCCACTTGAGCGTCCTGTCGGCCAAGGCGCTGGGGATGCGCCGATCCATCGCCCACGGGATGTACCTGGCGTCCAGGGCACTCGCGGACGTAGGACCGGTGAAAGGCGAAACGTTTGGCTGGGACGTGACCTTTGAGGCGCCCGTATTTCTTCCGGGCCGGGTGGCATTGGAGATCACCACTGACGAGCGGCCTGGCGGGGGGTGGCAGCGGTCCAACTACGTGGCGTGGAACCCGCGTTCCGGCCGCAGGCATTTCAGCGGCTCTGTGACACCGTTCTAGGACGCCGGGCGTACAGCTCTGAGAATGCGGTGCAGGCTCAGGAGGATGGACTCGGACGCGGCCACGCCGGCGTCCTCCCGGATCAACCGGGAGTCGGCGGCCATACAGGCTTCCACCGCCGAATTGGCCGCTGCTACCAGCCGCCGCTGCGCTGGTTCGTCACTGTCATGGAATGAAGCCACCAGCTCGCCCGTGGCGTTCAGGGCGGCTGCCAGCGGTTCGCTGTCCCGGAGTGGCACCATGTACGGGACGTCCTCCGCCCAGATGACGTCCGAAAGCACTTCGGTCATGTCCTGGATGTGGAAAGTGACCCGCTCAAGATCACGAAGGTTCCGGTAGTCAAGGTCCACATCCCGGGGATGCAGCTTGCTCCGGGGATTGGCCCGCCGGCTTGCGTCCGCCTCCTCGACAAGATGGCGGACCGTCCGGGCCGCGACCGCCAATTCCTCAGACCGGCGCGACCAGTCCTCATGCACCGGTGGCCACTTTTCCGTCAGGGCGGCACCCATGTCAGCCAGCTGCCCGCCCAAAGCCAGCCGGAGGTCCGCCAGGCTGCTGGCCGCCGCACTGAAGTGCAGCGGCGGGAAGACCAAGAAGTTTACGGCAATCCCGATCCCGACGCCGGCTCCCATCTGAATCAGGTAACCGAAGGAAAAGTCGTCCGGGTTGCTCCCGCCCACCAGCAGTACGAGCAGCGCCGCCGTCGGGATCCAGTCACTTCCCGAACCAATCCTGGGTAGTCCGCCGAGCAGGATCCCGATCCCCATAAACATGGCAACGGCCAGCGGTGAAGGATCACTGATGCTGACCAGTGCGAAGGCAAGGCCGATGCCCAGGGCAAGGCCTGCCAGGGCCTGGATTCCCTGCCGGACGGATCCGGCGACGTTGTGGTACATGGAGACCAGCGCGCCCAAGGGGGCGTAGTAGGGATAATCTGCCGCGGACCCCGGCATGAGGGGAGCAACGGCAAAGGCCAGGCCGGCCGCTAGGGCTGCCTTGGCTGCCAGAACCAGGCGCTGGAGAGTGAAGGCGCTGGCCACGCCGGCCACCGCATTCTTCAGGAGGCGGGACCCCCTGGACTGCCGGGCAGCCCGCAGTACGTGAATATCACCCATCCGCTCACGTTAGGTGCCCGCGTGCGCTACGACAAGGCGGCAGCCGCCCTCCGGATCTCCGCCGCAAGCCGATGCGCCCTGCCCGGCGTCCGCCCGTCTTCAGCCCGCTGCGGAATGTAGCCGAAGCTGAGCCCGTAGGCGGGATCCGCGAAACCCAGTGCCGCGTTTGCGCCCTCGTGGCCGAAGGTTTGGTGGCTGTCAAAATTCCGCGACGGATGCGGCTTCATGAACGCCACCGTGAAGGCGTTATCACGGCCGGAACTGCGGTCCAGTCCCCACACCTGCTCCTCGGACATCAGCCGGACACTCATGCCGGCGGCGCGGATGATCCGCTGGTTGGGAAGTTCCATGATGGAGCCCACGGCAGCGTTTCCATTGAGCCCCTCGATGCTGAGCGGATCCAGCCAAGGCTGGCCTGGGTCAACGTCGTACAGCACGTCCCTGTACCGGGCCTCCTGCCCCGGTGGAAGGCCGAGGAAAAAAATCGACGTCGTAGGTTGTGCGGATACGGCGGTCGAAAAGGTGCTGGAGGCTGCTCCCCGTGGCCCGCCGGCAGAGTTCCTCCATCAGGATGCCGATAGTTTCTAGCCCAGCCGGTCAGAAGGCGCTTTCCATGGAGACGGCAGCGCCATGTCCCGGCGCGACCTCCTCGCCTGGCCGCACCGGACCCGGGGGAGTGCCGTCGCCGAATGGTCTTCCGCCCAACGATTCCCGGCCATGGGGCTCCAGCCAGCCGGACAGCTCCGGGCCCTGCGGGACGATCCCGGTAGGGTTAATGTCTTCGTGCACGATGTAATAGTGCTGCTTGATCTGCACGAAATCGATCGTGTCACCGAAGCCAGGGGTCTGGAACAGGTCACGCGCGTACCCCCAGAGGGCGTGAAGTTCGCTAAGTTTCTGCCGGTTGCACTTGAAGTGGCCGTGGTAGACGGCGTCGAACCGGGCAAGGGTGGTGAATAACCGGACGTCGGCCTCGGTAATGGTGTCACCCACGAGGTAGCGCTGGCCCGTAAGGCGTTCCTCGAGCCAGTCCAGCGCGGTCCACAGCCGGGAGTAGGCCGAGTTGTAAGCCTCCTGGGAGCCTGCAAACCCGCAGCGATAGACACCGTTGTTGACCTCCGTGAACACACGCCTGTTGACGGCGTCAATCTCCGTTCGAAGGTGTGCCGGATACAGATCCGGGGCTCCCTGCCGGTGGAAGTCCGTCCATTCGGTGGCAAAATCCAACGTGATCTGCGGAAAGTTGTTGGTGACTACCGCGCCGCTGGGGACGTCAACAATGGCGGGCACCGTGATACCGCGGGGGTAGTCAGGGAAGCGGCGGAAGTATGCACTCTGGATGCGCTCGATGCCAAGGACCGGATCAACCCCGCCAGGATCGAGATCAAACGTCCAGGAGCGTGCATCGTGGGTAGGTCCTGGCTGGCCGAGGGAGATGGCATCCTCAAGGCCCAGGAGCCGGCGCACGATCACCGTCCGGTTGGCCCACGGGCACGCCCGCGCCGCGATCAGCCGGTAACGGCCGGCCTCAACAGGCCAGCCCGGCTCGCCGTTCCCACCGGGATGACCGTTACGCGTGATCCGGTCCTCGATGTAATTAGTGTCGCGGTTGAACTCCGCTCCACCGGTCACGTAGGCGCCCCTGGTACTGTGCGCATTGCGGTGGTCCGGAGTTAGTTCGGCATTGTCGGCGGACGGTGCGGTGGCGGCAGGCTGGTTGCCGGCTGGTTCCTGGCTCATGCGGACAAGCCTAGGCGCTTGCAGCCAGAATCGTGGATATGGGTTGCCAGGCCACAAACCAGCATCCGGCAACGACGGCGACGAAGAGGGCGATCCAAATGCCGGACGGGACGGACGTTGCACGGTAGAGGATGTAGGCGTCTGAACTGGCGAGCCGGTCCCGGCGCCGGAGGTGGACATTGGCCAGTTTGGCGAGGTCCCTGACTGCTGCCACCAGGAAAGCCATACCCAGGCCGATGGCCACGTGGCCGGTAAAGGCCTGCGGGACGAACATGACCAACAGCACACCGGCGGCCACAGCGGCCAAGGTGATGAGGACCCCTGCGATGTTCCTGATGAAGAGCAGCGAAGCCCCAAGGATGAGCGTCCCGATGGCCAGGGCGGCCGGACCCCACCCGCCAAAGCCGGAGATGACCAGGGCGGCGCCTGTCATGGCCGGAACCGGGTATCCCCAGAAACCGGACCACACGGCCGCAAGCCGTCCCCTGCTGTAACTGGTTGTGGTGCCGGAATGGTCCAGCCTCAGCTTGATTCCGCCCAGGCGTTGCCCGCTGCTCACAGCGGCAAAGGCGTGCCCCAGTTCGTGGGTGGCGGTGGCGAGGAGTCCGAAATACTTCCATGTGGCCCGGGGGATGGAGAGGGCGGTTGCGAGGATCAGGACCGTCACCAGTTCGATCAGTGTGACCTGCGGGGCGGCCGCCCTGCTGAACACCTCCATGATGCGGTGCCACAGTTGCTCGGGAGGCACTATCAGTCCCGGCGGGAAAGGGAGTGGTTATTGTCAGCCATAGGCCTCTACGGTACTAGAGGAATGGTCAAGCATTGTCCTGCCTGTCGCAGGCGCTGAACGAAATGAGGAGCACCATGAGCAGCTTGAAAGAACGCCTGCACGCAGACGTTGTGGCGCACACGAAGGAGCGGAACAAAATTGCCCTGACCACGGTGCGCAATATCCTGGGCGAAATCGAAACCCGGGAAAAGTCGGGGAAGGCGCCCGTTGAGCTGGATGACTCCCAAGTGACCTCGCTGCTGCAGAAGGAGGCCGCCAAGCGGCGCGACACGGCAAAAATCTACACCGAAGCCGGCGAGGCTGTGCGGGCCGCTGCCGAGATCGCCGAGGCCGAAGTCATCGAGGCATACCTACCCCGCCCACTGACGGCCGAGGAAGCCGGGGCGATCGTGGATGAGGCAATTTCAGCCCTGCGTTCCGAAGGCGTGGAACCGGGACTACGCCAGCTGGGTACCGTGATGAAGGCTGTCACGGCGAAAATAGCCGGCCGGTTTGACGGCAAGACTGTCAGCGAGATGGTCCGCAGCCGTTTGGCCTGAAACCATTCGCCAAGGCACAGGAAAGGCACGCCTACGGTGCGTGGGCGTGCCTTGTGTTCCTGCCGGCGGCGAAGGGCTCAGCCGGCACAGGTAATTCTCCGGTGCTCTGGCTCAGCCTTCGCAGTCCGTGCAATAGCTGTGGCCGTCCTTCTGCCGTGCAATCTGCGAGCGGTGCCGGACGAGGAAGCAGGAGTAGCAAGTGAACTCGTCTTCAGCCTGCGGGATAACCTGCACAACGAGTTCCTCGGCAACGAATTCGCCTCCGGGGACGCCGGCTCCATCCAGTCCGTCGGCCTCATCGAGCTCGAGGACGACGCTGCGGGCGTCCGGTGCGTTAGCGGACTGCAGTGCCTCGAGCGAGTTGTCCTGCGACTCCTTGACGTCGGAGCGAAGTTCATCGTAATCGGTTGCCACTTAGGTGTATCTCTTTTCTTTGGTTCGTCTGTCGCGTATGCAACGTACAGCATCAAGCTGGTATTCCCCAATAGGCTGGCGGAAAAATTTGTCCGTGGCGCCGAATCCGGCACGAGACGGATATCACATTCGGGGAGTTCCCCTTCGCGCGCGGCAGATGTGGGTGCGCTGTTTTGCGCCCATCATTGCCGCGGGCACATATGTTATGAAAAAAGCCCCTGGAATCCTTGGATTCCAGGGGCTTTCCCATCTGTGCGCGGAGGGGGACTTGAACCCCCACCCCCTTTCGAGGACTAGCACCTCAAGCTAGCGCGTCTGCCATTCCGCCACCCGCGCAGGTGGTAATTCGGAGATCGTTTCCGCCTTTCAGCGTTTCGCTTTTCTCCGAAGCAGCGAGAAAGACTCTACATGAACTTTCCGGGAACATGAAATCGGGTCCCATGGGTAGGCTGAAGGCACGCGAATCCGCCCTTGGTTGCCAGCAGCCGCCCACCATTATGAGGAGAGCCCAATGACCGAAATCCGTGCGGAAGATGAAGTTGTCCGGATCTGCCAGGAACTCATCCGGATCGACACTTCCAACTACGGCGACGGTTCCGGACCGGGCGAGCGTGCCGCAGCCGAATACACGGCGGGGCTGATAGAGGAAGTGGGTCTGGCGGCAGAGATTTTCGAGTCAGCGCCAGGCAGGGCCAGCGTGGTGACCCGGATGGCAGGCAGGGATCCCTCAGCCAGCGCGCTGGTGGTGCACGGGCACTTGGACGTTGTTCCCGCCCTGCGCGAGCAGTGGTCTGTAGACCCATTTGGCGCGGAACTGAAGGACGGACTCATCTGGGGCCGTGGAGCGGTGGACATGAAGGACATGGACGCCATGATCCTTTCTGTCATGCGGGATCTGGCGAGGTCGGGACGCAAGCCCCAACGCGACATCATTTTTGCCTTCTTCGCCGACGAAGAGGCCGGCGGTCAATATGGCGCCCGCTACGCGGTGGACAAGCGTCCGGAACTCTTTGAAGGCGCAACCGAAGCAATCTCGGAGGTCGGCGGGTTCTCAGCCACCATCGGCGGCCAGCGCACCTATCTCCTGCAGACGGCGGAAAAGGGCATCTCGTGGCTCCGCCTTGTGGCCCACGGACGGGCCGGACACGGCTCTCAGATCAACACGGACAACGCGGTCACCCGGCTGGCTGGAGCGGTAACCCGGATCGGAGAATACAAGTGGCCTATCGAACTGACTCCCACGACTCGGCAGTTCCTGGACGGCGTGACGGAGCTCACGGGCGTTGAATTCGATCCGGACAACCCGGACCGCCTGCTGGACCAGTTGGGTACAGTGGCCCGCTTTGTCGGTGCCACACTCCAAAACACCACCAACCCCACCCTCCTGAAGGGTGGTTACAAGCACAATGTCATCCCTGAGTCGGCTGAGGCCCTGGTGGACTGCCGCACCCTTCCCGGCCAGGAGCAGCAGGTACTGGAAATTGTGCGGGATCTTGCGGGTACCGGCGTTGAGGTGAGCTACGTGCACAACGATGTCTCACTGGAGGTGCCTTTCGCAGGGAACCTCGTGGACTCCATGATCGATGCGCTGCACGCCGAGGATCCCGGGGCGAAGGTCCTGCCGTACACGCTCTCCGGCGGCACGGACAACAAGTCCCTGAGCAGGCTGGGCATCACCGGCTATGGCTTCGCGCCCCTCATGCTGCCCGACGACCTTGATTTCACCGGCATGTTCCATGGCGTGGACGAGCGGGTCCCCGTGGACTCCCTCAAGTTCGGCGCCCGGGTCCTCAACACCCTCCTCACCAACTATTAGGCCGCGCGGACCATGACTCCGGAGAACATCCTCCCCGAGGCGCTGCTCGAGTCCATCCGCGGCCGGGCCGCGGGATATGACCGGGACAACACGTTCTTCTTTGAAGACCTTGAGGAGCTGGCCGCCGCCGGCTACCTCAAACTCTTTGTGCCGGCGTCCGACGGCGGCATGGGGCTGGGCCTTGAAACGGCGGCGCAGTGCCAACGGCGGCTGGCAACGGCGGCCCCGGCCACAGCCCTGGCCATCAACATGCACCTGGTCTGGACCGGCGTCGCACACGTCCTGGCTGCCAGGGGCGACGCCTCACTTGAGTTCGTCCTCCAGGAAGCCGCCCGGGGCGAGATCTTTGCCTTCGGCAATTCCGAGGCCGGAAACGATGCCGTGCTCTTTGACTCGACAACGGCAGCCACTCCGCTGCCAGGCGGCGGGTACAGCTTCACCGGCACGAAGATCTTCACCAGCCTGTCACCGGCATGGACCAGGCTGGGCATTTTCGGCAAGGACGCGCACGCCAGGGCGGGGGAGGGTGAGCTGGTCCACGGATTCATCGGGCGGGACACGCCGGACTACGCCATCCTGGACGACTGGGACACCCTGGGCATGCGGGCGAGCCAGTCCAACACAACGGTCCTGGACGGCGTCGAGGTAGGGCCGGACCGGATCTTCCGGAAACTGCCGGTGGGTCCGAACGCAGACCCGCTGATTTTCGCCATCTTTGCCTGTTTTGAGTCACTGCTCGCCGCCGTGTACACGGGAATCGGCGAGCGTGCCCTGGTCCTGGGCGTGGAGGCCGTCAAGAGGCGGACGTCGTTCAAGAACGCCGGCAGGAGCTACGCACAGGATCCGGACATCCGCCGGAAGGTGGCCGAGGCCGCAATGGCCATGGACAGCCTCTATCCGCATCTGCTGGCGGTCACCCGTGACGTCGACGCCCTCGCTGAGCACGGGCCCCTGTGGTTCCCCCGGCTGGTTGGCCTGAAGGTTCATGCGACGGAAACGGCACGCCGCGTGGTGGACCTGGCCATTAGGGTCAGTGGCGGTTCATCATATTTCAGCGGTTCCGAACTTGAGCGCCTGTACCGGGATGTGCTGGCCGGCATGTTCCACCCCTCAGATGACGAATCGGCGCACAATACGGTGGCGAACGCCTGGCTGGGGCCGCTGGCGGACTAGACGGTCTGCTGGCCTCCGCACACCTAGACGGTCCGCTGGCCTCCGCCCACCTAGACGGTCCGCTGGACCTGCATCACGCGCCGGCGGAGCCAATAGCGCCTGCCACCGCCCATGTACAGCACGCTGCGCTCCAGTTCCCATTTGCCGTACTCGGAGTGTTCCACAAGCCGGCGCCTCGCCTCGGGCAGTGAATCGTCGGGGCTGACCGTCAGTACGAGGTACTCGTACTGCTTGAGAAAGTCCCGTTCACGATGGACCGAGCTGGTGAGAAAATGTTCCTTCATTGCTCTCCATTTTCGTCCTTTTCCGGCTAACGTGAAGTCATGAGCATCGATCCGCGTGTCGCGCTTCAGTCCTTGACAACCGCCTTGGAAGAACACCTTATAGCAGCATCCAACCGGCGCGGCGATGGGGATCCCGCCGTCGAAGCAGCATTTTTCGCGGTCGCAGATGCGTTCGAAGTGTATGACGACGCGCTCTACGAGGCCTACAGCGAAGTCACACCGCTTCAGGTCTTTGACGACGATGAGGATGAGGACGAAGAGTCAGGCATCGACGATGACGAGGACCTCGAAATCGTCGAGGACTGACTGGCCCCCCGCCTGCGGTTTCCCCGGGGTCACGCAGGCTGGGAGACGTCCTCCAACGCCTGCGCAATCTCCGGAGGAAGCCGGGTCAGCTGGGCAGCAAGGATCTCTTTGGCCTGGACGGGAGTCCGGGGTCCAACGATCGCGGTGGCAACGCCGTGTTGTGCCAGTAGCCAGCTGAGCGCAACATCCAGCGGTGTCCGGCCCAGGCCCTTCGCTGCCATGGCCACGGCCTCAACCACGCTTGATGGCTGCTGCCCCAAATACGGTTCGATGTACGGGGCAGAATCGGTCCGGGCCGCACTGGAATCGCCGGGAATACCCCCGCGGTACTTGCCCGTCAGCACGCCACGCCCCAGTGGCGCCCAGGCCATCAGGCCCAGCCCCGCATCTTCGACGGCGGGAACGAGTTCGGCCTCCGGTGTCCGGCGGAGCAGCGAATACTCAGTCTGTGCTGCCACGAGCGGGAAACCCGCCACTGCCGCCGCTTTGGCACTTTGCCAGCCGTTGAAGTTAGCGATGCCCACATAACGGGCCCGGCCGCTGCGGACGGCGAATTCGAGTGCAGACAACGTTTCATCCAGCGGGACATTGCCGTCCCAGGCCTGGGCAAACCAAATATCCACGTGGTCGGTGCCCAGCCTCGCGAGGCTGGCGTCAAGGGTGCCCAGCATCGCACCCCGGGAGGTGTCCACAGTCCGCCTGCCGTCCGACGTCGAGGTCCCCGCCTTGGTGGAAATACACACCTCCGTGCGGGAGACGACGTCGCCCAGCATGGAGCCGATCAATGCCTCGGCGCGGCCGCCAGAGTAGGAGGCGGCCGTGTCGATCATTTTTCCGCCCCCGTCCACAAATGTGCGTAAGATCTCCGAGGCATCCTGTTCGTCGGTTTCGGCGGCCCAGGACATGGTGCCGAGGGAGAGGGCGGAGACTCGCAACCCACTGTTGCCGACGTAACGCTGCTGCATAGCTGCAAGCTTACGGGGAATCAAGAGGGTGCATGACGTAGTGTCTTAGCGTGAACTGGATTGAGGCGGCCCTGCTGGGGCTTATACAGGGTCTGACCGAATTTCTACCGATTTCATCAAGCGCGCACCTGCGGATTGTGGGTCAGTTCCTGCCCAATGCGGCCGATCCGGGTGCGGCATTTACCGCCATTACGCAGCTCGGTACTGAAACGGCTGTGTTGATCTATTTCTGGCGGGACATTGTCCGGATCATCGGGGCCTGGTGGGGCTCGATCACCGGCAAGGTCTCCCGGCAGGATCCTGACGCCCGCATGGGCTGGCTCGTGATCCTCGGCAGCCTGCCGATCATCGTGCTGGGACTGCTCTTCCAGGACCAGATCGAATCCGTGCTGCGAAGCCTGTGGATCGTCGCCACCATGCTGATCGTTTTTGGTTTGATCCTGGCCGTGGCGGACGCGGTGGGTCGGCAGGACCGCGACCTTTCCCAGCTCACGTACAGGCACGGCATTCTGTACGGCTTCGCCCAGGCGATGGCGCTTATCCCCGGCGTGTCCCGGTCCGGTGGCACCATTACGGCGGGCCTCCTGATGGGTTACACCCGCGAAGCAGCGGCCAGATATTCGTTCCTCCTTGCCATTCCGGCCGTATTTGGCAGTGGCCTGTACCAGCTCTACAAAGTAGTCTCCAAAGACGGCATCACCGGCCCGTATGGCCTCCCGGAGACTGCGCTGGCCACAATCATCGCCCTCGTGGTGGGATACGTGATTATTGGCTGGTTCCTCAAATTCATCTCCACCCGGAGCTACCGGCTCTTTGTCTGGTACCGGATCTTCCTGGGCCTGGCCCTGTATCTACTGCTCGGTTTCAATGTCATCGACGCCTAGAAGTAGGCTGGGGCTGTGAAATCCTGGACTTCCCGCCCTGTTCCCGTGCTGCCCGGCTCCATGCCGGCCATCCGTTTGTTCGACACCGCCGAGGGGCGCGAAGTCGGCCTGCCTGCCACCGGTGAACAATCCATGTATGTTTGCGGCATCACCCCGTATGACGCCACGCACATGGGCCACGCTGCCAGCTATGTGGCCTTTGACCTCCTGAACAGGGCCTGGCGCGATGCCGGCCACAAAGTGGCGTATGTGCAGAACGTCACCGATGTGGACGACCCCCTCCTGGAACGCGCCACTGCCACCGGCGTCGACTGGCGGGAGCTTGCAGCGAGCCAGATCGAACTCTTCCAGACGGACATGACTGCCCTGAACGTCATCGCGCCGGACCACTATGTGGGTGCTGTCGAGTCGGTGGAGCTGATTGTGCCCGCCATTGAGCGCCTCGTCCGCCAGGGCCTCGCCTACCGCGTGGCAGGGGCAGGCGGCGAGCCCGATGGTGACGTGTACTACGACGTCGAAGCCGCCGGCAAACAATCGGTGGATGCTGATGCCTGGACCCTCGGTTCGATCTCGCACCTGGGTGAAGCCGAAATGCTTGAGCTGTTCGCCGAACGCGGTGGCGACCCCGGCCGGGCCGGAAAACGGCAGGCTCTTGACCCCCTGCTGTGGCGGGTGGCACGTGACGGTGAGCCCAGCTGGCCCGGCGGCGAGCTGGGCCAGGGCAGGCCGGGCTGGCACATCGAATGCACAGTCATCGCCCAACGGTACCTTCCCGTGCCCTTCACCGTGCAGGGAGGGGGATCGGACCTGATTTTCCCCCACCATGAAATGGGGGCGGGACACGCCTATTCGCTCACAGGTGTCCCGCTGGCCCGCCACTACGCCCACGCCGGCATGGTTGGCCTGGACGGTGAAAAAATGAGCAAGTCCAAAGGCAACCTGGTCCTCGTGTCCAGGCTGCGGGCTGACGGCGAAGAGCCGGCCGCCATCCGGCTTGCCATCCTGGCCCACCATTACCGCGCTGACTGGTCATGGACGCAGGAGGGCTTCGCGGAGGCCAAAGACAGGCTTGCCGCCTGGCGCCAGGCCCTCGCCGTGACGCCGGCCGGATCGGCGGCAGGGGTTATCGGAGGCATGAGGACCGCGCTGGCCGCCGACCTGGACGCCCCGGCAGCCCTCGCGGCCGTTGACGGGTGGGCCGCAACGGCACTCTCAACTGCTGGGGAGTGCAGCCCCC
Organism: Arthrobacter sp.; assembly: GCA_023264815.1. GTDB lineage: Bacteria > Actinomycetota > Actinomycetes > Actinomycetales > Micrococcaceae > Arthrobacter. Next base: position 32,786 of record JAHFUZ010000018.1, on the reverse strand, counting down.
AGGACCAGGCCCTGGTGAGTGACGCCGTGGAGGCGCTGCTCGGCGTCGTTCTTTAGGCACCTCCGAGCTTGAGGCGCCTCCGGTGCCTCCGGGCCCAGGAACCGGGCCGGCTGTCCCGGAGGCGGGACAGCCGCACATTTCTTCAGGGCTTGTCGCGTCCCCGACGTTTAAGGTAGCGCTCAAACTCCCGCGCAATGGATTCGCCGCTGGCCTCAGGAAGGTCGGCGGTATCCTTGGCCTCTTCCAACTGGCGGACGTACGCGGCGATCTCCGGATCCTCGGTGGCCAGCTCATCCACACCCCGTTCCCACGCGGCCGCCTCCTCGGCGAGTTCATGGGTGTCCAGGGGAACCTGCAGGAGCTCCTCCACCCGGTGCAGCAGCGCCAGTTGCGCCTTGGGCGACGGGGCCTGGGCCACATAGTGGGGGACCGCAGCCCACAGCGAGACCGTGGGAATACCTGCCAGCAGGGCCACTTCCGACAGCACGCCCACGATGCCCACAGGCCCCTCGTACTGGGACGGTTCCAGGTTGAGGCGTTCCCTCAACGGGGCGTCATCCGAGGACGTGCTGACCGGAATGGGCCGGCTGTGGGGGACATCTGCCAGGAGCGCGCCCACCAGGACCACATAATCCACTTTCAGCGCTTCCGCATGGACCAGCAGCTCAGCAGTGTAGGCCCGCCATTTATAGGACGGCTCAATGCCCTGGACAAAGATGACGTCCACGTTCGAGTTGGGTGCACTGGCCTTGTAGATCCGGGTGGAGGGCCATTTGATCTTTCGTTCCCCCGAAGCGTTGCGCCGGACGGTGGGGCGGGTGAACTGGAAGTCGTAGTATTCGTCCGCATCGATGGACGCAACCTTCTTGCCGCCCCACACCTTGTTGAGATAGCGCAACGAATCACTGGCCGCTTCGCCGGCATCATTCCAGCCTTCAAAAGCCGCCAGCATCACTGTGATGCGCTCCCCATCAGCCACGGGCAGCAGGAACTGCTCCCGTTCAGGCAGTGCACCCGGTTCCGTGGTGTCTCCGTTGAAGCTATTCATTTCAACACCCTACGTCCAAGGACCGGGACGATGCAGTCAATGCCGGGCCAAAACTCCGCCGGCAGGTGATCTGCACCTGCACCCGCGCCCGATATTCGCCAAGGGCGTACCCCACGGCCGGCGCTCAGGGTGGCACCGTAGACTGAACGCATGCGATCCTCACCCCCTGTTTCCCCGCTCCGCGCCGTTCTTTGGGATATGGACGGCACCATCGTGGACACAGAGCCCTATTGGATTGCCGCGGAACGAGCGCTGGTGGAAGCCCATGGCGGCACCTGGTCACACGAGCAGGCCACCCAGCTTGTGGGACAGGCATTGACGTTCTCTGCCGGAATACTGCAGGATGCCGGCGTCCGGCTTGGCACCAGGGAAATTATCGACTCCCTCACCGCAGAGGTCATCCGGAGCGTACAGCGTTCGGTTCCCTGGCGCCCCGGCGCCAGGGAACTTCTTGATGACCTGCACCATGCCGGCGTGCGGTGCGCGCTGGTCACCATGTCCGAGGGGCCCCTGGCCCGCGAGATCGTGGCCAGCCTGCCGCGGCCATACTTTGAGTTCCTGGTCACCGGAGACACCGTGACACGGGGCAAACCCCACCCGGAGGCCTACCTCAAGGCAGTGGAAATGCTTCAGGAAGCGGATCCCGGACTGACCATTGACCACTGTGTGGCACTGGAAGATTCGGCGCCGGGCGTGGCTGCGGCCCTGGCATCGGGCGTTGCCACGGTGGCCATTCCGCACATTGTTCCGCTCCCGGACAACCCCCGGCACACAACCTGGGATTCGCTTTCCGGCCGCAGTGTCACCGACCTCGAAGCCATAGCGGCAGGCAGCCTGGCTGCGTCCACGGGTTCCGCGGTTCTATCGCCCGGGAGCATGTCTTGAGCGACACACCCGCTCCGTCCAGGCGCGAAGGGATCCGCCTCGGCAGGATCGCTGGAATCCCCGTGATCCTGGCCTACTCCTGGTTTGTGATCGCCGCCTTTACGGTCATCGTTTACGGCCCCGTCCTGTTGCAGCGGAACCCCCAGTTCGGCATCACCGCCTACTACGTAGCGTTCGCCTACGCCCTGCTGCTTCTCATGTCGGTCCTGGTCCACGAGTTGGCACACGCCCTCACGGCCAAGGTGTACGGCTGGCCCACGCAAAAAATCGTCCTGAACCTTTGGGGCGGCCATACCCAGTTCGAAAACTTCACGGCTACGCCCGCACGATCAGTCGTCGTGGCCCTGGCTGGCCCTGCAGCAAACCTGGTCCTCGCAGGCGGGGCCTGGCTGGTCCTGTCCGCCACCAGCCTGGGAATCGTGGCTGACACCCTGACAAACATCTTTATGTGGGCCAACTTCGTGATTGGGATCTTCAACGTCCTGCCTGGACTCCCGCTGGACGGGGGCCGGATTGTTGAGTCGGCCGTCTGGAAGGCCACCGGAAGCCAGGCCAAGGGAACTGTGGCCGCGGGCTGGGCCGGCCGGATTATCGTGGTGGCCTTGGGCTACTGGTTCATCGCCCGGCCGTTCCTTGCCGGGGTGACTCCGGATTTTAGCCTCCTGATGGTCACCGTTCTGGTGGGCGGTTTCCTGTGGATGGGTGCCAGTGCCGCCATCCAGCAGGGCACCCTGCGCGGCAGGCTGCACCTGGTCAGCGCAACCGCACTGGCCGCTCCCGCCGTCGGAATTCCGGCGAACGCCACCGTGGCGGATATCCGCCGCCTGTCCCAGGACGGGACACCGGCGGTTGTTGTATGTGGCCCAGAGGGCCGCCCGCAGGGTGTGGTGGACTGGCGCGCACTGGCCGCAGTACCGGAGCAGGCCGCAACTTACACCCCTGCGACGGCGGTGTCCTACGCCCTGGCGGCCGGCGCCTATGTGCCCGAATGGTCACAGGGGCAGGAGCTGATCCAGTACCTTTCCCAGTTGGAGGGGCACGAGTACGCCGTGGTGGACCACCATGGCGTGGTGACCGGCCTTCTGTCGCAAAACGCAGTAGTTGGCGCGATCACCGGCAAAGCGGCCCGGCCGAATAGGCATCCCCAGGGCCAAAGCCGGTAGAGTTACGTGCCGGCTGGGCACTTCCACAGCACTGCCACCCCGTGCCTGCACGCACCAGGCGGATTTTTCGATGCGTGGCCCACAGTCTTACAGGAGCAAGGAAACTTTCATGAGCAGCGAATCTGCCGCCCACACCGCAGCGCCGTCCACCCCCGCGGAGTCAATCCCGGCGTCGTCCGACGCAGGTGGTGCCGCCAACGCTCTCCAGCCGGTGGGGGCCGCCCGCCGCCGCGGCCCCTTCCGGGAAGGGGAGCGGGTGCAGCTGACGGACGAACGCGGCAGGATGAACACCGTCACCCTCGAAAGGGGCGGCGCCTTCCACACGCACCGCGGTTTCCTGAACCATGACGAGATCATCGGGCAGGCGGACGGTTCCGTTGTGGTGAACAACGTTGGACAGCAGTACCAAACCCTGCGCCCGCTCCTTTCGGACTTCGTCCTCTCCATGCCTCGGGGCGCCGCCGTGGTTTATCCGAAGGACGCCGGCCAGATTGTCACCATGGCTGACATCTTCCCGGGTGCCCGGGTTGTTGAGGCCGGCGTTGGCTCCGGCGCGCTCTCCATCTCCCTGCTCCGCGCGGTGGGCGACAACGGTTACCTGCACTCGTTCGAACGCCGCGAAGAATTTGCCGACATTGCCCGCGGGAACGTGGAAACCATCTTTGGCGGCCCGCACCCCGCCTGGAAAATTTCCCTGGGAGACTTCCAGGAAGAAGTGGTCAGCAGCGAGGCGCCCGGATCCGTGGACCGCGTGGTCCTGGACATGCTGGCTCCCTGGGAGTGCCTTGACGCCGTGGCAACGGTGCTGGCGCCCGGCGGAGTGTGGATCAACTACGTGGCCACCGTCACCCAGCTGTCCCGGACCGCGGAAGCCATCCGTGCCGACGGCCGCTTCACCGAGCCCGATGCCTGGGAGTCGATGGTCCGCGGCTGGCACCTGGAGGGCCTGGCGGTCCGCCCGGACCACCGCATGGTGGCACACACCGGATTCCTCCTGGTCACCCGCCGGCTGGCCGACGGCGTCACGGGAATTTCGGTCAAGCGCCGCCCGTCGAAGACTGATTTCAACGAGGACGACGTGAACGCCTGGACACCCGGGGCCGTCGGTGAACGCCTTGTCTCAGACAAGAAACTCCGCAGGGCAGCACGCGATGCCATCGCCGGGACCAACGTCAAGGACGCGCCGGAGGTTACGAACTAGTCCACATTTCGGGAGTCTCCAGCAGTACCTGCCATCTTGGGGCTAAGGTCTTAAGAAGAAGAGCAGGAAGGGGCTGATGCATCATGGAGACGCCGAATCAGGACTCCGGACGTACACCGGCGGAGCAGTCTGCCGCCAACGAACTGTCCGTCGCGGACCGGCAGGTCAACGTTCTGCGGGACAAACTCAGGCACATCGACCGCCAACTTGCCGCCGCAACGCAGAACAACACCAAGCTGGTCACGATGCTGGAGGCAGCCAAAGCCGAGATTCTGCGGCTGAAGAATGCCCTGGACCAGGAGGGACAGCCCCCATACAGCTTCGGCACCATCCTGCAGCTTAATCCGCGGCGTATGCCGTCGGCGGGCAGCAGCGGGCAGGCTGTCACCGAGGAATCCGCGGACATCTTCAACGCCGGCCGGAAGATGCGCGTGGGCATCAGCCCGCTGGTTAACATCGGCCAACTGGCGGTCGGCCAGGAAGTACTCCTTAACGAGGCCCTGCTGATTGTGGCCGGCCTCGGTTATGAGCGGACCGGTGAGTTGGCCACCCTCAAGGAACTGCTGGGTCCGGACCGCGCATTGGTGGTGGGCCGCGCCGATGAGGAGCGTGTCATCCGGCTCTCCGGCGCCCTGCTCAGCGAAAAGCTCCGGGTGGGCGACGCACTGTCCATTGACTCCCGCACCGGCTACGCCCTTGAGAAGGTGCCCCGCTCCGAAGTGGAAAACCTGGTCCTCGAAGAAGTCCCTGACATCACTTATGAGGACATCGGCGGCCTGGGCCCGCAGATCGAACAGATCCGCGATGCCGTGGAACTTCCGTTCCTACACCCGGACCTGTACCGCGAACATGGACTCAAGGCGCCCAAGGGCATCCTGCTGTACGGCCCCCCGGGCTGCGGAAAAACCCTGATCGCCAAGGCTGTGGCCAATTCGCTTGCCGCGCGCGCGGCCGAACGGTCCGGCAACGTTGACCTCAAGAGCTACTTCCTGAACATCAAGGGCCCCGAGCTTCTGGACAAGTACGTGGGGGAGACAGAACGGCACATCCGCCTGATCTTCTCCCGGGCCCGGGAGAAAGCCTCGGACGGCAGCCCCGTAGTGGTCTTCTTTGACGAGATGGATTCCCTGTTCCGCACGCGTGGCACCGGCATCTCGTCCGACGTCGAGACCACCATCGTGCCGCAGTTGCTCAGCGAGATCGACGGCGTGGAACGGCTGGACAACGTCATAGTCATTGGCGCCTCCAACCGTGAGGACATGATTGACCCCGCCATCCTGCGGCCCGGCCGGCTGGACGTCAAAGTCAAGATCCAGCGCCCCGACGCCGAGGCGGCAGCGGACATCTTCAATAAATACATCACCACCGACCTGCCGTTCCACGAGTCAGACCTTGCAGAACACGACGGCGACGTGCAGGCCACTGTGGATGCCATGGTCCAGCGGACTGTCGAGGCGATGTACTCCACCGAAAAGTCCAACGAGTACCTCGAAGTCACCTACGCCAACGGCGATACGGAGATGCTCTATTTCAAGGACTTCAACTCCGGCGCCGTGGTGCAGAACGTTGTGGACCGGGCGAAAAAGTACGCCATCAAGGATCTTCTGACCCTGCACCAGAAGGGTCTCCGGATCGAGCATCTCCTCCGGGCTGTCGTGGATGAGTTCCGCGAGCACGAGGACATGCCGAACACCACGAACCCGGACGACTGGGCAAGGATCTCGGGCAAGAAGGGCGAGCGGATCACGTACATCCGCACCATTGTCCAGGGCAAGGCCGGCCAGGAGCCCGGCAAGTCCATCGAAACGATGCCCACCACGGGACAGTACCTATGACCGCAGCGCCGGTACGCCCCGCTTTGGGGGAGTCGCTTCCCGTCGGCGGGGCCATGCGTGTGATGGGCGCAGAAACCGAATATGGCATCCACGCTCCGTCGGCGCCTGGGGCGAACGCCACGATGATGTCCGCCCGCGTTGTCCAGGCCTATGCCCAAGTGACGCGCCAGCGTGCGGCCGGCGGGGCCGAGACCCGGTGGGACTACACCGACGAGGAGCCGCTGCACGACGCCCGTGGCTGGACCCTGGAACGTGCCTCAGCCCACCCGAGCCAGCTCACGGACCAGCCGCCGGTCCTGGATGCGGAAGCCGTGGCCTTGGCGTACGGCCGCGAGGAACTGGAACTCGATGGCGAAGACGAGGCCGGCAGCCTCCTGATGAACATGGTGCTCGGGAACGGCGCCCGTCTCTACGTGGACCATGCACACCCGGAGTACTCCAGCGCCGAAGTGACCAACCCCCGCGACGCCTTGATTTGGGACGCCGCCGGCGACCTGGTGGCACTGGCGGCAGTGCGGCGCCTGGCCGCGGACCCGGAACTGCCGCCAGTTAACCTGTACAAGAACAACACGGACAATAAGTCCGTCTCTTATGGCTCGCACGAGAACTACCTCATGCCGCGTTCCGTGCCGTTCGGGGACATTGTCCGGGGTCTGACGCCCTTTTTCGTCACCCGCCAGGTCATCTGTGGGGCGGGCCGGGTTGGCCTCGGTCAGGACAGCTCCACCCCTGGCTACCAGATCAGCCAGCGTGCGGACTTCTTCGAGGCTGAAGTGGGCCTGGAGACAACCATCCGCCGGCCCATCATCAACACCCGGGATGAACCCCATGCCACGGCGGACAAGTACCGCCGCCTGCATGTCATCATCGGGGATGCGAACCTCAGCCAGTCCTCGAACTACCTCAAGTTCGGCACCACCGCCCTGGTCCTGAGCCTCATCGAGGCAGGCCTGGCCCCCAGGGTGGAAGTCTACGAACCGGTGTCCGCCCTGCAGACGGTCAGCCACGACACGTCGCTGACGGCGAAAATCCGCCTCCTGGACGGCCGCCGCGTGACAGCCCTGGACCTGCAGTGGATGTACCACGAGGCGGCGGCCAAGCTGGCACAGGACACCGGCGTTGCCGACGCCGTCGACGGGGACGGCCACACCCACGACGTCCTGGAACGCTGGGCAGCCACCTTGACGCAGCTCGATTCCGACCGTGGGGCGGCAGCCACCTCCGTTGAGTGGCTCGCCAAGCTCTCCCTCCTGGAAGGCTACCGGGACCGTGACAACCTCGCCTGGAATGACGCCCGGCTGGGCCTGGTGGACCTCCAGTGGGCCGACATCAGGCCCGAGAAGGGGCTCTACTACCGGTTCCTCGCCAGGAACCGGATGCAGCGGATTGTGGACGACGCCGAGATTGCCGCAGCCGTGACCGAACCGCCGTCGGACACGCGTGCGTTCTTCCGCGGACGCTGCATCAGCAGCTTCGGTAAAGATGTGGTGGGGGCCAGCTGGGACTCTGTCATTTTCGACGTCCCGGGCTACGGGCGGCTGCAGCGGGTGCCCACCCGCGAGCCTCTGCGCGGGACGAAAGCGCTGACTGGAGGGCTTTTCGCCCGGCACCGCACCGCCGGACCGTTCCTGGCAGAACTCCTGGGACACAACACCGCTCCGCCTCCGGCGTAAACCGCGCCACCGGACCCGCAGCGTGGCAATATGGGCGTATCAGCAGATCCGCCCGGATCCGATGATTGTCGAAGGAGAGATCACCATGGCAGGCCAGGAACAGCAGCAGCCACAGTCGCGCGACAGCCAGGTCGAGGACGACATCCCCGAGGCACCGCCGGCGGCCCCCGAAGGACAGGCCTCCGCTGCCACGCAGGGCGTTGATGACCTGCTGGACGAAATTGACGGCGTCCTCGAATCCAACGCCGAGGAATTCGTCCGGGCCTTCGTCCAAAAGGGCGGCCAGTAACCGGACCCGGAGGGTGGCGGCAGCCGCACCGGCCGAAAGCTGTACCGACGCAGAGGGACCACGTTCAAGGAGTGCACCAGTGCAGGAATCAACCGCTAACCAGGTAGCCGGCAACGCGACATCGTCATTCACCGAGCATCTGCAGCGGGACCGGCCTGACCTGCTTCCGTACAACCGCCCCTTGCCGTCAGGAACAGCGCAGCCCCAGCCGATCCAGGTGCCGCACGCCACCACCATCGTGGCCATGAGCTACGCGGGCGGCGTGCTGATGGCCGGGGACCGGCGCGCCACCATGGGCAACGTCATTGCCAGCCGGCATATCGAAAAGGTCTTCCCGGCGGACAGGTACTCGGTGCTGGGGATCGCCGGCACGGCGGGCATTGCCATCGACCTGACCCGGCTTTTCCAAGTGGAGCTGGAGCATTACGAAAAAATAGAAGGTACCCTCCTGAGCCTCGACGGCAAGGCCAACCGGCTTGGTGCGATGATCCGAGGGAATCTGCCGATGGCCTTGCAGGGGCTGGCCGTGGTTCCGCTTTTCGCCGGATTCGACACCACGGCCGGGGTGGGCCGCCTCTTCTCGTACGATGTCACCGGAGGCCGCTACGAGGAACGCGAGCATCACACGGTGGGCTCCGGCTCGGTGTTCGCCCGCGGCGCGCTGAAGAAGCTCTGGCGGCCCCAGCTCACGGAAACAGAAGCGGTATCGATTGCCGTGGAGTCCCTTTACGACGCCGCCGATGACGACTCCGCCACCGGCGGCCCGGACCCGGTCCGGCAACTGTGGCCTGTGGTATTCACGGTCAACCGGGACGGCGCCCGGCGTATTCCGGAACCCGAACTCGCGGCCGTGGCGGGCAATATCATCGAAGCCAGAACCGCCGAACGACGGGAGGCCTGAGATGACGCAGCAGTTCTATGTTTCGCCTGAACAACTGATGAAGGACCGTGCGGACTTCGCACGGAAGGGCATCGCCCGGGGCAGGTCAGTGGTGGTCATCAGCTGCCGGGACGGCATCGCCCTGGTGGCCGAGAATCCATCACCGTCACTGCACAAGGTCGGCGAGATCTACGACAAGATCGCCTTCGCTGCGGTGGGCAAATACAACGAATTCGAAAGCCTGCGCCAGGCCGGGGTCCGGTATGCCGATGTCCGCGGCTACTCCTATGACCGGGAGGACGTCACCGCCCGCGGCCTCGCCAGCGTGTACGCCCAAAGCCTCGGAGCTGTCTTCACCGCCGAGCAGAAGCCTTTTGAGGTGGAACTCGCCGTTGCCGAAGTGGGGCCGACGCCGGAACAGGACCACCTCTACCGGCTCACATTCGACGGCTCGATCGCCGACGAACACGGATTCATCGTGATGGGCGGCCAGGCGGAGCGCGTCTCAGCCGTTATTGCCGGGGGCTGGCGGGCGTCGCTGCGGTTCGCTGACGCCGTCCGGCTCGCCATCAGCGGACTGTCCGGCGGCACCGACCAGGAAAACGCGGGGGCGACGCTGCCGGCCAAAGCGGTGGAGGTTGCCGTCCTGGACAGGCACTCGGAGACAGTCCGGGGTTTCCGCCGGGCTTTCCGGCGACTGAACGACGCCGACATCACGGCGTTGCTGGCGGAGGAGGACTGAGATGGATAAGAGGATCTTCGGTATAGAAACCGAATTCGGGATCTCGTACTCGAGCCCCGATTCGCGGCCGCTGGCGCCCGAGGAAGTAGCACGCTATCTGTTCCGCAAGGTGGTCAGCTGGGGCCGTTCCTCCAACGTGTTCCTCACCAATGGCTCACGCTTGTACCTGGACGTCGGATCGCACCCAGAGTACGCCACTGCCGAATGCGATGATCTCGCCCAGCTTATTGCCCACGACCGCGCAGGGGAGCTCATCCTGGATGACCTGGTGGATGAGGCGCAGGCCCGGCTGGCCGCAGAAGGGTTCAACGGAACGGTCTACCTGTTCAAGAACAACACCGACTCCGCCGGCAATTCCTACGGCAGCCACGAGAATTACCTGATCCCGCGCCGCGGCGAATTTTCCCGGCTCGCGGAGATCCTTATCCCGTTCCTGGTCACGCGCCAGCTGATTGCCGGCGCCGGAAAGATCCTGAAGACCCCGCACGGGGCAACGTACGCGTTTTCGCAGCGCGCAGACCACATCTGGGAGGGTGTCTCGTCCGCCACCACCCGCTCCCGTCCCATCATCAATACACGGGACGAACCGCACGCCGACGCCGAATTCTTCCGCCGGCTGCATGTCATTGTGGGGGACTCCAACATGTCCGAAACCACGGCCCTGCTCAAGGTGGGCACCGTGGATCTCATCCTCCGTATGATTGAGGCCGGCGTGATCATGCGGGACATGCGGATGGAAAACCCCATCCGCAGCATCCGCGAAATATCCCACGATCTCAGCGGCCGCGCGCTGGTGCGGCTCGCCAACGGACGCCAGCTCACGGCCCTGGAAATCCAGCAGGAATACCTGACGAAGGTCACGGCATTTGTCCAGGAGCACGGCGCCCACAATCCCCACGTGCCGCTGATCCTGGACCTCTGGGGACGGACACTGAAGGCCATCGAAAGCGGCAACACCAGCACCATCGATACGGAAATCGACTGGGCCATCAAGAAGAAGCTGATGGACAACTACCGGGAACGGCACGGCCTGGGACTGGACGCGCCGCGCATCGCCCAGCTTGACCTGACCTACCATGACATTTCGCGGTCGCGCGGCCTGTACTACCTGCTGCAGTCAAGGGGCGCGGTGCGCCGCATCGTGGACGACACCATCATCAAAGACGCCGTGGATGCGCCGCCCCAGACCACGCGTGCCAAACTCAGGGGGGACTTCGTCCGGCGGGCACAGGAACTGGGCCGGGACTACACCGTGGACTGGGTTCATCTGAAGCTTAATGACCGCGCCCACCAGACCATCCTGTGCAAGGACCCCTTCCGCAGCATCGACGACCGGGTGGATGCCCTTCTGGGCTCCATGGGCTGACGTTCAGCTTGAGGGGCTATCCTTGACAGGGCCATTCGTTGGCCTGCAGCGGTGCGGGTCCATTTTCCGGCATCGCGTCCATCCTGCCCCGACGAAAGTTCTTACGTGCGCCGACTCCTAGCAATCCTTCTCCCTGGTCTGCTGCTGCTTACCGCTTGTGGCGGTTCGCCCGCGGCACCGGAACCCACCAGCCAGTCGGCCGGTGACACTGCCAAGTTCGACTCCCTGAAACTGACGGACAACGGGGACAAAAAAGCGCCGGGCGTTGAGTTCACCAAGCCCCTGGAGGTTACCGAGCCCACCGTCAAGGTGGTTGCGGAAGGCGACGGCGAGCCGGTCAAGGCCAACCAGGTCGCCAACATCTCCTACCTGGCGCTGAACGGCGCGGACGGTTCAACATTGGAAGACACCTTCCCGTCTGAGCCCGAAGCCATCGAGCTCAGCGATGACATGAAGACCGGAAACGCGCTCATCTACAACTCCTTCGTGGGAGCCAAGATCGGCTCCACCCTGGCACTCGCAGTTCCCGGCCAGGCCGCTGCCGCCGAGGGCGGCGCAGCCCAGCCCACCCAGCTCCTGCTGATCAAGCTCATTTCCGCAACTGACGTCACCCCGCCGCTGGAAAAACCTGAGGGCGAGACCGTCACCCCGCCTGCCGGCCTGCCCACCGTCAAGGAAAATGACAAGGCCTTCCCCGAGATTTCCATCGAAGGTGCTGCAGCACCCACCAGCCTCGTGGCCCAGGACCTTATCAAGGGCAAGGGCACTGCGGTGAAGGCCACCGACACCGTGGTGGTCAACTACACGCTGTACTCCTTCAAGGACAACAAACAGCTGGAAACCAGCTTCGGCAGCGAACCCCTGACCAGCCCGCTGAGCGGGCTCATCAAGGGCTGGCAGGACGGCCTCGTCGGAAAGACTGTCGGCTCCAGGGTCCTGCTGTCCATTCCCGCGGACCTGGCCTACGGCGCCGAAAAGGGCGATCTGGTGTTCGTCGTTGATATCCTCGGTGTCAGGTAAGTAAGCAGCGCCTGGGCATCCGTGCCAAACAGCCCGACTCAACAAACAAAGGAGCAGCCATGTCATTTGGTCAGCGCAATTTCGACCGCCAGAAGCCGGAGATCGAATTCCCCGAAGGCGACGTGCCCACCGAACTGGTCATCACTGACCTCATCGAAGGTGACGGTGCCGAGGCCAAGAAGGGCGACACCGTCTCCACCCACTACGTTGGCGTGGCCTGGTCCACCGGCGAAGAATTCGATGCTTCCTGGGGCCGCGGTGCACCGCTGGACTTCCGCGTCGGCGTCGGCCAGGTCATCCAGGGCTGGGACCAGGGCTTGCTGGGCATGAAGGTGGGTGGCCGCCGCCGCCTTGAGATCCCCTCTGAACTGGCCTACGGCTCCCGCGGTGCCGGCGGAGCAATCGGCCCCAACGAAGCGCTGATCTTCGTGGTGGACCTCGTCGGCGTCCGCTGACCGGACCCGCACACAGCCGGAAGGCGCGGTAACAATCAGGAGCTGTTTTCCTGTTGTTGCCGCGCTTTCTGCTTTCCGCAGAGGAGTTTAGTAACGTAGCCAGAGTGTCCGTCTCCCGTACTGAACGCCTGCTGAATCTGCTGATCGCCCTCCTGAACACCAAATACGGCCTGCCCCGCGCAGAGCTGCGGGCGAAGGTCTACCACGACACCTCCGGCAACGACGTCGCGTTCGGCAGGATGTTTGAACGCGACAAGAACGACCTTCGCCAGTTTGGGTTCACCGTGGAGACCCTGACCGACCACGGCTGGAGCGAGGATGACCCGGCCACCACCCGCTACCGCATCGGCAAGGAATCGAACCGACTGCCCGACATGCAGCTCAGCCCGGGGGAGTGGGCTGTCCTCCATCTGGCCTCCCAACTGTGGGAGCGGGCCGCCCTGGGCAGCGCCGCCGCCCACGCCCTCCGCAAGCTACAGGCCTCCGGGACCCTGTCGGATGTTGAACTGCCCGTAGGTGTCCTGCCGCGGATTCGGCCCGCCGGGCAGGCGTTTGACGATGTGGTGGCCGCCATGCACGCCCGGCACCCGGTCAGCTTCCCTTATCTTGCCGGCACCACGGGACGGGAAGAACAGCGGACGGTGGAACCCTGGGGCCTCGGCAGCCGGTTCGGCCAGTGGTATCTCACCGGCTTTGACCGTGCACGTCAGGCCCCCCGCCATTTCAGGCTCTCCCGGTTTACCGGAGCCGTCACCGTGCTGGAAAAGGAAACGTACCTTCCCCCGGCGGACTTCAACATCCGCGAAGAGCTGGACAGGCTCCCCGAACTCCCGCTCTGGACCGCCGTCGTGGACGTCCGGAAGGGCCGCCTGCTGGGACTGCGCAGGCGCGCCACCCTTGCGGCGGGTGACGCTGCGGTAACGCCCGACGGCGGCGACGAACGGCTGCTGGTGGAGTTCAGGGATGCGGAGGTACTTGCCGAAGAACTCGCTTCCTACGGTCCCGACGCCGTGGCGCGCGGGCCCGAGGAACTGGTGACGGCCGTCCGTCACCGGCTGCGCAACGCAGCGGGCTTTAACGAGGCCCGGATGCCCGCATACCGGTTTGCCGACTCACCGCGTGGCCGGTCCGCGCGCAAACGGACCTCCGAGGACCAGCTCAAGCGGATGCTGCAGCTGGTGCCCTTCCTGGTCCACAACCAGGGACTTCACATCAAGGACGTCGCTGCACGGTTCGGAATCACGCCTGACGAGCTGGAGAGTGACCTCAGAATCCTCATCTGCTCGGGGCTGCCGGAGGGGTACCCGGACGATCTCCTGGACATCCACTGGGAGGAAGGCCATGTCTATATCACCCAGGACCTGGACCTGACCAGGCCTGTACGGTTCACGGTGGACGAGGCCTGTGCACTCCTGACCGGACTCGAGACGCTGAACGGGCTCCCAGGCCTTGCAGAGGGCGGCGCGCTGGAGTCCGTGACCCTCAAGCTGATGGCGGCGGCCGGTGAGCAGGGGCTCCAGGCCGCGTCACTGTCCGGCCCGGAGGTGGGGCCGGAAGATTCGGCTGTCCTGGACACTGTCCGGGAAGCCATCCAGGGCAGCCTGCAGCTGCGAATGACCTACTTTTCCGCGCAACGGGACCAGGTCTCCGACCGTGAGGTGGACCCGCTCCGCCTGTACTCACTGGACAACACCTGGTACTTCGAGGCCTACTGCCATTCCGCCCGGGGCCTGCGCAACTTCCGGCTTGACCGGGTGCAGGAGATTCGGCCCAACGGAAAGCCCGCGTCCACCGCGGTCCGGACCGGCGAAGGGTTCCCGGCCAAGCTGTTCACACCAAACGATGACGACACCACCGTCCTGGTGCAGTTCACCCGGCAAGGCGCCGGCCTGGCCGACGACTACTATGCAGAACGTGTGGCGCCCCTGCCGGACGGCGGGCTGGTGGCGGAGATCCGATTCGCCAACACAGCCTGGCTGCCCATGTTCGTCGCACAGCATGGCGGCGCCGCACGGATCCTGGAGCCGGCAGGGCTTGCCGCGGCGGCGCGGGACTGGATCGAAGCCGCCCTTGCCCGGTACGGCGGCTAGACTCGTCAGCATGCCTTGGTGGTCCTGGATCCTGATCTGGATAGCGCTCGTTGCGTTGTCCCTGCTCTTTTACGTCCTTCTGGGCATCCGGCTGTACCGGCAGGTCATGGCAGTGCTCAAGGACCTGGGCGCCGCCGGTGCGAAGCTTGGACACCTCGCACCAGCCGTCGCAGCCGAGGCTGAACGGCCAACCCATGCCCTACCCGGCGCCGCTGTTTTTGCCTCGCCAGCCCGGATGCGACATGATTACGACGCATCCAAGTCGTCCCGCAAGGAAAACCGCCGCCAGAGGCGGGTACAGCGAAAGTACCTACGGGGCCAGCCCCAGTCACTTCGCGATCTGGATCTCCGTTAGACGTAGGATGTTGTAAGAGGAAAGGAATTCCCGTGGGAAGACTCTTTGATGGCCCGTGGCCGATTGTCATTATCATCGTTGTTGCGCTGCTTCTCTTTGCTGCGCCCAAACTCCCGGCCATGGCGCGCAGCCTGGGCCAGTCCATGCGGATCATCAAGTCCGAGGTCAAGGAGATGAAGAACGACGGAAAAGCCGAATCCACCGACGCTTCGACGGGACCGGTGGAAGGCAAGATCGTTAACCACCCGCAGGCCAAGCCTGCGCCGACGCAGCACGGTGAACCGACTGACGGCACTGACGTACCGCCGTCGAACCGCGCTTAACGCACAGTGGCACTGACGCGGGGCCGTAAATCCAACCCTGAGGGGCGGATGGCTCTTTGGGACCACCTCAAAGAGCTCAAGAACCGGCTGATCAAATCGGCAATTGCTGTACTGCTCGCTGCTGTGGGCGGCTGGTTCCTTTACGACCCCGTTGTCGGCGCCCTCTCGGCTCCGCTGATTTCCATCGCGGAGGAAACCGGCCGCACGGCTGTCCTGAACTTCGCGACCATCGCTGATCCCTTCGCTTTCAAGATCCAGATCGCCATCCAGATCGGTCTGGTGATCTCCAGCCCTGTCTGGATTTACCAGGTCTGGGCGTTTATCACCCCGGGCCTGACCAGCAAGGAACGCGGCTACACGCTCGGCTTTATGGCCGCTGCCGTCCCGCTGTTCCTGGCGGGCGTCTACGTTGCCTGGCTGGTTTTCCCCACGGTGGTCCGGGCCCTGCTCCAGTTCACGCCCCAGACCGGCGCCAACAACATCTCTGCAACGGACTACCTCACATTTGCCACGCAGATGCTGCTGATCCTCGGCGTTTCCTTCCTGGTACCCGTGATTCTGGTCGGCATCAACATGGCCGGCGTGGTGCGCGGCCAGACCATCCTCAAAGCCTGGCGGATCATCGTGTTCCTGGTGTTCGTCCTGGCTGCACTGGCTGCCCCGGGCACGGACGCACTGTCCATGTTCCTGCTGGCCGCACCCCTGCTGATCCTGTTCTTTGCCGCCATCGCGCTGTGCATCTTCAACGACAAGCGCAGGGACAAGCGGCTGGCGAAGCGCGCGGCCGAGACCGACGCAACAGCAGACATCGCCACCCCCGGCAGTGAACTGAAGAACCTGTAGCTCCCGGCGCACTAGGCTAGTTGCATGTCCTCTATTTCCGGGCCGCTTTCGCCCTCTGACAGCTACCGGGCCAGCGCGGAACGCACAGCGGAGGCGCGAACGTACCTTGGCGGGTTTGTCCGCACCCTCGACTTTGAACTCGACGAATTCCAGCGGCTCGCCTGCCGTTCACTGCAGGAAGGCAAGGGAGTGCTGGTGGCAGCCCCTACCGGGGCCGGTAAAACCATCGTGGGGGAATTCGCCATCTACCTCGCGCTGGAGCGGCATCTCAAGGCCTTTTACACCACACCCATCAAAGCGCTGAGCAATCAGAAATTCACGGAACTCGCCGAAAAATACGGTGCAGAAAACGTAGGCCTCCTGACAGGTGACACCAGCATCAACGGCGACGCCCCGGTGGTGGTGATGACTACAGAAGTCCTCCGGAACATGCTCTACGCAGACTCCGCGACACTGGATGACCTTGGCTATGTGGTCATGGACGAGGTCCACTACCTGGCCGACCGTTTCCGCGGCGCCGTCTGGGAGGAAGTGATCATCCATCTGCCCAGTGAAGTGCAGGTAGTCTCGCTCAGCGCCACGGTGTCCAACGCAGAAGAGTTCGGTGCCTGGCTGGACACCGTACGCGGCCACACGGACATCATCGTCTCCGAACACCGGCCAGTACCGCTGTGGCAGCACGTCATGGTGGGCCGGGAAATCGTGGACCTGTTCGCCGGCGAAACCACCTTCGATGAAATCGCCCCGCCCGCCGACGCCGAAACCGGCGCACCCCTGTCGGTCCGCGATACCGTGGAGCCCGTCCTGGACGGCGGGTCCGGCGGGGATGCCGGACGCGGGTTTGAGGTCAACCCGGACCTTCTTGCCATGGCCCGCAGCGAAAGCCAGGAAAGTTTCCGTGGCCGCTTCGGCCACGGCGGGCGGAGCCAGCGCCGCCAGAACCGGCAGCGCTCCGACACCCGGCCCCCACAGGGGGCCCAGCCCGGTGCCGTCCGGCGGGCCAGCCGTCCCCAGGTCATCGCCAGCCTGGACCGGCAGGACCTGCTGCCCGCCATCACCTTCATCTTTTCCCGGGCCGGCTGCGACGCCGCCGTCGCCCAGTGTGTCTCGTCCGGGCTGTGGCTGACCACCGAAAAGGAGCAGCGCATCATCGCACAGCGCGTGGACGAGGCAGGCCAGGAAATCCCGCCGGAAGACCTCGATGTGCTGGGCTTCTGGACCTGGCGGGACGGCCTCTTGCGAGGGTTCGCCGCCCACCATGCCGGCATGCTGCCCACGTTCAAGGAAGTGGTGGAAAAACTCTTCGTTGAAGGACTGGTCAAGGCCGTTTTCGCCACGGAAACCCTGGCCCTGGGCGTCAACATGCCCGCCAGGTCCGTGGTCCTGGAAAAGCTCGACAAGTTCAATGGGGAAGCCCACGTGGACATCACGGCGGGGGAGTACACGCAGCTGACCGGCCGGGCCGGCCGGCGGGGCATCGACGTCGAAGGCCACGCCGTTGTCCTCTGGCAACCGGGCACGGATCCGGCCGCGGTGGCCGGCCTCGCCTCCCGGCGGACGTATCCGCTGAATTCGAGTTTCCGGCCCACGTACAACATGAGCATCAACCTGCTGGCGCAATTCGGCCGGGCCCGTGCGCGGCAGATCCTGGAATCCTCGTTCGCGCAGTTCCAGGCAGACCGCTCGGTGGTGGGACTGGCCAAGCAGGTGCGCAGCAGGGAGGAGTCCCTGGCCGGGTACGCGAAATCCATGACCTGCCATCTCGGCGACTTCACCGAATACGCCCGGCTGCGCCGCGAACTGTCCGACGCCGAGAACGTCACCTCCCGTACCAAGTCCCGGGCACGGAAATCCCTGAACGAAGACTCCCTGGCGCGGCTCATGCCAGGAGACGTGGTTGACGTGCCGGGCGGAAGGGCACCCGGACTGGCCGTGGTCCTGAGCTCGGACCACAGCGGCCGGGAACCCCGGCCTGCAGTCCTGACCCTCGATAACCAGCTCCGGCGGATCGGCACCGAAGATCTCGAGGGTCCCATCGCACCTGTGACGCGGATTCGGATCCCCAAGGCGTTCAACGCCAAAGTCCCCAAGTCCCGGCGTGACCTCGCCTCCTCGGCACGGAATGCGGTGCGGGAAAACCGTCCACCGGCTCCGGGCCGCAACACCGACTTTGGTCTCGGCAGCGTCCTGCCAAACCAGGAAAAGCGCATCACCGAGCTGCGGCGCGCTCTCCGCGCGCACCCCTGCCACGGCTGCAGCGAACGTGAAGACCACGCCCGGTGGTCCGAGCGCTGGTGGAAGCTACGCCGTGAAACAGATGGACTGGTCCGCCAGATCCAGGGCCGCACCAACACCATTGCCAAGACCTTCGACCGCGTCTGCGACGTCCTGTCGGCATACGGCTACCTGGAGTCCACCGCTGATGGCCGGCTGGCCATCAGCGCCGACGGCCAGCGGCTCCGCCGGATTTACGGCGAAAAGGACCTGCTGATTTCCCAGGCCCTGCGGCTGGGTGCCTTCAGCGACCTCGACGCCGTCGAAGTTGCTGCCCTGGCCAGTGTGCTCGTGTACCAGGCCAAACGGGAGGACAGGGGCCTTCGTCCCCGGATGCCGAGCATTTCACTGGAAACGTCGGTGGACCTGGTGGTCCGTGAATGGTCTGCCCTTGAGGACACTGAAGAGGCCAACAAGCTGCCGCTGACCGGTGAACCCGAACTGGGCCTCGTGTGGCCTATGTACAAGTGGGCCAAGGGGCGGCACCTCCAGGACGTGCTGAACGGCACGGACCTCGCAGCAGGCGACTTTGTGCGCTGGGTCAAACAGGTCATCGACCTGCTTGACCAGCTGGCCAAAATTCCCGGTTTGGAACCCCGGCTCGCACGCCTGTGCGCGGAGGCCATTTCCCTGATCCGCCGGGGTGTGGTGGCTTACTCCTCTGTCCTGTGATCCAGCCAGCCGAATACCCCTCAACAGCAGTCTTCCCTCCGGCAGCTTTGGCTGCCCCGCCAAGCCCAGGAGCTTTCGCCCATGACCACTGAACGATCTGCCACGTCCGCCCCGAACGGGCGCAGGGTAGTCCTCTACCGCAACGGCTCGGTGTACTCGGCTGCGGATCCGCTGGCCACCGCCATGGTAGTGGATGGGGACACCGTGGCATGGGTGGGTTCCGAGCAGGCGGCGTCCTCGATAACCGATTCTTCAATGGAGGTCATCGACCTTCGGGGTGCCCTGGTCACCCCGGGCTTTGTCGACTCACATGTCCATCTCACAGAAACCGGCATTGCGCTGGACGCCGTTCAGCTGGGCGGCGTCCGCTCCGCCAGGGAACTCCTGGACGCCGTGGCCGCTGCCGCTTCCGGAGGCAGCGGCAGGGTCCTGGGGCATGGCTGGGACGAGTCAACATGGACCGACACTGCCCTGCCCTCCGCCGATGAGCTCGAGCGGGCCTCAGGTGGGCGGGGTGCCTTCCTGTCACGGATCGATGCGCATTCCGCCTTGGTGTCGTCCTCCCTGGCTGCCGAAGCCGCCCTGGACGGCCTGGACGGCTACACATCCGGGGCACAGGTCTCCCGGGCCGCGCATACCGCGGCCCGGCAGGAAGCCCGGCGGCTCCCGGAGGCAACCATCCGGGCCTACCAGCAGCGCGCCCTGCACGAGGCTGCCGAAAACGGCTATGTGGCCGTTGCGGAAATGGCTGCGCCCCACATCGGAGGTGCTGGCGACCTGCGCGTGGCCGCGGCATGGAACAACGCACCCGGGGACGCCGCTGTACCGGAGGTTCTCCCGTACTGGGGCGAGCTGGCCATTTCGGAGGACCACGCCCGGCAACTGTTGGACGGCCTTGGCATTGCCGTGCGGGGACTGGCCGGCGACCTGACCATCGACGGTTCCCTCGGCTCACGGACGGCAGCCCTGCGTGACGGATACAGTGACGCCGCGGGTGAACGCGGCAACCTCTACGTCACGGCAGCCCAGGCCGGGGCCCACTTGGCGGCATGCTCGGTACTGGGGATCCAGGGTGGCTTCCATGTCATCGGCGACGCCGGGCTGGACGCTGCGCTGGAGGCCCTGGAACTGGCCGCCGCCGAAGTGGGTGAGCAGCGGGTCCGCGCCGCAGGCCACCGCTTTGAGCATGTGGAGATGGCTGACGCCGCCGCGGTGCAGCAGCTGGCCCGGTTCTCCGTGACCGTCAGTGCCCAGCCCCGCTTCGACGCCGAGTGGGGGAGCGAGGGCGGCATGTACCAGCAGCGCCTGGGCAGCCGCAGCCGGTCCATGAACCCGTTTGCCTCGTTCTACTCGGCCGGTGTTCCCATCTGCTTCGGCAGCGACAGCCCGGTGACACCGCTGCGGCCCTGGTCCAGTGTGCGGGCCTGCCTGGAACACCACAACCCCGACGAACGGATCTCCGCCAGGGCAGCGTTCCTCGGCCACACCCGGGCCGGTTGGCGCGCAGCCAAGTACCACAACCCGATGGCCGGGCAGCTGGTTCCCGGTGCGCCTGCCACTTTCGCCGTGTGGGAGGTCGAGGAACTGATGGTCCAGGTGGCCGATGACCGGGTGCAGTCCTGGAGCACGGATCCGCGGGCACGCACCCCGCTGCTTCCGGCGCTGGATGCCGGGTCCGATCCCCGCTGCCTGCAGACCGTGCGCGACGGCCAGGAGCTGTTTTCCAGTCCGGCGCTGCGTTCCTGATTCGATCTGCAGGCCAGCGCCCTATAATGGGTAGTTGCGCCTGCCAGCCAGTGACCCAGCTGATGACCAGTCGCTCCGACCGCTCCCGTCCAGGAAAGGCCCTTTGTGCGCGTCCTTACCATTATTCCGACCTACAACGAGCTGGAATCGCTGCCCAAGACCCTCCAGCGCCTGCGGGCAGCCGTACCCGCCTCGGACGTTCTGGTGGTGGACGACAACAGCCCTGACGGCACCGGCCAGCTGGCAGACACCATTGCTGCCGCCGACGCTCAGGTCCACGTCCTGCACCGGAAGGGCAAGGAGGGCCTCGGCGCTGCCTATATCGCCGGGTTCAAATGGGGCCTGGACGCCGGCTACGACGTCTTGGTGGAGATGGACGCAGACGGTTCCCACCAGCCCGAGCAACTGCTCCAGCTGCTTGAAGCCGTTGAACAGGGCGCAGACCTCGCCATGGGCTCCCGCTGGGTTCCCGGAGGCAGCGTGGTCAACTGGCCGCTCTACCGGCAGGCCATCTCTCGCGTTGGCAGCACCTACGCGCGGCTGATGCTCGGCCTGAAAATCAAGGACGTCACCGGCGGATACCGTGCCTTCCGCAGGTCCACCCTTGAAGCCCTCAACCTCGACCAGGTCGATTCGGTGGGGTACGGCTTCCAGGTGGATCTGGCCTGGCGGGTGGCCAAGATGGGCCTCCGGATCGAGGAGCGCCCCATCACCTTCGTGGAACGCGAGCTGGGTGCGTCAAAGATGAGCGGCAACATTGTGGTGGAAGCCATGATCAACGTCACCCGCTGGGGCCTGCAGGCACGATGGAACAAACTCACAGGCAAAAAAGCCCCGGCACAGGGCTAGTGCCAACCCTCAGGGTGGGCTGCCTGTTGACCCAGCAGCGATAAAGCAAAGGGCCGGCCCGGCAACGTTGATCACGTTGCCGGGCCGGCCCTTTTGCTTAACATTCAGTTGCCTCAGTCAGCGAGGCTGTGACCGCCGGTGAGTCAGGCGCTGCGCCGTTCGCCGCGGCGTTCGCGCAGGATAGTCAGCCGGTCCTCGAGGATCTGCTCAAGCTCGGGGAGGGAACGGCGTTCCAGCAGCATGTCCCA
Source organism: Arthrobacter sp. (assembly GCA_023264815.1). GTDB lineage: Bacteria > Actinomycetota > Actinomycetes > Actinomycetales > Micrococcaceae > Arthrobacter. Next base: position 10,829 of record JAHFUZ010000018.1, on the reverse strand, counting down.
GTGCGTACGGACAGCTTTTTCGTTGCTGGTATCGGGACGTTCGCCATCCACCAGGAGCGCTTCCTTGCCGGTCTTGGAAACCCACACAGGAGGAATTTCAGCCTCTGACGAGAACGTGACGAAAACCTGCTCGCCGTCCTCGCACCGGTACTCCACACGCTGACGCGGAGCCGGCTCAACGCCGGACTCGGTCTCCATGCTCTGCGCACCAAGGCGCATACCCCGCAGGCTGCGATCGCTCATGTTTTCTCCCTTTGGTCGGTTCGCGGAGCAGGACCCCACGCAAGCCAGTGCGATAAGACCGCACTGGACTACTATGTGCACTGTGTTGCATCACTTGATACAACGCATTGCGAAGCATTCTTGTTCCAGCTGAACTGGTCCGGCCGGACAAACACTCAATTATACCGGGACGCGCCCCTGGGGCCAAACTTCACATACGCATCAAGAAGGGCAGGGGCCGCCCCGCCCGATTGGCGGCGCGGCCCCTGCCGGACACATTTCCCTGAGTCTCAGGGCTGGTTGGCAGATTCCTCGTCGAAGTGGCCGCCACCGGAACGCGGGTCCGGGTTGGTGCCACCGAGTGCATTTCCGATGCCCTTGAGCGCTTCCCCGACTTCGCTGGGGATGATCCACAGTTTGTTGGAGGACCCTTCGGCCAGCTTCGGAAGGGTCTGCAGATATTGGTAGGCCAGCAGCTTCTGGTCGGGATTACCCTTGTGGATCGCGTCAAAGACCTTCTGGATGGCCTGCGCCTCACCGTCAGCCCGGAGGATGGCCGCCTTCGCGTCACCTTCGGCAGCCAGGATCGATGCCTGCCGCTGGCCCTCAGCGGTCAGGATGGCCGACTGCTTGGTGCCTTCGGCCGTGAGGATCGCGGCGCGGCGGTCGCGCTCGGCACGCATCTGCTTTTCCATCGAATCCTGGATGGAGTGGGGCGGATCAATGGCCTTCAGCTCGACGCGCGACACGCGGATTCCCCAGCGGCCGGTTGCCTCGTCCAGGACGCCGCGCAGCTGTCCGTTGATCTGGTCGCGTGAGGTCAGGGCCTCTTCGAGATTCAGGCCACCCACCACGTTACGCAGTGTGGTAGTGGTGAGCTGTTCCACGGCCTGGATGTAGTTGGCGATCTCGTACGTGGCTGCCCGGGGATCGGTGACCTGGAAGTAGACCACCGTGTCGATGGAAACCACCAGGTTGTCTTCAGTGATGACTGGCTGCGGGGGGAAGGAAACCACCTGTTCCCGGAGGTCAAGGAGCGGCAGGAGCCGGTCCACGAACGGGATGAGGATGGTCAGTCCCGGGTTCAGGGTGCGCTGGTACTTGCCCAGACGTTCGACGACGCCGGCCCTCGCCTGCGGGATGATCCGCACCGAGCGGACCAAAACAATTATCACGAATACGATCAGGACCACCAGCACAATGGCCAAGGCGACTCCTCCTGCGTTATCCATACATCTCCTTATCCCCAGTTAATAGGCTGTATCCAACACTGTTGGTGCCGCTGAATCTACGGGTTCCCCGGCTGCTCCTGCGGTGCAGAGACAACGGCAGTGGCACCTTCGATGGACGACACCACGGCCTTCTGGCCTGCAGGCAGGACACCGCCGGCGGACCGGGCGCTCCACACATCGCCGCCGATTTTGACCAGCCCGCCAGTGGAACTGACCGCTTCCATCACGAGCGCCTGCTCGCCGATCAGGCGGTCTACGTTGGTGCGCTGCTCGGCCGGCCCCTTCTTCAGGTGGCTGAGGGCAACAGGGCGGACGAAAGCGATCATCAGCAGGGACACCACGCAGAAGACCACAATCTGCAGCCACAGGTCAGCTCCGGCGAAATCGGCAACAATGGCGGCGAGTGTTCCGCCGCCGAGCATGATGAAGAACAGGTCAAGGGTGATCATCTCGACCACCGCGAACGCGAGGAAAGCCGTGAGCCACAGGGCCCACCAGTTTTCACCGAGCCATTCAAACATTCCGTCCCCCTTGACCATTCAGTAGCTGTCTACTTATCCTAATCCGCTGGATTGCCGGGCGGCAGGGCGCCGGGAGTCGGGCCCGTGAACGTGGCCAAGTCGTTACGCTGGTCGCATCGGCCGAAAGACGGTGAGCCGGAAATGGGCCTCCACCGCTGGGGTGGTACCGAGCGCTTCCAGCTCTGTGGCGAGAGCGGCCCGGTCCAGGTGATGCCCCGCCGGGCCCATAAAGGCCAGATCCGCCATCTCCGCAGGAGTGAGCCTCAGCCGGATCTCGATGTCCTGGGTTGATTCCGGCTCGAAGTGGCCGGCCAGGGACTCGGTGAGCCTGGTGTCCTTCCCTTCCTCGATGGCCAGCATCCCGGACCGGACGGCCATCGACGCCAGGTGCCCGGCACGGGGCGTCACCACCAGTAACCGGCCGTCGGGCCGCAGGACCCTGGCAAATTCGGCGGCGTTCCGGGGTGCGAAGATGACGGTCACCAGGTCAACAGAGCCGTCCGTTAAGGGCAGCGGCTGCCAGACGTCAAAGGCGAGGCTGACGGCTTCCGGGTTGAGCCGGGCCGCCCGCCGCAACGCGAATTTGGAGATGTCCAGCGCCACTGCGGTGTACTCGCCGGTGACCCGGCTGACGGCGTCGAGCACCGCCCTGAGGTAGTGGCCCGTCCCCGTTCCCGAGTCGAGGACTGTAAACGGCTCCCCGGGGCGAACCCTTTCCGTGACCGCAGCGGCAACAGCATCGGCCAGCGGCCGGTAATGTCCGGCGTCGAGGAAGCTGAACCGGGCCGCCACCATGTCCGCCGAGTCCGCTTCGAAGACTGTCCCCTTGCCCACCAACAGGTTGAAGTAGCCCTGCTTGGCCGCATCAAAGCTGTGCCCGGCACTGCACGCCAGGGCCGGGCGGGCGGCAGTGCCGGAGGCGCCGGCGGCACTGAGCCGGTTCCCGCAGAGTGGGCAGCGCAGCGGAGGGGGAGAGGCGGCAGGCATAGCCTCTATCTTAGGGCGGCACACCCTAAGGCCACCCTACGCCGTGCCTCGTCGCCGGGCGCTTCTTCTAAGGCTAGGCTCACGTGGGTGAAGCCAGAACATCTTGCCCTGCTGAATTCCGTTTCGCCGCCGGCTGTCCATCCGGACGGCAGCCGCGCCGTTGTCTCGGTGACCAGGCAGGACTTCACAGCGGATTCCTACGTGGGCCAGTAATGGAACGTGCCGCTGGACCAGGAAAAGCTGTCGAGGCGTATCACCAGGGGTTTCCGGGACACAGCCCCCGCATCTTCACCCGACGGGCCGGTCCTGGCGTTTCTGCGGACCGCGGCTCCGGATTCGAAAGCCCAGCTTCGGGTGGACCGCGCACGGCGTGACGGCCGATGTCGAGAAGCCGCGGCTGATCTCCACTGATGAATACAGACATTCCAACTTGAAGTTGTGATACACGGTAGCAAGATATTTCCGGCCAGGCATTTGCTAGGCGCCTGCAGCACCCGGGGCGTCTTGTCGGCGTGTCTTGCATCCGGTGGCTTGCAAGACGCCGCACGGATTCATGCCAACGATGGTGGCATGGACGTCTGCGGTTCCCCCAAATGCGGTGAGAACGAAACGTTCCATGTTTAGGCCGCAGAAATCCAACTCATGTCTAGAAACCAACTACAAATCCTGCGGAGAAAAGGGCAATGCCACCCAAAATAAGTCCGAGAAGAATCATCAGAGTTATACCGGAGATTGTTACTGCCGCGCGATGCTTGGGCCAAACGTTTGAGCCAATTCCAGCAATAGCACCAACCAGCACGATCAAAAGCGCCGCAATCACGGCTAAGCGTGCGCGGGTATTTGTGTCCAACCCGAAATCTGACGAGGGAAGTTGAAGAGTGCTCATCGTCGCCGGTCTCGTCGCAACCCAAAGCAGAATCATCAAGAGGACGCCCATCACTACAAGGATGTAGGTCCAACTCTTAGTTTTCTTCATTGCGTTTTCGATCGTCCTATAAGCCTCACCCGCACACCGTATCCGAGAAACGATGCGATTTTAATTTTCACACGTCTCGGTATCCGCACAAGCCCTTGGATGAAGGCCAAAAAGTTTCCGTGGACGGGCACCGAAATGAGCGCATTGACGGCCTTGCCATTGCTAAATCGGCTGGAAGCAGCTGCCATTGGGGGCGGCAGTAACGGGGGAAAAATGAAAAGTTTAGAAAGACGTCGCCTAACTGCGGCTTCGTTTGTCACGCTCTGTTTACGTTGCACCAGCTGCGGACGCCTCATCAATGAAGATTGGATTGAAAACTATCGATTTGCTTCAGCGGCGGGCGTTGCCCACAACATATGCCGGTATCAAGTTGGATATTGAATTTACTGCTCCCGCCACACCCGTCACCCGTGTTCGCACATCTGCTCCGATAGTTACTGGCGGCTATATGGAGGGTCAGGACTCTGCGTGCACAACGGGGTTCCCGGTGATGAGAAATGATGGCGTCTTCGGAAATATCTCGGGGGACCACTGTGACGATGGTACCAACAATCCATGGAAGTGGGGCCTAGGGGGCACGCTAGTTATGGGAATTTCAACGGGACAAGCTGACCCTGGCAGCACCGATTTAGAAATCTTCCTCGGCACAGCGAGCGGATCGTTCATCCCCTACATTTACACAGGCAACAACAATGACTCCAGCAACGTCCTGCCCATCCGTGGGTACTACAACGCCGCAGTCGGAGACCAACTGTGCCACAGCGGAGCTTACTCGGGCATGGTTTGCGGAAATGAATTAACAAGTACCGGCGTCAAAAACTGCTATGAGTTTCTTCAGTGCTACTGGCTTGGAACGACAAAACAAGTCAGTGGACTTCCCTCCGTAGGGAACGGAGATAGCGGCGGACCTGCAGTCGCCTTCGCCGTTCGAGCACATCCTGCGCTGGTGGGCCCGTTACCTCCCCACGCGGACGAATCCTTCCGGAGGTCCAGCCAGCTGATCCCCGCCGCGTCAGGGATTCCCAGACAGGAACCCCAACGCGGCGCGGGCCCTGTCAATTCCAGGCTCTGCCCAGTTGGCTGCATATTCGGCGTTGCTGCTAAGGGACCGTAACTCTGCTCTGTCCACATAGAGGGTGCCGTGCAGATGGTCGGTTTCGTGCTGGACAATCCGCGCCTGCCAGCCCTCGAACTCCTCGACTCGCGCCCGCCCATCGGGTGCTTCGAACTGCAGCGATACCTGCTGGTGGCGGACCACCACAGCCTGGAGGCCGCGGAGCGAGAGACAGCCTTCAAAGAAGGCAGCCGTCCCGTCACCCACAGGCGTGTAGCGCGGATTGAGAATTGCCATGAACTCCAACGGTGTGCGGTGACGCACGGCAGCGGACTCCGGGTCGACGTCGTACTGGTCCTCCAGGACGGCCAGCTGGAGCGGAATCCCGATCTGGGGAGCCGCCAGGCCGACGCCGGGTGCCTCGTGCATTACCCGGCGCATCAGGTCTGTCAGCTGCGCGAGTTCGCCCACAGTTATTTGGCCCTCGAATGCGGCAGCGTGCTGGCGGAGCACAGGATGCCCCGCCTGGACGATCGGCGGCAACGAATCAGCGGCGAGGATTTCCTGGACCAGGTCCCGCAGCTGTGCTGAGCTGGTCGGTGTGGGCGGCGATACGGCGGTCATGTGGAAAAGCCTATCGGCGGCGGACGGCGGCGATGCCCGGGTCGGCTAGTGTCGTTGGCATGGCAGAACTGATTTCGCCGGAACCGACACCGGTTGAGCGCGTCCTGGACTTTATCAGGACGCTTGAGTCCGGAGGAGGCGGAGAGGCCATCCGGCCGTTCCTTGCATCGGATTTCCAGCTGCACGAGGCTCCGCACCTGCTGGCCCCTGAAGGCTCCACCCGCACGCTTGAGCAGGTGCTGGCGGGCGCCGATCAAAGCGGCAAGGTGGTGGTCGGCCAGCGTTTCGACGTCCGTCGGACCACCTGCGAAGGTGGCCGCGTGGTTCTGGAAGCTGACTGGTCCGCCACGACTCTGATGGATCTAAGACATTGGGACGCTGGCGACACCATCCGGGCACGCACGTCATCGGTGTTTGAAGTCCGGGATGGGCTGATTATCAGCCAGGACAGCTACGACTGCTATTACCTGAATTCCTGAGGCTGCCGTGGCCGGCTGCGGCGGTTACTGCATGGTGAACCGGCGGGCAACAAGCCTGTTGACGCCCGGCACTCCCGTCAGCGTTCCAAGGGCAAGATTCCGTGGTGTCAGCAGCGCCCGGGGCAAGGGCCGCCCCAGCGCCATGTTCACCCCGGCCTGCCAGCGTGCCCGGCGGGCGGCCTGGCTCCGGTGCGCGGCGTAGCCCAGGAGGTCCCGGCCAACAGGCCTGCCGGACAGGGCAGCGACGATCACCGGCGCCAGCTCCGCCGCGTCGAGCCAGCCGAGGTTCATGCCCTGGCCGCCAATGGGGCTGATCTCATGCGCTGCGTCGCCGATGAGGACGGCCCGTCCGCACACCAGTCTGCGCGCCATCGTCGTCCGCGGGCTGAAGGAACTCAGCATGGAGCTGCTGGCCGGGTCCGGCCGAACCCCGGTGCGGTCATGCACCAGCCCTGAGAAGCCGCCGGCGTCCACGTCGTCCGCGGGGCGGGTGACCCGCACAACCCAGCGGCGCAGGCCGCCCGGCAGGGGGAAAGACTCCACTATCCCGTCCGCTGCAAGGTACAGCACCGCCTCCTCGTGGTGGTCACCATCCGCCGCGAAATCACCCATCACATAGTGGTCCGGATACCGCCTCGACAACACGGGAATGTTCAGGAGGCTCCGCACCCGGGACCGGGCCCCGTCTGCGGCGACCAGCAGGCGTGAGGTGAGCCGGCTGCCCGCACCGCCGTCATCCGGCGGCCCGTAAGCGACCGTGACCGCGCCGCCGTCGTCCGTTACACCCTTAACCCTGGCACCCCGGAGGAGGGCGGACCCGTCCAACTCCAGTACGCGCCGCTCCAGCAGTGCTTCGGTGGTGAACTGGGGCAATGAGAGCACGAACGGAAAGCGGTCCGACACCGATGCGAACCGCATCGAACCTACCGGCCTGCCGCTGCTGAGCGCCACACCCGTACGGATGGGCACACCGGCGTCTATCATCGCGCGGGCCGCACCCACTGTGTCAAGCACCTGGAGGGCGGGCGGGTGAATGCCGATGGCCCGCGAATGCTGTTCGCGGCGGAGCCGTTGTTCCAGGACCTGGACGTTTACCCCTTCCTGCAGGAGCAGGGCCGCGAGGTATAGGCCGACGGGTCCGCCGCCCACGATCACCACGTCAAGCATTGGTGGGATCCGTGCGGTGGAGGAGGACCTGGTGGAACGGCGGGTGGCGCAGCACGTGCCAGCCAGGGGGAGCGGCGGCGGCAAGTTCGGCGGTCGTGTAGCTGCGCCGGATGGAAACCATGCCGTCGGGGCGGATGAACGAGCCCAGGAAGGGCAAGGCTGCCAGCGAGAACAGTCCGTAGGCTGCCGCGCTCCTGCGCAGGTCATTGTGCAGGCACAGCCGGCGTGCCAGGGCCTGCGAGTCCGTCAGGAACCGGGGGAGGTCCGCCGGCTGCAGGTGATGGATGACATGGTTGGAAATGACGACGTCGAACGTGCGGCCTGCGCGGACGAGGTCGGCGCTGTCAGCCCTCACGAATCTGATACTGGGGTGATGCGGGCGGCCCGCCGCAAAGCTGTAGGCCCTGCTGTCCGGGTCGATGCCGGTGACGTCGAGCAGGAGCCTGTCCCTGCGGGCCCAGGTTGACAGCTGCCGGGCCAGGTCGCCTCCGCCGCTGCCAATATCGAGGACGGTGGTGACAGTCCGGGCGGACAGCAGTGGGCGCAGTTCCTGGACATACAGGCGCCGCCAGCCCGAGAAGAGCCGGTTCACCAGTCCGAACTGCCGGTAGGTCCGTTCCAGTTTTGCGGGATCACAGTCTGCGGCGTCCATCAGTTCCGTTGCCCCGGACGCCCGCTGCCTCATCAGCACCACCGGCTCATGCCCGGGCCGGTGCCGCCGCCCCGTCCGGGAGCCGATTCTCAGACCTGGCGTTTCCGGGTTCGAGGCCTGGAGCGGGCGCCCCGGCCTGGCGCAGCTTGGTGAAGAGCCCGGTTTCCACTGTCAGTCCAGGACCGAAGGCCATGGAGCAAATGCGTTCGCCGCCTTCTGCCAGAGGCGGCTGTTCCAAGATGTGCCGGAGGACAAACAGGACGGTGGCGCTGCTCATGTTGCCGAACCTCCGAAGCGTTTCGCGGGCGGGGACCAGCTGTTCGTCAGTGAGTTCAAGGCGTGCCTGCACCTTGTCCAGGATGCTTCGGCCGCCGGGATGAATGGCCCAGTGGCTGATCTCGCGGTAGGGGAGTGCGTGAAGTGAGGCATCACGGGACAGGAGCGGCTCGAGGGCGCTGATGATGTGGTCATCGATGATGTGGGGCACGTAGTTGCCCAAGACCATTTCAAAGCCATGGTCACCGATGTTCCAGGCCATGGATTCCTCACCCACCGGCGTGAGTACGGTCTCGAAATGGTCCAGCTGCAGCAGGGCCGGTGAGTACGGGTCATTCCTGGCTGTCACGATGGCCGCTGCGGCGCCGTCGGCGAACAGCGCCGAACCCATGATGGTGTCCGGGTCGTTGGAGGTCCGGACGTGCAGGGAGCACAGTTCGGCGCAGACCACCAGCACCACGGCGCCCGGATCAGCCTCGCAGAACGATTTGGCGGCCCGGAGCGCCGGGAATGCCGCGTAGCAGCCCATAAAGCCCAGGTGGTAGCGCTGCACCGCGGGGTCCAGACCGAGCGCGCGGACAATCTTGTAGTCGGGGCCGGGATTGAAGAACCCGGTGCAGGAGACTGTGATGACGTGAGTTATGTCAAGCAACGTCAGGTCGGGGCAGGCGTCCACGGCCGCCTGCGCCGAGTCAATGAAGAGACTCGTGGCCTGTTCGGCGAAAATCTCGTTGCGGACCTTCGTGGAGGGGTTCAGCAGCAGGCGCGTAGCAGGGTCGAAGAACTGCGGCTCGTCCGAGCGGAATGCCATGGTCATTTCTTCCACAGCCGTGTGCCGGGTGTCGATGGCGGCGGAATCAAAGCACGTCGTCACCAGACGCGCGCCCAGCCGGGTCAGCCCGGGCTGCGCTGCGAAGACGTCACGCGCTTCGGCCTGGACCAGCACGGTGGGCGGGACAGCAGTTTCCAGGGAACGCACGTAGACCGTCATTGGTTCATTCTTGGCGAGCACAGGGGATAAGACAATGGCCTGGACGGCTGCGATGTGTGCGACGCGGGGCTCAACGTCATCAGAATGATTACTGCTTGTTGCACCAAACAAAACCAAAAGCGGGGGCCGGCGGATATCCGCCGGCCCCCGCAGGACACCGGTATGCTCCGGTGCAGTCAGGATCCTGCTATTGCTTCACGAGCGCGTTGCCGTAGCCGGCATCGCATTTGCCGTCATGGATAACGCCTGCGCCCGGTGCAACGGCATAGTTGCTCGCGGGGTTGAAGACGGCGGTCTTGACACCGGTCACTGTGCTGGCGCAGTTGTTGGAGCCGTCGGCGCTCATGCTCTGGCCGCCGATCCACATGTCGATCCAGATGGTGGAGTTGGTGCCGTTGGCGTTGACACCCTGGTGGCAGGGGCCGCCCTGGGGATCGTTGCCGTCGCCGCAGGTGTCCTCAACAATGAAGTAGCGGCGAACGTCCGGAAGGTAGATCCGCGTGCCGGCCGGGAAGTCCAGGACATCCTGGCCGGTGGCGAGGGAGTGGCCCACTGCGATGGTGACGGGGTCGTCGTACGTGCCCGTGCCACCGGCAGTCTTGTGCAGGATCGGGTGGCTGATGGTGGCGGAACCTGCCGGCGTGTTGTCGTGCCAGGTGTACGCGGTGGTGTAGGCGGTGGTGACAATTCGTTCGTTGGAGGACGCCGGGAGGACCGGCGCCGTCACCGGCTTCGGGGCAGGCGCCGTCACGGCCGGAGCTGTGGCAGGGGCCGGAGCGGCCACCGGTGCGGGGCTGGCTGCCTTTGCTTCGGCAGCCTTCTTCTCAGCTTCGGCTGCGGCGGCTGCTTCAGCTTCCTTGGCCTTATCGGCCGCAGCAGCTGCCTCGGCCTTTTCAGCCGCAGCGCGCTGGGAGGCGCCAATCTCGTCGGCCGACTTATCGTGGTTGCTGGCACTGGCCTCAATTCCGGCCTTGGCCGGGGTGGAAGACGGTGCGGATGAGTTGGCAGCGCCGGTTACGGAGCCGCACGCCGAGGTGGCGAGCAGTACCGAAAGCATGCCGGCGGCCAGCAGGTTTTTTCTGCGCATGGAAAACTAAGCCTCTTCATGGGGTGCGAAACGGGCAGTCCCTGCGGGACGTATCCTGCCCGGAGGGTCACGGTCTGCGGAACGCAAGGCGCTGCCACCTGAGGCGATACCATACGCGGTAGCGTTTGGACCAACACTCCGGGGCGTGTGCGCCGACCGGTTACCTAAACGTTACCTTGCTCTTTGTGACAGTGGCCAATCCTCGGCGAGTCGCAGGCGGACAGTCCGTTCCGATTTTCGGCGACATAACTTTCTGACCTTGGAAGACTTAATCCGCCGCGACAAAGTAATGCGGGGCGTCACATGGGTCGTACAGCAGCCGAAAATGAACCCGAAACCGGCACGCAAATCCAGTGGCAGCAACCTCCAGTCGAACCCTGCGGAAACGTCAGATTCGTCATGAGGCGGGAGTTCTCGCATCCACTTCCACTCCCGTGCTTTTACTGGCAAGGCGACGTGTTGAATTGAGACGAGTAGAGCTCAATTTGGGCCCAGTCGTGGGACGAACAGGGCAGTGTGTTCCACTCGGGAGGTGGGTCAGCTGGGTTGACAGCGATCTTG
>JAHFUZ010000002.1 GCA_023264815.1 Arthrobacter sp. | reverse complement strand
CTGTTCCCTGATCAGCGCGTCCAGGGACTCAACCCACTCGGCGGTCTCTTCCGGATCACGATCAGGCAGCTGGTTAGTCAACCCGCTGAGGATATGGGAGGTATCTTCTCCTGCAGCCACGTCCAACCTCTCTTTGCGCGCATGCATCGACGCCCCCATGCCGGGCAGGGTGACTGTCCGGGATGACTGCGACGTGTGCGACGTATCGGTTACAACAGCCCGGTCATGTGCGCCGGGCAGGGTCCTATCACGCTTATGTCTGCATTCGGTTCCAGGCGGTCGCCCCGCAGGCATAGTCGTCATCAGCCACTCTAGCTGTGACTCCAGCGCGATGCGTAGCCGCGTCCGTCGCACTCCGGTTGTATTTCGCCGTCATACTGGTTGTGTGACGAAAGCCGCTGCAACGCAGGTTGGCGGCCCGGGATGTGATGCAGAATATGGCGGATCGCGGGGCAGTCAGCTTGAAGCGCAGGCCCAAAGGGTGTTGGCTTGGAGTAATGGAAATCACTATGCGAATTGCATGTATTAGGCATTGGAGGAACACGTGAGCGAGGCCGACGCCGCCACTTCGGTAAATGTGGCGGAAAAATTGGGTTTCAAAAACGGGGATCTGATTCAGGAGTTCGGTTACGACGATGATGTCGATTTCGACTTGCGTGATGATATTGAAGATCTGATCGGGTCGGAGCTCCTGGATGAAGACGATCACGACGTCGTGGATGCTGTCATTTTTTGGTGGCGGGACGGCGACGGTGACCTGGTGGACAGCCTCATGGACTCGCTGACAACCCTCAGCGAAGGCGGAGTTGTCTGGATCCTGACCCCGAAGTCCGGGCGCCAGGGCTACGTTTCCCCCGCGGAAATCCAGGAGGCTGCCCCCACAGCTGGGCTGCACCTGACAACGTCGGCCGGCGTTTCCAAGGACTGGAGTGCCACCAGGCTCGTCAGCAAGAAGAACAAGTGACGGCTGCTACGTCCCTTGCCGCTCCTCCGGTACCGGCAGTGGGGGAGGCTGCCCCGGATTTTGAGCTGGTGAATCAGTTCGGGGAACCTGTCAGGCTGTCTGCCTTCCGCGGCCAGAATGTGGTCCTGGTGTTCTACCCCTTTGCCTTTTCCGGCATCTGCACCGGTGAACTGTGCGAAATCCGTGACAACCTGGCGGTCTTCGAGGATGCCCGGGCTACGGTCCTGGCCGTGTCTGTTGATAGCAAGTTCAGCCTGCGTGCCTATGCCGAAAAGGAGGCCTACGGCTTCGACCTGCTGGCCGACTTCTGGCCGCACGGGGCGGTGGCCAGCGCTTACGGCGTCTTCGACCCGGAAAGCGGAATGGCCAGGCGTGGCACGTTCATCATCGACGCGGATGGAAAAGTCCGTTACGTGGTGGTGAATCCGCGCGGACAGGCCCGCGAACTCGCCGAATACCGCGACGTCCTGGCGGGCCTGGAACGGGCCTGAGTTCGCATGGAGCGGCAGCAGCGTGGAGTTGGCGTGGGCCTGACAGGCTTCGCCAGCTTCCCTCCTGCGGCCCCGTCCGGTTTGCCGGCTGAGCACCTGCCGAGCATGGAAAGTGCCCGGGCGCTGCTGGCCGGCAAACGTCTTGCGGTGCTGACGGGTGCGGGATTGAGTACGGACTCCGGAGTCCCGGACTACCGCGGTCCGGACGCGGTGCCCCGTTCGCCGATGACCTATCAGGAGTTTGTGGGCGATCCCGCGAATCGCCAGCGCTATTGGGCGCGGAACCATATCGGCTGGTCGCATTTGCGTCATGCCGACCCCAACCAGGGACATCGGGCGGTGGCAGACCTCGAGCGGCGGGGCCTGCTGACAGGCCTCATTACCCAGAACGTCGACCGGCTGCATGAGGACGCCGGCAGTGTCAACGTCATAGACCTGCACGGCCGTTATGACCAGGTCATCTGCCTCGACTGCAGGCGGACGTATACCCGAAGTCTCCTGGCCGGGGTGCTGACTGAACTGAACCCGGGATTCCTGGACCAGGCCACCAAATCCGGCCTGGTGGAAATTGCCCCCGACGCCGACGCGACCGTTGACGATGCCGCACTGATCAGCGCCTTCGTGGTGGCAGCCTGCCCGGCCTGCGGGGGAACACTCAAGCCGGACTTCGTCTATTTTGGCGAAAACGTACCCAAGGACCGTGTTGATGCCGCCTACGCCATGGTTGACCGGGCCGGAGCCCTGCTCGTGGCAGGTTCCTCGCTGACAGTGATGAGCGGGCTCAGGTTTGTCCGTCACGCGGCCAAGCTGGGCAAACCGGTGGTCATCATCAACCGGGGCGACACACGGGGAGATCCCCATGCCACCATCAAGCTCCATGTTGGCGTGAGCGAGTCGCTGGCATGGCTTGCGGAGCAGCTTCCGGATCTCTGAACCGTCCCGGGCCCCGCCGCCGCCCGGCGCGAATTGGCTTTTCGTCCGGCACATCAGGTAGAGTTTATGTTCGTTGGTTGACGCGCTGAACTGCGGAAACCGGCTCTTTGGGTCTTTAGCTCAGCTGGTAGAGCGCCACGTTTACACCGTGGATGTCATCGGTTCGATCCCGGTAGGACCCACTATTGCACCCCGCTGTACCCGGCTGCTTCGGCCAGGAACAGCGGGGTTTTTTCTTGCCCTGGCTACTCTGTTTCCGCTGACGCGGCAGGTGCGAAGGACTTCGAGCTTCGGCCGGGCGAAGCGGCAGAATTCGACACCCGCACGCCGCACTGGTTCGCCAGCGCTGATGGCAGGCCGGTCGAGTTCATCAGCCTATTTGGCCGGCAGGGCGGGCGGATGCACGCTCGCGCCTGTCCCAAGGGCTGACAGCCGCCTACGGCAGTAGCAACATTGTCGGTGCCGCTCCGTAGAGTTCCCGCCATGGAATATGTGGTGGTCAAAGCGTCCCCCGAGGGAATCCCGACGGCGGTGGTCTGCAATGGCAGGGAATGGGCCGTAGGTGCCGAACCAGTCAGATGGTTCGAGCGGGTGAGCTGGTGGGAGAACCGGCGCCGGATGCCCAGGGGACTCGGCAGGGTGGATGTTGAAGTACTGCAGGTCCAGGTGCGGCTGGGCCGCAATCCGCAGTCCGCCCTGACCACCATGGTCCTGGAGCGTGACGGCCCGGGCGGCGGATGGCGGCGCCGGGAATCGGCCGCCGATGCCGCCTGAGTCCATCGAAATTTGCCGAGGGGCGGACCCTGAACGAGTGGTTGGCAAGCTGGATGCGAAGGGCGGCACGGATGGTCCCGGGCATTGGAAAACCCTCCACCGCGACTATTGGGGGATGCCGCGGTGGAGGGTCTGAAATGAATATACAGTGAACTGCCGGAAACAAACAAATGGCGCCATTCATGTCCGGCGTGCCGGTCCGCGGAGGCGGATTTATCGGCACCAACGCAGCGCCCAGCCACTATGATGGTTACTGTTCAGCGGAATGAACGCCTCTGCGTGACTACGCTCCGGCGTGACAATTGAAGGAGAACCATGGCCGATTCCCGCACCCCCCGCTCCTCCGATGGCCTGGGGAGCACGTCACCGGCCCCGGCCGTCACGCGTGCGGCCGCCGTCCTGGATGCCCTCGCAGCGTCCGCCACGGGCCGGCTGACGCTCAGTGACCTTGCCCGTGAGCTGGGGATTCCCAAATCCTCAACATCCAACCTGTTGCTGGCGCTGGAGGAATCGCGGCTCATCAGCCGCCAGGGGGCTGAGTTCACCCTCGGCCGTAAACTCGTGGAGCTCGGTGCGGCCTACCTGAGCCGGCTCGATGAAGTGCAGGAGTTCTACCGGTTCTGTGAGCAGGCGCCCACCCTATCGGGCGAGACTGTCCGCATCGCCATGCTCGACGGGACAAATGTGATCTACCTGGCCCGGTATGAAGGCCACCCCGCAGTCCGGCTGACGTCCAATATCGGTGACAAAATGCCGGTGTCGTTGTGCGCTGTGGGTAAGGCGCTGATCGCGCGTCTGCACGACCATGACATCGATGAGATGTTTTCCGACACTGACCAGCTGCCTGTGCTCACCCCCAAGTCGCTGCGCACCGGTGCTGAGCTAAAGGCCCAGCTGCGGACGATCCGGGAACAGGGCTACGCGTTCGAGGACGAAGAATCCACCACTGGTGTTGTGTGCCTTGCTGTCGCCGTGCCCACGCGGGGGGCGCACGGGCCAAGCCTGGGCCTATCGGTCACCGCCCTGAAGGCGACGTACTCCGAGGAGCAGGGATCCCGGATGGTCAAGGAGCTCAATGAACTGGCCCGGTCTCTGGGCAACCCCATGGGTTAGACCCCGGCGGGAGCGGGGCCGTCTTCCGGCCCGGCCGACGCGGGACGCAATATTCTCGGCCAGCCCCTTGTACGTTGTTCAACTTACTGTACTCTGTTCAGTATAGTGATCCGCACAACAGGTGTCGTCGCTATCCCACCAGGCCAACGGGGGCCTGGAGTGTTTTTGAGGGAGTTCTTGTGACAACTCGTACTAATTCACCGCAGGCTGACGTGGACGGCGCCACCGTCGATCCGGAGCAGCTTCGAAGGGCAACTCTTGCCAGCTCAGTGGGCTCCGCCCTGGAGTACTACGACTTCTATATCTACGGCCTCGCTTCGGCCCTCATCTTTGGCCCGCTGTTCTTCTCGCCCCTGGGGGAAAGCGGCGCCGTGATCGCCTCCTTCGCCACCTACGGTGTGGGCTTTGCCGCCCGGCCGTTCGGCGGCGTGGTGTTCGGCTACATCGGTGACCGGTTCGGCCGCAAGATGGTCCTGATCCTCACCATTGGCCTGATGGGCCTGGCCAGCTTCGCCATCGGACTCCTGCCCACGTTTGAACAGGCCGGAATGCTCGGTGCGGTGCTCCTGGTGGCCCTGCGTATTCTCCAGGGCCTCGGCGCCGGTGCCGAGCAGGCCGGCGCCACCACGCTGATTTCGGAAGTGGCCCCGCGCCGCCGTCGTGGATTCTTTGCTTCCCTGCCGTTCGTGGGCATCCAGCTGGGGACGCTCCTGGGCGCGGGAACCTTCGCCCTGATGGCTCTTGCCGATAAGGAGGTCCTGCAGGGATGGCTGTGGCGGGTGCCGTTCCTGGCCAGCGTCATCCTTATCGTGATCGCCGTGTTCATCCGGCTCCGGCTCAAGGAAACGCCGGTCTTCCAGGAACTCGAAAAGCACAAGGCCGTGGTGAAGAACCCGGTAGGCCAGATCTGGAAGCACTCGAAAAAGAACGTGCTGATCGGCATCGGCCTGCGCATGGGCGAGAACGGAAACTCGTCCATCTACTCGGCCCTGCTGGTGTCGTTCATCAGTATGCCCGCAGGGATCTTTGCCGGCGACAAGTTCATCGGCCCCACCGGCCTCCTGATCGCCGCCGGCTTTGCAGCAGTTATGGTGGTCACGTTCGGCGCCCTTTCAGACCGTTTCGGCCGCGTCCCGGTGTACCGCTACGGCGCCCTCTTCCAGGCAGTGATCGCCCTGCCGGCCTTCTACCTGGTCACCCTGGGCAACGTCACTCTGGTCTGGGTGGTCATGGTGGTGGGCATCTCCCTCGGCGTGCAGTCCATGCTCGGCCCGCAGTGCGCCCTGTTGCCGGAACTCTTCGGCGCCCAGCACCGCTTCACCGGCGTGGCCCTGAGCCGCGAACTCTCCGCGGTCCTCGCCGGCGGCTTTGCCCCGATGATCGGTGTGGCCCTCCTGGCCGCCACCGGCCACTCCTGGCTGGTTCCCGCGCTCTACTCGCTGGTCCTGGCGCTGATTTCCTTTGGCACAACGTTCTTCACTCCGGAGACCAACGGCCGTGACCTGGTTCTGGTAGAGGACGCCAGCTAGGCTGACGCCCGCTCCGCAGGCAAAATGGCGGCCTCCCCACGGCGGGGAGGCCGCCTTTCGGCTGTGGACCCGTCGTGCCCGGCCGCGTGACATGCGCGCAAAGCGGAGAGCCCCTGCCGGATTCCTGAAGCCAGGAGTCCGGCAGGGGCTCTGAGACGCCAACGGCGCCGGTCAGTAGAAGTGGACCGTGTCCACCAGGTGGGGCAGGTCGCCGCCGTCGAGGAAGATGCGGAGGTTGCCGGCGAACCGTTCGGCAATGAGACGGTTCTCTGCCGCACTGAGTGCCGACGTGTGGGGTGACACCAGGACCTTGGGGTGCTCCCAGAGCGGGCTGTCCTGGGGGAGTGGCTCCACGGCGAAGACATCAAGGCAGGCGTAGGACACCTGACCGTTGTTGAGGGCCTCCAGGAGGGCGTCCTCGTCCACCACGGTGCCGCGGCCCACGTTCACAAAGACTGTGCCCGGCTTCATGGCGGCAAAGACGTCCCGGTTGAACAGCCTCTCGGTGAACGGTGTGCCCGGCAGGGTATTTACCACAGCGTCGGCAGTGGCCAGCAGCCCGGCGAGGCCGCTGTTATCCGCCACCTCGTCGATTCCCTCGAGGGGTTCAACCGCGCGCTTCGTGCCGCTGACCTTCATGCCCAGGGCGCGTGCGATCCTTGCCGTCTCCAGGCCGATCTCACCGAGGCCGGTGACCACGAGGGTGGAGCCGCTGACCAGCTTGGTGGGTGTGCGGAGTTCCGGCCAGACTTTGGCGGCCTGGTCCTGGGCGAGCTCGGCGCTGCGCTTGAAGCCGTTGAGGATTCCGAATGCTGCGAACTCGGCAAGCGGCAGGGCATGAACGCCGGCCGAAGTGGTCACCTTGAACTTGCTGAGGGTCTCCTGGTCCAGGCCGGACGCCTTGACCGCACCGCCGGCGCCGGCCGCCATGGCGTGCACCCACTGGAGATGGGGGTTCTCACGCGCGATCCGTGCCAGGCCGGCCGGGCTCTCGTTCGGCAGGCCGTACAAAACCTGCGCCTTGCGGAGCATGTCCCAGTACCGTTCCTCCTGCGCGGGAGTCCGTTTGAAGTCCGGATCCCCCGCGTGGTCTGCCGGGTAACGCTCGGGTGGAAGCAGGTCCGGCTCGTAGAGAACGGTCACTGCTGGGTCTACAGCGCGGATGCTGTCCACGAGCTCTGCTTCGAGCGGAACGGCGATCGCGACGGTGAGTGGAGTCGTCATGGTGTTCATCATACTGAATAGAGGCTAGGATATTGGACAGATTTCCCTACATTAACCACACGACGATGCGAGTCGAGGCGTATTGATGGAAGACAAAAGAGCGGGCTTTGTTGGCTTGGGACTGATGGGCCTGCCGATGGCCAAGAATCTCCTGCGGGCAGGGTGGGATGTCACAGCCTGGAACCGCTCCGCCGGAGCCTTGCGGGAGCTGTCGGAGAAAGGTGGCCGGCCGGCGCCGGATGTTGCGGCGCTCCGTGACCTCCCGGTCATCGCCTTTATGCTCCCGGACCTGTCCTTTATCGAGGCGGCCTCGGCGGGGCTGCTGGCGGGCTGGGCGGACTCACCGCCAGCAGCCGGCACGGCTGTGGTGGTCATGAGTTCAGTTTCGCCCGCCAGGGTCCAGGATTTCGGCCGCCGCGTGGATGAGGCCAGCAGCGGGCGCGCAGTGGTGGTTGATGCCCCGGTGAGCGGGGGAGCCCAAGGGGCCGCGGATGGCACTCTGGCCATCATGGCCGGCGGACCTGCCAAGGACTTCCGGCGGCTCGGGCCATTCTTCGCGGCGATGGGAACCACCGTCCGGCACATGGGGCCCCTGGGCACCGGATCGCTGGCCAAGGCCTGCAACCAGCTCATCGTAGGAACCACGACGGCGGCGCTCGCCGAGGCGGCCGAACTCGCCGAACGTTCCGGCATGGATCCGGCCGCACTGTTTGAAGTTCTGGCCGGTGGGCTGGCGGGCAGCCGGGTGCTGGAGAACGTCGGGCCGCGCCTCGTGCGGAAGGACTACACACCCACCGGTCCAGCCAAATTCATGCATAAGGACCTGTCCTTTGTGCTGGAGTCCGCCAGTTCCGCCGGAGCGGCCGTGCCGATGGCCACAGCCGGAGTCGACCTGTACGCAGAGCTCAAGCGGCAGGGCCTTGGTGACCAGGACCTCGCCGTGGTCAGGCAAGCCATTTCACGACTAAGCGACGCACAGGCGGAAGACGCCGTGGAAGGAACAGTTTCAGCATGAGTTCATTGTTTGATTTGACGGGTCGTGTTGCGTTGGTGACGGGGTCGAGCCGGGGGATTGGAAACGCTTTGGCCCGGGCGTTGGCCGACGCCGGTGCGACGGTGGTGCTGAACGGTGTGAATGAGGAGCGGCTGAAGGATGCCGCGGCGGCGATGGCTGCGGATTTCGCGCCGGGCCGGGTGCATAGTGTCGCGTTTGATGTCACGAGTGATGCTGAGGCCGCGCGGGGCGTGGCGTGGGTGGAGGCGCATGTGGGGCCGTTGCAGATTCTGGTGAATAACGCCGGGATCCAGCACCGGGTCCCGATGCTGGAGCTGGACGTCGCGGACTGGGAACGGGTGATCTCCACTGATCTGACGAGCGCGTTTTTGGTGGGGCGGGAGGCTGCCCGGCACATGATCCCGCGCGGGCGGGGCAAGATCATCAATATCTGCTCGGTGCAGACCGATTTGGCCCGGCCCACGATCGCCCCGTATGTGGCGGCGAAGGGAGGGTTGCGGAACCTGACCCGGGCGATGACGGCCGAGTGGGCGGGGTCCGGGTTGCAGATCAACGGGATCGCCCCGGGGTATATCCATACGGAGATGACGCAGAACCTGGTCGATGATGAGGCCTTCAATGCCTGGATCCTGGGCCGGACGCCGGCGGCCCGGTGGGGGACCGTGCAGGATCTGGCCGGGCCCGCGGTGTGGCTGGCCTCGGACGGGTCCGACTTTGTGAACGGGCAGACCATTTTCATCGACGGCGGCATGACGGTGGTGGTCTGATGGGCGGCACAACAGAAACCCAGGGGACGGCGCCGGCAGGAGTGCAGGGAGCAGAAACGGTGCTGCCGGTCTCGGGGCCGGCGGTCGTCGCGCACGCGGCGGGGGATTTGCGGGTCGAGGAGGTGCCGCTCGCAGTCCCGGGCCCGGACGAGGCTGTGGTGGAGGTCGCGTACGGGGGGATTTGCGGGTCGGACCTGCATTACTGGCTGCACGGGGCGGCCGGGGAATCGATCCTGAAGACGCCTATGGTCCTCGGGCATGAGATTTCCGGTGTGGTGGTCCGTGCCGCCGCGGACGGGACCGGCCCGGCGGCGGGTACCCCGGTCGCGGTGCACCCGGCCACGCCCGGCCCCGGCAACGGTGAGATCAGGTACCCGGCGGACCGGCCCAATCTCTCGCCCGGGTGCACGTACCTGGGCAGTGCGGCGCGGTTTCCGCATACGGACGGGGCGTTCGCCCGGTACGTGAACCTGCCCTCCCGGATGCTGCGGGCCCTGCCGGCGACCCTGGATCTGCGGACCGCCGCTTTGATTGAGCCCGCCTCGGTGGCGTGGCATGCGGTGGGCCGGGCCGGGGACGTGGCCGGCAAGTCCGCCCTGGTGATCGGGTCAGGCCCCATCGGGGCGCTGGCGGTTGCGGTCCTCAAACGTGCCGGCGCGGCCCGGATCACCGCCGTGGACATGCATCCCAAGCCGCTGGAAATCGCCACAGCGGTCGGTGCCGATCAGGTCCTGCACGCCACCGATACGGAGGCGATCGCGGCGGTGCAGGCCGACGTCGTGATTGAATCCTCCGGGAACCAGCACGGCCTGGCCTCCGCGATCAGCGCCGCGGCCCGCGGCGGGACCGTGGTCATGGTCGGGCTGCTGCCCACCGGACCCCAGCCGGTCCTGATCTCCCTGGCCATCACCAGGGAACTGGACCTCAAAGGCTCCTTCCGCTTCAACCACGAAATCGATGACGTGATCGCAGCCCTCACCGACGGGTCCCTGGACATCGGCCCCGTCATCACCCACGACTACCCCCTCAGCCAGGGACTCGTAGCCTTCGACACCGCCAAAAACTCCGCCGAATCCGGCAAAGTCCTCCTCAACTTCACCCCCGAATAAAGGCGTTGAGGGACCGGTCCTAGGCTCCGGTCCGGCGGACCGGAATAAACACGCGGGGCTGGTCGGTCCAGGTTTCGGACAGCCGGGACGTGGTGCGGCGCATGATTCGCTCGGACGCGTCCCTGGCCGCCGCTGCATCGCCGGCTGCCACCGCTTCGGCCAGGTCAACGTGCCACTGCAGTGCGCCCTCGTGAGGGTGGTCCGGCATCAGGCCATGGACCGTGCGGCCGGTCAGTGTCTCCGCCACCTGGCCCATCAGGTTGGCGAACATTTCGTTGCCGGACCCGGAAAGCAACACGGAGTGAAATGCGATGTCCAGCTCCAGGAACTTCTGCCCGTCCCCGGTGTGGCCGGCGTCGCGCAGGGCATGGGCGATGTCCACGAGTTCGCTGCGCAGCCCGGCCGGGGCATTTTTCGCTGCAAGCTCCGCTGCAGCCGGCTCGACGGCGGACCGCAGTTCGATCAGCGACCTCAGCTGGGCGCCGCGCCCTTCGCTGGAGAGTCGCCAGCGGATGACCTGCGGATCGTAGGGGTTCCAGCGGCTGGACGGCAGCACCCGGATGCCCACGCGCTTGATGGTTTCCACCAGGCCAAGGGACTGGAGTACACGAACAGCTTCGCGGACCACGGACCGGGAAACCTTCAGCTCTTCCTCCAGCTGCTCGGCGAGCATAACGTGGCCAGTGGGGAGGTCGCCCGTGATGATTCGGGTGCCAACATTCTCGATGGCACGGTGGTGGAGGCTGGTCGACATGATGTCAAGCCTAGACGGGGATTGGCCCGCCACGTTCCACCAAGTGGTCGCCGCTTTCCCTTCGCGTTCTGAATATATATGCTTTATTAGGATCCATCGGTTCGTGAGAGCGTGCTTCGCAGCGAACGCGGAGCCATCTGCACATCCATTGCACACAATGAATTGGAGTTTTGATGTCTGCACACATCGGTGTCACCGGCCTTGCGGTGATGGGAGCCAACCTGGCCCGCAACCTGGCCCGCAACGGCTTCACGGTTGCCCTGCACAACCGCTCGGTGGAAAAAACCGACGCACTGCTCGAGAAGCACGGCACGGACGGCGACTTCATCCGCACCGAGACTCTTCAGGAACTGGTGGACTCCCTGGAGAAGCCCCGCCGCGTCCTGATCATGGTCAAGGCCGGCAAGCCCGTGGACTCCGTCATCGAGCAGCTTGAACCGCTGCTGGAAGCCGGCGACATCATCATCGACGCCGGCAACTCACACTACGAGGACACCCGCCGCCGCGAAGCCGCACTGGCCAAGAAAGACCTGCACTTCGTGGGAGTTGGCGTATCAGGCGGGGAAGAGGGCGCACTGAACGGCCCCTCCATCATGCCGGGCGGTTCGAAGGAGTCCTACAAGGCCCTCGGCCCGCTGCTGGAGAAGATTTCCGCCAAGGTGGACGGCGAACCCTGCTGCGCCTGGGTTGGCACCGACGGCGCCGGACACTTCGTCAAGATGGTCCACAACGGCATCGAGTACGCCGACATGCAGGTCATTGGCGAAGCCTTCGATCTGCTCCGTTCGGGTGCCGGCATTGAGCCCGCCGAGCAGGCCAAGATCTTCACCGAATGGAACAAGGGCGATCTGTCCTCCTTCCTGATCGAAATCTCTGCCGAGGTCCTGGGCCACGTTGATGCCAAGACCGGCAAGCCGTTCGTGGACGTCGTGGTGGACGCCGCAGGCCAGAAGGGCACCGGCCGCTGGACGGTCATCTCCGCCCTGGAACTCGGGTCACCGGTGTCCGGCATCGCCGAGTCCGTCTTTGCACGTGCCCTGTCGTCGCAGGCTGACCAGCGCAAGCTCGGCCAGGAACTGCTGGCCGGCGGCGAAGCTGCCGTGGAAATCCCCGAGACCTTCGTTGAAGACGTCCGCCAGGCGCTGTACGCGTCCAAGCTGGTCTCCTACGCGCAGGGCCTGGACATGCTGACGTCCTCCGCCAAGGAATACGGCTGGGACCTCAAGCTGGACGAAATCGCTTCTCTTTGGCGCGCGGGCTGCATCATCCGCGCTGAGCTGCTCAAGGACATCACCAAGGCCTACGCTGCCGACGAGAAGCCCGCCAACCTGCTCTTTGCGCCGGCATTCACCAAGGCCATCGCCGACGCACTGCCGGCGTGGCGCCGCGTAGTGGCCACCGCCGTCCAGCTGGGCATCCCCGTACCGGTGTTCTCGTCCTCGCTGGCCTACTACGATGGCCTGCGCCGCAAGCGCGTGGCCGCCGCCCTGATCCAGGGCCAGCGCGACCTCTTCGGTGCCCACACCTACGGCCGCGTTGACGCCGAGGGCACCTTCCACACCCTGTGGGGCGAGGACAAGTCCGAAATCGAAGCGGTGGACACGCACTAACGTCCCGCTTCCCGCATCACCGCACGGCCGGCATCTCCGAGGTTATTCTGGGAGGGCCGGCCGTTCGCGTTCCCGGCACACGCGGTATCCGTCCAGCCAAGGAGTCGTCCGTGTCCAAACCTGTGGCCATCATCACCGGAGCCTCCACTGGCATCGGCTTCGAAGCTGCAAGGCAACTGGGCAGCTACGGCTTCCTTGTGTATGCCGGGGCCAGGAGGGTTGACCTCATGGAGCCCCTGGCAGCCCTCGGCGTACAGGTCCTGGCGCTGGACGTGACGGACGAGGATTCGATGCGTGCCGCCGTCGGACGCGTCCTGGAAGAGCGGGGGCGGATCGACGTGCTGGTCAACAATGCAGGCTACGGATCGTACGGGTCACTGGAGGAGGTGGACCTGGCCGAGGGCCGCCGGCAGTTCGACGTGAATGTGTTCGGGCTGGCCAGGATGACGCAGCTGGTCTTGCCAGCCATGAGGCAGGCCGGCCGCGGGCGGATTATCAACGTCTCATCCATCGGCGGCAAGTTCTATGAGCCGCTGGGTACCTGGTACCACGCCTCGAAGTTCGCCGTGGAAGGAATGAGCGATTCACTGCGGCTGGAACTGGCGCCGCACGGAATCAGCGTGTCGATCATTGAGCCCGCCAGCACCATCTCTGAATGGGGAGCCATCGCTGCCCAGGGCCTCCTGGCGACCAGCGGAACCGGACCGTACGCATCACAGGCGCAGCTGATGGCCGGCGCGCTCGGTTCCACCGGCAAGGGCGAAACGTCATCCGAACCGGCAGTCATTGCCGCAGCGGTGCTGCAGGCGGCCACGTCGGCCCGGCCCAGGACCCGCTACCCGGCAGGCAGCGGAGCCCGGGCCATCCTGACCCTGCGGCGGATACTGCCCGACCGGCTTTTCGACCCCGTGGTCATGCTGGTGCTCAAACGCGTGGCCGGCGGCAAACTGTAGGGCGTCAGATCCGGTATTCGATGTCGTACTCTGCCGGGTCAACGGCGGGTGTGGTCTCACGCTGGGCATCCCGGTGGCGCCACTTGGCAGGGACGCCCGTGACAATTGATTCCGGCGGCGCGTCCTTGACCACCACGGCGTTGGCGCCCACGGCACTGTCACGGCCAATGGTGATGGGTCCCAGGATCTTGGCGCCGGCGCCGATGGTCACCCGGTCCTCAATGGTGGGGTGGCGCTTGACCTTGGCCAGCGAGCGGCCGCCGAGCGTCACGCCGTGGTAGATCATCACGTCTTCCCCGATTTCGGCTGTCTCGCCGATCACCACACCCATGCCGTGGTCGATGAAGAAGCGGCGGCCGATGGTGGCTCCGGGATGGATTTCAATGCCGGTGAGGAACCGGCCCAGCTGGGACACCAGCCGCGCCGGAAAACGCAGGCCGGGGACTTGCCACAGGCGGTGCGTCAGCCGGTGGATCCAGATGGCATGCAGCCCTGAATAGGCGAAAAAGTTCTCAAAAGAACCTCGAGCCGCCGGGTCATGGGACCGGGCGGCGTCGAGGTCTTCCTTCAGTCTTGCGAAAAAGCCCACAAAGTTCTTTCTACAGGAAACGGGGCGACAACGGCTGGATCAGCCGCGGATGTCGTCATAGAGCACGGTGGAGATGTAACGCTCGCCGAAGTCACACACCACAGCGACGATCAGTTTGCCGGCATTTTCCGGGCGCTTGGCCAGTTCCAGGGCACCCCAGACGATCGCGCCGGAGGAGATGCCGCCGAGGATGCCTTCCTTGACGCCGAGGTCACGGGCCACGCGCACCGAGTCTTCGAGGGTGGCGTCCAGGACTTCGTCGTAGACGTTGGTGTCCAGGATTTCCGGCACGAAGTTCGCGCCGATGCCCTGGATCTTGTGCGGGCCGGGAGCGCCGCCGTTCAGGATGGCCGAATCCTTCGGCTCGATGGCCACGATCTGGACGTCGGGCTTGCGTTCCTTCAGGACCTGGCCCACGCCGGTGATGGTGCCGCCGGTGCCGATGCCGGCAACGAAGATGTCAACGTTGCCCTCGGTGTCAGCCCAGATTTCCTCGGCCGTGGTGTCGCGGTGAACCTGGGGGTTGGCCTCGTTGGCGAACTGCTGCGCCCAGATGGCGTTTTCCGTGTTGGCAACTATTTCCTGGGCCTTCTCCACGGCACCGCGCATACCTTCGGAACCGGGGGTCAGCACGATCTCGGCACCGAACGCACGGAGCATCACACGGCGCTCGGTGGACATGGTCTCCGGCATGGTCAGGACCACCTTGTAACCGCGGGCTGCACCCACCATGGCCAGGGCGATGCCGGTGTTGCCGGAGGTTCCTTCAACAATGGTGCCGCCGGGGCGCAGGGCACCGGACTTCTCCGCGGCGTCCACGATGGCGACACCGATGCGGTCCTTGACGCTGTTGGCCGGGTTGTAGAACTCGAGCTTGACGGCCACCGTGGCGCCCAGGCCTTCGCTCAGCCGGTTGAGCCGGACCAGCGGGGTGCCGCCGACCAGCTGCGTTACATCGTCATAGATCCGTGCCATGTGCATACGCCTATCTCAAGAAGGATGAATACTGAGGTCAGCCTAACGAGGGCCTGCGGCCGCTGCTAAGCATTAAGCCATGCAGAGTAATATTTCCTTGCCTTCGCGAGCTTGGGATTAATAATCACCTGGCAGTAGCCCTGCTCAGGGTATTTGGCGTAGTAGTCCTGGTGGAAGTCCTCGGCAACGTGGAACCGGGGAAGCCGGCTCACCTCGGTGACGATCGGACGCGACCAGAGTGCCTGGTTGCGGCCGATGGCTTCCTCGAAAAGAATCTTCTCTTCGGTGGTTTCGTAGAACATGGAGGAGCGGTACTGCGTCCCCACGTCATAACCCTGGCGGTTGAGCGTGGTGGGATCGTGCAGTGCGAAGAACATGTCCAGGATGACCTCGGCCGGAATAACGGCCTCATCAAAAGTCACGGCCACCACTTCGGCGTGGCCGGTGGTTCCACTGCAGACGGAGTAATAGTCAGGCTGGGGGTCGTGGCCGCCCGTGTAACCGGAAACCACTGACGTGACGCCCTTGGTTTTTTGGTAGACGGCATCCAGGCACCAGAAGCAGCCGCCGCCAAGAACAAAAGTTTTCATGACCTCTTCAATGGTTGGGAGCCCCGGATGATTCCCTGACCACCCTACGAGACTGCGACACACTCCGGGTAAACCGCCCCATGGGGTAAAACTGAGTCTATGGAATCTGCAGACACCGGCGTTACAGATGCCGGCAGTGACGGCACCGGTACCGGGGACAACACGCCCGCTGAAGCCCCGGCTGCCCCCACCCTGGGGCAGGTCCTCCTCGCCGTCGAGGAACTCTGGCCCGAGTCACTGGCTGAAAACTGGGATGAAGTGGGGCTGGTGGCAGGACATCCGTCAGCACCGGTGACCCGGGTGATGTTCGCGGTTGATCCCACCCTGGCGGTGATCGACGAAGCCGTGGAATGGGGTGCCGAGCTGCTGATTACCCATCACCCGCTGCTGCTCAAAGGTGTCACGTCCGTGGCAGCGACCACAGCCAAGGGCCAGGCAATCCACCGGCTGATCGAGTCAGGCACAGCCTTACTGACCGTCCACACCAACGGTGATTCCGCCGTCGGGGGCGTTTCCGATGTCCTCGCCGATGCGCTGGGGCTGGAGGATGTTGCCCCGCTGACGATGGCCGCCAACGGGCTGCCCGAAGAAGGCATCGGCCGGGTGGGGGACCTGGCCGACGTTATGAGCCTCGGCGATTTCGCCGCCCGGGTCTTCGGAATCCTGCCTTCGGTGGCCGGGGGAGTGCGGGTGTCCGGCGACAAGGACGGCCTGGTGCGGCGAATCGCAGTGTGCGGCGGGGCAGGGGACTCGCTCTTCAGTGAGGTGCGTGCCAGCAACGCCGATGTCTATGTCACTGCCGATCTGCGGCATCATCCTGCCTCCGAAGCCCGGGAATCGGCAGCCAACGGCAGGCCGTACCTTATCGATGTGTCGCACTTTGCCAGCGAGTGGCTCTGGCTGCCCGCCGCGGCGTCGGCACTGGGCAATGTGCTCGCGGACCAGGGCCACGACGTCGAGATCCAGGTCAGCAACACCAACAGCGACCCATGGGACTTCATCCTGACTCCTGGCTAGGCGATAGAGTCTAGGGAGCGCCGGTGGGGCGCCCGGTTGCGGCCGGCAGGAACAAAGCGGAGGTAGCAGTTGGCTAAGGCAGCACCGGCGGAACAGTTGAAGTTGCTCGAACTGCAGGGGCTGGACGCCAAGCTCAAGGCCCTGTCCAACCGCCGCCGCACCCTTAACACCGATCCCCGGATCACCGACCTTGAGGCTGCACTCTCCGTGGCCAACGGTGCTCTTGGCAGCGCCAAGGTGGCCGTCCATGACGCTGAAGCGGAACTGAAACGGGCCGAAGCCGACGTGGAGCAGGTGGCCTCCCGGATCGAGCGGGACGAGGCACGGCTCAACAGCGGAACAGGACTTTCCAAGGATCTGGTGGCACTCCAGAAGGACATTGCCTCGTTGAACAAGCGCCGCTCGGATCTTGAAGACGTGGAGCTCGAAGTCCTGGAACGCCTCGACTCCCTTCGCGCCAAGCAGGCGGCCCAGCAGCAGATTGTTGATGACATCCAGGGCTCGTTCAGCGGAATCCGGGCCGAGCTCGACGAAGCACTCGCGGAGGTGGATGCCGAAGCCAAGGTAGTGGGCGGTCAGCGCAGCGAATTCGCCGCCGGACTCGACGCCGGGATGCTGGCCATCTACGAAAAGACCCTCGCCAAGCGCGGGGTTGGCGCCGCCCGGCTGTTCCACGGCACGTCCGAAGCGTCAGGCATGAAGCTGAGCCCCGGGGACCTCGCCGAGATCAAGGCCGCCGCCGAGGACGACATTGTGTTCTGCCCGGACTCCGGCGCCATCCTGGTGCGCTCCGCCGAGTGGAATTAGTCCCGGAGGATGATGTTCAGGGCGTGCGGCTTGCGGGCTGAACCGTCCACCAGCTCCGCAGCCCACTTTTCACGTGTGGCTTTGAGCAGCTGGGCCGGGGTCTGCGGGGCGCTGCCGCGGCGGCCCAGCAGGTGCCGTGCCAGCTCACCACGGGTGTGTTTCGCGAAATGGCTGACCACCTTCCGCACGCCGTTCACCTCGGTGAAGACGTTGACGGACACAGTTTGCGCGGGGGGCGGCGCCCAAGCCGCGGCGTAAGTACTGGAGCGGCAGTCCACCAGCAGGTGCCCGGAAGCGGCCTCCGTGAGGGCCTCGGCAAGCTGCGGTTTCCAGAATGAGGCGAGGCGGCCGACGTCGGGCAGTGCCGTTCCCATCGACAGCCGGTAGGCGGGCACCCGGTCGGCGAAGCGGATGGCGCCCCAGAGCGCGGAAACTACCAGGACAGCTTCGTCCGCCTTGCGGCGCTGCGCCGGAGTCAGGGTTTTGTAGCCGAGCGCGTCGTAAAGAACTCCGGAATAGATCTGGTGCGCAGGCGCCGCCGGTTCGGCGTGCAGCCGGGTGTTGCGTTCGACGTCGTCCTTCAGTGATGCGCCGACGCCCAGCAGGGCGAGGGCGTCCTCGTGCGCGCTGACTCTCCCCAGTGCCTCAAGGACTTTGGCCCGGTACGTGTTGAGTGCCGGAAAGCTCAGTTCCGGCCAGTCCATGGCGGAACCCTGGACTGCGGGGGTCTTGCCTTCGGAGGGGGGAAGCAGAATCAGCACCGTACGATCCTACCGGCGACGGCGGTGCCTCCTTCGCCGGTAGACTGGGTTCTGGATGGGTTGACCAGGCGGCCGCGCGTCACGCAAGTGGCTCGAGGAACGTCCGGGCTCCGCAGGGCAGGGTGGTGGGTAACGCCCACTCGGGGTAACCCGCAGGCCAGTGCCACAGAGAACAGACCGCCTGCGTGTTCCGGTAACGGAAGGCCGCAGGTAAGGGTGAAACGGTGGTGTAAGAGACCACCAGCTTCCCGGGTGACCGGGAAGGCTAGGTAAACCCCACCCGGAGCAAGGCCAGACAGGACACGTTTGAGGGCTGCCCGCCCGAGTGTCCGGGTAGGCCGCTGGAGGGCGCCGGCAACGGCGCTCGTAGATGGATGGCCGCTACTCCCGCGCTGGCAACGGCTCGGGAGCACAGAACCCGGCGTATCGGTCAACCCATCCCACTGATTCCAGCAGATAAGGCATGTGAGTGACTTCACGTCTCCGGCGGCTGCCCGGGACAGGCGCCCAGCTTAGAATAGTGAGCGAACGTAGAAGTTCTGCCACCGGGTCTGCGTTCGCAGCCGGTGGCTTTTCTTTGCGCTTCTCCACGGCACCCGGGGCAGAACCCCGCCGGTGCCAGGGCCCCTGGACAACGTCAGGTGGCCGACAACCGCATACGAGGACGTATGCGGCTGAACCGAGGAAGGTAGTTCTGTGAGCCAGACGTCAGATTCTTGTCTTGATACGTGGATGGGCCGGGAGGCTCTCGCTGAGGCCATGATTCCGGTGATTGGCCGGCTGTACCGTGAAAACAACGTGGTGACCAGCATCCACGGCCGCAGCCTGATCAATAAGTCCACCATGAACATCCTGAAGGCGCACCGGTTTGCCCGCCGCATGAGCAACACCGAGCTGCTGCTCGAAGAGACCGCGCCGCTGCTGAACACCCTCGCGCAGCTCGAGCTTGGTGCAGCTGCCATCGATGTGGCCCGCCTGACCGAGAAGTACAAGCTTGAAGGCAACGGCGCGTCCCTGGAAGAGTTCCTCCGCGCCGAGCTGGCCGACGTCGTGGGCAAGCGCGGCGCTGACGACCGCACCAGCACCGACGTCGTGCTGTACGGTTTTGGCCGGATCGGCCGCCTGCTGGCACGCCTCCTCATCGAAAAGGCAGGCGGCGGCCACGGCCTGCGCCTGCGCGCCATCGTAGTGCGCCGCGGTTCGGACAAGGATCTCTCCAAGCGTGCCAGCCTGCTGCGCCGCGACTCCGTCCACGGCTCCTTCGAGGGCACCATCCGCGTTGACGAGGAAGCCAACACCATCACGGCCAACGGCGTCCAGGTCCAGGTCATCTACTCGGACAACCCCGCCACCATCGACTACACCGCCTACGGCATCAAGAACGCCCTCGTGGTGGACAACACCGGACGCTGGCGTGACGCCGAGGGCCTGTCCCAGCACCTGCAGAGCAGCGGCGTGGCCCGCGTGCTCCTCACCGCACCGGGCAAGGGTGCCCTGAAGAACATCGTTCACGGGATCAACCACGGCAGCATCGAGGACACTGACCGGATCGTCTCGGCAGCATCCTGCACCACCAACGCCATCACTCCGGTCCTGAAAGCCATCAACGACAAGTTCGGCGTGATCCACGGGCACGTGGAGACCGTCCACTCGTTCACGAACGACCAGAACCTGATCGACAACTTCCACAAGGGTGACCGCCGCGGCCGTTCCGCCGCGCTGAACATGGTCATCACGGAAACCGGTGCCGCTACCGCCGTGGCCAAGGCACTGCCCGAACTCCAGGGCAAACTCTCCGGCAGCTCCATCCGCGTCCCCACGCCGGACGTTTCGCTGGCCATCCTGAACCTCAGCCTGGAAAACGGCACCACCAAGGATGAAGTCAACGATTACCTGCGCCAGATGTCCCTGCACTCCGACCTGCGCAAGCAGATCGACTACATCGATTCGCCCGAGGTTGTCTCCACGGACTTCGTCGGTTCCCGCCGCGCCGGCATTGTGGATGGCCTGGCCACCATCTCCAACGACAAGAACGTCATCCTCTACGTGTGGTACGACAACGAATTCGGCTACAGCTGCCAGGTAGTCCGTGTGATGGAAGAGATGGCCGGGGTCAACCCGCCGTCGTTCCCGGCCAAGGAACCTGCCGCAGTCCTGGCTGCACTCGCCGTCTAAGCGGTCTGTTCCAGGTTCTCCCACGACATTCCCGGCTGATTCGCTGGAATCAGCCGGGAATCGGGACCACACTGGTGCCATGGATAACGAAACCCTCCACGACACTACTCTCGAACACGCCCTTGACGTCGCCAAGGCCAACCATAAGGAGGCCGTCAGGCTCCTGGAGCAGGCCCGTGCGGGCCACGCTGCCGGCGACATCGGTGAGGACCGCGTGCGGCAGCTCGAAGGCCTCCTCCAGCTTGCCGAGGAAGATCTCCGGAGGGTAGTTCGGGAGCAATAGACCTCACCACTGTTCCTCCCCACTGTGGATAACGCTCCGGTTGTCAGTGGGCTGCCCTAGGCTCTTCTGGTGGACGCAACCGCAGGAAGAGGGAATGGGCCGTGACAGTCAGCTGGGCCGCATACCGCCGCGCCAGGCGCCGCTCCAGGCAGGCCTGGGTGTTGCTTGCAGCGCTGGGTCTTTCGGTTCTGGCACTGGCTGTGTGGTTCTTTACTGCCGGCCAGTTCGCAGCTGCCGAACCTGCCGTTGAGGGACCCAGCCAGGCGCCGGTGTTCGACGGAACCTGGATGAAGCCGGTGTCCCCTGTTTATGCTGTGCCGCAGGGGAGTGCGCGGGGCGCCCTGGAGGGGCTCACCGTCAAGGGTCGTGCGCCGAAGAACAACTACCAGCGGGAGGCTTTCGGACAGGCCTGGCTGGATGTTGACCGGAACGGCTGCGATACCCGCAACGACATCCTCCGCCGTGATCTCATCTCTGTGGGCTTCGTCGAAGGATCCAGGTGCCGCGTGGCGTCGGGGACCATTGTGGAGCCGTATACGGGCAAGGCCCTGGATTTCCGGCGGGGGCCGGAGAGCAGCAAGGACCTCCAGATCGACCATGTGGTGGCCCTCGGTGACGCGTGGCAGAAAGGTGCGCAGGACCTGACTCCCCAGCAGCGTCAGAGCCTCGCCAACGATCCACTGAACCTGATCGCGGCGGATGGGCCGGCGAACCAGCAGAAGAGCGCAGGCGACGCCGCCACGTGGCTGCCGAAGAACAAGAACATCCGCTGCCACTACGTTGCCCGCCAGATCTCAGTCAAGGCGTCCTACGGACTGTGGGTGACGCAGCCGGAGAAGGATGCAATGAAGCGCGTCCTGGACTCATGCCCGGACCAGCCCACCATCACCGCCGGCTGACGGCGAACGTTCCTAGTGGCCGAAGGGGTCCGGGTCCACGCCGGGCAGCCAGGTCAGGCCAGGCACGCCCCAGCCACTCTTCTTGGCGAGCCTCATGGCCTTCTTCGCATAGCGGTCCATGAGCCGGTTGACATAGAGCTTGCCGTCAAGGTGGTCGTACTCGTGCTGGATGACCCGGGCAAACCAGCCGGTGGCCTCGAATTCGACCGGCTGCCCGTGGCCGTCAAAGCCCTGCACGCGTGCCCACTCCGCGCGCTTGAGCGGAAACTGCCCGCCCGGGAAGGACAGGCACCCCTCTTCCTCTTCGTCGGGGTCGGGCAGTGCGCCGGAAACCTTGGAGAGCGTCAGGACCGGGTTGACCACAACCCCCACGGGGGGAGCGTCGTCCTCGTTGGCGAATTTGTAGACAAAGATCCTCTTGCCGACGCCGACCTGCGGGGCTGCGAGGCCCACACCGTTGGCGGCATCATTGGTTTCGAACATGTCGGCAATCAGGGTGCGCAGTTCGTCGTCGAACACCTCCACCTCGGCGGCCCGGCGATGGAGCACCGGTTCGCCCCAGATGGTGATCGGCAGGACTGTCATGGCAGGTGACCCTTCGTGCGTGCGGCGTGGCGCCAGGAGGTGTGAAAAAAGGAGGCCGTACCGGATATCCGGTACGGCCTCCTGCGAGGGTGAGCTACGGGGGTTGAACCCGCGACCTCCTGGACCACAACCAGGCGCTCTGCCAACTGAGCTAAGCCCACCATGCGCCGTACAGATTCTCCGGTGACCCGGTCCTCTGGAAAGGCAACTCAAATAGCTTACCTGCTGTTGGGGGGTGCTTGCGCCACTTTTGGGGTTTTCGGCAAAATTTCCCTAAAACGTGGCGCAGATTACTCTTCTGTGATGCCTTGCCCGCCGGTGATCCGCTGGGCAATGCCCCGTGCGGTGACGCTGTCCGGTCCGGGGGCAGGAACAAAGACGGCCTCGCGGTAGTAGCGCAGCTCGTCAATGGAATCCTTGATGTCCCCGAGGGCGCGGTGGCCGCCCTTCTTAGCCGGGGACTGGAAGTAGGCCCGGGCGTACCAGCGGAGCGAGAGTTCCTTGATCGTGCTGACGTCGATTACCCGGTAATGCAGGTGTTCAACAACCGACGGCATATCGCGGGAGAGGAAGACGCGGTCTGTTCCCACCGAGTTGCCTCCCAGCGGTGCCTTGCGGGGATCCGGAACCCACTTTTCGATGTACTCCATGACGGCGGCCTCGGCCTCGGCCATGGTTTTTCCGTGCGGCAGCTCCTCCAGCAGGCCGGAGCGGGTATGCATGTCCCGGACGAAGTCGTTCATCTGCGCGAGGGCGGCGTCATCGGGTTTGATCACCACATCCACGCCGTCACCCAGTATGTTCAGCTCCGAGTCAGTCACCAGCGCCGCCACTTCGATCAGGGCGTCGTTCTTGATGTCCAGGCCGGTCATTTCGCAGTCGATCCAGACGATGCGTTCGTTAGATATAGGCACCGGACCAGCCTACCGTTTAGCTCTGCAGCAACCGTCCGATGCTAGGATTTCGGGTACAGAGAGGCCGTGATTTCGGCCGCTGTACTGTGCCCGTGCGGCAGGTGCGGCGGGTGCGGCCGCCGCGGCCCGCGGGGGCCGATGCGCTGAGTGCGAAAGAGATTGGACGATCCTGAGATGACGGCGCCTGTGCCTGCAACGGGGGAGACGGTGGCCACTGTGATCCAGGTGAACGGTGCGGCCGAAGTCGATGACGCCCGGTCGCCGATCCTGGCCGGCTTCCTTGGCTCGGCGTTTATGGCGGTCGGATCCATTGGTGTTGGCTGGCTGGCGCCCGTCTCAGAACTCCGGCGGGTGCCCATCTTCATCTGGATGCGCACTGAAGCCATCGGGGTTGCCCTGGCAATTGTGCTGCTCGCCATCGGCGGTATGCTCCTGGTGCGGTCCTGGCTGCGCCTGGGCCAACGGGTCCGGGTCTGGGGGCCCGAAGCGCGCAAGGCCACCCTGCAGGCCGTTGTGGCGTGGGGTTTGCCGATGGTGGTCAGCGTTCCGCTGTTCAGCCGCGACGTCTATGCCTACATCGGCCAGGGCCGGCTCATGGTGGAGGGCTTCAACCCGTACGAGAACGGCATCTCGGCCCTGTCCAATTACTTCCAGCTGGGTGCCGACAGGCTGTGGACCGAAGCCCCCGTGCCCTATGGCCAGCTGTTCCTGTGGATCGAGCAGTTCGTGGTCTGGTCCACCAACGTCCATCCCGAAGCAAGCGTGATGCTGTTCAGGCTGGTGGCGCTGGCCGGTGTGGTGCTCTGCATCATCTACGTGCCGAAGCTGGCTGAACTGCATGGCGTCAACCCGCACCGGGCGCTCTGGCTCACGGCCGCCAACCCCCTGTTCCTGACAAATTTCATTGCCAGCGTCCACAACGATGCGCTGATGATCGGGCTGGCGCTGGCCGGGCTCTATTATGCGGCCACCAGGCGGGTTGTGCTGGGAATCGTGCTGGTCACGCTGTCCATCGCCGTCAAGCCCATCACCGTGGTCTTCCTCCCGTTCATCGGCCTGATCTGGGCGGGCAAACATGCCGGCTGGACCCGGAAGTTCCTTTTCTGGGCGCTGACCGGCGGGCTGAGCCTTGCCATGCTGTATGGCCTGAGCCTGGTCAATGGGTTCGGTTTTGGCTGGATCAACGGGCTCTCGGCGCCGGGCAGTATGTTCATCTGGTACGCCCCGGTGGGGCTCGTGGGGCTGGTGGTGGCTTCCATCACCAACGCGTTTGGCCTGGATGGGTGGACCCTCGCAGGCTGGGTGTTCGACGCCGGGAAGGTGCTTGCGGTGGGCATCGTCGCCTTCCAGATCTTCAAGGGTGAGCACGAGCGCCTCATTCGGCGCCTCACCCTGGCCTTCGCCGCCGTGGTGGTGCTCGCGCCCATGATCCAGTCCTGGTATGTCGTCTGGCTCATCCCATTGTTCGCAGTAACAGGCATCCGTAACGACTGGCAGGTCAAGGCGCTGTACTTCATCGTGTCGTTCTTTATGATCTACGCGATTTCGGACCAGCTGGAAGTGTTCCCGTACCTTCAGACCGAGGACCTGGGACTTGCGCTGTTCCTGGCACGCTTCGCCGCCGCGATCACCGGCCTGCTGTTTGCCCTGTACCTGATCTTCATGGACCCCAAAACCAAGCGGCTGTTCCGCAAAACCGGGGAGCCGGTCACGGAACGTCCGGTCATCTAAGCGCCAGGCCGGGCATCCGGTCCAACGGGTTCGCCGGTTGCGGACTGCTCCGGTTCCCTGCCCACGCCGGGTTGGTCTCCCGCCACTGCGCGTCCCGCCACAGTGCCATGACAGTCGGCCGCAACTGGTCCGGTGATTCGACGGGAAAGGCAGCGGAGCTGCAGGCCACCACCACGCAGAAGCCAGCAGGAGAGGCGGTTAACCCGCCTGGGAGGAGCCGCCGTCGAACGTTGTCCTCAGGTGATTCTTTCCGGCGCCGGCCCGGACACTGTGCTGCGGCGGAGGATCACGTGCCCGGTAATGGGCGGCGCGGCAGCACCGTCCTCAAGTGTTCCCCCGGCGCGGCGTGTCGCCTGGCGGCCGATCTCCTCGAGGGGCAGATGCACCGTGGACAGGGCCGGGCGGAAGTCCCGGAGCGTCTCGATGTCGTCAAAGCCGGCGATGGTCGCATCCCGGGGGATATGCAGGCCCTCGGAGCGCAGCGCTGCGGCGGCACCGATGGCCATCACATCATTCACGGCAAAAACGCAGAATCGTCCAGTGTCCGCTCTGGCGGTGTCCGCCGTACGGGAAGCCTTGATCTGCGCTGCCAGTGCCATCCCGGCCTCGAATCCGCCCGAACGGTTGAAGTCCGTCCGGATCACCTCCGCGGCGGGCAGTCCGGCGGACGCCAGGCCTCGCTGGAAACCGCGGATGCGGTCATCGGAGGTGAACAGGCCCTCCGGTCCTCCGATGATGACGAACCGGTCATCCCGGGAGGCGGCCAGTTCCGTGGCGAGGCCGGCAGCGAGTTCCTCATTGGGCACGGGCACCACGTGGTAACCGTCGGAGGCGGACGCG
Organism: Arthrobacter sp.; assembly: GCA_023264815.1. Lineage (GTDB taxonomy): Bacteria > Actinomycetota > Actinomycetes > Actinomycetales > Micrococcaceae > Arthrobacter. The sequence goes on along the minus strand of JAHFUZ010000002.1, from coordinate 286,345 downwards.
CCCACAACGGCGTGGCCAACCACTGCCACCTGGCCGCCGTTGCGGCAGTAGCGGTCAAGTTCCGCGGCGAGCTCGAGGTTTCCGTCCTTGTCGCCGGGACGCGCCGAGCGGGATCCGGCAATCACGATTGCATCGGCGCGCCGGGCGGCAAAGGCCGCTACTGCTTCCCGCTCGTCCACCGGGGCGCCGGCAGTCGTGGCGAGCAAGACCATCCGGCCCTGTTCGCGGGCGGCTTCCTGGACGCCCCGTGCGATCGCAGCAAAGTAGGGGTCGGCGATGTCGTGCACGATGAGACCGATCAGGCCGGAGCTGGATTTGGCCAGGCCCTGGGCCTGGGCGTTGGGGATATAGCCAAGGGATTCGGCGGCGCGGCGTACCCGTTCGGCGATGTCCTCACCCGGCTTCCGGGCGGAACCGTTCAGGACGCGTGAGGCAGTGGCCGGAGACACGCCGGCAAGGCGTGCCACCTCGGCAAGCGTACTGGCAACCACTTCGACTCCTGTTCTGGCGAAATTCTGCGTCAGACGCTGCCATGGGGGCAGACAGTTCAGTATGGCAGTTCCGATTATATGAGGGAAAGCGCTTGCCAGCGGACGGAAGGCTGGTGCATCACAAACCCGGCGAGAATGCGCTATCCCAATCCAGCTTCATCATCAGCGCCACCACCAGGACAGGGACACTGGAGCAGGTGGTCCAGGGTTGCGTCAACGCCGGCATTCCCTCCATCGGGCCATGGCGGGGCCGCGTGGAGGAAGCCGGCCTGGACAAGGCCGCATGCCCGATCAAGGACGCTGGACTGCGGGTCTCCTCGCTGTGCCGCGGCGGTTTCCTGACCGCGGCCGACGCCGAGGGGCAGGCGGCTGCCTTGGCCGATAACCGCGCAGCGATCCTCGAGGCCGCTGCACTGGACACCAGGGACCTGTTCCTGGTGGTCGGCGGCCTGGCGCCGGGGGAGAAGGACGTGGTGGCCGCCCGCTGGCGGGTGGCTGACCGCCTTGCTGACCTGGTCCCGTTCGCCGTCGATACTTTCCACGTCTGGTGGGACCCGGACCCGAAGGCGCAGATCGGGCGCGCCGGCCGCGAAAACCGCATTGCTTCCCACCAGGTCTGCGACTTCAACATGCCCATCGCGGCCGATCCGCTGCTGTCCCGCGGCTACATGGGCGACGGCGTCATCGACTTCGCCACCATCACCACCTGGTCCGCGAGGCCGGCTACACCGGTGATATCGAGGTTGCAATTTTCAACCAGGACATCTGGGACACGCCGGGCGGCACCGTCATTGAAACGGTCAAGGCGCGCTACGCCGAGCTCGTGTTGCCGAACGTCCAGGCCCGGTCCATCGGCGTCGCCGCGCAAGGAACACCCCGGTCCGAGGACCGGGGTGTTCTTTGTTATGCCAGGGCGCATCCGGCAAGGATGCCTGCGCCCATCACATTTTGGTGCCCCAGGAGGGAATCGAACCCCCGACCGGCGGATTAGAAGGCCGCTGCTCTATCCCCTGAGCTACTGGGGCACGTGGCGCCACGACCAGAAATCCGGCGCATGAAAAAGTTTACATTGCCCCGGGTGTTGGGTGCGTCAACACCGTGCCGACGGCCGGCACCTGTCCTCCACAGGGCGGTCCGGGGCGTGGTTTTGCACATACGCCACGCTGGCCCTCCCGGTCTGTCCCCTGCCGCGCGAAGCTGGTCTTGCCGCTAAGGCACCATCCTTCAAGACAGGACAAGACGATGAGCGATTACACCACCTTCCGGGGCTTCGTTGCCACCGACATCAAGACCTCCACAACGCCCGGCGGCGTTGCCACCGCCTCGTTCCGGCTCGGGTCAACGGCGCGGCGCTACGACCGCGCCAGCAGCACCTGGGTGGACACCCACACGAACTGGTTCAACGTCCAGGGCTACCGGCAGCTTGCCGGGAACATGGCCTGCAGCATCAAGAAGGGCCAGTGCGTTGTGGTGGTGGGCAGGCTCAAGCTGCGCAGCTGGGAGAAGGACGGCCGGATCTACCATTCGGCCGAGATTGATGCGGACTCGGTGGGGCACGACCTCAAATGGGGCTCGGCCAACTACATCCGCACCAGCGATGGCGGGCAGCAGCTGGCTGCGGACAACAGGGCAGCCGGGCAGGAATCGCCGGCCCAGGACGGTGGAGTGGGGCCAACAGATCCGGATGAGGACGGCGGCGAGCCGGACGACGGGGACCCCCTGGACCACGACGCCGCCGCGTCAATTTTCCACGAGGATGAGGGCGGAAATTTCATCCCGGTGGACGGCACAACCGGCGAACTCGCCGAATCAGCCGCCTGACCGTGACCACGTCAGCCATGGGGCAGGAGAGTGGCCGTTGGTGGTCCGGGAGTCCGCCTGCGCCCCCGCGGTTCCCAGGGGCCTTGGGCTGCGTGGCAGAATGGCGGCATGACGCGCGCGACCGAGAACGGGCAGGCCCCCCATATAACGAGCCGGCCGGCGGCTCGCCGGCCGCGCACAGCCCCCGGCCGGGCGTCGGCGTCCGTTGCCGCCGGCCTCCTGGCAACTCTCCTGCTGGCAGCCTGTTCCGGCGGTACACCTGCCATGACAGGACCGGCCGCCAATGAACCCGCCACCGCTACCCCCGCGGCAACTGACCCCGGGACTACCGGGCCCGGCAGCGCCGGAGAAACGCCTGCGCCGGCGGCCACCACCGCGGAGGATCCGGGCACGGCAGCCATGAAGCAGACCGTGACGGATGCCCTCACCAGGCTCGCGGCGGGCACACCCAAGCCGGCCACTGCACAGGTGACCGAGGCGCTCACGGGAGCCGGTGTCGCCCCGGCGGCCCTCGAGGTATCGGCGAGCCGCACGCCTACAGGCCTGCAGGCCGATGCCATTGAGTCTGCGGTGTTGCAGGGCTCTGACTGCGTTCTCGGCCACATCCGGGACGGCAGCGTCACCGTGACGGTCCTTCCGGTCCTGGCCAGTGGCAAGTGTTTCGTGGGGGCCGCCGTCTGACCGGCCGAATGTGAGTTATGCCCGCCAACCCACTAGATTTGGAACCATGGCGGAATTTATCTACACAATGACCAAGGCCCGTAAGGCCGTTGGCGAAAAACTCATTCTTGACGACGTAAGCATGTCCTTCTTCCCAGGCGCCAAAATTGGTGTTGTTGGCCCGAACGGTGCCGGTAAGTCCACCATCCTGAAAATCATGGCCGGCCTGGACACCCCTTCCAACGGTGAGGCCCGGCTCAGCCCCGGCTACACCGTAGGCATCCTGTTGCAGGAGCCGCCGCTGAACGAGGAAAAAACCGTCCTGGGCAACGTCCAGGAAGGTGTTGGCGAGATCTACGGCAAGATCCAGCGCTTCAACGAGATCTCCGAGGAGATGGCCAGCCCAGACGCTGACTATGACGTCCTGCTCGAAGAAATGGGCCAGCTGCAGGAAGCCATTGACAACGCGGACGCATGGGATCTTGACTCCCAGCTTGAGCAGGCCATGGACGCGCTCCGCTGCCCGCCCGCGGACGCTGACGTGACCCTTCTCTCCGGTGGTGAGCGCCGCCGTGTGGCGCTCTGCAAGCTCCTGCTGCAGAAACCTGACCTCCTGCTCCTGGACGAGCCCACCAACCACCTCGACGCAGAAAGCGTTCTGTGGCTGGAACAGCACCTCTCCAGCTATGCCGGGGCCGTCCTGGCCGTCACGCACGACCGGTACTTCCTTGACCACGTCGCTGAATGGATTGCCGAGGTGGACCGCGGCCACCTCTACCCCTACGAAGGCAACTACTCCACATACCTGGAGAAGAAGCGTGCGCGGCTGGAAGTCCAGGGCAAGAAGGACGCCAAGCAGGCCAAGCGACTCACCGAGGAACTCGAGTGGGTACGCTCCAACGCCAAGGGACGCCAGACCAAGTCCAAGGCCCGTCTGGCCCGCTACGAGGAGATGGCTGCCGAGGCAGACCGCACCCGAAAGCTCGACTTCGAAGAGATCCAGATTCCGCCGGGCCCGCGCCTGGGTGGCCTGGTCCTCGAGGCCAAGAACCTGCAGAAGGGCTTCGACGACCGCACCCTGATCGACGGACTGTCCTTCTCATTGCCGCGCAACGGCATTGTGGGTGTCATTGGCCCCAACGGTGTTGGCAAGTCAACTCTGTTCAAGACCATCGTTGGGCTCGAACCGCTCGACGGCGGCGAACTGAAGGTTGGTGATTCGGTCAAGATCTCCTACGCGGACCAGAGCCGCGGGGGTATCGATCCGAACAAGACGCTGTGGGAAGTTGTTTCCGATGGCCTGGACTACATCCAGGTTGGCCAGGTGGAAATGCCGTCCCGCGCCTACGTTGCCGCTTTCGGCTTCAAGGGACCGGACCAGCAGAAGAAGGCCGGCGTGCTCTCCGGTGGCGAGCGTAACCGCCTGAACCTGGCTCTGACGCTCAAGCAGGGCGGAAACCTGCTGCTTCTTGACGAACCCACCAACGACCTCGACGTCGAAACCCTCAGCAGCCTTGAGAACGCCCTGTTGGAGTTCCCGGGCTGTGCCGTCGTGGTTTCGCACGACCGGTGGTTCCTGGACCGGGTGGCCACGCACATCCTGGCCTACGAAGGTGACGAGGAGAACCCCTCCAAGTGGTACTGGTTCGAGGGCAACTTCGAATCCTACGAGGAGAACAAGATTGCACGGCTCGGACCCGATGCTGCCAAGCCGCACCGCGTCACGCACCGCCGCCTGACCCGCGACTGATTGAGCTGCGGCTGAAACGGCCGTAGCCGGTCTGAGACAGCAAAAGCCGGCATCCCCCAGAAGGGGGTGCCGGCTTTTGCTGCGCCCGGGCCAGCCCGGAGCCCGGACTCCGGTCCGGCCCGGCAAGCGGCCGAAAATCAGTCGCGCACGGCCTTGCGGATCTGGTGCTGCAGGAGTTTGGATTGGACCGCGCCCACTACCTTGGTCTTCAGGTCGGTGGGCACCCTGATCATGCCTTCCTGCGCCACGGACGCGATGTGCTGTCCTGCCTGGTTGAAGATCTTGCCGGTGGCGAGGCCACGCGCGCCCTGGGCACTGGGTGATTCCTGGACGTAGAGCAGCCATTCATCCACACGGGCGGGCCGGTGCCACCACATGGCGTGGTCCAGGCTGGCGACGCTCATACCGGGCGTGATCCAGCTGAGCCCGTGGCGGCGCAGGATGGATTCGAGCAGCGTGTAGTCGCTCGCGTAGGCCAGCGCAGCGCGGTGCAGGTTCAGGTCGTCCGGCATGGGGCCGAAGGTCTTCATCCAGACGGCGTTGCGGGCCTCGTGCTGCCCCTTTGCGGAAACATAGATGGGTGGCTCCACGTGCCGGATATCGAAGGGCCTCTCATAGGCCCAGTGCTGCGCGATGGGATGATCAAATTTGCCCAACAGTTCAGCCGTGCTGGGCAACGACTCGGGATCGGGAATGCCGGACGGCATCTCCGATTCATGGTCCACCCCTTCGTCCAGGTCCTGGAAAGAGGCGATCATCGACAGGATGGGCACCCCGTCCTGGTAGGCGTGGACCCGCCGTGCCGAAAAGGACCGGCCGTCACGCAGCCGCTGGACACCAAACGTGATGGGCTTGTTGGCATCGCCGGGCCGCAGGAAGTAGCCGTGCATGGAGTGGACAAACCGTTCCGGGTCCACCGTCCGCATGGACGCGATCAGTGACTGTGCCAGTACCTGGCCGCCGAATACCCGCTCGCGGGGCTGTGGCTGCGACGGGCCCAGGAAGATGTCTTCGTCGGTCCTGGCCCCCTCCAGCTCTCCCAGGTTGAGGAGCTGGATGAGCGTTGCGGTGGGGTCGCCGCTGGGCGGCGCCAGCAGTCCGGTTTCGGCTTCAGTCATGGTTTGACTCTAGACGCCGCCCCGGCACCGCTCAACCGAGGTGGAGCCGGTAGTGTTCTTAGTGTGTCTGAGCTACTCACCCAGTCCTTCCGGTTTGCCGATCCGCGTGATCTCGACGATCTGCGCACCTTCGCCATGCGCGCCAAAACGATCGACGACGGCGCCATCCGCCTTCAGGGATCGGGTTCCGTTTTAGCGGCGTATGTGTGTGTCCTGCGGCCGCGGCTGCTGGGGGAGTCCACGCCCACCATCCTGGGCCTGCGGACCATGGGGCTGGCTGAAACCTCCACTGTCGATGCCACCGTGGCGTTATCGGCGGTCCTGGACCGCCTCGCCAGGTCAGGGGCGGACGACGTCGAGCTGCCGGTTCCGCCGGCCACCGTCACCGAATCGTGGACCGGCGTTGGGGCGCCCCGGACGGGGTGGGAGCTGATCGGGCCTTTGCCCGAGGCCGGACTCCGCCGCGCCGCCGAGGCCGGCATCACCGAAGTCGCAGGCATTGTTCCGTCCCAGCCGGGCGCGCTGATCGTGAACAACGCCCGTGCTGCCGTATGGGGCCGAGCCCTTGATGACTCCGGGCTTCCGGCCGGAGCGGCCTTTGCGGCCCTCACGCTGGGCTTCCTTTCCGATGGAGAACAGTTGCTGTACAAGGCCGGCCGCTGGTTCCGCCTCAGCGGTCCCCGAGGCCACGTCCTCGTGCGCAGCGGCAGCGGCCTCTGAGGCCGTGACGATTCCCTAAGCGTCAGACGGACTGTTCACCATGGACAGCGCTGCGCGCTCCATGTAGTCCCAGAGGGTTCCTTCGTACAGGGGAGGCAACTCCAGGGCGTCCACCGCAGCCCGCATGTGGAAGAGCCAGCGGTCTTTTGCCTCGGGGGTGACCCGGAAAGGCATGTGCCTCATCCGCAGCCGTGGGTGTCCGCGTTCCTCGCCGTAGGTGGTGGGGCCGCCCCAATACTGTTCCAGGAACATCAGGAAGCGGCGTTTGGCCGGACCGAGGTCTTCTTCCGGGTACATCGGTCGCAGCAGCGGGTCCGTGGCCACGCCGTCGTAGAACACATCGATCAGTTTGACGAAGGTCGGGTGCCCGCCCACGGCGTCGTAGAAGTTGTCCGTGTAGCCAGGCTGGCTAAAGGGATCGTTCTGCATGAGCTGGGGGCGCTGCGGCTCGGCGGGAATGGTCATGGCTCTATTCTCCTGCCTTCTGGGGGGCCTTTTTGGCTTCGGTGGCAGGCTCATGCAGGGCGGCTTCGGGACCGGCGGCCGGTTCGTCCGGAACGGGAACGTACGTTCCCTGCGAACGGTTGCCCACGCGCAGGATCTCACCGTTGCGGAGGTACCAGATGGCGCCGTCCTCGGAGCGGACCCGGGTGATGCGCAGGCCCATGGACTCCACCACCCCCACCACTTCGCTGGTTTCGATGACATCGCCGATTCCGTACTGGTCCTCGATGGTGATGAAGATGCCGGCCAGGAAGTCACGGATCAGCTGCTGGGCGCCGAAGCCGATGGCCACACCAAGGATTCCGACGCTGGTGAGGAGCGGCGCGATGTTGATGTCAAGGTTCTGCAGGACGTACATCGTGGTGATCACCGCCACCAGCACGCCCACGATGCTGTTGAGGAGGGATCCGATGGTTTCGGCCCGCTGTACCCGGCGCTCGTGGTCAAGGGCCCGGATGGCCGGAGCAACCCATTTGAAATGCGGTTTCTTGAAGAAGTTGCTGCCGGCGGCTACGCGCTTGCTGATTCGGGAAATGACGAAGGTCGCCACGAGCCACACCGTGATTCCCACGCCGAGGCTGATCACAATGCCCGTCACGCTTACGCCGTCCGGGTCTGCTGTCAGGGATGGGGCAATCGACATCATGTTGAACATAGAGGGCAAGACTCCTTGGGGTCACCGGCGGCGGCCGGGAATAACGAAGGCCCGGGCGCGGGTTTCGCCCGGCGCGGAAGGCTCTGTTCGCCTTCAAGCCTATCGCCGTACCGTGGACCAATGCGCATCCTCATCCTTGGCGGAACCGCCTTTGACTGGGACTCCGTCATCGATGTGGCCCGTGATCCCGTGCCGGCAAGGGAAGCGCTGAACGCCCTCACTGAGCGAACCGGTCACTGGACGTTCGTGTCCAGCTGCTCCGTCTACGCTGGCCACTCCACACCTGGTGCCGCTGAGGACGCGCCGCTTCTGGAACCCCTGCAGCCCGGTGTGGAGTCCGCACCGGAGATTATGTGGACAATCGATAGGTGTCAAGGCTTCTGCTCCTCTTCTCTGCCTTCTTGCTTTCACCTGTTCCGAGAACCGCTGTCCACGGTAGTTATAGTTGTGCCGAGCGGAACTCGCTGCCGATATCGGACGGGAACCCTTTCCCCCGAGCCGCATGTAGGAATGGATGTGACAAGCACCGAAACCGGATCCTCTGGTACATTCCGCAGGTGGTCGACAAGACCATTTAACGAAAATTGGGGGATTGGACTATGGGGAGTTCCAGAAAAAATAGGCTCAAAAAATGGACGGCGACTTGGGCGGTTTTTGTAACGGCAGGGAGTTGCTTACTTTCGATTGGGCCAGCAAGAGCCGATGAATCGGAGGTGGGAATCCTTCTTGATCTTAACCAAACAGCCCGCTTCACTGACCTGGACAAGCACCAGATCGAGATTGTCTCGGACAATGCTGACGAAGGTGAACGGACCATTTTGGGCGAGACTCGGCAAAAGTCGCCGGTCAAAATCGTCATACAAAAGGCGCCTCCGATGGATCGACCAGTTGCGAGTGACGTCAAGGGCAAACCGAAATTGGACGAGGACCGTCAGCTCAGCGCTCCACCAGAGGTTGAAGTTCAGTCGCTGAGTGCATCCCAATTGAAGTTTGATACTTCAACGATGAAGCCTGTCTCGGCTTGGGCTGTCACTCCGACTACTGCAAGCCTCGCTTGGGAGGTCCCAAACCAGGCTACGAAGTCCGAGGTCTACGTCAACGGTAGGTTCTTTGAGAGCGTCAGCCGCGGAAAGTTTTCAACGAACGGGCTGGTTCCGAATTCGGAGTACACATTTACTGTGGTCACACCGCTCAGCGCGGACCTCAGCGGAGAAGAATCGCGCAAGACCTTCACCCTCAGGACGTTACCGAAAGACGGCTTCGCCGTTGTTCCGATGACTTATCAGACGTACGGGACAGCCTTTCAGTACAAGACCTTTATCCCGCCTGCACGAGTGGACGCTTCCATGTGCAATTGGGCGGACTCAAGCTACACGTTTGGCGGTGACAACCGGGGGTTCAGATCTCCGCCCGTCAATGCGCCTTGGGACGCCCCTGACTACCGGACGATGATGTGGGCCAACGTAAACTGGCAGAATCCCGACGGTGAAAAGTTAGTGCTTGCGAAGAATGTCGGCCAAAGCATTACTTATCAACACAACCAAGTTGTGGCCACTTCCTACGCGAGCACGTCTAACATGCTTTTCCAAGACGGTCAGTCTGCAGGTTCATACGCGCAGGTCAGGTTCAAACACGATGCCTCAAACCCGCACTGCAAGCTGTGGGACGTCAACTACGGGGGTGCAATCTCTTATAGCGTGCTTATCCGATTTTATCGTTCCGGGCTTGTCGAGGTAGTCGGGAACCGCCAGCAGGCGCCGGCCCATGAGGGTTGGGCCAGATTCAATACAATCGCCGGCACTGAGCAGTGGTTGAACGTGTTCCAACTCGACAATGCAGGCTTCCATTGCCTCGTCGGTCTCTGCGGAACACAAACCATCAATCACGCCCGAGCGTACTAGTCGAAGTTAGGTGACGACGATGAGCAGTCAGAAACTGAACGGCATAAAGAATGTCGGGCTGCCGTCATTTTTGGGCGCAGTGGTCATCGCGACCTTTCTTGGTGCACTCATCGTCGTCACCGGCTCTTCGGCTTCAAGGTCTACTCCAATGACATGGGACGAAACCTTTATGTCCGTGGCTGACGCAGGCTTCCGGGGGTCGATCGTGGCCATCGTTGCAGCAGTTCTAATCTGGTTTCCGACCTACAGGTACGTCTCTCGAAACCTGCGTTTGGCGCTACAGCTTCCTGCGATGATGATCTCCGGGGGCGCAACCGCGCTTCCAGTAGCGATCATTGATAATGCTTTTGACCTGAATCCCGGTTTTACTGGCATCTGGGCTATCTATGCCTTCTTTGCCGGAATTTGGAGTGCGTCTTTAGCCTGGGTACAAGTCACTGTCTTTAGTAGTCGTACCAACAAACTTTCATACGTACGGTGGATCGCGTTCCTCGTCCTTGCTGTCGGCGCGGTCATCTATGGCTTTCGCACGATGGGGGCATATTTTGGGCCGTAGATGCCCAGGCTGAGGCACATCGGTGGTTTTGGTACAAACCTTGGAATCTTCTGCGTTCCCCGTTGTGAGCAAAATGGGCGACCGACTAGTCAAATAAAAAATTGATTAACCGCCAAAGTGGCTCTCATCCAAGTCGCTCAATAGCTTCTTGATGCGGCGTTGTGTTGCCTCGTGGCGTTCGACTTCCCGGGACCATCCCCGGGCCTGGGCATCGGTGATGAGGTCTTCCTCGCGGTCCAGTCGTGCCTGGAGTCTGGGGACGTACTCGCTGGTGGTGAGGAATTTTGGGCACGAAAGCATAAGCTCGCATTCGCAAGGACCCTCAGCAGGCAGCCGGAGGCAATGGCCCAGCTCCAGTTCGGTTTTCAGGAAGTTGGTTTGCAGCCAGTGGAGGGCCTGGTCATCAAGTTTGTCATTCATTAGTGCCTCGGCCGCCGGCCCGGCCATGCGGTTGCCCGCAGTAAGGGCAGCCTCGTATTGCCGCCGAACTTCCGGGTCGGAAATGCGGCTGTAGATCATGGACATAGAAGCGCTCTTGTGGCCGAGGATCGTCATGATGGTCTGAATTCGCGCTCCGCCTTCGGCGAGCTGTGTGCCGAGGGTGTGGCGCAGCCTGTGTGCGCTGACGGTCCTGGTTCCTTTGGAGTCGACGAGGCCGCCAGCGGTGCAAGCCTTTTCAAAGGCATCATCGAAGAGGGTCGCGGATGACAGGAGTTTGCCTTTGCGGACGAAGATGTAGTTCTCAAACCGGCCTGTAGTGGTATCACGCCGCGCCACTGCCTTCATCGCTTTGGCTTGGTTGATTGTCTCCTGCAGGGCAACGGCCGCATCGGCATGCAGAGGGATCAGGCGTTCAGAATGGCCTTTGCCCACGGGGATCCGCAGCCTCGGGTGGCCGCTGGCGTAGGTGTCGAGGCAGTCCCAGGTGAGTCGCCGGATCTCGTCCCGTCTTGCACCGGACCACCGCAGCAGCAGCAGCGCGGTCCGCTGCAACGGGTCAGAGAGCCCTTCTATCGCGGTCATCAGGGCGTCCAATTCGTGCCGGGGCAGGTATCGGGGAATTGTCTCCTGCCTGCGAGGTGCGTCCCGGGTCGTGAGCAGCGGGCCGCCCGGAACGTCCTCCCAGCCCCACATGCTGGTATCGCGACAGAATGCTCCGATGGCATTGATCTCGTGCTTGCGGGTGGTCACCTGCAGCGGTTGGCCTATGTTCTGGCTCAGGTAGGTGGGGAGCCAACGGAGGTATTCCTCAATCAAGGTCCGGTCCAGCTGGGCCAGGGTTGTGACCTCTGGGTGTTCACGTCCGAGCCAGTTCACGAATCGCCGCAAGCCTTCCCTGGTGATCCTGACCGTCTGTGGGCGGTCGAACTGTGCTTCAAGGCGGGTGAGGAGATAGCGCTCAATGACGGCCCGGATCCGGGGTGGGCAGGGTTCTGGGAGCAGGTTTTCTTCCCAGCTCTTGCGGCGCTTCGTGCCAGCAAGCGGCGGGTCGGTGACCTGCCCGATGTTGAACAGCAGGACGTGCAGGCAGTGGACTTTCGCCAGGTGAGCTTTAGCGAAGCGTTCGCCGGCGTTGTCGCCGGTCATCTGCCAAGGGAACTTTTGATAGAGAGCGGCCCGTAGCTGCGCGAAGTCCTCCCGTTGGCCAAAGGACCGTACCTGTTCGGCCATATCAAACAGGTCCTCGGCGTTGATCGCCGTAATATCCGGGTCGCCGCGATGCAGCAGTAGTCGGCCGGCCGCCCAGGTAAGGTTCGTACGGGATGGCTCCGGACGGTATCCCAGCTCCGTCAGCCGTGTCGTGTGAGCCTCAAAGAGGCCGAGGTCCACCCCGAGCCCCTTGCCGCCGGCCTCGATGCTGAATAGCCGGGCGTACTTTCGGACGAACAGGAACTCGTAGTCCAGCCCGACGCCGTGCACGAGGGCCAGATAGACCAGGTAGCCGCTGGCGTCGAAGGTGTCCGTGCGCCCAGTGGCGCGAAGGGGTCCGCCGACGAAGCCGGCCCGGACGAGAAGAGGCGCCCGGAACCAGTCCTCCAGGTCAGGTCACGTCTGAACAAACCGGCGGTAGGACGCCATACGCTGGTAGCGGGCCGCGTAGTGGGGGATAAACGCCTTGACCCACGCAGCGTACTCGGTTTCCGTAGCGTGGCGGCGTGCTGTAGGAGCGGTTATCCGTGCAGTTGCCCGTGCAGCGGAAGTCACCGGAGAGCACCCAAGGCAGCTCGGTACTTGTCAACGGCAACTTAGAAATGACCGGTGACGGCATGCTGGTTTGCCCGTTGGCGGCAGGTGATTGACCGATGGCGGCAAGTATTTTTGGACAGGGTCAGGCGCCCCGGGTGTGCCGGGTGGGCGGGGCGCCTGACCAGGTTTGGGTTAGCTCATGGGGCGGGTTCCTTTCCCGTTTTGGGCTTGCATGAGCCGGACGGACTCGCCGCTGGTTTGGCAGAGGTGGGCGTGGTGGAGGAGCCGGTCCACTGTCGCGGTGGCAATGGTTTTGGGCATGAGCTCATCGAACCCGGAGGGGTGGATGTTCGAGCTGATCGCCAAGGACCGCTTCTCGTAGGAGGCTTCCACGATCCGGTAGAAGCCCTCGGCCGCGTCGGCGGAAACCGGCAAAAGGCCGATGTCATCGATACAAATCAAATCCACGTTGGTTGCCCGGGCGATGGCTTTGTTGACGCTGTCATCAATCCGGTGCCGCCGCACGAGCGCGCCGAGGTCTTCCATGCTCAGCCAGGACACGGACATGCCCTGATCGATAGCCTGCTGGCCGAGTGCTTCCAGGAGCAGGGTCTTGCCGGTGCCCGAGGGCCCGCAGGCAATCAGGTTCTCGCGCCGCCGCACCCACTCCAGCGTCCGCAGAAACGACGTCGTCGCCGCCGGAAGTGTGGACAGAGCCTCGTCCCAGACATCGAAGGTCTTCCCGGTGGGGAATCCTGCACGTTTGCGCCGGGTGGCGAGCATCGAGGCGTTCCGGCCGGTGGCTTCGGCTTCGAGCAGGACGCGGACGACTTCGGTGGGGTCCCAGCGTTGGGCTTTCGCGGTGGCCAGGACCTCGGCGACGACCGCGCGGGCATGCGGCATCCGGGTCGTGCGCATCAGCGCGATCACGTTCTCTACCGCCGTATCGGTCAGGGACGGGGCCATAGTATTAGCGCTCATCGATGGCTCCTTCAAAATCGCCGTCAACGGCGGGTCCGGTGGCGTGGGTGGTGCCGAAGTTGGCCCAGGAACTGGTGCCCTGGCTTAACCACCGGCCCTGGTCGGTGACGGTGTGGGTGCCGGTTGTGTGGTCCGTCCCGCCGGCGCTGTTGACGATGGAGAGCAGGTCCTCGTGGGTGAATCGCTGATGCACCGCTGCCGCACCGAGGCCCTTGTCGACCTCGTCGGCTCCGACGACCTTGGCGAGGGTGACGGCACGTTCCATTTTGTGCCGGATCTTTCCGGTCCCGGCAGCGGCGGCTTCCTTGAGCCAGAGCGCGGCGCCGGCGCCGAGGGCCAGGAACTCTTCCTCGGCCTTGTTCGTCGGGCGGATCACCCGCTCCAAGGCGCCCGCCGGGGCCGGCGGGAAGTGGGCCTCGATGATAGCGGGGGTGCCGGGACGGGTGAGCTGGTGCCGGGCGACCTCGACCGGGCCCGCAGCGCCGACGTGCACGATCACGATCTCGGTCTCGGTGCCACGCACCCAGACCACCTGACCCATCAGGGTGTGCGGGACGGAGTAGCGGCACTGCTGGAAGGTGACCATGGGTGTGTTCGGTGGGACCTGGCGGGTGTGACCGAAACTCGCCGTCACCGGTGTCGCCGGGACCGGATGCAACCGGGGCCGTTCGAGAACCCCGAGCATGTCCTTCGGGATCTCCAGCGTCGCCCGGTGCACCCGCGAATTCACCTCCTCCATAAACGCCTCACACGCAGCTTCCAGCTCGGCGAAGGAACGGTACTCCGGCAGGAGATTGGTCTCTGTGGGGACGAGGTCGGCTTTAGCGATCTTGACCGCGTTCTCCACCCCGCCCTTCGAAGCAGGGTCGGCCGGGATGCACGTCTGCATGGACGTCGAATAGTGCCTGGAAAACGCCACTATCTGTGCGTTCCGCACCGGGATACCGGCGACGTGTTCGACCGTGACCGTTTTCTCGTTATCGGTCAGAACGTAGGTCGGGACGCCGCCGGCCATGCGGAACGACCGGTCCAGAGCGGCGAAGACGCTCGGCATCGTCTTGTCACGCAAGGCGATCACGATCCGGAACCGCGAGAAGGCCAGCCAGGCCACGAACAACACGGTCTTCACACCGTCAACCACGGGCCCATCCCCGTAGTCGAACTGTAGCCATAGACCCGGCTCAGGCGTCCAAGGCCGGTGCACCCGCACGTTCCGGGCCCGGTATTTCGCCTTCAATTCAGCCAGCGTGGTCCTGGTCGTCCGCTCACACCCGGTGAACCCCAGAGCGCGGAGCTTCTCATGCACGATGTCGCCGCGGATTTTCCCACGGGACTGCTCCACCCAGGAGATCATCTGGGGCAGGAACGGGTCGGTCATCCGGCCGCGCTGCCGGGCCACCGGCGCCTGCGCACCGTCCTGGCGGGCCTTCACATACGAGCGCACCGTGTTGTGTGAAACGCCGCAGATCTTCGCGGCATCCCGGTATGACCGGGTCAAATCATAAGCAGCTAAAATTTCCATGAACTCTCCTGGAGACTTCACAACAAGCCCCTTCCTTCCCATCACGGGTGAAATACAGACGATTGGCATCGCCATTTCACCGCGGAAGGAAGGGGCTCTCCCCGTAACGACACGAGGGATGAACAAGGGAATCCCGGCACACAGCGCCCACTCGTAGTGGCGGACTGCTGTTCAAAAATGCTTGCCGCCGCTGGTCAAAACCACTGCCGCGAACGGTCAATCAGTTTTGCCGTCTCCGGTCAGTTTAAAGTTGCCGCTTACAGTACTCGTCGCGGACCTGAGAATCCGAGACCCTGGTGTAAATCCGGGTGGACTCCGGTGACGCATGACCCAGGCGTTGTTGGAGTGCCAACTCGCGCATGCCGGCTTCCCACATCAGGGTCGCGTGGGTATGACGCAAGGCATGCGGTGTCTGCTCAGGGGCCCGCAATCCGAGCCCGTTCAGCCGGCGGGCGAACATCCGCACCAGCGCGTCGTACGAAAGTGGATCACACGATCGGGTACCGCGGCCGACCAGGAAGAGAAACGGGCTCTCTGATTGGGATGGGCGTTCACGCATGACATATCTGTTGACGGCGTCCAGGGTGCGGGGTTCGAGCACATCGACAACGCGTTCCTGGCGGGATTTCCCTCTCGATCCGCGTGGATGGTCATCGCGTTTGCGGATGGTGACGCGCCGACGCCCGTACGATATGTCCTCAAGGTGCAGGCTCAACACCTCCCCGGGACGCAGTCCCCGTCAAACATCAGCAGGACCATGGCCAGATCCCGCAGGGAAGTCATGCTGTTCAGCAGGGCCTCAACTTCAGGTATGGCCAAGGGACGCGGCAGTCTCAGCGGCAGCTTGACCCTAATTTGTCGCCGCATCGGCTGCTGCCTGCTTGCACCGCCTGTAAAGGGGCGGTGCCGCTCACTCGCCATGGCCAATGACTGATCAGGCTGACGGCGCATGGGGTTCTCCGCGTCGAACATCTCGGCGACGATGGCCCAGTCGTAAAAGCTTGAAACGGCCGCCAGCACCCGGGCAACAGTGGCCGCGGCCAGTAGCCGCCCCTCAGGACCGGTCATGGCAAGACCAAGCCGCTGGGCTGGTCTCCGGCTCGGCCGCCTCCTCAACCAGCCCAAGAAGTTCAGCGCCACAGCGGGCCGAAAATCTTCCCAGTCCGTGCCGGTCTCCTCGAGGAATTCAAACAAGTTCTTCAGATCGAAGCCGTAGGCAGAAGCGGTGTTCGGACTGCCTCCGGAATCCAAAATGTGTTGCAAGAACCTGCAGGCTGGAACCACCGCTGACCCGTCTGGATCCAGAAGCATCACGGCGGAAACCGTCCCGGATGACTTGGTCGTTACAACCCGCATCTGCGTCACCTTTCCAGTGCAACACCCCTTGGACCACACGACTGAAAGGCGCGCAGTGTCCACATAAGAAAGAACTACGGCGAGTCCAAAGCGGCCATCGAGCAGGAAACCCTTAAGGCCGCAGGTCACAAGGCCCATCTCTGCCGTGCCGGCCTGATGGGCGGTCCCGGAGACGGAACTGACCGCTATGGATACTGGCCGGCGAGGTTTGCGCGGGACAACGGTCCCGCCGTCGTCCCTGACATCGCCGCCCACGCCACGCAGGTCATCGACGTCCGGGACCTGGCTCGCTGGGTCCTCACCGCCGCCGCGCGCGGCGTGACCGTTGCGCTCAACGCAGTGGGGGACCCTGTGCCGTTTGGCGACTACGTTGAGGCGGCGCGGACAGCTGCGGGATACACGGGCGAGGTGGTTCCGGCACCGGAGGACTGGCTCGTGTCACACGGCATCGACTACTGGGCCGGGCCGGATTCGCTCCCGGTGTGGCTGCGCCGGGCTACGACGGGTTCTCCGCACGCAGCAACCAGGCCGCGCGGGCCGCCGGCCTGATAATACGGCCGTGGCAGGAGACGCTCGCGGACACCCTGGCGGACGAGCGACGGCAGGGGCTCGCGCGGCACCGCAAGGCGGGGCTGGCGCCCGCAACGGAGGCCCGCCTGGCCGGTGAGCTCCTCGGCACCCGCTGATTCGCCGGGATTTAGTTGGGCTGCGGGAACGCGACGGTCACGGGGGAGTGCAGCACCGGGAAGTTCACGCTCCGTGCGATGAAGCAGACCTGGTTGGCTTCGTGGTGCATCTGCTCCGCGAGAGCCACATGGGCCGGATCCGCCACCGTCACGCGCGGGTTCAGCGTGACGGATTCGAACTGGCCGCTGCCGTCCCGGTTCAGCCGCATCACACCCGTGGCCTTGTCCTGGTACTCGGTGACCACCACCCCGTGCCGCACCGCCACGTGCAGGAAGGACAGCATGTGGCACTGGGCGAGGGCCGCGAGGAGCAGCTGCTCGGGGTTGTAGCGTTCACGGTCCCCGTGGAATGTCGGATCGGCCGAACCCTTGAGCACCGGGAGGCCTGGAATCGCGATTTCGTGGTCGCGTGAGTAGCCGCGGTAGGACGACGTCCCCTCACCGCGGTTGCCGGTCCACTGCACCGTTAGGGAATAGTGGTGTTCGCTCAGCCCCATGCCGTCCCCTAATCGTCGCCCGGAAGGATGTCTGCCGCGCGTGCGCGCAGGGCCCGCGCCACGCCGTCGCGGTTTTCCAGCATCATCCGCCGCAGGGCGGCACTGTCCGCCGGCAGCGCTGCCAGGAACGTGTCCGTCCTGTCCACGGTGGCCTGCGTGGTGAGAAGGGCCGGGTAAAGCCCGACGACGATCTGCTGGGCAAGTGCGTGGGTGCGGTCTGCCACGATCCCGGGGACCGCGTCGAAGTACTTCTCCGCGTAGGGTTCAAGCAGGGTCCGGTCCAGCACGCGCATAAAGCCATTGACCGCAGATCCCTGCAGCGCGTTGGAGAGTTCGCCCTTGACCACGATCGAATCCCACGCGGCAGCCTTGGCTTCCGGCGTCGGGATAGCGGCCTTGGCCAGGGCCGCGGCGTTCTGCCCGCTGGCGGTGTTGTCCCGTTCCAGTTCCGCGTCGATTTCGCCCTGGCCCAGCCGGCCGCCCGCCACCAGCGCGGTGAGGAGTTCCCAGCGTAGGTCCTGGTCCACGGCCAGCCCGGCCAGCTCCATCGAACCGTCCAACAGGCCGCCCACGGTGTCCAGCTGGGCTGCACTTGAGGCCAGCAGGGCAAAGGACTTCACGAACTGCAGCTGCGCATCCGAGCCGCCGGCGGCTGCACCGGACAGGTCCCACAGCGTGTCCGCGGCGGCAACGGCGGTGGCTTCGCGGTAGTCCTCGGCAACGTAGAAGTTCAGCGTGGTGGCCAGCTGGCGCAGCTGGACCAGGATCACCGAGGAGTCCGACTCGGCAGCCACATTGGCAAGGATCAGCTCAATGTACTGGCGTGCAGGGGTCTCGCCATCACGGGCGGCATCCCACGCAGAGTTCCATACCAGGGTGCGGGGAAGGCTGCCGCTGAAGTCCTTCAGATGGGCCGTCGCAGTGGCTAGGGACTTCTCGTCGAGCCGCACCTTGGCGTAGGCGAGGTCGTCATCGTTGACCAGGATCAGGTCCGGGCGCGCCAGCCCGACAAGTTCGGGAACGTCGGTACGTTCGCCGTCCACATCGAGTTCTTCCCGGTGCACACGCTCCAGCTTGCCGGCGGTGTTCAGGTTATAGAACCCGACGGCCAGGCGGTGCGGACGGATGGTGGGCCATTCCTCCACGGCTGTCTGGACAATGCTGAAGGCGGTCAGGTTTCCGTTCGCATCCACCTCGAGTTCGGGCTTGAGGGTGTTGACGCCGGCAGTTTCCAGCCAGAGCCGGCCCCACTGGTCCAGGTCGCGGCCACTGGCCTTTTCCAGCTCGGCCATGAGGTCGCTGAGCTCGGTGTTCTGCCAGGCGTGCTTCGCAAAGTACTCGCGGACACCGGCCATGAACTGCTCCGGCCCCACCCAGGCCACCAGCTGTCGCAGCACCGAGGCGCCCTTGGCGTAGGTGATGCCGTCGAAGTTCACCTCCACGTCCTGCAGGTCGTTGATCTCGGCAAAGATCGGGTGCGTGGTGGGCAGCTGGTCTTGGCGGTACGCCCAGGACTTCTCGACGGCGGCGAACGTGGTCCACGCGCTCGTGAACGAGGTATTTTCCACCGCCGCCAGGTGGGACATGTATTCGGCAAAGGATTCGTTCAGCCACAAATCATTCCACCAGCGCATGGTCACCAGGTCCCCGAACCACATGTGGGCGAGTTCGTGCAGGACCGTGATGGCGCGGCGTTCAATCTGCGCCCCGGTGACCTTGCTGCGGAAGACGTAGCCTTCCAGGATGGTCACGGCGCCGGCGTTCTCCATGGCGCCGGCGTTGAATTCGGGCACAAACAGCTGGTCATATTTCTCGAACGGGTAGGCGAAGCCGAACTGCGCCTCGAAGAATTCAAAGCCCTGCCGGGTCAGTTCGAAGATGTTGTCCGCGTCCAGGTACTGCATCAGCGACTTCCGGGCGAAGACGCCCAGCGGGATCACGCGGCCGTCTGAGCTGGCCACCTCGCTGCGGACCGACTGGTACGGGCCCGCGATCAGGGCCGTCACGTAGGACGACAGCCGCGGGGTGGGCGCGAAGGTCCAGACGGAGCGGGCTCCGCCGTCTTCTCCGGGAGCGGCTTCCACCGGCACCGGGGTGGGGGAGTTGGAGATCACGTCCCAGTGCGACGGCGCCGTGACGGTGAACGCGAAGGTCCCCTTGAGGTCCGGCTGTTCGAAGACCGCGAACATCCGCCGGGAATCGGGCACCTCGAACTGGGTATACAGGTACACCTCGTTGTCCACCGGATCGACGAAGCGGTGAAGCCCTTCACCGGTGTTCATGTAGGGCGCGTCTGCCACCACGGTGAGTTCGTTCGTACCGGCCAGGTCCGGCAGTTGGATGCGGACGCCGTCAGCCACGGTTTGCGGGTCAAGCGCCCGCCCGTTGAGCGTGACGCTGTGTACGGTGCGGGTGACCGCGTCGATAAACGTGGAGGAGCCGGCCACCGCCGTGAACTTCACCGTGGTGGTGGTCCCGAAGACCTGCCCGCCCCTGGTGAGGTCCAGGGCGACCTCGTAGGAGTCAACGTTGATGAGTTCGGCACGCTCGCGGGCTTCGGCGCGAGTCAGGTTCATACCTGGCAAGTGGGGCCTCCAGAAAGGTTCGGATGCCGTCAGGCGGTGGCCTGCGCCGGCACAGGCCATTCTGTCACGGCCTCCGGCGGGAGTAGCGTTAATGCATGGGCAAGTTCCGGGATTCGGTGGATGCCAGGGCGTTGCGGTTCGCGGTGGGCTTTCCGGTGGTCCTGGCAGGGGCTTTTGTATTCAGTGCCTTTTTGCTGCGTGCCGATCTCCCGGATCCCGTAGCCATCGGATGGACGGCCGACGGCGGGGCCTACTTTGCGCCGTTTGGTGCCTACGCGTGGGGCGGAGCGCTGGTGATCATGGCCGGCGGATGGCTCGTCCTCTCCCAGGCTGTGCCGTTGTCCCGCCCCACCGTCATGCGGCGAATCATGATGGGCGCCGGACTGTCCCTGAGCCTGTTCATCACCGCGGTCCTGGCGGCGGGACTGGTGGGCCAGACCGGCCTCGCCGATGCCAGGGAGTCCCACCCGGACGTGATCGTGCTCGCGGTGGGAAGCGGCGCGGCCCTGGCCCTTGGCGTCATCATGGGATTCGTTTTCAAAGCCGACAGCCAGTGGTCGCCGGAGGATGACCGGGCACTGGAACTGGCCCTCGCCCGGGAACTGGATCCCGACCTCGCGGGGGACACTTTCCGGCTCTGGGTCCACGCCAGGAGTTCAGTTTTTGTGATGATCGCAGTTGCCAGCCTCTTTCCTGCGGCACTGATTGCGGTGGCTCTGCCCTGGCTGGGTGCGCTCGTGGCGGCTGCCGCGCTGGTGGCCGCAGCCTTCCTGGTGGCCAGGGTGAAAGCGGACCGTCGGGGCCTGCGCGTGCTCGTGGCCGGCGTGGTGCCGGTCATGGACGTGCCTGCGGCCGCGATTTCAGTGGCCAGCGCCGCGGACGTCCGCGCCGCCGACTACGGCGGGTGGGGCTACCGGAACCACGGCGGTACCGCGGCGATGCTGGTCAGCAGCGGGCCCGCCGTCGTCGTCCGCAAAACGGACGGCCACAAAGTGGCTGTCAGCGGCGGGAGTCCGGCAACGGCGGCCAGGCTGGCGGAAGTTCTGACCCGCGTGGCGGCCAGGGCACAGCGAGGCGGATCCGGCGCAGCCACGCCGGAGACTGAGTCCTAGTATCCTTGTCCGTGTTGATCTGACCCTGGCCTGAACCAGCACCGCTGGCACCGGCGCCGAAACGAACGGATACTGCTGTGACTTCTTCCCCTGCCTTCCCGCGCGTCCACATCGCCACCGACCACGCAGGGATGGAACTCAGCGCCCACCTCGTCAGCCACCTCACGGCCAAGGGCTACGACGTGGTGGACCACGGGCCCAAGGAGTACGACGCGCTGGACGACTACCCCTCGTTCTGCATCAACGCTGCGCTCGCCGTGGTGGCCGACCAGCAGGCCGGCGTTCACGCACTCGGCATCGTGCTGGGCGGTTCGGGCAACGGTGAACAGATCGCGGCCAACAAGGTCAAGGGTGTCCGCGCGGCCCTGGTCTGGAACCACTCCACTGCCACGCTCGCCCGCGAGCACAACGACGCCAACGTGGTGGCCGTGGGTGGCCGCCAGCACACCGTCGAGGAGGCAACTGAACTGATCGAAGCCTTCCTCGCTGAGCCGTTCAGCAACGATGAACGGCACGTTCGCCGGATCGCCAAGATCGCGGCCTATGAAACCACCGGCGAGGTCATCGAGTAGTGCCCGAAGGCCATTCCGTCCGGCGCCTCGCCCAACAGTTCGGCGACGTCTTTTCCGGCGAAACGCTGGCCGTCAGCAGCCCGCAGGGACGGTTCACCGCCGGCGCGGCGCTGCTGGACGGGCAGGTGCTGACCGAAGCACGGGCCCACGGAAAGCACCTCTTCCTGCATTTCGACCACGCCGTGGTGCTGCACGTCCACCTGGGACTCTACGGCGCCTGGGACTTCGGCGGCGATGCCACCTTCCGCGGCGCGTCCAGCATCGGCGCGCCGCGGAAGATCGGTGAGAGTGAAGTCTTTGGGGACGCCAGGGCACCTGCCTACGCGGGCCCGCCCGAGCCCAAAGGCGCCGTCCGTGTCCGGCTGGTGGGACGCCACGGCTGGGCGGATCTCCGCGGCGCCACCACCTGCGCCGCCATCACCGAGGCCGAGGCACAGTCCGTTTTGGCGCGGCTCGGTCCCGACCCGCTGCGGAACCAGCCGGGGGACAGGGCCCGCTTCGTGCAGGGGCTGCAGTCGCGCAAGGCGCCCATCGCCGCACTGCTGATGGACCAGAAGGTGATCGCCGGCGTCGGGAATGTCTACCGGGCCGAGGTGCTCTTCCGCCAGCGGCTCGATCCGTGGCTGCCGGGCAATGCCGTTCCGGAGGAGGCTGCCGGACTTTTGTGGGATGACACCGCCGCAGTGATGGCCGACGGCGTCCGCGACGGGCGGATCATCACCACACCGGCGTCCTACTGGGCGGAAGGCGCCGTGCCGCCGTCCGCGGACGACGCGCACTACGTGTACAAGCGGGAAGGGCTCCCGTGCCGGGTCTGCGCGGCTACCGTGGGCATCACGGATCTGCTGGGCCGCAAACTGTATTGGTGCCCCGGCTGCCAGTCACCGTAGAAGCGCGCCTGCACGACAGTCGGCCAAGACAAAAAGCAGGGCCCTCTGATTGAGGAGCCCTGCTTTTGTTGCTATCCGGAGGGGACGACGGGAATCGAACCCGCGTAATCAGTTTGGAAGACTGAGGCTTTACCATTAAGCTACGTCCCCGAAAAATGCAGCACTTCCATGGTTCCGGTGCGTCTGCGTTTCTTCAGGCTGGCTGTTCAAGCCGGATACAACTAAACCTAATTCATGCCCCACGTGTCAAATGTGCAATCAACGCCGGAATCACCGTAGACTTGCCTGTGCACTTACGGGGTGTAGCTCAGCTTGGCTAGAGCACCTGCTTTGGGAGCAGGAAGTCGCAGGTTCAAATCCTGTCACCCCGACTCTGCGGCCTGGACCGTCTACGCGGACCAGGCAGAAAAATGCGTTTGCAGATACCCAACCCACAAACCCAGGAGTACTTAGACCGTGAAGAGCGCTGTCGAGAACCTCACCCCCACGCGGGTCAAGCTCAATGTTGAGGTCCCCTTTGAGGAATTAAAGCCCAGCATCGACGAGGCATACAAGACTGTTGCTTCGCAGATCCAGGTCCCTGGCTTCCGTAAGGGCAAGGTTCCCTCCAAGCTGATCGACCAGCGCGTCGGCCGCGGCTATGTCCTGGAGACGGCCATCAACGAAGGCCTCAACGGCTGGTACCAGGCAGCGGTGCAGGAATCCGGCATCCGCCCCCTGAGCCGCCCCGAGGTTGAGATCACCGAGGTCCCGGATCCCTCCTCCACGGACGGTGAACTGAAGTTCCACGCCGAGGTGGATGTCCGCCCGGAAATCGAACTCCCGGACTACGCCGGCATCAAGGTCGAGGTAGCCGCTGCTGAGTCCTCCGACGAAGACGTGGACAAGGCGCTGGACGAACTGCGGGGCCGCTTCGGCACCCTCAAGTCCGTTGACCGGCCGGCCGCCGATGGCGACTTCCTGACCATCGACATCACCGCCACGATTGACGGCGCCGACGTTGACTCCGCCTCCGGCCTGTCCTACCAGGTAGGCGCGGGCACCATGCTGGAAGGCCTGGACGAAGCCGTCACCGGCCTCAGCGTTGACGAAGACGCCATTTTCGACACCACCCTGGTGGGTGGCGACCACGCCGGCGAGTCCGCCCAGGTCAAGGTTGTCCTCAAGGCTGTCAAGGAGCGCGAGCTGCCGGAGGCGGACGACGACTTCGCCCAGCTGGCCTCCGAGTTCGACACCCTCGCGGAACTCCGCGAGGACCTGGCCAAGCAGGCTGCCGATTCCAAGGTTGTGGAGCAGGGCGTAGAGGCCCGCGACAAGGTCCTGGACAAGCTCGTTGAGCTGATTGAGGTTCCGGTTCCGGACTCCGTTGTTGAAGAGCAGCTCGAAGCCCACTTCAAGGAGGGCAACGGCCACGGTGAAGGCGAGCACGACACCGAGGAGCACCGCGAAGAGGTCAAGGCCAACACCGCCCGCGCCTTCCAGAACGAGATCATCCTCGACGCGATCGCCGAAAAGGAAGAAGTCAACGTCAGCCAGAACGAGCTGATCGACTACATCGTTTCCACCGCCAGCCAGTACGGCATGGACCCGAACCAGTTCGCCCAGATCATTGACCAGAGCGGCCAGGTTCCCATGATGGTTTCCGAGGTCCGCCGCCGCAAGGCGCTGGCCGTGGTCCTTGGCCAGGCCACCGTGACTGACTCCGACGGCAAGGCCGTTGACCTCAGTGACTTCGTCCGCCCCGGCGGCGAAGAGGAAGCTCCCGCCGTTGAGGAGCCCGCCGAGGACGCCGCGGCTGAGGCCGAGGCCACCGCGAGTGACGACCCCGCAGCAGTGAAGTTCTAACACGGACTGCCCATGCCGCTGAGGGCAGCCCCCGGACCCACGGGTCCGGGGGCTGCCCCATTTAATGGCCCCGGGCGAACGGCAGGCTACGGCTTGCCTGATCATCGTGCGCCGTCAGCGAACAGTGCGATTCCGGCGAACAAATCGGTCATCAAACCGGTTAGTGTCCAAGTAGTGAAGTTCAGTGATGTCACCGTCACCAGCGAGAGGTAAGTACACATGTCACAGCACGCAGAGGCCCCCCGGATGGCAACGGTCGATCCGGCAGCCCAGGACAACTACATCTACAACCGCCTCCTGAAAGAGCGGATCATCTGGCTCGGCTCCGAGGTCCGCGACGACAACGCCAACGCCATCTGCTCGCAGCTGCTTCTCCTGTCCGCCGAGAACCCGGAAAAGGACATCTACCTCTACATCAACTCTCCCGGCGGCTCCGTGACCGCAGGCATGGCCATCTACGACACCATGCAGTTCATCCCGAACGACGTCGTCACCGTGGCCACCGGCCTGGCAGCCTCCATGGGCCAGTTCCTGCTGTCCTCCGGCACCAAGGGCAAGCGGTATGCCACCCCCAACGCCCGGGTCCTGATGCACCAGCCCTCCGGCGGCATCGGCGGCACCGCCTCGGACATCAAGATCCAGGCCGAGCTGATTCTGCACATGAAGAAGGTCATGGCGGAACTGACCGCAGAGCAGACCGGCCAGACCGTGGAAACCATCCTCAAGGACAACGACCGCGACAAGTGGTTCACCGCCACCGAAGCCCTCGAATACGGGTTCTTCGACAAGATCGCGGCCCACGCCGGTTCAGTCTCCGGCGGCGGCGGCACGGCTAACGGCACCTCCGGCGAGCCGGCATCCGAAAAGTAACCGGCACTTTCGAACACCCAGATCAGGAGCAACAAAATGACCTACAACTTCGGATCGACTGCCGGTAGCCTTCCGACCAGCCGCTACGTCCTTCCCCAGTTCGAAGAGCGCACGCCGTACGGCTTCAAGCGCCAGGACCCGTACACCAAGCTGTTCGAGGACCGCATCATCTTCCTCGGCGTCCAGGTGGACGACGCGTCAGCCGACGACATCATGGCCCAGTTGCTGGTCCTCGAGTCCACTGACCCGGACCGTGACATCACGCTCTACATCAACTCCCCGGGTGGCTCGTTCACTGCCATGACGGCAATCTACGACACCATGCAGTACATCCGGCCCGAGATCCAGACCGTTTGCCTCGGCCAGGCCGCCAGCGCCGCAGCAGTACTGCTCGCCGCCGGCACCCCCGGCAAGCGGCTGGCCCTGCCCAACGCCCGCGTCCTGATCCACCAGCCGGCACTGTCCGGCGGCCAGGGCGGCCAGGCCTCCGACCTCGAGATCCAGGCGGCGGAAGTCATGCGGATGCGCTCCTGGCTGGAGGACACGCTGGCCCACCACTCGGGCCGCACGTCCGAGCAGGTCAACAACGACATCGAGCGCGACAAGATCCTCACGGCCGCCGAGGCCATGGATTACGGACTCATCGACCAGGTCCTCGATTCGCGCAAAATCAAGCCCCAGGCCATCACCCGATAGCCAGGCTTCTCGATGGCCGGTGCGGTCCAGTTATTTGGGCCGCACCGGCCTTCGCTTTCCACCCTTGGGAGCAAATGTGACCTAGAGTGGAAGATGTCACGGCCGGTCCTCCCAGGCCCGCGCCGATTCCAGCAACGGTGCACAGCTGCCTGGCAGCAAGATTCTAAGGGGTTCACATATGGCTCGGATTGGCGAGAGCACGGATCTGCTGAAGTGCTCTTTCTGCGGAAAGAGCCAGAAGCAGGTGCGCAAGCTCATTGCCGGGCCCGGTGTTTACATCTGCGACGAATGCATTGAACTCTGCAACGAGATCATTGAGGAAGAGCTCGCGGAAGTCGCCGACCTGGGCAGCTTCGAACTGCCCAAGCCCCGCGAAATTTTCGACTTCCTGCAGGAATACGTCATCGGCCAGGAACCCGCCAAGCGCTCCCTCGCCGTCGCGGTCTACAACCATTACAAGCGGATCCAGGCCGGTCACGCCCCGAAGAGCGGCAGCCTCGCCGACGGCGGCCACCACGACGACGTCGAAATCGCCAAGTCCAACATCCTGCTGATCGGTCCTACCGGCTGCGGCAAGACTTACCTTGCCCAAACGCTGGCGCGGCGGTTGAATGTGCCGTTTGCCGTAGCTGACGCCACGGCCCTCACCGAGGCCGGCTATGTGGGCGAGGACGTGGAGAACATTCTCCTCAAGCTCATCCAGGCCGCGGACTATGACGTCAAAAAGGCCGAGCAGGGCATCATCTACATCGATGAAATCGACAAGATTTCGCGCAAGAGTGAGAACCCGTCCATCACCCGCGACGTTTCCGGCGAAGGTGTGCAGCAGGCCCTGCTGAAAATCCTCGAAGGAACCGTGGCCTCGGTACCGCCGCAGGGCGGGCGCAAGCACCCCCACCAGGAATTCATCCAGATCGACACCACCAACGTCCTGTTCATCGTGGCCGGCGCATTCGCCGGGCTCGAGGAAATCATCGGGTCCCGGTCCGGGCGCAAGGGCATTGGCTTCGGCGCCCCGCTCAACGATGCCAGCAACAAGGTGGACTCCTACGGCGAAGTCATGCCCGAAGACCTCCTGAAGTTCGGCCTGATCCCTGAATTTATTGGCCGGCTGCCCGTCATTACCACGGTATCCAGCCTGGACCGCGAGGCCCTGATCCAGATTCTTTCCACTCCCAAGAACGCACTGGTCAAGCAGTACCAGAAGATGTTCCAGATCGACGGCGTGGAACTCGTCTTCGACGATGACGCGCTGAACGCCATCGCTGACCAGGCCCTGGAACGTGGAACGGGGGCCCGCGGGCTGCGCGCCATCATGGAGGAAGTTCTGCTTCCGGTGATGTTCGACCTGCCCAGCCGCGAGGATGTGGCCAGCGTGGTCATTACCCCGGACGTTGTGTTGAAGAAAGCTGAACCCACGCTGATTCCGCACGTCACCAAGCGCCGCAAGTCCGCCTGACCCGCTGAACTTCCGTCCCACCACGACCTGACAATCCCAGAGGAATCACGCATGTCTGAAACCACCAACCGGGCCGATTTCTGGTTCGATCCGCTCTGCCCCTTCGCCTGGATCACCTCCCGCTGGATTGGCGAGGTGGAGGAAGTCCGGGACATCGAAACGGTGTGGCACGTGATGAGCCTTTCCGTGCTGAACGAGGGCCGCGACCTCGACGCCGGCTACCGTGAAGTGATGGACAGAGGGTGGGGTCCGGTACGGGTCATCATTGCCGCCAGCGAGCAGCACGGCGACCAGGTCATCAAGCCGCTGTATGACGCCATGGGTACGCTGATTCACCATGGCGGCGAGAAGGACTTCGGCGTTGTGGTCCAGAAGGCCCTGGCTGAATGCGGCCTTCCGGCCGAACTTGCGGACGCTGCCAACTCCGGTGCCTTTGACACCCAGCTGAGGGCCAGCCATGAAGAGGGCATCTCACTGGTGGGCCAGGACGTGGGCACACCCGTGGTTGCCTTCAACGGTACGGCGTTCTTCGGTCCGGTGCTGACCCGCATCCCGCGGGGAGAGCAGGCGGGCCAGCTGTGGGACGCCACCGTAGCGCTGGCCTCCTACCCGCACTTCTTCGAGATCAAACGAAGCCGCACGGAGAGCCCCGAATTCACCTGAGCCGACCCTGCCGCCAGGTGGTACCGGGCAGCCAGGAGCCCCGAATGAATTACTGTGATGTAGTTCACTCGGGGCTCTTGCGCTTCCCCGGGCCCGGGACCAAAATAGTTCTTACCCACTTCGAAAGAAGCGGGACGCAGGAACCAAAGATTCAGTGATATATATCCGACGCAGCCTTCGGCAAAGTCAGATGTAAGCTACCAGTGACGACGGTAGGAAGACCTGAAATTTCCAAGGATTCTGCCAGACCATCAAGACGTCACCGGATGGCCGAAAAGTCGAAGCCCCACCAACGGCAAAACGCTGATGGGGCTTCCCCTTTGCCCAAAAACAGGCCGATACCGCTCGGCGGGGCCCAGGGCCCCGCCGGGCTTAGGCCATGGGGTGGTCTTCCGGCGCTGCCAGGACCACATCGCTCACGGTCAGCTCGCCCTCGCCGGCCACCAGGGTCAGCTCACGGGCGTTGGAGGCCGCCTTCAGATCACCAAGGCCAGCCTTCAGTTGGGTGGTCAGCGATTCCGATGCCGTGATGGTGGCGGAGAGGACCTCGGTGCGCTGCTTGACCTTGGCCTCGGACTTCGCCTTGCGGACGCCGCTGAGCGCGGTGCCCACGGTGGCCAGCAGGGTGGTGTCGCCGTCGGCTTCTACGGCGGTGGGCCATTCAGCGCGGTGTACGGACCCGGTGCGCCACCAGCTCCAGACCTCTTCGGTGGCGAAGGGCAGGAACGGGGCAAACAGGCGCAGCAGGGTGTCCAGGCTCGTGGCCAGCGCGGCCAGCACCGAGGCCTGCTCGGCCTCGCCGGCGGCACCGTAGGCACGGTCCTTGATAAGTTCCACATAGTCATCCGTGAACTGCCAGAAGAAGCTCTCGGTGATCTGCAGGGCGCGGGCATAGTCGTAGTTGTCGAATGCCTTCGTGGCCTGCTGCACCACCTCAGCGAGCTGGGCCAGTACCGCGCGGTCCAGCGGGTTGGTCAGCACGGAGAGGTCCGAGGGCACCACGGAGTCCTCGGTGGCGCCAAGGTTCAGGACGAACTTGGAGGCGTTCAGCAGCTTGATGGCCAGGCGGCGGCCGATCTTCATCTGGGCGATCTCGTAGGCTGTGTCCGCGCCAAGCTTGGCCGAAGCAGCCCAGTAGCGGACGGCGTCCGAACCGAACTCGTTCAGGACATCGGTAGGCACTACAACATTGCCCTTCGATTTGGACATCTTCTTGCGGTCCGGGTCCAGAATCCAGCCGGAAATGGCAGCATGCTTCCACGGTGCGCTCTTCTGCAGGGCGTCGGCACGGACTGCCGAGGAGAACAGCCAGGTGCGGATGATGTCGTGGCCCTGGGGGCGGAGGTCGAAGGGGTAGACCTTGGCGAACAGCTCCTCGTCACGGCTCCAGCCACCCACGATCTGCGGTGTGAGGGAAGAGGTGGCCCAGGTGTCCAGGACATCAGCGTCGCCCGTGAAGCCGTTGGGCTGGTCGCGCTGTGATTCCACAAAACCAGGAGCCGCATCTGCGGCAGGGTCCACCGGAAGCATCCCGTTCGTCGGCAGGACAGGATTGTCAAAATCCGGGTTGCCCTGGGCATCCAAGGGGTACCAGACGGGAATCGGCACGCCAAAGAAGCGCTGCCGGGACACCAGCCAATCGCCGTTGAGCCCGGCAATCCAGTTCTCGTAGCGGGAACGCATGAAGGAAGGGTGGAAATTGATTTCCTGGCCCCGGCCGATCAGCCGTTCGCGGCGTTCTTCGTCGCGGCCGCCATTGCGGATGTACCACTGGCGGGAGGTAACCACCTCGAGGGGCTTGTCGCCTTTTTCAAAGAAGTTCACGGGGTGCGTGATCTTCTTGGGTTCGCCATCGAGCAGGTCTGCCGCCTTGAGCAGTTCCACCACGGATTCCTTGGCGGAGAACGCCGTCTTGCCGGCGATCGCTGCGTAGGCTTCCTTGCCGGCGTCGGTGGTGATCCAGTCCGGCGTCTCGCCGATGATCCGGCCGTCGCGGCCCATGATGGCACGCGTGGGCAGCTGCAGTTCGCGCCACCAGGTGACGTCCGTCAGGTCACCGAAGGTGCAGACCATGGCGATGCCGGAGCCCTTGTCCGCCTTGGCCAGCGGGTGGGCCTTGACCTCAAGCTCAACGTCGAAGAGCGGGGACGTGACCGTCTTGCCGAACAGCGGCCGGTACCGCTCGTCGTCGGGGTTCGCTACCAGGGCGGCACACGCAGCCAGCAGCTCCGGGCGGGTGGTCTCGATGAAAATCTTTTCGCCGTCTTCGGTGAAGAAGGGGTAGCGGTAGTAGGCGCCGGCAACTTCACGGTCCTCCAGCTCTGCCTGCGCCACGGCGGTGCGGAACGTGACGTCCCAGAGAGTGGGGGCTTCGGCCATGTAGGCGTCGCCGGCCGCGAGGTTGGCGAGGAAGGCGCGCTGGGAAACGGCACGGGACGTGTCGTCAATGGTGCGGTAGGTCAGGTCCCAGTCAACGGACAGGCCCAGGGTCTGGAAGAGGTTCTCGAAGACCTTTTCGTCCTCAACGGCGAGTTCCTCGCACAGCTCGATAAAGTTCTGCCTGGACACGACGTCGAAGTCGCGCTGGTTCTTCGCCGGCTCAGCAGGCGGGCGGTAGCCGGCGTTGTACGGTATGGCAGGATCGCAGCGCACACCATAGTAGTTCTGGACCCGGCGCTCGGTGGGCAGGCCGTTGTCGTCCCAGCCCATCGGGTAGAACACGTTCTTGCCGGTCATCCGCATGTAGCGGGCCTGGACGTCCGTGTGCGTGAAGGAGAACATGTGCCCCACGTGCAGCGAGCCGGACGCAGTGGGCGGGGGAGTGTCGATCGAGTAGACCTGCTCCCGGGTGGTGTCCGGGTTGAACTTGTAGGTCCCTTCGGCAAGCCAGCGCTGCGTGAGGGCAGCCTCGAGCCCTTCAAGGGCGGGCCTGTCCGGAACATTGATAGGGGCGGGGGAGGGCGTGTCTGTACCCTGAGTTGCTTCAGCCATTTGGCAATTGTTTCATGGCTGGCACTTCATCTGGCGACATCGCCCTGGGCGCACGTCCGGCAGCGCCCGTTAGGGTGGTGCCATGACTGAGGAATCACGCACCAAAGCAGCAGTAGTCACCGGCGCCAGCACTGGCATCGGCGAAGCCACAGTGAGGGCCCTGACGGCGGACGGCTGGACCGTCTTCGCCGTGGCCCGCCGCGCTGACCGGCTGGCCGCGCTGGAAGCCGAGACCGGCGCCGTCGGAATTCCCGCCGATATCGCAGAGGACGACGACGTTGCAAACCTCCTCGCCCGGGTCACCGAAGCCGGCGGGGTGGGAACGCTGATTAACATCGCCGGCGGGGCCAGAGGTGCCGACCATGTGGGTGCTGCCAGCACCGAGGACTGGGAGTGGATGTACCGGGTCAACGTCCTGGGCACCATGAAGCTCACCCGCGCTTTCCTGCCGATGCTCCGCGCAAACGGCGCGGGAACCGTGCTGAACCTGACCTCCACTGCCGGCTTGGTGGCGTACGAAGGCGGTGCCGGCTATAACGCCGCCAAGTTCGCCCAGCACGCCCTCACCGGTGCACTCCGCCTGGAAGAAGCGGAGCACAACCTCCGCGTCATCGAGGTGGCGCCGGGCCTGGTCCAGACTGAGGAGTTCGCCCTTAACCGTCTCGGCGACGAGGGCGCTGCGGCGAAGGTCTACCAGGGTGTGGAGAAGCCCCTGACCGCCGCGGACGTGGCGGATGTGGTCCGCTACGCAGTGAGTGCGCCCCACCACGTCAACCTGGATCAGATAGTGATCCGGCCCGTTGCCCAGGCCGCCACCCACAAGCTGATCCGCAAGGGCTGACCCGTCCCCAGCCGCACTGCCACGAGCTCCCCACCTGGGGCGTGGTGACCGGATGGTCGATGGTAATCCCTGGCAGCAGGGGGCCTTCAAGGCATGCCACGGCCAGCAAGTTCGACGCCGGCCCGCCCGCCGGCGCCGTGCCGGATGGCTGGGAAGCGCCCACCCCGATGTGCGGAGGCGCGGAGGTGGTGCCGTAGGTGGGAGCAGCCCGGGCGCATCTATTACGCCCCCTCATCAGCGGACTAGTCCCGACGCCAGGCTTTGGAGCCCCGGGAATGGCGGCAGACAGCCCGGCGATAGTAGACTCAGAGTTGGCTATGACCCGGCTATCACCGGTGAGCTTCCGGAAGAACGCACTTCGGCCAGGATGGTACTGGCAGGGGTGTCATTAGAACCGGACGGGTAAGCCCGTCACAGCAGTAACGAGCGGCCGGCACAACAACAGCTTCTTTTCGGAGCACGCGGAGTGCCGGTAAGTGAGGTGGTACCGCGGTAAACGCGCAGTCCGAGGATTGCGCAGGAGCCGTCCTCGCATCCTGAACGGAACCGGCCAGCAAACGGTTGGACGGTTCACCAGCTCAACCCAGGATGTCGAGAATGACGAATTATCCCAAAGCCTCCGCTTCCCCCTCGGCCGCAGCAGGTGTCTCCGCCTCCGTGAAGTTCCCGGAGATCGAAGAGCGCATCCTGAAGTACTGGGACCAGGACGGAACCTTCCAGGCCAGCATCGATCAGCGCAGCGCGGATGCGCCCGGCGGCACACCAGGCAGCAACGAGTTCGTCTTCTACGACGGGCCTCCCTTCGCCAACGGCCTCCCGCACTATGGCCACCTGCTGACCGGCTACGCCAAGGACCTGGTGGGCCGCTACCAGAGCCAGCGCGGCCGCCGGGTTGAGCGCCGCTTCGGCTGGGACACTCACGGACTGCCCGCCGAACTGGAAGCCATGAAGCAGCTGGGCATGACGGACAAGACCCAGATCGAAGCCATGGGCATCGACAAGTTCAACGACGCATGCCGCGCCTCTGTCATGAAGTACGCGGACGAGTGGAAGAGCTACGTCACCCGCCAGGCCCGCTGGGTGGACTTCGACAACGACTACAAGACACTCAACGTCGAATACATGGAGTCGGTCCTCTGGGCCTTCAAGCAGCTGCACGAAAAGGGCCTCACCTACAACGGCTACCGCGTGTTGCCGTACTGCTGGAAGGACGAAACACCGCTGTCCAACCATGAGCTGCGCATGGACGACGACGTCTACAAGAACCGGCAGGACCAGACGGTCACCGTCACGTTCCCCATCACGGCAGGGGAGTCTGAACTCTCCAAGACACTCGAAGGGGTGCAGGCACTCGCCTGGACCACCACCCCCTGGACCCTGCCCACCAACCTGGCGCTCGCCGTCGGGCCTTCCATCACCTACGCGGTACTCCCCGCCGGCCCCAGCGGCGTCAAGGCCGCCTCGCCGGACGCGCCCGTTACCGGCAGCTTCCTGCTGGCCGCGGATTTGCTCGCCACCTACGCCAAGGATCTTGGCTACGACGACGCCGACTCCGCTGAAGTCGCCGTGACGTCAACCCACACCGGCGCCGAACTTGAAGGTCTCCAGTACCAGCCGCTGTGGAACGACTTTGCCGACACCGAGAAGTTCGGCACGCAAAACGCGTGGCGCTTCCTCGTGGCCGACTACGTCACCACCACGGACGGCACGGGCATCGTCCACCAGGCCCCGGCTTACGGTGAAGACGACCAGAAAGTCTGTGAAGAAGCCGGCATCCCCGTGGTCCTGTCCGTGGACGAAGGCGCCAAGTTCCTTCCATTGTTCAGCCACGGCGACCTGCACGACATCGTGGGCCTGCAGGTCTTCGATGCCAACAAGCCCATCACCCAGGTGCTCCGCGCCCAGGGCCGGCTGGTCCGCCAGGCCAGCTACGAGCACAGCTACCCGCACTGCTGGCGCTGCCGCAACCCGCTGATCTACCGCGCGGTGTCCTCCTGGTACGTGGAAGTCACCAAGTTCAAGGACCGGATGTCCGAACTGAACCAGGAGATCAACTGGATCCCCGGCAACGTCAAGGACGGCCAGTTCGGCAAATGGCTGGCCAACGCCCGCGACTGGTCCATCAGCCGGAACCGCTACTGGGGCAGCCCCATTCCGGTGTGGCAGTCCAGCGATCCTGAATTCCCACGCACCGACGTCTACGGTTCCCTCGCCGAGATCGAGGCCGACTTCGGCCGCCTGCCCCTGAACAAGGACGGGCAGGTTGACCTGCACCGTCCCTTCATCGACGAACTCACCCGGCCCAACCCGGACGATCCCCGGACCCCTGAAGAGGGCCAGTCCGTCATGCGCCGGGTTGAGGACGTCCTGGACGTCTGGTTCGACTCCGGCTCCATGCCCTACGGCCAGGTCCACTACCCGTTCCAGAACGAGGCCTGGTTCGATACCCACAACCCGGCCGACTTCATTGTCGAGTACATCGGGCAGACCCGCGGCTGGTTCTACATGCTGCACATTCTGTCCACGGCGCTGTTCGACCGGCCGGCCTTCCGGAACGTCATCAGCCACGGCATCGTGCTGGGCTCGGACGGGCAGAAGATGTCCAAGAGCCTGCGCAACTACCCGGATGTCTCCGAGGTCCTGGACCGCGACGGCTCCGACGCCATGCGCTGGTTCCTCATGTCCAGCCCCATCCTGCGCGGCGGCAACCTGGTGGTCACCGAACAGGGAATCCGCGACGGCGTCCGCCAGGTCATCCTGCCGCTGTGGAATGTGTACAGCTTCTTCACGCTGTACACGAACGCAGCCAACGGCGGCGCGGGGTACGACGCGCAGCTCCGCTACGACGGGTACGCCGACACCCTGGACCAGTACCTGCTGGCCAACACCGGCGACCTGGTCCGCAACATGACCGCGCAGCTGGACAGCTACGACATCTCCGGCGCCTGCGACGAACTCCGCAGCTACCTGGACATGCTGACCAACTGGTACGTCCGCCGCAGCCGCCAGCGCTTCTTCGACGAAAGCGTGGACGCCTTCGACGCGCTCTACACGGCGCTGGAAACCGTGTCCCGCGTGGCGGCATCCCTGCTTCCGCTGGTCTCTGAGGAGATCTGGCGCGGGCTCACCGGCGGACGGTCCGTGCACCTGGCTGACTGGCCGGATGCGGGCCTGTTCCCGGCCAACGCCCCGCTGGTGGAAGCCATGGACCGTGTACAGCAGATCTGCTCCACCGGATCTTCGCTCCGCAAGGCGGCCAACCTCCGCGTCCGCCTGCCGCTGCAGGAACTCACCGTGGTGGCACCCGGTGCGGCCGCGCTGGAAGGGTTCGCCGCCGTCGTCGCCGATGAACTGAACATCCGTTCCGTCCGCCTGCTTGACGCCGAGGGCGCTTCCCCTGAGGAGTTCGGCATCGAGCAGAAGCTCGTGGTGAACGCCCGTGCCGCGGGACCGCGCCTGGGCAAGAGCGTCCAGCAGGCCATCAAGGGCTCGAAGTCCGGCGACTGGTCGGTTTCCGACGCCGGAGTGGTCACCGCAGGCGGGCTGGAACTGGAACCGCAGGAGTACACCCTGGAGACCGTTGTGGCTGAAGCGGCCGGCGGCGGGACGTCCGCCGCTGGTGTCCTGCCGGGCGGCGGCTTCGTGGTCCTGAACACTGAGGTCACCCCCGAGCTGGAGGCTGAGGGTACGGCCCGTGACATGGTCCGCGCCATCCAGCAGGCACGCAAGGACGCCGGCCTCAACGTCAGCGACAGGATCCGGACCACCGTGACTGCCACCCAGGCCGTGCTGGACGCGCTGCTGGCCAATGCGGAGCTCGTCAAGAACGAAACCCTGACCCTCGAGCTGGGAACCGTCCTGGCTGATTCGGGTGATCCCCGCATCTCCGTCGAAAAAGCAGAGGCCTGATCCATGACTGACGAATTTTCCGTAGAAAGTGTCTACGCCGAGTTGCTGGGCCGTGCCCCGGAAAACAAGATGGAGCCGCGGCTGGCACCGCTGTTTCGTGCCATGGATGTGCTGGGAGAGCCCAACAAGGCCTACCCGATCATCCACGTGACCGGCACCAACGGCAAGACCTCCACCGCCCGGATGATCGAAGCCGGGCTGCGCGCCCATGGCCTGAGCACCGGCCGCTACACCAGCCCGCACCTGTCCAAGGTCACCGAGCGGATCAGCATCGACGGCCACCCGGTCTCCGACGAAACGTTTGTCCGGATCTGGGATGAGATCCGCCCGTACCTGCAGATCGTGGATTCCGAGCTGGAAGCCGAGGGCCAGCCTCGGCTCACGTACTTCGAGTGCCTGACCATATTGGGCTTCGCCATCTTCGCAGACCAGCCCGTCAACGTCGCCGTCATCGAGGTGGGCCTCGGCGGCATCACTGACGCCACGAATGTGGGCGATGGCCAGGTTTCGGTCGTCACGCCCATCTCCCTGGACCACACGGACCTGCTGGGCGACACCACCGAGGACATCGCATACGAGAAGGCCGGCATCATCAAGCCCGGCGGCTACCTCATCAGCGCCGCGCAGCCCGTGGATGCTGCCCAGGTGCTGCTCGAAAAGGCAAAGGACGTGGCAGTGCCGTTCCGGTTCGAGGGCGTGGAATTCGGCGTCGAATCCAGGGCAGTGGCCGTTGGCGGCCAGGTGGTCAGCATCCA
This sequence comes from Arthrobacter sp., assembly GCA_023264815.1. GTDB lineage: Bacteria > Actinomycetota > Actinomycetes > Actinomycetales > Micrococcaceae > Arthrobacter. The sequence goes on along the minus strand of JAHFUZ010000002.1, from coordinate 249,752 downwards.
GGGGATCGCCGGCCGGTATCCGGACCTGCTGCTGCCGTTACACGGCGCGCACCAGGCCCAGAACGCTTCCGTTGCCGTGGCAGCGCTGGAGGCATTCTTCGGCGGCGAAAAGGAACTCGACGCCGAGGTGCTGCAGGAAGCCTTTGCCGCCGTCACGTCCCCCGGCCGGCTCGAGGTTGTCCGGACTGCCCCCACCATCATCGTGGACGCGGCCCACAACCCGGACGGCATCAGGGTCTCGGCCGAGGCCATCCGGGAGGCATTCAGCTTTACGCGGCTCGTCCCCGTGGTGGGAGTCCTTAAGGAGAAGGACGCCGAAGAAATCCTTCGCCAGCTCAAGGAATCGCTGGGCGACCTGGCTGAGGAATACTGCTTCACCCAGTCCAACTCACCGCGTGCAGTCCCTGCCGCGGAACTGGCTGAGCTGGCCGTGGAACTGGGCTTCGGTGAGGAGAACATCCATATCGCGGACAAGCTCGACGACGCCCTGGAATGGGCCGTCGAACGCGCCGAAGCCAACAACGACCTGGCCGGCGGCGTGCTGGTGACCGGGTCCATCACCCTGGTGGCGGAAGCCCGGATTCTGCTTGGAAAGACGGAGGTCTAGTCATGGCCAAGCTGACAAGGGCCCAGCGTGAGTGGCGCCCCGGAATGCCCAAGAAGCGCCGTTCCACCAAGGTGATGTTCGCTTCCACTGTTCTTTTGCTGGAGGCGTTTGTGGTCTTTTTCGCCACGCTGGCCGTCTTTGGCCTCAAGCGCGGGGAAATTCCGCCGGCCCTCATTTTGGGGACCGGCATCGCCCTCAGCCTGGTTATGGTCCTCGCCTGCGCCGTCCTTTCCAAGCCATGGGGCGTGGCACTGGGGTGGATCCTGCAGATTGTGCTGATCCTCACCGGCATAGTGGAACCCATGATGTTCCTGGTGGGCGCCCTGTTCGGACTGGCCTGGTGGTACGGGATCCGTACGGGCATCCGGATCGACACGGAGTCAGCCAAGCGCGAACGCGACCAGGCGGAATGGGACGCTGCGCACGGTGACACCCCGCCGGCCTCGTAGACTTGTCCCGAAACCCCACCAACGCATTGGAGCAACTGTGAGCATTGAGCGCACCCTCGTTTTGATCAAGCCCGACGGCGTGGCCCGCAACCTCAGCGGTGCCATCCTGAGCCGCATCGAGGCCAAGGGATACACCCTGGCGGAGCTGAAGAAGGTTGACGCCACCCGTGAGCTCCTGGAGCAGCACTATGAGGAGCACGTGGGCAAGCCGTTCTACGAGCCGCTCGTGGAGTTCATGCTGAGCGGGCCTGTGGTTGCCGCGATCTTCGAAGGCCACCGCGTTATTGAAGGCTTCCGGTCCCTGGCCGGAACCACTGACCCCACTACGGCCGCCCCTGGCACCATCCGTGGCGACTTCGGCCGCGACTGGGGCCTGAAGGTCCAGCAGAACCTGGTCCACGGTTCCGACTCGGCGGACTCGGCCGAGCGCGAAATCAAGATTTGGTTCCAGGGCTGATAGCCCCCAGCAGGAATCCTCATCGAGGAAACAGATAAGGCCAATGTCCGGCGTGGACATTGGCCTTATCTGTTTCCTCGATTCGGGGGTGGGGAAGCTAGAAGCCTGAGGTTCCGGCGAACACCTGGATGAACGCGAAGAAGATGGTGGCGATGACGGCAACGTAGAGCAGGGCAGTGATGATCCAGCCCGAGTCGCCCAGGAGTTTGGCTGCACCGGCGGGTACGGGGATGACTCCGTGGCTGATGTTCCGGATGGTGGTCCAGACAAACAACGGGATCATGGCTGCCCAAACGATCATGCAGAACGGGCACAGGATATGGATCACGTACAGGGCCTGGGACCACAGCCACACCACAAATGCGAAGCCCAGGGTAACGCCAACCTGGACCCCGGCCCAGTACCAGCGGGCAAACGTGGCCCCGGACAGCAGTGCCATTCCTACGGTGATGATGATGGCGAAGGCCACAATGCCGATGAACATGTTCGGGAACCCGAAGACCGAGCTCTGCCAGGTCTGCATCACCTGGCCACAGGAGATCCACGGATTCACATCGCACACCGTGGTGTGGTTGGGATCCTTGAGGACTTCGAGCTTCTCCAGCACCAGCGTGCCTGAGGCCAGCCAGCCGATGACGCCGGTAATGACCAGCAGCCACCCGAAGGGCCGGTTGCGCGCCATGGGCGGTACCGACCGGGAGGCCGCCGGTGACGGTTCGACGACGGGCGAGGCGGTCGGCGTATCGGTGCCGTGCGGGGAAATGCTGGGCATGGTCTGTGGCGTCCTTTGTTTCGGGTGCTCCTTGCCCTGATTGTAACGCCGGCACCTGAGGGCGGCCTCCAGCCAATGCATGGGCCGGCTGCCGTGCGGGCGGATCGGTTACCCTTGCTTCCGCTGCCTTGAGGCGCGGGTGTGAGAGAATGAACGTGGCTGGAGGCCGACCCACATTCGGACTCCGGTCCGGTGGCTTGTTTCAAGACCGCCAATGACGAGCAGGGCAGGCTTCGGATTCTCTCATCCGGCCTCCCGCCACTCCATTGGACGGCACCTGGTTGTGGCGTGAAGAACAACGGGTTCCAGGACTCAGCCAACGGCTCCTACGGGCTGCCGCACCCCATTGCCGGTGCGAACCTGGGAGCATCCACTTGACTTCTGTCAACGCCTGCGGGTTTTGACAATATGTGCCCCAATGGGTGCCGGATGTGGCGGTACGTCAGGGGCAGGAGTGTTGCCACATATGGAAAATGAACAAGCACCGGCCGTTAATGCTGAAGCAGAGGGCACTGAAACCACCGAGGCGCCCAAGAAGGCCACCCGCACCCGTCGCAAGGCGGTGCCGAAGGCGGGTGCCGCAGATGCCACCGACGCGGGGCCTGTGACCGAAACAGCCGTCCAGCCCGAAGCAGCGCCCCAGGCCGACGCCGCAGAGGCAGCGGTGCCGGAACCCAAAGCCCCCGTCCGCCGGACCCGCGCCCGCAAGAAACCAGAGCCTGAGCCCCTTCCCGCCTTCGCCGAAGACGCCGCCGCTGAAGCCGCACCTGCAGAAGTCTCCACCGAAGCGCCCGCTGCGGACGCCGCCGTGCCCGTCGCGGAGCCGGACGCCGAGGCCAAACCGGTCCGCCGCCGCAGGGTTGCCACCCGCAAGACCTCGGCTCCAGAGCCAGCCGTTGCGGAAACTGCAGTGACGGAGGCCGCAGCACCTGACGCTGCTGCGGGTGCCCCCGAACCGGCAGCACCCGAGGCCGCCGCTGCGTCCGCTGTGGCCGCAGGACAAATAGCCCCCGAAGCAACTCCTGCTGCCGTTCCTGAAGCAGTTGCCGCCGCACCGGAATCGCCGGCCCCGGCAGACGCCGCATCCGCCGAAGAGCCCTCCACCGCTGAGCCGGTCAGCCCGTTCGGTTCACTGTTCATGGAGCCGGGCTCGGCCACGTCCGTCCTCTTCCAGGCACCTGACCTGTCCACTGTTGTCCGGCCCGCTGCTGCCGTTGTGGAAGAACCGGAAGAGGACGACGCCGAAGACGACGATGCTGACGACGCCTCCAGCCGCCGCCGGCGCCGCAGCCGTGGCCGCCGTGGGCGCAGCCGCACCGGCGAGGGCGACGCTGACAGCACCGCCGACAATACCGAGGGTGGGCAGGATGGTGCCGCAGAGGACGATGATGAAAGCGGCCGGCCGGACGACGGCGTAACGTCCCGCCGCCGTCGTCGCCGCCGCCGTGGCGACCAGGACCTGGAGCTGACCGGCGGCGAGGGCGACGACCCGCCCAACACCGTCACCCGTGTCCGCGCTCCCCGCCCGGTCACCGAGGCGCCCGTCAACAACCGGGTGGCCAGCGTCAAGGGCTCCACCAGGCTCGAAGCTAAGAAGCAGCGCCGCCGCGAGTCCCGCGATACGGGCCGGCGCCGCACCGTCATCACTGAGGCCGAGTTCCTGGCCCGCCGCGAATCGGTGGACCGCCAGATGATCGTCCGGCAGCGCGATGACAGAATCCAGATCGGCGTCCTCGAAGACGGCGTCCTGGCCGAGCATTTCGTCTCGAAGACCCAGCAGGACTCCCTGATCGGCAACGTCTACCTCGGCAAGGTCCAGAACGTCCTGCCCTCCATGGAAGCGGCGTTCGTTGATATTGGACGCGGCCGCAACGCCGTGCTGTACGCGGGCGAAGTTAACTGGGAAGCGGTCAATCTCGAAGGCAAGCAGCGCCGGATCGAAAACGCGCTGAAGTCAGGGGACACTGTCCTGGTCCAGGTGACCAAGGATCCCGTGGGCCACAAGGGCGCGCGCCTGACCAGCCAGATCTCCCTGCCCGGACGCTACCTGGTCTATGTGCCCGGCGGTTCCATGACCGGCATCTCGCGCAAGCTGCCCGACGTCGAACGCAACCGGCTTAAGCGGATCCTCAAGGACCGCCTGCCCGAGCACGCCGGTGTGATTGTCCGTACCGCTGCCGAGGGTGCCTCGGAAGAGGAGCTCACGCATGACATCAACCGGCTCCGGGCCCAGTGGGAAGGCATCGAAAGCCAGTCCACCTCCACGAAGATCCTGGCCCCCGAACTGCTGTACGGCGAACCTGACCTCACCATCAAGGTGGTCCGCGACGTCTTCAACGAGGACTTCTCCAAGCTGATCGTCTCCGGTGAGGAGGCCTGGGACACCATCGAGGCCTACGTCACCTACGTGGCGCCGGACCTGGTGGGCCGCCTGGAAAAGTGGACCAAGGACCAGGACATCTTCGCTGCATGGCGGATCGATGAGCAGATCCACAAGGCGCTGGAACGGAAGGTCTTCCTGCCCTCCGGCGGCTCGCTGGTCATCGACCGCACTGAAGCCATGACCGTGGTGGATGTCAACACCGGCAAGTTCACCGGCAGCGGCGGCAACCTCGAGGAGACCGTCACCAAGAACAACCTTGAAGCGGCCGAAGAAGTGGTCCGGCAGCTCCGGCTCCGGGACATCGGCGGCATCATTGTCATCGACTTCATCGACATGGTCCTCGAGTCCAACCGCGACCTGGTACTCCGTCGCATGGTGGAATGCCTGGGCCGTGACCGGACCAAGCACCAGGTGGCAGAAGTGACCTCCCTGGGCCTGGTGCAGATGACGCGCAAGCGCATGGGCACCGGTCTCCTGGAAGTCTTCGGCGAACAGTGCGAAACCTGCGCCGGCCGAGGCGTGGTCACCCACGACGACCCCGTGGAACACCGCCGCGCCAACACCGTGGCAGCCGAACACCATGTGCAGCGTGCGGACAGCCGCCCGGAAGCGCAGCGCACTGACAGCCAGCGCACGGAAAACCAGCGCCCGGATGCCCAGGGTGGCCGGACCGACCGGAAACGCCGCCGCGGCCGCGGCGGCCAGGCCCTGGACGTAGCGCCGGCCGCTCCGGTGCACGTCCACACGGTCCACCCGGATCCGAGTGACGCCGAGCGCCACGCCAAAGCCGAGGCCACGCGGGCAGCCCTCGCCAACATTGCCGCCGCAGCCCACGCCGCGCACCTGCACGACGAGGAAGTGGCCGCTGCGGGCAAGGCAGCCGGTGCTGCTGCTCCCGCCCCGGCAGATCGGTCCGAGGCCGACGCCACGGGCAGGCCTGCTGCCGTGCTGACATTTGGCGGCGAACAGGTGGTGCTGCCGTTCGTTGAACACCACGAGGAACAGCCCCAGGCTCCGGCCCTGACCCTGGACCGACTTGCGGAAGCGTTCGCCAAGCTTGGCGAGCCGGCCCCGGCGGCGGACGCGCACCCGGACAGCCAGTCGGCCGAGGGTCTCCCTGCTGAGCGCCAGCCCGCGGCTCCCGCCCGTCAGGCGCCTGCTGCTGTGGCTACAACGCCGGTGGAGAAGGACTACTCCGACCACACCGAGCAGTCCCGGACACGCCGCCCGCGGCGGAACCGGAGCGCCAGCCGTGCCCAGGGTGCAGCCAACGCCACCACGGTGGAACACCATGAAGCAGTTCCGGCAGCCTCAACGGGTCACACCCATGCGGCCAAGGCGCCGGAGCCCACGGCTCCGGCAGCAGCCAAGCCGGCAGAGAGCAGCGCCCCCATCATCCTGGGTGTCGGGGTTCCCGCTTCGGAACTCTGAGCCACCACAGGGACATCTGCCAGGATGCCCGCAGCCGCCCCTTTCCGGGGCGGCCGCGGGCATCCTGCATTTCCGGCCTTCATCTGGGGCGGCGGAACCGACAAGGCGCTAGGGTGGGTAACTGACACGGGGTGCCGCGCAGAGAGCCGGCTGAGATCCAGACCCGTTGAACCTGTCCGGTTAGCACCGGCGAAGGGATGTCTCCTTGGCTTCTACCTCTGTCCTTCCTTCAGCAATTCCCTCAGCTTCCCCGGCTCCGGCCGCGTCGGCAGCCCGCGCATCCACACCCGGCGCGGGCGTGCATGGTTCGTCCAGCGCATCCAGCCAGGCCGGCGTGCTGCGCGATACGCCCCGGGTACTGTCCATTGCCGGCTCGGATCCGTCTGGCGGCGCAGGCATCCAGGCCGACCTGAAAAGCATCGCCGCCCTGGGTGGTTACGGGATGGCAGCCATCACTGCCCTGACTGTTCAGAACACCCTCGGTGTCCGGGACGTCCATATGCCGCCTGCCTCCTTCCTGGGCCAGCAGCTTGATGCCATCAGCGACGACATCGCGATCGACGCCGTCAAGATCGGCATGCTGGGCAATGTGGACGTGATTAACACTGTCCGCAGCTGGCTGGAGAAGGTGCGTCCCGCCGTCGTGGTTCTCGATCCGGTGATGGTGGCTACGAGCGGGGACCGGCTCCTGAAGGAATCAGCCGAAGATGCCCTGCTGGCCCTGCTGCCCCTGGCGGACCTGATCACCCCCAACCTTGCGGAGTTGGCCATCCTGGTGCGCGAGCCGCAGGCGCGGGACTGGGCGGGCGCGCTGGAGCAGGGAAAGCTGCTTGCTTCGGCCACCGGGGCCACCATCCTCGTCAAGGGGGGCCATCTCGACGGCGGTTCCTGCCCGGATGCGCTGGTCAACACCGGGGGACTGCTGTCCCGGCCGGTGGTGGAAGTCGCCGGCGACAGGATCCCCACCCGCAACAGCCACGGCACAGGCTGCTCGCTGTCCTCAGCGATGGCCACCGCACAGGCCCGGCTGGGAGACTGGGAAGCCTCGCTTAACTGTGTCAAGCCGTGGCTGGCCGGTGCGCTGCAAGCTTCCGGCCAGCTGGAGGTTGGTACCGGCAACGGCCCCGTCCACCACTTCCACCACCTGGAACAGGCACCCATTGCCGGGGCATTCAGTGAGGTGCTCCGGCAGGCGGCCGCCCCGGACCTGGCGGCCATCTACGGCCTGGCATTCATCCGCGACCTGACGGACGGCACGTTGGCTGAGGACCAGTTCGCCTACTACCTCGCCCAGGACGCCATCTACCTCAACGGCTATTCGCGGGTACTGGCCCGTGCCAGCGCGCTGGCGCCCACTGAAGAGGCGCAGCTTTTCTGGGCGAGGTCCGCCCTGCAGTGCCTCGAAGTCGAATCGGAACTGCACCGCACCTGGCTCAGCACCCGCACGGTGGAGACAGCCCTCGGTCCGGTCACCAAATCCTATGTGGACCACCTGCTGGCGGCCTCGGCTTCCGGCAGTTACGGAGTGCTGGTGGCGGCCGTCCTGCCGTGCTTTTGGCTGTACGCCGAGGTGGGGCAAACCCTTCACTCCCAGTTCCTTGCCGCCGGTGAGCCGGACGCGCACCCCTATGCGGACTGGCTGCGGACCTACGCGGACGAGGAATTCGCCCGGGCCACCCGCCAGGCGATCGCCATGGCTGACGAGGCAGGACGGAAAGCATCAGGCGACGAACGCGCGGCCATGCTGGAGGCTTTCCGGAACTCGTGCCGCTTCGAGGTTGACTTCTTCGACGCGCCGCGCCTGCACGCCTGAACCGCTGCGGCTGCCGCAGCCGGTAGGATAGTCGGGCACGGTTCCGGATTACGGATGTTGCCCCCGCTTTGTGGGGCTCATCACAGACATCCGGCCGTAACCAGCCTCATTTGCGGCCGAAGGCGAAATTAGCGTATTCTAGATCTTCGGTGCTTACGCCAACACTTGGGTCATGACCCCACGGCGTTGAGGCACAGCGAGAGCCCAGCCAAAATTGGACCCAGGTTCCGCACGCAAATTTAGTAATAAACGTCGAGAGAAGTGAGTTCCCAAGTGGTGTACGCGATTGTCCGCGCAGGCGGCCGGCAAGAGAAGGTTTCCGTTGGAGACTTCGTTACCCTGAACCGCGTCGCCGGTGGAGCTGGCAGCACCATTGAGCTGCCCGCACTGCTTTTGGTGGACGGTGACAAGGTCACCTCCGCAGCTGCGGACCTGGCCAAGGTAACTGTTACGGCTGAGATCCAGAACGACCTCCGTGGTCCGAAGATCGTCATCCAGAAGTTCAAGAACAAGACCGGTTACAAGAAGCGCCAGGGACACCGTCAGTCACTGACGAAGGTCAAGATCACTGGTATCAAGTAACCTTCCGTTACTGTTCAGGTTTTCAGCAGATTCCCCAGAATTTAAAGGCAGGCATTTCAAATGGCACATAAAAAAGGCGCGAGCTCCACTCGCAACGGTCGTGACTCCAACGCCCAGTACCTCGGCGTCAAGCGCTTCGGCGGCCAGGTAGTTTCCGCAGGCGAGATCATCGTCCGCCAGCGTGGCACCCACTTCCACCCGGGCGCCGGCGTTGGCCGTGGCGGCGACGACACCCTGTTCGCACTGACCCCGGGAGCTGTCGAATTCGGCACCCGCCGCGGTCGCCGCGTCGTCAACATCGTTGCTGCTGCAGCTGCAGAGTAACAACCAGTTCTGAAGCGGTGGAGCGGGCCATTTGGTCCGCTCCACTGTTCTTTTAACCGCATTACAATCGTCTTGGCGCCTGCGGGCATCAAGGAAACAGCACTGAGGAGATCCACGTGGCGAGCTTTGTAGACCGGGTAGTACTGCACGTATCCGGCGGTACCGGCGGCCACGGCTGTGTCTCCGTGCACCGTGAGAAGTTCAAGCCCCTGGGCGGCCCCGACGGCGGCAACGGCGGCGACGGCGGCAACGTCATCCTGCGCGTTGACCATCAGACCACCACGCTGCTCGACTACCACCACGCACCGCACCGCCACGCCACCAACGGCGGACCCGGCATGGGGGACTGGCGAGGCGGCAAGAACGGTGAAACCCTCATCCTTCCGGTCCCGGACGGCACCGTGGTCAAGTCCAAGGACGGTACCGTCCTGGCGGACCTCGTGGGCGAAGGCACCGAGTTCGTTGCGGCCGCCGGCGGCCTGGGCGGCCTGGGCAACGCTGCCCTGTCCTCGCAGAAACGGCGCGCCCCCGGCTTCGCGCTGCTCGGCATCGAGGGTGAATCCAGCGACATCGTGCTGGAACTGAAGTCCATTGCTGACATTGCACTGGTGGGGTTCCCGTCCGCCGGGAAATCGAGCCTGATCGCGGCCATGTCCGCTGCCCGGCCCAAGATTGCCGACTACCCGTTCACCACCCTGATCCCCAACCTTGGCGTTGTCCAGGCCGGGGATGTCCGCTTCACCATCGCCGATGTCCCGGGCCTCATTGAGGGCGCCAGCGAGGGCAAGGGCCTGGGCCACCACTTCCTTCGCCACGTGGAGCGCTGCGCTGCCCTGGTACACGTCCTGGACTGCGGGACGCTCGAAGCGGACCGTGACCCGCTGTCCGATCTGGCCATCATTGAAGCCGAACTCGAAAAGTACGCCGTTGACATGAGCTATGCCGGCACCGACGGTGAAGTGGTTCCGCTGAACCACCGTCCACGCCTCGTTGCACTCAACAAGGTTGACCTGCCCGACGGCAAGGACATGGCCGAATTCGTCCGTCCTGAACTGGAATCACGCGGCTACCGGGTGTTCGAGATTTCGGCCACCAGCCACGAGGGCCTGCGCCAGCTCGGCTTTGCCATGGCCGAAATCGTCCAGGCCGCCCGCCAGACACTTGCCGCCGCGCCGCCGAAGGTCCAGCCTGTGGTACTCCGCCCACGCGCCGTCAACGAGACCGGGTTCACCATCCGCCGCGAGGAAAAGAACCTGGAGCCGCTGTTCCGGGTGCTTGGCGACAAGCCTGTGCGCTGGGTCAAACAAACCGACTTCACTAACGAGGAAGCCATCGGCTACCTCGCGGACCGGCTCGCCAAGCTGGGCGTGGAAAACGAACTCTTCAAACAGGGCGCCAAGCCCGGCGACACCGTGGTGATCGGCGAGGATGACGGCGTCGTCTTCGACTGGGAGCCCACCATGATGGCCGGTGCCGAGCTGCTCGCCTCACCCCGCGGCACGGACGTTCGCTTCGCTGATATCGGCGACCGCCCCACCCGCGGCCAAAAGCGCGAGGAACAGCAGGAACGCAAGGAAGCCAGGGCAGCTGCACGTGCCGAACTCGAAGCCGAACGCAAAGCAGGCATCTGGACCGAATCCGTCAGCAGCCGCAGGGTCGCCAAGCCGCTCAAGGAGAGTGGACTGGGCGCAGACGATGACCAGTAGCTCTGCCACGGCGGCACCGCACCGGCGGCCGGCGGACCGCAGCGTACTCGCCGCCGCCCGCAGGATCGTGGTCAAGGTCGGTTCGTCGTCGCTGACCAGCATTAAGGGCGGCATTTCCGAGGAAGCGCTCACCGCCCTGGCCGACGCCCTGGCCGCCAAACGGAACGCCGGCACTGAGATCATCCTGGTGTCCTCCGGCGCCATCGCAGCCGGGCTCGCCCCGCTGGGCCTGGACAAACGGCCGCGTGACCTGGCCACGCAGCAGGCAGCAGCCAGCGTGGGGCAGGGCCTGCTGATGGCCCGCTACACCCAGGCCTTCGGTGCCCATGGTGTCACGGTCAGCCAGGTCCTGCTCACTGCCGATGACCTCATGCGCCGCAGCCAGCACACCAATGCCTTCCGCGCCCTTGACCGCCTCCTGAACCTTGGGGTGGTGCCGGTGGTCAACGAAAACGACACCGTGGCCACCCACGAGATCCGCTTCGGCGACAACGACCGCCTGGCGGCCCTGGTGGCCCACCTGGTCCGCGCCGATGCCCTGGTGCTGCTCTCCGACGTCGACTCCCTCTACGACGGTCCGCCCGCCCACGGGGCCAAACGGATCCCGTTGGTGGAAGGTCCGAAGGACCTCGAAGGCGTGACCATAGGCAAGGCCGGCAAAGCCGGTGTGGGGACCGGCGGCATGACCACCAAGGTGGAGGCCGCCACCATTGCGGCCGGCTCCGGCATCCATGCCCTGGTCACGTCCACCCCCAACGCCGCCGCGGCGCTGGCCGGAGACGACGTCGGCACCTGGTTCACCGTGAACGGTGCGCGGAAGCCGGTGCGGCTGCTGTGGCTGGCGCACCTCGCCACGGTGCAGGGCCGGCTGATTCTCGACGAGGGCGCCGTCAAGGCTGTTCGCCACCGCCGCACCTCGCTGCTTCCGGCCGGCATTTCCGCCGTTGACGGCGATTTTGAGGCGGGCGACGCCGTCGAAATGGTCAGCGTGGACGGCACCGTCGTTGCGCGCGGCCTGGTCAACTATTCCGCGGCCGAGCTGCCCCAGATGCTCGGCCGGTCCACGAAGGAACTGGGCAAGGCCCTGGGCCGTGGATATGACCGTGAAGTTGTTCACGTTGATGACCTGGTGCTGGTCTGAGCGGGCAACTCGCCTAAACTTGGATCATGACTGAGGCACTGACCCACACCACTGCTGCGACTTCCGGAGACAACACCGCGGTTCCCGCCGCCCCGGAAACGCCGGACATGACCTCGCCGGCCACGGCAGTGCCGCTGTCATCAGGGGACGTTGAAGCCGCCGTCCACGCCATCGCGGACCGTTCACGGCAGGCTGCACGGCAGATGTCCCGGGCCAACCGGGCATGGAAGGACCGGGGCCTGCGGGCCATTGGTGCTGCCCTGCGGGAACGCCGGAGCCTGATTCTGGCCGCCAACGCCAAGGATGTGGCGGCAGGGAAGGCTAACGGGACCTCCGCCGCCATGCTGGACCGGCTGACCCTGACTGAAGCACGCATCACCGGACTGGTGGATGCGCTGGAGAATCTCGCCAGCCTGCCGGACCCCGTGGGCAACGTGGTCCGCGGCCAGACCCTGCCCAACGGCCTCCGCCTGCGCCAGGTGAACGTGCCCATGGGTGTGGTGGCCGCCATCTACGAAGCACGCCCCAACGTTACGGTGGACATCGCAGGCCTGGCACTCAAGAGCGGGAATGCCGTGATCCTCCGCGGCGGCACCGCCGCAGCGGCCACCAACGAAGCCCTGGTCCATGTGCTCCGCGATGCCCTGCACAGCGTAGGCCTGCCCTCCGACGCCGTGCAGACGGTGGACCAGTACGGCCGCGAAGGTGCCAACGCCCTGATGCGTGCACGTGGCCGGGTGGATGTGCTGATTCCCCGGGGCGGCCGCGACCTGATCCAGTCCGTGGTGCTCAACGCCTCCGTTCCGGTCATCGAAACCGGCGAGGGCAATGTGCACATCTTCATCGACGAATCCGCCAGTGAAGAAATGGCGGTTGACATCCTGCTGAACGCCAAGACCCAGCGGCCCAGCGTCTGCAACACCGTGGAAACGCTGCTGGTTCATTCCCGCTCCACCGTGCTGCCTGCTGTGGCTGCTGCACTGCGCGACGCCGGAGTCACCCTCCACGCCGACGACCGGATCCGGGCGGCGCTCCCTGCCTCCATCGCGTCCACGCCCGCTACGGACGAGGACTGGGGCACCGAGTACATGGACCTGGATCTTGCCGTGGCCATGGTGGACAGCCTGGATGACGCCGTGAAGCACATCCGGACCTGGTCCACCGGCCACACCGAAGCCATCCTCACCAATAACCTTGCCAACGCCGAGCGGTTCGTTGCCGAGATTGATTCGGCAGCGGTCATCGTCAACGCCTCCACCCGCTTTACCGACGGCGGTGAGCTGGGCCTGGGTGCCGAAGTGGGGATCTCCACGCAGAAGCTGCATGCGCGCGGCCCAATGGGCCTCACCGAGCTCACCACCACGAAGTGGATCGTGCAGGGCGAGGGCCAGGTTCGCGGCTAGCAACGCGGTAACATAGACAGAAGTCCGGAACGGCGGGTAGATCCGCTGCCACATCTTTGAACCCTAGGGGAGAAAATGCTGCTCCAGCAGATTGCCATGACCGTTGCCGAAGGCGAAGAACACGCGCCAGCTCCGCTGTGGGCCGAGCCGTGGGTTTTCGGCGTGGTCATCTTCGCCATCTTCCTGGTCATGATGTTTGTCACCCTGTCCTACAGCAACCTGGGCAACCGCCACGCCGCCACGGAAGAGCACGCTGATCCGCACCGCCAGCACCCGAACAAGCACGACCACGGCCAAGGCCACTGACATTTCCCGTGTCCTGCACCGTGACGGTGCGCAAGGGCGGCTGCGGCTGGGCGTGATGGGCGGGACGTTCGATCCCATCCATCACGGCCACCTTGTGGCAGCGAGTGAAGTGGCCGCCAAGTTCGGCCTGGATGAAGTGGTGTTTGTTCCCACCGGTCAGCCGTGGCAAAAATCGCACAAGCACGTCAGCCAGCCGGAGCACCGGTACCTCATGACGGTGATTGCCACGGCGTCGAACCCCCGCTTCACCGTGAGCCGGGTGGATATTGACCGGCCCGGCCCCACGTATACCATTGATACCTTGCGTGACCTCCGGACCCAGCGCCCGGACGCGGACCTGTTCTTTATTACCGGCGCTGACGCCCTGGCGCAGATCCTGTCCTGGAAGGACATTGACGAGCTGTGGTCACTGGCCCACTTTGTGGGTGTGACCCGTCCGGGGCACGTGCTTGACGGCATGGGCCGCGAGGATGTCAGCCTGCTGGAGGTGCCGGCAATGGCGATCTCCTCGACGGATTGCCGGACACGGGTGGCCGCGAACAACCCTGTCTGGTACCTGGTGCCGGACGGTGTGGTGCAATACATCGCCAAATATGGACTGTACGCCAACGGCGCAGATCCTGACGGCGTGCGAATTACCGAAACAGACGAGCCAGCCAGTACTGAATGAGTTCTCAATGAGTCAGGAACAGCCCCCCGTCCGCAGCCGCCGCGAATTGCGGCAGGCCAGAGATGAGAACACGGCTACCGGGTCTACAGCCCCGGGCCAGGTTTCGCCTGCCTCAAAACAGCGGCGGGCGGCAGACGCGCCCCTGGACTCGGTTGCGGAACAGGCCCACGCCCAGCGCTCCTCACAGATCCGCGCACGGGACCGCGCTGCACTGCGCACCATCAAGGAACTTGAGGAAAAGGAAGACCAGCTCTCCGGTGGCGGCCCGCCCACCCGCAGGCAACTGAGGCTCCAGCAGCTCAAGGAACAGGCTGTCACCTCGGCCACCCCCATCATCCCGGCCCCGATGGGCAGGCCGCTTCCTCCGGCGGCAGGCGCCCCGGACAGCATCAAGGCCGAGCCTGCCGGACCGCGCCCTGCAACCGGACCAGGCAACGGGCCCGGCACCGCTACCGGCACAACGCCTGGCCCCGCTACCGGCACAACGCCTGGCCCCGGCCCGGCAGCAGGCGCTCCGAAGGGCATGAGCGTGGAGCAGGCCCTGGCGGCCCGGGCCCTTATCGCGGAGCAGGCGAAGAACCAGATCGCCAAAATGGAGCACATTGCTTCACTCGACCCCGAGGCCGTCGACCCGGATATCCTTGCGGAGCAGATCGCCCTGGCCGAGCGCGCCGCGGTGCTGAACCGACGGGCCATGGCCAAGCAAAAGCTGGCCGAGCAGGCAGCCCCGCACGTGCCGTCGTCGCAGGCCGCACCCACCCAGGCCGTTCCGGCGCAGCCGCGGCCCGCCCAGTCGGGACCCGCCACGGCTGACAACCTCGCCATGGTGACGCCGCTTGAATTCGAGCAGGTCCCCGGCATTGACCGTCCTGTGATGAAGCCCCCGGCAACAACGTACGTGCCCGTGCAGACCCGGCCCGGACAAAAGGTGCGCGGCAAGGGCGGACGCCTGTCGGCCGAGTCCCGGCCGCCGTCGGCAACGGCTGAGGCCGGACCGGCGTCAGGCCGCTCCCGGGTCATCGCCCGGGCCGAGGCGGCCGCCCGAGCGGCGGCCGAATCGAAACGCAGCATACCGGTTGCGCCGGATGTTCAGGCGGGGGAGGGGGACGACCTTTTCGAGGACCTGCCCCGCATCCCTGCCCGGTCCGCCCATGGCCTCGAGCCGCTGGATGCGGCCACGGCAGGCCTTGCCCGCGCCAAGCGGCTCAGGCTCGTTCAAGTCCTCGTCCTGGTCTTTGGGATTGTGGCCCTCATCTCCGGCGTCATCCTGATCGTCAGCGGCATCTCCCGCTGACCGGGCTGCGCCGCCCCCTTACGAAGCTTTAGAAAACAACAAGGAGTCACGTGACTGCATCAGATTCATCCATTGCCATAGCCCGCCACGCCGCCAAGGCCGCCGCGGAGAAGATCGCCCACGATATCGTGGCGCTGGATGTGAGCGAGCGCCTGGCCCTGGCTGACGTGTTCCTCATCGCGTCTGCGCCGAGCGAACGCCAGGTCAACGCCATCGTGGACGGCATCGAGGAAGAACTCTCCAAGCGGGACCTTCGTCCGGTCCGCCGCGAAGGCCGCTCCGGCGGACGCTGGGTACTGCTCGACTACTCGGACATCGTCATCCACGTCCAGCACGAAGAGGACCGTGTTTTCTACGCCCTGGAGCGCCTGTGGAAGGACTGCCCGGTGGTGGACCTGGAGCTGGGCGAGGACTCCTCGGCCAAGGCCGCAGCCGTGTCCGACGCCGAATAACGGGCTCCGGCGGCCCGAATATGCCCGATTTGGAATTTTCGGAAACGCTGGTCTAAGATATTTGAGTTGCTCCGGGGAGACCACGGAGCGGCGAAGGTATGGGGCTGTGGCGCAGCTGGTAGCGCACCTGCATGGCATGCAGGGGGTCAGGGGTTCGAGTCCCCTCAGCTCCACCGGATGAGTCCGCTGGAATCGAAAGATTCCGGCGGACTTTTTTGTTGCCCGGACGCCGGCTCGGTAGCCCGCTTTTCCCCTTGTCCTGGTCAATTCCCCTCGGAGTCCGCAGGGGATTAGCCGCTTGGGCGGGGAATTCTCCACAGCGTGGACAGGGGAGGGCGGTCCCGATTGGCGCCCGGCGCAGATTTCCATTAAGCTGATCAGGTTGCTTCGAGCGGCCCGAAAGGCCGGGAGGGCGGCGGTTTGGGGCTGTGGCGCAGCTGGTAGCGCACCTGCATGGCATGCAGGGGGTCAGGGGTTCGAGTCCCCTCAGCTCCACCAAACCGGACACCATGTCCACCAAAAAGAGCCACCCGTGGGTGGCTCTTTTTGTTTCGCGGAAACAGGCTGCCTACAGCCACTCCGTCCTGCGCAGCGGCGGCTGCGTTCCGCCGGCCCGCTGCACCAGGATCTGGTTGACCCCCGTGAGCCCGGCCTCAAACCCCAGGGCGCTGGAAGCCATGTACAGCCGCCAGATCCGCGCGCGTCCCAGGCTGGTCAGCCGCACCGCCTCGTCCCAGTTGGTCTCCAGCCGGCGCACCCAGGCACGCAGTGTCAGCGCATAGTGCTGGCGCAGTGCCTCGACGTCCAGGACTTCGAAGCCGCCTGCTTCCAGCGCGGTGACCATTTCACCCAGGCTCAGCATCTCGCCGTCCGGGAAGACGTACCGCGGAATGAACGAGTCCGGGTCAGGTTTGGTGGGCCCCGCGTTCCAGGAGATGGCATGGTTGAGCAGCCGGCCGCCGGGACGGAGCAGGCCATGCAGGACCGCCACGTAATGCGGTGTCTGCTCCCGGCCCACGTGTTCGGACATGCCGATGGAGCTGATCGCGTCGAAGGGCCCGTCCGGGATGTCCCGGTAGTCCTGCACGCGGATGTCGATCTTTTCGGTCAGCCCGGCCTCGGCAGCCCGTTTGCGGGCCCGCACAGCCTGCTCCGCCGACAGCGTCACCCCCACCACCGTCACACCGTATTCCCGGGCGGCGTGCAGGGCAAAACTGCCCCAGCCGCAGCCCACGTCCAGCACCCGCATGCCGGGCTTCAGACCAAGTTTCCGGCAGACAAGGTCCAGCTTTGCCCTTTGCGCCCCGTCCAGCCCGGCAGGGAGTCCGCCGGGGTGCGCAGCAGAGCTGCCGTCCCATACGGCGCACGAGTACACCATCGACTCACCCAGCACGAGGGCGTAAAAGTCGTTGCCGACGTCGTAATGGTGCGAGATTGCCGCAGCATCCCGCTGCCGCGTGTGGAGCCGGCCCTTGCGCGTAACCCGTGCCTCCTCCGGTGGCGGGGCGGGGTTGGGGCCCAGTGCACCCAGGCGGACGGCCGTACCCAGCAACGTGGCAAGTTCCCGTGGCGTGAGGGGCTGGAAGGGGCCGGGCCGGGAAAATTTGCCCACCGAGCTCAGTGCGGTGAAGGCCTCGAAGATGTCGCCGGGCGCGACGATGTCTCCGGCAACATACGCGCGGCTCAGTCCCAGCTGGCCGGGCGACCACAGGATCCGCCGCAGCGCCCGCCGGTGCCTGAACTCGAGCACGGGTGCCCCGGGCGGCCCGGCCTCGGATCCGTCCCACGCCCGCAGCCGGAGCGGGATCTGCCCGGTCCCCAGAACGATGCCCAGCGCTTTCGCCAGCAGCGATGCTGCCCCGTTGTCCGTTGCCATGGCCCTGCCTTCCGTTCGGCTATGGCCCAAGAGTACGACGGCGGCCCGCACCTGTCAGCGCTGCGGCGCGATTATCATGGGGGAGTGAATGACACCCTTCCGCCGTGCCCCGGCTGCGCCCACGAGTGTGCAGCCGTGGTGACGCAGGCCTAGCGGGATCCCGGTTACAGGATATGGAAGACGGAACCACGGACGTTGTGGTCATCGGCGCGGGTCAGGCCGGGCTCTCCGCGGCCTACCACCTGCAGCGGCGCGGGCTTGAATACAGGGTCTTCGACGCCGAGCAGGGACCGGGCGGCGCATGGCGGCACCGCTGGAAGTCCCTGGTCATGGCCACTGTCAACGGCATCAGCGACCTTCCCGGCATCGCCAAACCCGACGTGGATCCCGCGGAACCCAGCTCCGAGTTCCTCAGCAGGTATTTCGAAGCCTATGAGCGGGAGCTGGGCATCCAGGTCCTCCGCCCGGTCAAAGTCACCTCTGTGGCCCGGGAAGACCAGGACCCGGCCGGCCGCCTGCGCATTAGCTCCGACCACGGCAACTGGTCAGCCAAGGCAGTCATCAACGCCACCGGCACCTGGACCCGGCCGTTCTGGCCCATCTACCCGGGCCGCGCCACGTTCAGGGGCCGGCAGCTGCACGTGGCTGACTACGTCTCCGCCGGGGAGTTCCGCGGACTCCACGTCATCGTGGTGGGCGGCGGAATTTCGGCTGTGGGGCTGCTGGCCGAGATCTCACAGGTCACCACCACCAGCTGGTTCACGCGGCGCGAGCCGGAATGGCGGGATGCCACTTTCGACGCCCAGGCCGGGCACGACGCCGTGGCCCTGGTGGAGGAGCGCGTCCGGCAGGGGTTGCCGCCGCAAAGCGTCGTGGCCGTGACAGGCCTGATCTGGACGCCGGCCCTGCGGGCGGCTGAAATGCGTGGCGCACTTCAGCGGCGGCCCATGTTTACGTCCATAGAGCCCGACGGCGTCCGGCTCACCGATGGCAGCCTCCTCCGGGCCGATGTCATCCTGTGGGCCACCGGATTCCGGGCCGAGCTCGAACACCTCGCGCCGCTGCACCTCCGGGGGCCGGGCGGCGGCATCGCCATGGACGGCACCCAGGTGGCAGCCGAGCCGCGGGTTCACCTGGTGGGCTACGGCCCGTCGTCGTCCACCATCGGCGCCAACCGTGCCGGCCGGGCGGCAGTGGCCGCCATCCTGAAGCTGCCCGCGCTGCGGCAGTAATCGCTCCTTCACATCAGCACAACACCGGACGGCGGGACCCACGTGGCAGAGAACAGCCTTGACGACCTTTTCGGCGAGCTTCGCCGCTACCCGGACGTTGAGGCGCCCAACCTGCAGGCCTGGGACGCCACGGACAGGCTCCTGCTGGACGCAGCGGCAGCCCGGGTGGGTCCGGACAGCGGCCTGGCAGTCATCGGTGACCGGTACGGCGCCCTTACCCTCGGAGCGGCGGGTGCCTTGGGTGTGCGCAGCGTCCGGGTCCATGAGGACCTCATCACGGGCGAGCGGGCCCTGCGGAACAACGCGGCCGCCCTGGGGCTGGACGTCTTTGCGCAATTGCCGCTGGGGGAGGAATTGCTTTCCGGGGCGGACACTGTGCTGCTGCAGCTGCCCCGCACACTGGCCGAACTCGACGAAATTGCCGGAGCGGTTGCCAGGTATGCCGCTCCCGAGGTGGTGCTCGTGGCCGGCGGGCGGATCAAACACATGTCGCTCGGGATGAACGCTGTGCTGGAACGCCATTTCCGGGACGTCCAGCCCCAGCTGGCGCGGCAGAAGTCCAGGCTCATCATTGCCCGCGGCGCTACGGCGGCTCACGGAAGCGGAACCGGCGGAGACGGTCCGGCCGGCGGATATCCCGCCGTCGAACACCTCACCGAACTGGACCTGGAAGTTGCCGCTCACGGTGCGGTCTTTGCCGGCACCAAGCTGGACATCGGCACCAGGTTCCTGCTGACGTTCCTGCCGGAAATGCCCGCGGCAAGGCATGCCATCGATCTCGGCTGCGGCACTGGAATCCTCGCAGCCATGTACGCTCGGGTCAATCCGGGAGCCAGGATCACGGCCACTGACCGGTCGGCCGCCGCAGTGGCCTCAGCCCTGGCCACCGCTCGGGCCAACGGCCTGGCCGACCGGGTGGCCACGCTGCAGGATGACGGCATGAGCACGCTGCCGGCCGGCAGCGCCGACCTGGTCCTGTTGAACCCGCCGTTCCATCTGGGCGCCAGCGTTCATGCCGGGGCCGGGATCAAGCTGTTCGAGGCAGCGGGCAGGGTGCTGTCCCCGGGCGGCCAGCTCTGGACCGTCTTCAACCGGCACCTGCAGTACCTCCCTGCGCTGGAGCGGCTGGTGGGCCCCACCACGGTCAAGGGCAGCAACCCGAAATTCACGGTGGCGGTCAGCACCAAACGGGCGTAGTCCTTCCGCCGCGTCGCGGTCCGCCTGCGGCTCTGGGCCTGCGACAGGCGGTAACGTACCATTCAGACATCATGAGTACGCGGCCGCAAACCATAGGGGAGACCGTGCCAGAATTACGCCAGCCCTCGGCTCCACGGCGCGGGACCAACCTGCCCCGTATGGGGGACTTCAACCTGACGGTCATCCTCGACGCCATCCGGCGCTCCTCCGGCGGCCTCAGCCGCGTGGAACTCGCCCAAATCGTGGGCCTGTCGCCACAGACCATTTCCAACATTTCCCGACGCCTCCTGGACCAGCACCTGATTGTCGAAGCCGGTAAGGAAGGCAGCGGTCCGGGCAAGCCACGGACCATGCTGAGGCTCAACCCGTCCGGCATGTACGCCGTGGGCGTCCACCTGGACCCCGCCGTCACCACCTTTGTGGTCCTTGACCTGGTGGGCGCAGTGGTACAGCATTCCCGGATCAAAACCCCCGGCGGGAATGATCCCGCCGCAGTGATAGCCACCATGGCCACCGAGATTGGACAGCTCGTTACGGAGTCGGGCGTGGATCCGGCCAAGATCGCGGGCCTGGGCCTTGCCGCGCCCGGCCCCATCGACCTGGACAACGGCACCGTGGTGGACCCGCCGCTGCTGCCGGGCTGGGACCGCGTGGAACTGCGGGAGGCCCTGGCCAAGGCCACCGGCTACTCCGTCCTGGTGGACAAGGACGTCACCAGCGCCGCCGTCGCCGAAACCTGGGCCGGTGGCCCCAGCGGTGCAGGCAGCTTCGTTTTTATGTACATGGGCACCGGCATCGGCTGCGGCATTGTCCTGAACGATGAAGTGGTCCGCGGAACGTCCGGCAATGCCGGCGAAATCGGCCACATCATCGTGGACCCGGGCGGCCCGGCCTGTGACTGCGGCCTGCAGGGATGCGTTAAGTCCTCGGCCATTCCGCAGGTGCTGGTGGCGGAGGCCATCGCTGCCGGAATCCTGGCGGGCACCGGAAAGCATAACAGCGGCGCCGAGGTGCAGCAGAGCTTCGCGGAGCTGTGCGACCTCGCAGATGCCGGCAATGCCGAGGCCCTGGCCATCATCGACAAGTCGGCGGTGCTCGTGGCCCGGGCAGTTTCCGTGGTCACCAACACCCTGGACGTTGAACGGGTGGTATTTGGCGGCCCGTTCTGGAGCCGGATCGCGGACCGCTACCTTGAGAAGGTCCCGGCACTGGTGGACGCCAACAGCGCAGCACGCCTGATCCACACCATCGAGGTGGTGGGCACGGGGGTCGGCGAGGACGTGGGTGCCATTGGTGCAGCCTGCCTGGTCCTGGAACACACGCTGGCGCCGCGGGCGCAGCGGCTCCTCCTGGAAGTCTGACCGGGGGGCTCCTTGCCTGTGGCAGGAGCCCCATCTAGCATCTGCAGTATCGCCGCGGCTGGGGGCCCGCAGTAAAACGGGGACGGCAGCCATTTATTGAATGGAGCACCATGCGTCGTCAGGCTTATGGAATCATGTCACTTATCGCTGCAGCGGCCATGGCGCTGACAGCCTGTTCACCAGCCGCACCGCAGTCGGAAAACAAAACGCTCAAGGTGGTCTACCAAAAGACCGATTCCTTCAGCGCCCTCGACACCCTCTTCCAGTCAGCCAAGAAGGAGTTCGAGGCCGCTCACCAGGGCGTCACGGTGGCGCTGGAACCCATCCAGGCCAACGACGACGATTACGGCACCAAGCTTGCGCTGGCCCTTCGCTCGCCCTCCACCGCCCCGGACATTTTTTATGAGGACACCTTCAAGGTCCGTTCCGATGTCGACGCCGGCTACCTCCTGAAACTGGACCCCCACCTGGAGGGCTGGAAGGACTGGGACAGCTTTGATGACGGCGCCAAGGCCGCCGGGCTGGGGGACGACGGCGGCACGTACGCGGTCCCGCTGGGTACCGACACCCGGGCCATCTGGTACAACAAGAAGGTCTTCGCTGCCGCCGGCGTGAGTGTTCCCTGGGAGCCCCGCACGTGGCAGGACATCCTGGACACCGCGCGGAAAATCAAGGCCAGCAACCCTGCCGTGGTGCCGTTCAACATGTACGCCGGCAAGGCCACCGGCGAAGGAACCGTCATGCAAAGCTTCTACGAGCTGCTGTACGGCACCGGTTCCGAACTCTACGACGCCGGTGCCAAGAAATGGGTCCTGGGTTCCCAGGGATTCACGGATTCGCTGGCCTTCCTCAAAACCCTCTACGACGAAAAGCTGGCCGTCTCCCCGGCCGAAGCCCTTGACTCGAATGTGTGGAAGAAGGTCTTCGGGGAATGGCTCCCGCAGGGCAAGATGGGCGCCACCGTGGAAGGCTCCTACACGCCTTCCTTCTGGCAGAAGGGCGGGAGCTACGAATGGCCCGAGTACGGTCAGGACATGGGCGTAACGGCATTCCCCACGCAGAACGGACAGGCCCCCGGCGGAGTCAGCATGTCCGGCGGATGGACGCTGGCGTTGGGGGCAGGAACCAAGGACCCCGGGCTGGCGTTTGATTTCCTGGCCACTGCGCTGAACCAGAAAAACTCCCTGGCGTTTAACATTGCCAGCTCCCAGATTGCCGTGCGGAAGGATGTCGCGGCAGATTCCGGGTACCAGGCGGCCAACCCGTTCGTGAAGGACGTCTCCAAGCTCGTGGCTGTCACGCACTACCGCCCGGCCACGGCCGACTACCCGCGGATCTCGGCGGCAGTCCAGGAGGCCACGGAGGCCGTGATCACCGGGGCGAGATCCCCTGAACAGGCAGCTGCTGACTATGACACGGCGGTGAAAAGCATCGTAGGCGACGCCAAAACCGTCGCGAAGTAGCTTGTGGCGGCACCCACGGCCCAGCGGCTGCGCCCCGTCAACCGCCGCAGCCCCCTGCTGAGGCGGCACGCCCGGCTGCTTCCTGTCCTCCCTGCCGTGCTTCTCTTGCTGGTGTTCCTGGTGGGCCCTGTCCTGTGGGCTTTCCATGCCTCGTTCACGAATGCGGCCCTGACAGGCCGCAACGCCCGCAGCCCGGGCTGGGTGGGGTTCGAGAATTACCAGCGCCTCGTCGCCGATCCTGTCCTGCCGCTGTCCCTTCTCCTGACAATCATCTTCGTCGGCGGATCGGCCATCCTGGGCCAGAACCTGCTGGGACTGGCCATTGCCATCCTGATGCGGCGGGCGCGGCGGGCGGTGGCCGCCGTCGTCGGAACGGCAGTGGTGGCTGCCTGGGTGCTGCCGGAGATCGTTGCCGCGTTCGCCGCGTACGCCTACTTCAGCCGTGACGGCACCCTGAACCAGGTCCTGGCAGGCCTGGGGCTCGGCCAGCCCGACTGGCTGTACTCGTTCCCGATGGTGGCCATCATGCTCGCCAACATCTGGCGCGGTACGGCGTTCTCCATGCTGGTGTACCGCGCAGCACTTGACGATGTTCCCGGTGAGGTCACGGAGGCAGCACTAATGGACGGCGCCGGCGGCTGGCAGCGGCTGGCCTACATCACCCTCCCCATGATCCGCGGCAGCATCGCCACCAACCTCATGCTCATTACCCTGCAGACGCTGGCGGTCTTTACCCTCATCTGGGTCATGACGGCGGGCGGGCCAGCCAACGCCAGCACCACGCTGCCCGTGCTGGCCTACCAGGAAGCCTTCAAGTTCGGCGATATCGGATACGGCACGGCCGTGGCATCCGTGCTGATCCTCATTGGCCTGGTATTCGGAGCGGCCTACGTCCGCCTGCTCCGGGAGTCCGAACGATGACCACGACGGCGGGCGGCACCGCCGGGGCCGGGCGGCGGACCCCGGCGGGTGCTGTCTCGCGGGCCCAGCAACGTGCCCGGGTCCCCGCTGATGCTGCCCTGATCCTGATCGGCGCCTCGTTTGTCCTGCCCCTGCTGTGGCTGGTACTGGCGTCCGTGGACCCCGCGGCGGGCCACGAGGCCAAAGTCCCCGGCACGGTTTCCCTCCACAACTTTGCCGCGATCATGACGCCCGGGCTGCTGTTCCAGCCGCTCTGGAACAGCATGGTCCTCTCCGCCGGCACAGCCGCCGTCAACCTCGTCGCCGCGGTACTGGCCGCCTATCCGCTCTCCCGGTACCAGTCACGGTTCAACAGGCCGTTTATGTACACCATCCTGTTCGGCACATGCCTGCCGATCACGGCCATCATGGTGCCGGTCTACGGCCTGTTTGTGCAGCTTGACCTGCTGGATTCCATGCCTGCCACGATCTTCTTCATGGCCACCACCACGCTGCCCATGGCCATCTGGATGACGAAGAATTTCATGGACGCGGTGCCGGTCTCGCTGGAGGAAGCCGCGTGGGTGGATGGCGCGTCCGGGCTGACGGCGCTGCGGACCATCGTGCTGCCACTGATGCGGCAGGGGCTGGGCGTGGTTTTCATCTTCGTGTTCATCCAGGCCTGGGGGAATTTCTTCGTGCCGTTTGTCCTGCTCCTGTCCGAGGCACGGCAACCCGCAGCAGTATCCATCTTCAGCTTCTTCGGACAGCACGGCGCAGTGGCCTACGGGCAGCTGGCCGCCTTTTCCATCCTGTACTCGGTCCCGGTGCTCGCCCTCTACGTCATCGTGGCGAAAGGCGCCGGCAGTTCCTTCGCCCTGTCAGGCGCCGTCAAAGGCTAGCCAGCAGGGGCGGGGCCATCAGTCAATGTCCTCCACCACAACACCAAACGGGATGGTGTCATCGAGGTGGGCCTGGTGGCCGGTGGGACCTGCGTTGTAGGTGACCCGGACCCCGTGGGACTGGTCGGCAGCAGACTGCTGCAGAACAGGCTTGACGGCAAGGATAAAGCTCTCGCTTTTGTCGGCGAGAAACTGTTTGTAACTGGCTGGAAGCTCGCTCATTCCAACAGGATAGACCTGCGGAACCGCCATGGGGAGGGGTCCCCATTGCAGGTCAGTGCGCAGATGGCTTGGATAGGATGGCGGACGGAGTGCAGCCGCACAGCTGCACCACCAGTCCGCAGTCACCAGGCATCTGCACCAGGGGGAAATCCATTGCTTCAGACCAGTGCGCCCGCACGCATCCAATCCGCGGAACTGGCCCGTGCACAGCAGGTGGTGGCGAATATTTCCCGCAGTTTCGACGCCAAAGTGGTGGGCCAGGCACGGCTCCGTGAGTCGCTGCTGGTGGGCCTGCTGACGGGCGGGCATATCCTGCTGGAGAGCGTCCCGGGCCTGGCGAAGACCACCGCGGCCCAGACCGTCGCCGAAGCCGTCAGTGCGGAGTTCCGGCGGATCCAGTGCACCCCGGACCTGCTGCCGAGCGACATCGTGGGAACACAGATCTACGACGCCGCCAAGGGCACCTTCATCACCCAGCTGGGTCCCGTGCACGCCAACATCGTCCTGCTCGATGAGATCAACCGTTCCAGCGCCAAGACCCAAAGCGCCATGCTCGAAGCCATGCAGGAACGCCAGACCTCCATTGGCGGACAGGAATACAAACTGCCCTCACCGTTCCTGGTGTTGGCCACCCAGAACCCCATCGAGCAGGAAGGCACGTACCAGCTGCCGGAAGCGCAGATGGACCGCTTTATGCTCAAGGACGTTCTGGACTATCCGTCGCCGGCCGAGGAAGCGGAGATCCTCCGGCGGATCGATTCCGGCATCTTCACCCCAGAACAGAAGCCCGCGGCGGCCGCTTCCCTGGACGCTGTGGTGGCTGTGCAGGAACTGGTCCGGCGGATCTACCTCGATCCGGCCATCGTCAACTACATCGTGGGCCTGGTGTTCGTCACCCGGAACGCCGGGCAGTACATCGACAGGCGGCTGGCGGGGTACATCGAATTCGGTGCGAGCCCCCGCGCCAGCATCGCCTTCAGCCAGGCCGCCCGGGCGGTTGCGCTGCTCAACGGCCGTGACCATGTCATTCCCGAGGACGTGAAGTCCCTGGCGCACCGGGTCCTGCGTCACCGCCTGATTTTGGGGTTCGACGCCGTTGCGGAGCAGGTGCCGGTGGAGACCGTCATCGACGCCATCGTGGCCTCCGTCCAGACTCCCTGAGCCCAGCGGTGACCAGCCTCCTGACCCGCGTGAAGTCGAAGATGTCCCTCTTCGCCCACCGTAAAGCCCGCGGCATGCTCGACGGCCAATACGGGTCCGTCTTCCGCGGCCGCAGCCTCGATTTTGATGATCTGCGCGCCTACATCCCCGGCGACGACGTCCGCGACATCGACTGGAAGGCCTCCGCCCGGCACGGGTCCCCGCTCATCAAGAGGTACGTCGCCGTCCGGCGGCAGACTGTCCTGTTGATCGCCGATACCGGCCGGAACATGGCGGCCGAGGCCCTCGACGGTGAACCCAAACGGGACATCGCCGTGATGGCACTCGGTGTGGTGGGCTACCTGGCACACAGGCACGGGGACGTGGTGGGCCTGGTCTGCGGGGACGGCACCACCACGCGCACCGTCCCGGCCAAAGCAGGGGAGGCACACCTGGAACGGCTCCTGCAGGAGATCGACTCGGCCGCAACCCTGGACTCGGGACCCAGCCGCATCGAAGCGCAACTCGAACATGTTGCCCGCACGGTCAAGGGCAGGTTCCTGCTGTTCGTGGTGGCGGACGAAGCCACCGCCGGCCCGGACACCGAACCATTGCTCCGCCGGCTGCGTGCCCAGCACGAAATCCTGTGGCTCACCATCCGGGACGCAGACCTGGCCGGCGGGACTGCCGGGCAGGACGCCTTCAGCGTGGCAGACTCCTCGGCGCTCCCCGGGCACCTGGCTGCCGCCCCGGCCATCGTCGAAGCCTACGCACGGGCGGCGGCTGAACGGGACGCAGGGCGGCAGGCCATGTTCCGCCGGACCGGCATCACCGTAGGGCATGTCACCGGCAGCAGCACGGTCATGTCCGGACTGTTCGCCCTCCTGGAAAGGCACCGGCGTGCAGGCTGATCCCGGCCTCATCGGACCGCTCCAGTACAGCCCGGGCTGGCTGTGGGCGGGACTTGCCCTGCTGGCACTGGCCGCGGGCTGGTACTGCTTCGTGTTCCTCAGCACCCGCCAGCGCAGGTCACCCGCGCCGCTGCCCCGGTTCACGCCGCCGTCGGACCTCAACGACCTGAAACGTGCCTACCTGCAGAGGATCGACGCCGTGGCTGCCGACGCCGCCGCAGGGGTGCTCACAGCACGCGAATCACACCGGGAGCTGAGCCTGCTGGTGCGCCGGTTCACCCGTGACGTGACCGGCGTGGACGCGCCCCGTATGACTCTGGCCGAACTCCACGGGCACCCGCTGCCGGGCGCCGCGGAGGCCGTCCACAGGATCTATCCGGGCGAGTTTGGCCTGGAACCGCTGCCGCCCCTGGAGCAATCAGCCGAGGCTGCCCGCCAGGCGGTGCGGCAATGGAACTGACGTTCTGGTGGGTGATCCCCCCGGCCATGATCCTCGCCGCAATGGTGCCGTGGCGTGCTTTCCGCCCGGATCCGCAAGCAAACGCACGACGCCGGCCGGTGGCCAACGCGGACCGCCTCACCGCACTGCCCGAGTACCAGGCTGCCCTCCGGCGCCACCGCCGCTGGCTCGCCGTTGCCGCGCTCGCGGCCGGCACGCTGCTGCTGTCCGCCGCCGCCGCGGCGGCCCGCCCGGCCCAGCTGACCACCATCCGGCCGGAGCAGCGCAACCGGGACATCATGCTGTGCCTGGACACATCCGGCTCCATGAGCAGCGCCGACTCCGCCGTGGTCAAGGTTTTTGCCCACCTGGCCACAGAGTTCGACGGCGAAAGGATCGGCCTCACCATCTTCGACAGCAGCGCGGTCCAGGTCTTCCCACTCACCGACGACTACGAGTACGTGCAGCAACAGCTCAAGCTGGCGGGGGACGCCTTCGACGGAAACGCCGGCAGTGCCGGTTTCCTGGACGGCACCTGGAACGGCAGGGGCTCATCGCTGATTGGCGACGGCCTGGCGTCATGCGTCAACGGGTTCCCGGGTGTGGACGCGGCCGATGCAGGCAAACAGCGCTCCCGGTCGGTCATCCTGGCCACCGACAACTACCTCTCGGGCGATCCCATCTTCACTCTCGAGCAGGCCGGCGCCCTGGCGCAGGACCGGGGCATCCGGGTGCACGCGCTGAACCCCGGCGACTTCGACTACGGACCGGGCCCGGGCCAGCCCGGGGCGCGGCTGCGGGCTGCCGCCGAAACCAGCGGCGGGACGTACCACCCGCTGGACAGCCCCGAAGCCGTGGCAGGCATTGTGCGGAACGTCCAGGAGACTGAGGCTGCCGCCATGCAGGGCGCCCCGCGGGCTGTGGTGTCGGACGTGCCGGATGTGCCACTGACCGTGGCACTGCTCTCCGGGCTGGTCCTGGCCGGCGCGTCCTGGCGGCTGCGGGCATGACACTGCAACCCGTTCTTCCCTGGTGGCTGATGATGCCGCTGATGGCCGCCGCCGGGCTGTTCCTGGGCTGCCGGCTGGTGGTGGCGTGGCATGCGCGTGCCGCACGCGGCCAGGACAGCGGCCGTGAGTTCCGGGAGTGGCTGTTTCGGAGTGCGCTGGTGCTGATGCTGCTGGCCGCCGCGCTCCGCCCCGGTGTTCCGGGCGGCGGTGGCCGGGCGGCCACTGCGGACCTCAACGTCTTTTTTGTGGTGGACACCAGCAGCAGCATCGTGGCCGAAGACTACGGCAACGGATCGCCCCGGCTGGACGGCGTACGCCAGGACATTATGGCCATCGCGGACGGCTTGGCCGGGGCCCGATTCTCCCTCCTGACGTTCGACAGCAATGCCGTGGTCCGCATGCCCCTCACCACGGACACCTCCGCACTGGACACCGCCGTCGCAGTCCTGCAGCCCCAGGTGACGGCCTATTCCAAGGGGAGCAGCATCACGGCCGCCGGAAAGCTGCTGACCGAGCGGCTCCAGTCGGCACGCACAAGCCACCCCGAACGGCCCCGGCTGGTCTACTACCTGGGCGACGGCGAGCAGACCAGTGCTTCAGCGCCCGGGGCGATCGGGGTGGACGGCGGCCTGGTCAACGGGGGAGCGGTACTGGGCTACGGCACGCAGGGCGGCGGCCGGATGAAGGAAAACACGGGCCACGGCCCGGGCCGTGACGCCCGGGCAGGCTACATCCAGGACAGCACCTCCGGAACCGGCTCTGACGCGTTGTCCGTCATCGATGAGGGCAGGCTGCAGTGGATCGCCGGCCAACTGGGTGTTCCCTATGTCCACCGTGCGGCCGGGGACGCTGTGGCGCCCATGATGCAGGCGGCGAACCCCGGCGAACTCCAGCGGGCACCGGCGGACACTGGACTTGAAGGCAGGATGGAGCTGTACTGGATCTTTGCCCTGGGCGCTTTCCTGCCCGCCCTGCGGGAGTCGTTCTGGCTGCTGCGCCACTGGCGGCGGCTCCCGGCAGCACGTCCCAGCCGTGGCATTGCCCGGCCCGCAGCGGAGGCACGGAAATGATCGACGCTTCACAGGCGGGCCATGATGACCGGCTGCAACGCCGGCGCCGGCTTCTCTGGTGGTCCCTGCTGCCGGTCCTGATCCTCCTGTGCGTCGCCGCCAAGCTGCTCAGTGTGGGCGTACTCGCCGGGAACGCGGCCCGGGCGTTCGATGCCGGCGACTCCGGCGCCGTGGCAGATGCCGCCGCCGGGCTGCGGATCGCCAACTTCACCGAACCGCACAAGGCACCTTTTGCCGAAGGCGACGGCCTGTTCCTCGCCGGTGACTTCGCCGGCGCCGGCCAGAGCTTCGACGAGGCATTCGGCCTTGCAGGCCAGGCGGACCAGTGCGCCATCCGGGTCAACCTGGCGCTCAGCATCGAACGCCAGGGTGATGCCAGGGCCGCCGCGGGGGATCCGACGGCGGCGGGCCGGTTCTTTGCCGAGGCCCTTGCGGTGGTGGAGGGGGCCCCGGAAGGCTGCTTCACCGCCGCGGCGGGCAGCTCCGAGGCCGCTGCGGCTGACAGGCTGGAGCAGGCCGCAGAACGGCTTACGCAGAAGTCAGCGGAAGCAGCCGCTGGAACTGAGCAGCCCAACCCATCGGCGGATCCCGGGCCGGGAGACCAGACCGCCGAACCGGGGCAGCAGTGCCAGCTGGACGAACTCCGGGACAGTGCCCGCGACGCCCAGACAGAACGGAATGCCGGTCAGGAGCGGGACGAATACCTCCGGGACGACGACTTTGGCCCCGGGGCGGACCGGCCGTGGTGAGCCCTGCCGTCGTGGCTGCGGTGGCTGCGGGGGACAGACCCGTCGGCGCCAAATGGCGAAGAATATTCTGTTCCGTGTCGAACCAAGGCGTAAAGTTGCGTCTTAATTCGGCGGCCAACTTGAATGGTCTTGCGAGTACTCTTAGAGTTCTAAACAAGTTACCGAGGTAACGTGTCAGCGATCCTCCTTCCGGAGGGTGTGGGTGCCCCCATGTGGGCCTGACATTTGCTCACGGACAACTTCATGACAGGCGTAACAGTCGCGGCTGCGTCCTGTGGAGTTTTTCCGTGTTCCCCAAACTCAATTCATTGCCGGCACCGCTGTCACACCATCGGACAGACCGCCGTCAATGGCCCAAAGCCAAGGACGCAAATGTCACCGCCAAGCCTTATCGAAACACATCCAAACCTGTCCGAGACCGCCCCCGTGGCGCTTTCCTATGAGCTCTTCCCGCCGCGCACGGCGGCCGCCGCAGAGTCGCTCTGGACCACCATCCGGGAACTGGAAACCACCGAGCCGGACTATGTCTCCGTCACGTACGGTGCCAGCGGCTCGAACCGGGACACCGCCGTCGAACTCATCCACCGGCTGGTCCTGGAGACCACCCTGCGGCCGCTGGCCCACCTGACCTGCGTGGGCAACACGCCGCAGGAGTTGGCCGAAATTATCGGGGACCTGCTGGACGCCGGGGTGCGCGGCATCCTGGCCCTCCGCGGAGACCGTCCCCAGGACGGTGAACCGCCGGTTGCCGGTTCGCTCCGGTACGCACAGGATCTGATCGAGCTCATCCGCCGCGTTGAACAGCGGCGTTCGGCGCTGCTCTGCGCCGGCAAGATCGCCGTGGGCGTGGCGGCCTACCCCACCAGGCACCCGGAATCACCCAGTGTGGCCCACGACGTCGAGGTCCTGCTCGCCAAGCAGCGCTCCGGGGCCGATTTCGCCATCACGCAGGTTTACTTCCACACTGACCAGTACGCGGACCTGATCACCCGGGCCCGCCGCGCCGGAGTCACCATCCCCATCATCCCGGGGGTGATGCCGCTCACCAGCCTGCGCCGTGTCACCCGGCTCGGCGAGCTGGCAGGCGTTCAGCCGGCACCGGAACTCCTGGCCCGCCTGGCTGCGGCAGAGTCCGACGCCGAGCGGCTCCGGATTGGTGTCCGCGCCACCGTTGACCTGGCCAACGCGGCCCTTGACGCCGGTGCCCCGGGCATCCACCTCTACACGTTCAACGAACACGAGAGCGCACTGGAGGTGCTGGACAAACTGGCACTTCCGCGCCACGCCCGGTCAGTGGGCCAGCGCAACGCCGCTGTCCGTTCCGATACTTCGCGGCGCCCCCAGCTGGCCAGCTGACCCCGCCTGCACACAACACCTTTCCCAGCTCCAAGACTTCAAGGAATCTGTCATGCCTAAAAACAACACCCCCGCTACCCCGTTCCCGGCCGCTTCACTGCTGGGCTACCCCCGCATCGGCCGCCGCCGCGAACTCAAGAAGGCCGTTGAAGCCTACTGGGCGGGCAAGATCGATGCCGCAGCACTGGACGCTGCCGCCAAGGACATCCAGCTGACCATCGCCAGGCGACTGCAGGAACTGGGCCTCACCGAAGCTGCAGCCGTACCGGGCACGTTCTCGTACTACGACCAGGTCCTGGACGCCACTGCCCACCTCGGTGCTGTGCCTGCCCGCTTCGGCCAGCTCCTCAACGCCGAGGGCCAGCTGGACATCGACGGCTACTTCACCCTGGCCCGCGGTACCAAAGATGAGCAGCCGCTGGAAATGACCAAGTGGTTCGACACCAACTACCACTACCTCGTTCCGGAGATCGGCCCCGAGACCAACTTCACCCTGGCCTCCAACCGCATCGTGGTGGAATTCGAGTTCGCACTGGCCAACGGCATCGAGACCCGCCCGTACATCGTGGGCCCGGTGACGTACCTGCTGCTCTCGAAGGCCTCCGACGACGCCCCGGCCGGTTTCGCCCCGCTGTCCCGCCTCGGGGACATCCTGCCGGTCTACGTGCAGCTGCTCGAAAAGCTCGCCGCAGCAGGCGCCAGCTGGATCCAGCTCGACGAGCCGGCACTGGTTGTTGACCAGGACACCCCGGCCGCGGAAATCGAAGCCGCCGTGGCCCGCGCCTACGAGGTGCTTTCGGCTGCCGCCGCGCGTCCGCAGATCCTCGTCTCCACCCCGTACGGTGCCCTGGACGGCCAGCTCGGTACGCTGGCGGCCACCAACATCGATGCCCTCCACATTGACGCATTCAAGGGCGCGGTCCCGTCCGCGGCGGCACTCGCCGGCCTGGGCAACAAGACCCTGGTTGCCGGCGTCGTGGACGGCCACAACATCTGGCGCAACGACCTCGCCGTCTCCGCCGCGAAGCTCGATGAACTGAAGGCCGCCGCCGGCAAGCTCGCCGTCAGCACCTCCACCTCCACCCAGCACGTCCCGCACGACGTCACCGAAGAGGCACAGCTGTCCGCCGAGCTCCGCAGCTGGCTTGCCTTCGCCGACCAGAAGGCCGTTGAGGTCAAGACCCTCGCGTCCTACCTGGCTGACCCCGCCTCGGCCAAGGCCGCCATCGACGCGGCGTCCGCCGTTATCGCCGCCCGCGCCACTGCCGAAGGTGTCCGCCGTGACGATGTCCGTACCCGCACCGCTGCCCTGACCGCCGCCGACTTCACCCGCTCCGAGTACTCGGTCCGCGAGGCTGCCCAGGAAGCGGCCCTGCAGCTGCCGCCGCTGCCCACCACCACCATCGGGTCCTTCCCGCAGACCTCCGAAATCCGCTCCGCGCGTGCCCGCAACAACAAGGGCGATCTCACCAACGGGCAGTACGAGCAGCTCATGAAGGACGAGATCAAGCGCGTTGTTGAGCTGCAGGAAGAGCTGGGCTACGACGTCCTGGTGCACGGCGAGCCCGAGCGCAACGACATGGTGCAGTACTTCGCCGAGAACCTCGAAGGCTTCGACGTCACGGTCCACGGCTGGGTCCAGTCCTACGGCTCACGCTGCACCCGTCCGTCCATCCTCTGGGGTGACGTCACCCGCAGCGCCCCCATCACGGTGGCCTGGGCCGAGTACGCGCAGTCGCTGACCAACAAGCCCATGAAGGGCATGCTCACCGGTCCGGTCACCATCCTGGCCTGGTCCTTCGTCCGCGACGACCAGCCGCTGGGCGAGACCGCCAACCAGGTTGGCCTGGCCTTGCGCGACGAGATCGCGGACCTCGAAGCTGCCGGGATCAAGGTCATCCAGGTGGACGAGCCCGCCCTGCGCGAACTCCTGCCGCTGCGCAAGGCCGACCACGCGGCGTACCTGAAGTGGTCAGTGGATTCCTTCCGGCTGGCTACCGCCGGTGCCGCCGACGCCACGCAGATCCACACCCACCTCTGCTACTCGGAGTTCGGCGTGATCATCGACGCGATCGACGGCCTGGACGCCGACGTGACCTCCATCGAAGCCGCACGTTCACGCATGGAGGTTGTCCACGACCTCGAGTCCCATGGCTTTGGCCGTGGCGTGGGCCCGGGCGTCTATGACATCCACTCGCCCCGTGTTCCGGGCGAAGCCGAGGTCACCGAACTGCTGGCCACCGCCGTCAAGCACGTTCCGTCCCGCCAGCTCTGGGTCAACCCGGACTGCGGCCTGAAGACCCGCGGCTACGCCGAGACCGAAGAGTCCCTGCGCAACCTGGTCAAGGCAACCAGGACGGTCCGCGCCAGCCTGCTGCAAGCGGCCAAGTAAGGGCTTCAGCCCTAGACGCGTGAGACACGACGGCGGCCGGTCATCGGGAAGGTGACCGGCCGCCGTCGAGCTTTAACTCATCGACTGCTGAATAAACGTCCTTTTGGGCGCTCAAAAGGACAGTTACGGAGCAGTCGATGGGAGGTGCGACGAAGGGTCAGGACTCCCAAAGGATTTCGTCGTCCACTACGCCGTCCTCGTCAGCGGAGGCCACCAGGACCTCGTCGGTGAAGTGGGCCCCGAGGGTGAAGTCGAGGACGAAGTAGCGCTCGGGCTGGCCGGGGAAGATGCCCACATGGCCAAGCTTGAGGGCCTTGAGGAAGACGTCGTTGGTGAGCTGGCTGCGTTCCTCCACGCCGAAGACCTTCTGCAGATGCTCATCCTTGAGGGCGCTGCAGTGGAAGTGGAGGTACTCCTGCGGGCTGGTGCCTTCCTGCTCCAGCTCTTCGGCAATCATCTGCCGGACTTCGTCCACGAGCTCGGGCAGGAAGCGGAGCCGGTAGTCCACCTTGTGCATGGCGGCTTCGTCGAAATGGTCGTGTGCGTTGATGTTCAGGTCGAGTTCCAGCGTCTGGCCACCCAGCTCATGTTTCGCAGCGATGTTGTGGTCCCTGCCGTGGTTGAGCTCGATTTCTCCAAAGTGCTGGCTCGCTACCCTGTTCATACCTTCAACATAGCCCCCATGCGCCCCTCATTCCAGCGTTCGGAACTATTTCCCTGCAGTCCCCAGGCCCGCCAGTGTCTCAGCGAGCAGGTCCACAAAGAGCTGAACGCGGGCGGTCTTTTTCTCGTTGATGAGCAGGGCAAAGACGTTGCGGGCCAGACGGATCTCCGGCACGTCCAGGACCACCACACCGGCCGGGCGGTGGAGCAATGCAAGCTCAGGCACCAGCGCGGCTCCCAGCCCTGCCGCAGCCATTTCCAGGCTCGCGTGGAAATCGTCACTGTGGGCCACCACCCGCGGGTGCAGGTTGCAGCTGGCAAACAGCCGTTCGATCACCACGGCGTCCGGGGTCCCGGGGTGGTGCATGATCCAGGGCAGCTCGGACAGGTGGTCCGCGGCAACCTTTGCGTCGGAGCCGAAGCCCCAGCCCGCAGGGAGCACCACACGGAAATTGTCGTCGCCAATCCACTGCCGGTTGATGGTGTGCGGCCAGGCGAGCCCGGACTGGCCCACCTGGAAGACCAGGGCCACATCCAGCTCTCCACCGGTGCGCAGTCCCTGGATGGTCTGGGACGGTTCTGCCACGGACACGCGAAGATCGATCCCCAGGTCCTTCCATGCCGGATTCTTCAAGATGCGGGGCAGGACATAAGTGGCAAGGCTGGGGAAGATGCCCAGCCTGAGTTCCTGGCTGGTGCTGTCATGGGTCTTGGCGGCTGCGGCCATGAGGGCCTCGATGTCCGTCAGGACCTTGGCCGCATGCCGGGTCATCACGATCGCTGCTTCGGTGGGGACCACGCTGCGGGCCGAGCGCCGGAAAAGGACCACGCCGGCCTCGCGTTCCAGGGCGGACATCTGCTGGGAGACTGCGGACGCCGTGTAGCCCAGGCGTGCCGCGGCGGCTGCGAACGAGCCCAGCCGGGTAACCTCGAGAAGGGTCTTCAAATGTACGGGGTTTACCAAGGCTGTCCTTCGGTCAGAGCCGCAAATGCCCTGCGGTGTGGCGGGTCTGAAAGATCCGCTTCATTCTGGCACAAAGATTCCTGGAATCTCACTCATCCGGCGGCCCCGCGGCGCCGAACTGCCCCTAGAGAGTTTGCACCGAAAAGTGCACGGAGTCCGAGAAGAGGAGCAGAACAGTGGTTTTGGCAGGAAACCCGGCCGGCAACCCGGAGGGGCGGCGCATCGCCGTCGTAGGCAGTGGGGTGGCCGGCCTGACGGCCGCGTACATCCTTAGTCGGCACGACCACGTCACCCTCTTCGAGGCGGACAGCAGACTGGGCGGCCACGCCCACACGCACAGTGTCGCGCAACAGGACGGCTCCGCCCTTGGCATCGACACCGGTTTCATCGTCCACAACGAGCGGACCTATCCAACGCTGCTGCGGCTGTTTGCCGAGCTGGGCGTGGAGACGCAGAATTCTGAAATGAGCATGTCCATCCGGTGCGACGGCTGCGGCCTGGAGTATGCCGGGGCGCGCGATGGCGGCAAGGGGATTTTCGCCCGGCCCTCCAGCCTTCTCCGTGGCCGTTATCTGCTGATGCTGGTGGAGGTCATGCGCTTCTACCGGCGTGCGCGGGCGCTGATCGGGGCGGGAACAGCGTCCGACGGCGGCCCGGGAACCCAGGGTGCGGAGCTGACCCTGGGCGAATTCCTGGCACGGGAGCGGTTCAGTCCTTACTTCATCTCCCACTTCATGACGCCCGTGGTGAGCGCGGTCTGGTCCTGTGATCCCACCACCGCGCTGGCCTATCCGGCGAGGTACCTCTTCACCTTCCTGGGCCACCACGGCATGCTGGGCGTCAAAGGCTCGCCACAGTGGCGGACCGTCACCGGCGGTTCGGGGCAGTATGTAGAGAAGCTGGCCGCCACACTGCCGGACATCCGGCTCAACAGTCCCGTCACGGCCATTCGTCGCCACGCCCTCGGTGTCGAGGTGGACACCGCCCGGGGAGTGGAGGACTTTGAGGCTGTGGTCATTGCCACGCATCCTGCCCAGGCCCTCGGCTTCCTCGCCGATGCAACGCCGGCCGAAAAGGAGGCGCTCGGCGGCATGCCCTACTCGGTCAACCACACCGTATTCCACCGGGACCCCGCCGTCCTGCCCGCGGCGGAGAACGCCCGTGCATCCTGGAACTACCGGCTCCCGGGCTGCGACGCGCGGCCGGACAAAGTCCTGGTCAGTTACGACCTCACCCGGCTTCAGCGCCTGCAGCCGGCCGATGGGCGGCCGTACCTGGTCAGCCTCGGGGAGTCAGAGCTGATCGGGGACGAGCACGTCCTGGAACGGATGGTCTACGAACACCCGCAATACACGCCGGAATCCCTGCGGGCGCAGGAGCAGATTGCCGCGCTGAGTGACCACCGGATCGCGTACGCCGGCGCCTACCTCGGCTGGGGGTTCCACGAAGACGGTGCACTGTCAGGTGTCCGGGCCGCTGCCAGCCTGGGCCGCACCTGGGATGCTCCCGCGGAGACGCCGGAGCCTGAACTGGTGCCGGCAGCGGAGGGCGCATGAGCCCAACGGCAGCCATCTACCGCACGTCCATCTCCCACGTGCGGCAGACTCCGCTGAAGAATGCCTTCACCTACCGGAGCTACAGCTGGTTTGTGGACGTGGACCGGCTGCCGCGGCTGCCCCGCGTCCTGCGGCCGCTGGCGGTGTTCCGGGCCGCCGACCACCTGGGGGATCCCGCCGGGACATTCCGTTCCAACGTGGAGCGGTTCCTGCGGACCCGGGGGATAGAGCCCGACGGCGGGCCCATCCGGATGCTGGCCAGCGCCAGGGTGTTCGGCCACGTGTTCAACCCGCTCACCCTGTTCTGGTGCTACCGGCAGTCCGGGGAACTGCAGTGCGTGATCGCCGAGGTCCACAACACCTACGGCGAACGCCACTGCTACCTCCTGGAAACGGATGCTTCCGGACGGGCCAGCGTTCCCAAGGCTTTCTACGTTTCACCGTTCAACGATGTGGACGGGCAGTACCGCATGAAGGTGCCGCCGCCGGCGGAGCGGCTCTCCGTCTCCATCGTCCTGGAACGCCAGGGGCACCGCCCCTTCGTGGCCAGCATGGACGGGGACCGGCGTCCGGCCACCACCAGGAACATCCTGGCGGCAGCCATCGCCGTGCCGGCCGCCCCGCTGCTGGTATCCGCCCTGATCCGTTTTCAGGGCGTTAAACTCTGGGCAAGGCGCCTGCCCGTCGTCAAAAGGCCACACCACCCCTCACAGGAGGCAGTTCAATGACAATGACCGACGAGAACGGAACGGCCGCTGCGCAGGTTCCCGCCGGAAAGCCCGCCACGCACCCGGCGGCGCGGTACAACGCTGCCGGGGTACCGGCGTCGCCCGCCACCATCGATCCTGACGTCTGGCCCGGTGTTGCCCACGCGCCGTCGGGCACCAAGGCCGTTATTGCCGGCAAAGCCGCAGGCCTGCTGTTCAAGGCAGCCGTGCGGCGGCTGCCCCTGAAGGTGGCCTACCCGGACGGTTCCGTGGTTGGCACCGGCGGCCCCGGGGCGCCGGTCATGACCATGCTCCGGCCCGAAGCGTTCGAGCGGAGGATCGGGGACAACGGCCTGATCGGACTGGGCGAGTCGTTTATGGCGGGGGACTGGGAGGCATCGGACCTGGCCGGGGTGCTGGAGGTCTTCGCTGCGTCGGTGGACACGCTGATCCCCAAGCCGCTGCAGACGCTCCGGACCCTCTACCTGCCCCGGACCCCGCGGCACGAACGCAACGAAGAGCAGAACACGCGGAGCAACATCTCCCGCCACTACGATCTGTCCAATGAGCTGTTCTCGAATTTCCTGGACAGCACCATGAGCTATTCGTCGGCACTTTTCCCGCACAGCGAGGACGCACTGGAGGCCGTCCCGTGGGAGGCTTTGGCGGAGGCGCAGCAGGCAAAGATCGACAGGCTGCTGGACAAGGCCGGGGTGGGGTCCGGTACCCGGCT
Organism: Arthrobacter sp.; assembly: GCA_023264815.1. Lineage (GTDB taxonomy): Bacteria > Actinomycetota > Actinomycetes > Actinomycetales > Micrococcaceae > Arthrobacter. The sequence goes on along the minus strand of JAHFUZ010000002.1, from coordinate 211,119 downwards.
GCTTGAAATCGGCACCGGCTGGGGCGAACTGGCACTCCGGGCGGCGGCACGCGGCGCCACCGTGTACAGCGTCACCCTGTCCAGCGAACAGCGCGCCCTGGCGCAGGAACGGATCGCGGCGGCCGGCTACGCGGACCAGGTGACCGTGGCACTGCAGGACTACCGGGCAGTGGAAGGCGAGTTCGACGCCGTCGTGTCCGTGGAGATGATCGAGGCGGTGGGGTACGAGTACTGGCCCATCTACTTCCAGACCATCGACCGTGTGTTGGCACCCGGCGGGAAGGTGGCCATCCAGGCGATCACCATGCCGCACGGCCGCATGCTGGCCACCCGCAACGCCTACACCTGGGTGCACAAGTACATCTTCCCTGGCGGCTTCCTGCCCTCGGTGCGGGCCATCGAGGGTGTCACACAGCAGCACACCACCCTCCGGGTGCGTGAGCGTATGGGCATGGGTGACCACTATGCGGCCACGCTGCGCCTGTGGGAAGAGAGGTTCATGGCCCGCTCGCAGGAGGTGGGGGAGCTCGGTTTCGACGCCGTGTTCCAGCGGATGTGGCTGTTCTACCTGACCTACTCGCGGGCCGGTTTCCAGTCCGGCTACCTGGATGTGCAGCAGATTGTGCTGGACCGCAGGGAAGCGCAGCTGTAACCGGTTAGGTTCATCACGTTGCCAAGGGTCCCGGGGTTTCCCCGGGGCCCTTTTTGCATGCCCGGCACCACATGTAGTGGTCCTGAAACCAGGCGCGACACGCCGTCCAGCACGCGACACGCGGGGCGTTAATTGTTGTTAAGTACTCCACAGGGTGTGGATTTCGTCCGCAAAAAAGGCGGGAATCCGGACATTTTGCCGGCCCCGGCCTGTGGATTAAAAGTGCATAAAATGACATACTTGTAATACATCATCTTGGGGTTCCGGAGAGCCGTCTGCACTACATGTAGTATCGACGTACAGCTTGGGCGGGACGAAGACGAGCGTAGATTTCGATAAAAGGGGACAGGGACCATGACCGTTACGGTTTACACCAAACCTGCTTGTGTGCAGTGCAATGCCACCTACCGTGCACTGGACAAAAAAGGCATCACTTACCAGAGCGTTGACATCTCCCAGGACGCCGAAGCACTCGAGCGACTGAAGGCACTGGGCTACATGCAGGCACCTGTTGTGGTCACGGACCAGGACCACTGGTCCGGCTTCCGTCCGGACAAGATCGAGGAACTGGCGCTGGCTTCAGTTTCCTCCGTAGCCTGAGTCTTTTCCGCCGGCCGGCACAACTTCCAACCCACACATGAGGTGACTCCCGTGGCAGCACTGGCAGAGGCCAGGGCCCAGGCGGCCCAGTTGCCGCCTGTCACCACGCAGAGCCGGCTCATCTATTTTTCCTCCACCTCCGAGAACACCAGCCGCTTCGTAGCGAAGCTTGGCCGTGACGCGGCACGGATCCCGCTCCAGGCAAAGGAAGCACCCCTCCTTGCCACCCAGCCCTTCGTGCTGGTGCTGCCGACTTACGGCGGCACCGGGGGAGAGGGCTCGGTGCCCAAGCAGGTCATCCGCTTCCTGAACAACCCGCAGAACAGGCACCTGATCCGCGGGGTTATCGGTGCAGGCAACACAAACTTTGGGGACAACTACTGCATGGCCGCGGACATCATCGCGGCGAAATGCCACATTCCCCGGCTTTACCGCTTTGAACTTATGGGCACGCCAGACGACGTTGCCCGCGTCAACAATGGATTGGACACGTTTTGGACACGACTGTCGCAGACACAGAAGTAACCAGGGCCGAAGCCCAGGGCACCCGCGCGAGTGCCGCCGTCGAAAAGCCCGAGATGCCGGCCGCCTACAAAGGCCTTGGCTATCACGAGCTGAACGCCATGCTGAACCTCTACGGACCGAACGGCGAGATCCAGTTCGGGGCCGACCGTGAGGCCGCCCATCAGTACTTCCTGCAGCACGTTAACAACAACACCGTGTTCTTCCATGACCTGGAAGAGAAGCTCGACTACCTGGTGAAGAACCAGTACTACGAGCGCGAAACCCTCGACCAGTACACGATGAACTTCATCCGCGAGCTCTTCAACCGCGCGTACAAGAAGAAGTTCCGCTTCGAGACCTTCCTGGGCGCCTTCAAGTTCTACACGTCCTACACACTCAAGACGTTCGACGGCAAGCGTTTCCTGGAGCGCTACGAGGACCGCGTCTGCATGGTGGCCCTGCACCTGGCCCGCGGCGACGAAAAGCTCGCCCTGCAGATGGTGGACGAGATCATTGAAGGCCGCTTCCAGCCGGCCACCCCCACGTTCCTGAACGCCGGCAAGAAGCAGCGCGGCGAGCTGGTCTCCTGCTTCCTGCTCCGCATCGAAGACAACATGGAATCGATCGGCCGGTCCATCAACTCGGCGCTGCAGCTGTCCAAGCGCGGCGGCGGTGTGGCGTTCGCGCTGACAAACATCCGCGAAGTGGGCGCGCCCATCAAGCAGATCGAGAACCAGTCCTCCGGCGTCATCCCCGTGATGAAGCTCCTCGAGGACAGCTTCTCCTACGCCAACCAGCTCGGTGCCCGCCAGGGTGCCGGTGCCGTGTACCTGCACGCGCACCACCCGGACATCTACCGCTTCCTGGACACCAAGCGCGAGAACGCGGATGAGAAGATCCGCATCAAGACCCTCTCGCTGGGCGTTGTCATCCCGGACATCACGTTCGAGCTGGCCAAGAAGGACGAGGACATGTACCTGTTCTCCCCGTACGACGTCGAAAAGGTCTACGGCATGCCGTTCTCCGACGTCTCGGTCACCGAGAAGTACTACGAGATGGTGGACGATTCCCGGATCAAGAAGACCAAGATCAAGGCGCGCGAGTTCTTCCAGACCCTCGCCGAGATCCAGTTCGAATCCGGCTACCCGTACATCATGTTCGAGGACACCGTAAACCGGGAAAACCCGATCGACGGCAAGATCATCATGTCCAACCTGTGCTCGGAGATCCTCCAGGTTTCGCAGCCCACCACGTACCACGATGACCTGTCCTACGACCAGACCGGCAAGGACATCTCCTGCAACCTGGGCTCGCTGAACATCGCCAAGACCATGGACAGCCCGGACTTCGGCCTGACCATCGAGACGGCCATCCGGTCCCTCTCGGCTGTCTCGGACATGTCCAACATCACCTCGGTGCCGTCCATCGCCCGCGGCAATGACCAGAGCCACGCGATTGGCCTCGGCCAGATGAACCTGCACGGCTACCTGGCCCGCGAGCGGGTCCACTACGGTTCCGAAGAGGGCCTGGACTTCACCAACATCTACTTCTACTCGGTGGTGTACCACGCCATCCGCGCCTCCAACCTGCTGTCCATCCAGACCGGGCAGACCTTCGGCGGCTTTGAGAAGTCCAAGTACGCCTCGGGCGAGTTCTTCGATAAGTACACGGAGCAGGAGTGGGTGCCGCAGACCGAAAAGGTTGCGGAACTGTTCAAGAACATCCACATCCCCACGCAGGAGGACTGGCGCGAGCTGAAGGCGTCTGTCATGAAGCACGGCATCTACAACCAGAACCTGCAGGCTGTGCCGCCCACCGGCTCGATCTCCTACATCAACAACTCCACCTCCTCGATCCACCCGGTGGCGTCCAAGATTGAGATCCGCAAAGAAGGCAAGCTGGGCCGCGTGTACTACCCGGCCCCGTACCTCACCAACGACAACCTGGAGTACTACCAGGACGCGTACGAGATCGGCTACGAAAAGGTCATCGACACCTACGCCGCCGCCACGCAGCACGTGGACCAGGGCCTGTCCCTGACGCTGTTCTTCAAGGACACTGCCACGACGCGCGATATCAACAAGGCCCAAATCTACGCCTGGAAGAAGGGCATCAAGACCATCTACTACATCCGTCTCCGCCAGCTCGCGCTGGAAGGGACGGAGGTGGAGGGCTGCGTCAGCTGTATGCTGTAGTTGTAGCTTCAACTAAATTGTGAGCCTACGACGGCGGGTGCCCGCCCGCCGTCGTACGCTTAACTTCTAAAGAACTAACCCAACATTTAGGGGATGACATGACCGAAAAGGTCAAGCTGCTTAGCCACGTCGAAGCGATCAACTGGAACCGTATTCAGGACGAAAAAGACGTGGATGTCTGGAACCGCCTGGTCAACAACTTCTGGCTGCCGGAGAAGATTCCGCTGTCCAACGACGTCCAGTCTTGGGCCACGCTGACCCCGGACGAGCAGCAGCTCACCATGCGCGTTTTTACGGGCCTGACCCTGCTGGACACCATCCAGGGCACCGTCGGCGCAGTATCGTTGATTCCGGATGCGCTGACCCCGCACGAAGAGGCTGTGTACACGAACATCGCCTTCATGGAGTCGGTACACGCCAAGAGCTACTCCTCGATCTTCTCCACGCTGGCCTCCACCAAGGAGATCGACGAGGCCTTCCGCTGGTCCACCGAGAACGCGAACCTTCAGAAGAAGGCGCAGATCGTCATGGACTACTACCAGGGCGACGACCCGCTGAAGCGCAAGGTGGCCTCCACGCTGCTTGAGTCCTTCCTGTTCTACTCGGGCTTCTACCTGCCGATGTACTGGTCCTCACGCGCCAAGCTGACGAACACGGCCGACCTGATCCGCCTGATCATCCGCGATGAGGCCGTGCACGGCTACTACATCGGCTACAAGTTCCAGAAGGGCCTCGAAGGCCTGTCCGAAGAGCGCAAGCAGGAGATCAAGGACTACACGTTCGAGCTGCTCTTCGAGCTGTACGAGAACGAAGTTCAGTACACGCACGACCTCTACGACTCCGTCGGCCTGGCCGAGGACGTCAAGAAGTTCCTGCACTACAACGCCAACAAAGCGCTGATGAACCTTGGCTACGAGGCGATGTTCCCGGCCTCCGTCACCGACGTGAACCCGGCCATCTTGTCAGCGCTCTCACCGAACGCTGATGAGAACCATGACTTCTTCTCCGGGTCAGGTTCCTCGTACGTGATCGGCAAGGCTGTTAACACTGAGGATGAGGACTGGGACTTCTAAGGCACCCGCCGCGATTCCAGCATCTGACAGCAGGGGACTCCGCACGCTGTGTGCGGGGTCCTTTGTGCGTTGGGCGCGGGGTGTGCGGATCCGGCACCCGGCCCAGGGCGTTGGCGGCGGATCCCAAAGGATTGCGGGCAGGGTCGCCCTGCACCTACCCTGCACCGAGGTAGGTATAAAGGCAGTCTTCTCCTGCCGAGCGCGGTATCTGAAGATAGTCCGCAGGCCCGCCCGAGGCCGTGGGCGTAGATGAATAGGGCCCAAGGCGTGGCCCCTCGTCGACTTGCTGCCCCAGTGAGGGTGGCAAATGCGGCGGTTCCCAATCTGGATGTTCGCTTTTGTACTGCCGCCCGGACGGTGAAAGCCAGCCGGGCGGCGCATACTTTGTTGCCGGCGTAGATCTCCAGCCGACGGCGTGTTTGAGCCTGTGGTGCTTGGCACAGAGCTGTGCGATGTTGCTGATGCCGGTGGTTCCGCCGTGATGCCAGGCCAGGAGGTGGTCTGCCTCGTTGTCCAGCGAATGGTTGCTGCACCCGGGAAACGAGCACCTGCCGTCGCGCATGTGTAGCCAGTTCCGCATTGCCTTTGTCAGCCGGTAACTGGTGCGGCCGATTTCCAGTGGGGCCCCGTCCCGTGGATCCACAAGTACCCGGTAGAACGAGTCCGCCCCGTTGGCCACGAGATCACGCGCCATGGAGGCCGGGACGGGACCGTACCCGTCCAGCATCGCCGGCTCTTCGGTTTTCCGGAGCAGGGAGAGGAGTGGAAGGGTAACCAGAATTTCCGCCCGGGGCGTAGGAATATCGGCAAGGCCCGGTGCCTCCGTCCCAGTCACGGCCACCGTCCGTCCCACTCCCGCCGCTATGGCTTCGGAGGGCGGCCGCGGCGAAGGCGTCTGCCCGTAATTGCGTGAGCGTCCGATCCTCATGGGGACCCTGCAGGCCACGGGCGATGGCGGTAAAGCGGTTCCAGATCGCAACTGCCTGATCCGCCGGAAGGTACGCAGACAGCCGCGCCATGCCGTCATGCTCCGGGGCGTATTCCAAGCACCTGTCCTTCGCACTCGTGCTGTGCCGTTTCTCGATGCTGTCGGGGTGGTGGCGTTCCCGCCAAGTCCGGGCCTTCCGCCGGAACCTGTAGGCGGGCATCTCGCCGACCGGGCAACTGCCGGCAGGGTTGGATACGTCAGGGTCGAGGAAGTGGGCTTCGAGCGCCCCCGCTGCGTCGCGGTTGAGGGTGGCGGTCTCGTCCACCATCACTTTCGCGTGTTGCCACGACACCTTCCCCTCCTGTAGGGCTGCCATGGTTCGTGGCAGTGACGTAGCCAATGCATGGGACTGGGCCAGGAGGGCGCCTGCGGCCGGGTCGCCGATGGCGAGGACGCATCCCACCTCTGCTGCGATTGCCATTTCCTGCGCCTGGACCGGCATGTCGTGAGGCGCCGCGGACCACGCGGAGTCTGAATACGTGACTGCTGCCGTCGCTTTCAATGCAGCGATCTGGGCCTCGGCCCGTGCAACCCCGGCAAGGATGTCCAAGCACCCGTCGGCGATGGCGGCCAGTGGATCGGTGTCAGAGACCGTCCCGCAAGCGGGCTGAACCACTTCGGCGCGAAGCACGGCTATCGCGGCGTCGATCGCCTCGAATGCCCTTGCCGCCGCTTCGCTTGCCATGCACTCATTATGGAAGGGGGGTCTGACATTCTGCGTGGGAGTTATTCCTATGTACACCTGATGCCAAGAAATGTACATTTAGGTCATGTCGACCATCAACATCACGGACGCGCGATCGCGCTTGCCCGAGCTCATCGAAAAGGCTGAATCTGAGCCGGTATTCATTGAGCGCCGCGGACATCGGGCAGCAGTTCTGGTGTCGCCAGAGCGATATGAGCAGATGCTTGATGCTTTGGAAGAAGTCGAGGACATCGCCGCATTCGATGCGGCAATGGCCGAAGAAGGCGAGAACATTCCCTGGGTACAGGTGAAGGCGGATCTGGGCTGGGCATGAGTCCCTACCGGATTGAGCTAAGACCTGCCGCCATCCGCGCACTTAAGAAAATTCATCCCGAGGACAAAGAACGCATTCAGGGCGCCATCGCGCTCCTCGGCCACGACCCGCGGCCGCCCAAGGCAATTGCCTTGAGCGGCCGTCCGGGTTATCGGGTCCGTGTGGGTGACTATCGGATCATCTACACCATCCAGGACGACGTGCTCTTGATCGTGGTCGTCAATCTGGGACGCCGGCGGGACATTTACCAAAAGTAAGCCTGTCGATGGGAAGGCAAACTTGGCTACGCGTCGGCAACTGAGCGGTTGTTGCGAGCCCGTTCCGTCCCGCGGATAATCAGTTCGCCAGCCACCCCAAGGGCCAACAGCGTCAAAAGATTCCCGTTCCGCACCGAACTCGTGGCGATGTAGGTGTTCTGCGCAGCCGTGACCGCGGCAATGTCGTTGGCGTACCAGCCGTTAACAACTGTTTGCTGCGGCGCACCCTTGGTCTCGCCGTTGTTCATGGTGTTCTTCAGATCGGCTGCAGTGAGCTCTGACTTCCAATCTGAAGGGCTGCTGGCGCTCATGGCCGGGTTGTTGACGATCCATGTGATGATCAACAGCAGACCGAGCACCGTGCCCAATATGATCCGGGCGCGCCGTTGGCCGACCTAAGCTTCACCAACTTCAGCCGCTTGGCCTTCACCTGCGGTGCATAATTCGGTGTCGGCGGAACGTCCGGGACTGAGTTCCCATTGGTGGTTTCGTAAGTAGTCATTTCCCCATTTTCGTAGTGATTTTACAACCGCCAGATGGCGGAAATCTTGTGGGCTACGCCCGCGCCTCGACAAACCGCGGCGCCATGGACTCCATCTGCTCCATGACCAGCTTGATGGCCTCCGGCTGCTTGTCCGGCGGATATCCGTTGAGGACCAGCAGGCGTTTGATCGACGAGCGCAGCTTGGCACGGACGTCGTCACGCACCGTCCAGTCGGTCCGTACGTCGCGCCGCATGACATTGACGAGTTGCCGCGCGATCTCGGCCAGCTTCCCTTCGCCCTGGACCTCCACCGCCGATTCATTCGAGGCCACGGCGTCGTAGAACGCGAGTTCGTCAGAGTTCAGTGGGGGAGTGAAGTGCGCGCCGCGGTTGCCTTCGGCGGCAACCTCCCGTGCAAGCTCCACCAGCTCGGCAATGACCTCGGCCGAAGTCAGCTGCTGGTTGGTGTACTTCTTCATCAACTCGGTGATCCGCTCGGAGAATGCCCTCTGCCGGATGACGTTGTTGCGCGTGGACGCGGCGGACTCGTCCGCAATCAACTTCCGCAACGCCTCAATCGCCAGCTGTGGGTTGCGGGCCTTTTGCGTCTTCGCGATGAACTCCGGAGTCAGGTCATCCAATGACGGCTTCGGCATGCCGGCAGCGTCGTAGATATCCAGCACTTCGCCCGACGATGTGGCATTCGCGATCAGCTGGCCCAACAAACGCTGGATCTCCTCCGGCACCGGCTCGCCGCTAGCCTGGCGGTCCGCGGCGTCGTACTTGGCCATCCAGACGCGGATCTCCTCGTACACCTGGATCTCGGGCCGCAGCTCCGCCAACGTCTCCGAACCGGAGCACAGCGCCCATGCACGGGACAGCTGGCTGGAGAACTTGCGGTACTGAGAAGCAACCGACTCCTCGCCGTCTGCAGGCTGGTTGCCGGGCGTACCGGGGTTGCGCAGGTAGCTGACGGCGCCCGTGACGGCGTTCAGGAAGGCCTTCGGCCCGCCCTTCATCAGCACGGCCTTCCAGTCGTGGCCAGCCAGCAGGGAGCGCAAAGACTCAACCAGGGATACCGTCAGGCCCACGGCCTCGTCCACATTGCGGCCCACCGGCTTGTTCGCCCGGTCCGACTGCGTGTACTCGCCGAGCGCCTTGGCCAGGTTCTCCGCTAGCGGAGCGTATGCCACCAGCAAGCCGTCCTCTTTGCCGCGGAACGTACGGTTCACGCGTGCCAGCGTCTGCATCAGCAGCGCGCCCTTGAGCGGCCGGTCCAGATACAGCGTGTGCAGCGGAGGGGAGTCGTAGCCGGTGAGCATCATGTCCTTGACGATCACCAGCTCCAGTTCGTCGTCGACGTTCTTGAGCCGCTCCTTAACTTGGGCGTTCAACGAATCCCGGCGCACATGATCGGACACCGGAGGCGCATCGGTCGCGTCGCCCGAGTACACCACCTTGATCTTGCCCTTCGACAGGTCGTCCGAATGCCAGTCGGGCCGCAGCTCCACAATCGCGGAGTACAGCTTCGCGCAGATCTCCCGGGTTCCGCCCACGATCATCGCTTTGCCGGGGGCCTCGATGAACTTGCCCATCCGCTCGCGCCGGTTCTCCCAGTGCGCCACCAGGTCCTCGGCCAGGGCAGCGATCCGCTGCGGGGCACCGTAAACGGCGTTTACGACGGCGACACTCGCCTCGAGGCGCGCCCGCTCAGTGTCGTCCAGGCCAACCGTGGCCTCGTCGGCGGCCTGGTCCAGGATCTCCTCGGTGACGTCCGAAGCCAGACCTACTTTGATCAGCCGCGGTTCGAAGTAGACCGGCACAGTGGCCCCGTCTTCCACCGCCCGCGAGAGGTCGTAGATGTCGATGTAGTCGCCAAAGACGTCCTGGGTGTTGCGGTCGTCAAAGGAAATGGGTGTGCCGGTGAACGCGATCAGGGTCGCGTGGGGAAGCGCGTCGCGCAGGTGCCGTGCGTAGCCGTCCAGATCGTCGTAGTGCGACCGGTGGGCCTCGTCCACCACCACGATGATGTTGCGCCGGTCGGACAGCAGCGGGTGGTCCGCGCCGGCGTCCTTTTCGGACTTGCTGCGGCCGAATTTCTGCAGCGTGGTGAAGTAGATGCCGCCCGTGGTCCGGTTGCTCAGCTCGTCCCGCAGCTCGGAGCGCCTCTTGATCTGCTTGGGCGACTCCGCCAGCAGCAGGCTGCGGTCGAAGCCTTCGAACAGCTGGCCGTCAAGCTCATTCCGGTCGGTGATCACCACCACCGTGGGGTTCTTCAGCTTGGGCTGCCGCGCCACCATGTTGGCGTACAGCTCCATCTCCATGGACTTGCCCGAACCCTGGGTGTGCCAGACAACGCCGGCCTTGCCGTTGCTCTCCACCGCTTGGATGGTGCTGGCCACAGCTTTAGTGACCGCATAGTACTGGTGGGGCTTGGCGATGCGCTTGGCCAACCCGCCCGAGCCCTGATCGAAAGCCGTGAAGTTGCGGGTCAGTTGCAGGAAGCGTTCCTGGTTGTAGAGGCCGTCCAGTGCCGTGTCCAGGGCGGTGACGGCGTCGCCGTCGACCATCAGGCCCTGCGGAACCGGCACGCCGTCGTCGTCCACGTTCCACGGTGAGAAATGGTTAAAGGGGGTGAACGGCGTTCCGTACTTGGCCTGGATGCCGTCCGAGGCGAGCGTGAACACGCAGAAACGGAAGGCCATGGGGAATTCGCGGAGGTAGGTCTGAAGCTGGGCATGGGCGCCGGGAAGGTCGGCGTGGGCGTTGCCGGCCTTTTTGAGTTCGATGACGCTGACGGGCATGCCGTTGCAGTAGAGGACGATGTCGAAGCGGCGTTTGTAGTCGCCCTCCACGAGCGTCACCTGGTTCACAGCAAGCCACTCGTTCTGGTCCGGTTCCTGGCTGATGATGCGGATGGTGGGGTTGGCCTCGTAGCCGTCGGAGTCGATGTACGTGAGCCGGTAGCCGTCAACCAGGCAGTCGTGGATCCGGTGGTTCTCGGCCAAGGCGTCGTTTGACTTGGGTGACGCGATTTCCGCCAGCGCCTGCTGCAGGTACTGGGCCGGGACGGCGGGGTTGAGCCGCCGCAGGGCTTCTAGCAGACGCGGCCGGATGAGCAGCTCTGCCCAGGAGTCGCGTTCCCCGGAGCCCGGTGCGATGGACTGGCCCTCCACGGGCTTCCAGTCGAGTTCGCCGAGCCGCTCCTTCGCGGCGCCTTCCCAGTCGGCTTCGGAAAAGGCTACTGCTGGTGCTGTCACGGTGATTCCCCCTGGTTGACCGGATCTTCTGATGATAGGTCCTGTGAGAGCTCGGCCTCGAGCTCTGCGATGCTGGGCAGCGTGGAGGCGAATTCCTCCGGCAGCGATTCCACGATTTCTGTCTTCCACTCGGAGACGCCGATGGGCATTTGTGTGGTCCGGAGTGCGTACTCGGCCACCACGTTGTTTTTGGATTTGCAGAGCAGCAGGCCGATGGTCGGCTTGTCCTCCGGGTGGGCCAGGAGGTCGTCAACGGCAGCCATGTACATTCCGATTTGACCGAGATAGCCGGGATCGAACTTCGTGGCCTTCAACTCGATGACTACGTAGGCGCGCAGTTTCAGGTGGTAGAAGAGGAGGTCGGCGAAGAATTCGTCGCCGCCGATCACCAGGCGCACCTGCTCGCCGACGAAGGCGAAGCCCTGGCCGAGCTCCAGAAGGAACTTCTCAACGTGCTTGATGAGCTGGCCTTCCAGCTCACGTTCGTTGCGTTTGTCCGTCATGGTGACGAAGTCGAAGATATAGGGGTCTTTGGTGAGTTGATCGGCGAGGTCAGAGTCCGACGGCGGCAGCGTCGCCTTGAAATTGTTGACGGACTTACCGGCGCGCGCGTGGAGCTGGCTTTCGATTTGGTGGACCAGCACATTGCGGGACCAACCATGTTCGACGGCGGCGGATGCGTACCAGAGGCGGGCTTCAGTGTTGCTCGCCTTGTCGAGGAGGACCATTTGATGACCCCACGGCAATTGTGCAGCAGGCTGCTGCACAATTTCGTCCAGGGTCCAGGCGGCTGCGAACGCCCGCATGTACTTCAGGCTGCGCGGCGAAAATCCCTTCGCTTCAGGGAACGTTTGTTGCAGGTCTGCAGACAAGCGGTCAATGACTTTGGAGCCCCATCCTTCAGATTCTTGACGATCCAGGATGTCCCTGCCGATGGCCCAGTAAGTCTGGATGACTTGCTTGTTGACGGCGGCAATGGATCGCCGGCGGCCAGCTGCAACGTGCCCGGAAACCGACGAAAGCAGGTCCGGATACCACACGGGCATCGTGCCCTTCGCTGGCGTCTCGGGGAATGACGCCCCTTCGGCGTGCTTTCGCGTTCCGGGGCCGATGCCCATTTTGGTGCCATCCGCCCGATTGCTGCTGTCCGGTGCTGACATGTCAGATTCCTTCCCCGAAGACTGGTTCACTTGGCGTGAACTTATCGGTCGGGTCTGACATGTTTTCGGCCCGCGAGACGGGTCGGGACCGTGCAAGGCGTTGCATCATTGCCGCCGGTGCCGGAGCCGATTGTGAAAGCGGCACTTTCACAATCTGATCACGGGTTCCCGTCAATTGGGCAAGCGCCTGCCCAATTGACTTCCCCCTCCTCGGCGATGTTGCGACGAGTTGCACGTTCACACCCCGGCCTTCTCCAGGACTGCTTCCGCATCCTTGACCCGGAGCTTGCCGGACATGAGTTGGGGGAGGAGGGCGTCGCGGGTTGCGGCAAGAGACACGCTCTCCGCAGCAAGCTGACCGGCCATCTGGAATAGCTCGACGGCCGCCGTGTTTAGGTTTCGGAGTGCCGGCGTTTCCGGAAGCCTGACCTTGGAAGCGTGGGCTTCGTTGCGGTTCAGTCCTGGGACAGCTGAATCATTGTTCATCTCATCCAGCCGTAGAGTCCTGAGAAGGAAGTAGGCGAAGATCTGACTGAGATCAGGATTTTGTGAAACCACATAGAACGTCGTGTCAATCGGGAAGAATGAGCGCGGTGCCCAGTGGACCGCACCAGCAGTTCCCTTGCGGCCAACGATTACGCCGGGTCCATTGCACAGACCTTCATCGTGACTACCGACAATTCCCCCACTGCCGTAAACATCCACTGGCCCGGGCCTTCGTCGTGTCGCTGGCAGTGACTTGCCGTATTCAAGTGTGAGGACGTCGCCCAACGTCGTTTCGACAGTAGCGCCGCGCATTGTGTCGAGAAAGTATGCTTCGGCGAGGTCCTTGGCATTGCCGGCCAGTTTGGTGTTGGCGGCGATCTTGTTGTCGAGGGCGCCCAGCACCTCAGCAATTGCCTGTTGCTGGTCCAGCGCTGGCAGATCGACGAGAAACGAACGGACGTCAGCGACACGGAGGTGTGGTGTTGTGGAACCATGGGCAAGGGCAAGGATGCGTGCCTGGGTAATAGGTGCACTGAGGTAGAAGCGCAAGAAGTCTGAATCGGCCTTCTCCGGGTCTGTCCTCAACAGCATTGTCCGTTGACCGGCAGCCACGTTCCCGCCGGCAGGTATGGAAACAACCGGACCTACTGGTGCTTCACGGGCAAACAGTATGTCGCCTTCTCTAGGATGCAACCGCGCGGTCCATTCGGCGAACGTGGCTTCATTGATCCGACGGGCTTCCGCGTAGTTGATGACGTTGCCGCGCATGGCGGGTGTCCCAACAGCGAAGTACTCGCCGGTCGGGTCTTCAGGTGCTGTCCTGTTCTTGCAGTCCACAACGTGTGAGCAGACTTCCTGCAGCGTCTGGATCACAGCACCCTCCCCAACTGCTCGCGCACGACCTGGGCCAGCCGCTCGGACTCCTCGAACTGCTCGAATAGCTCCTTCGAAAGCCGGGCGATCTTCTCCTCGATTGGCTCGCCGTCGTCTTCAACGTCCGCCGCACCGACGTACCGGCCAGGCGTCAGGGCGTAGTCGGCTGCCTTGATTTCCGCGAGGGTGGCCGAATAGCAGAAGCCGGCTTCGTCGTCGTACTCCAACCCAGCTGAAACGGCGGAGGCCGAGCCGCGCCACGCATGATAGGTGTTCGCAATCTTCGCGATGTCCTCGTCGGACAGGGCGCGCTCGGCGCGGTCCACCATGTAGCCCAGGTTCCGCGCGTCGATGAACAGCACTTGGCCGGTCCGGTCCACCGAACCGCGCGGGCCCGCTGTCTTGTCCTTGGCGAAGAACCATGTGCACACCGGGATGCCGGTGCTGCGGAACAGCTGGGTGGGCAGCGCCACCATGCAGGAGACCAAGTCGGCCTCCACGATCTGGGCCCGGATATCGCCCTCGCCGCCGGAGTTGGAGGACATGGAGCCATTGGCCATGACCACGCCGGCCGAACCACCGGGAGCCAGCTTGGAAATAATGTGCTGGATCCACGCATAGTTGGCGTTGCCGGCCGGCGGGACGCCGTACTTCCAGCGCGGGTCGGACTCGGAGCGGGCCCAGTCCTTGATGTTGAACGGCGGGTTGGCCATGATGTAGTCGGCCTGCATGTCCGGGTGCTGGTCGCGGGCGAAGGTGTCGCCCCAGCGGGACGCCAGGTTGGCGTTCAGGCCGTGGATGGCGAGGTTCATCTTGGCCATCCGCCAGGTGCGCTCGTTGAGCTCCTGGCCGTAGACGGAAATCGCGGTGCGGTCCTCGTTGTGGGCGTCAAGGAACTTCTCGGTCTGCACGAACATGCCACCCGAGCCACAGGCGGGATCGTAGATGCGGCCGCTGTGCGGTTCAAGCACCTCCACGAGGACGCGCACCACACCGGCCGGGGTGTAGAACTCGCCGCCGCGCTTGCCCTCGGCCTTGGCGAACTTCTCCAGGAAATACTCGTACACCTCGCCGAGCAGGTCGCGCGCCTTGCTGGCGCCCTGGCCGGTGAACCGGGCGGAGTTGAACAGGTCCAGCAGCTCACCCAGGCGGCGCTGGTCCACGTTGTCACGGTTGTAGATGCGGGGGAGTGTGGCGGCCAGGGACTTGTTGTCCGCCATGATGAGCTCCATGGCCTCATCGATCAGCAGCCCGATGGACTTCGGCGCCGCGCCGTCTATGGCGTCGAGGCCCTTGGCGTGCTCCGCCAGGTAGGTCCAGCGTGCGAGGGGCGACACCCAGAACACACCGCGGCCCGTGTACTCGTCCAGGTCGTCGATCAGCTGGGCGATCTGCTCCTCGTTGAGCCCGTCCGCCTCCAGCTCCGCCTGGATCTGCGCGCGCCGCTCCTCGAACGCGTCCGACACATACTTGAGGAACACCAGCCCCAGGATCACGTCCTTGTACTGCGAGGCATCCATCGAACCGCGGAGTTTGTCCGCCGCCTTCCAGAGAGTGTCCTTGAGTTCCTTCATGGTGGACGGGGCGAGGTCCACCTTCACTTTCGGGGGCATTATGAGGTTCCTTCTTCTGGTCCGGCGTGGGAAAAGGGGTCTGTCAGGGTAAGGCTTCCGCCCGCTACGCCGTCCGTAATCAGGGTAGCGAGTTCTTCCAGCCGTTCGAGACGCTGGCGGGCTTCCGCCTGCTCGTGTTGCAGGGTCTTTAGTGCGTCGTTGAGCGGGTTTCGTTGGGCTTCCGGTGTGCGGCGCAGCCGCCAGTTCCGCCAGGTTTTATCCGCCGGTTTCAGTCCGTTGATGTCAGCCGCGACGACGTCCGGCACCAGGCCGCCCGGGTCGCCTTGATCGATTCGCAGGACCCTCGCAGGAAAAATGACGACGGCGCCGCCCTCCGTGTCCACCATTGCGGCGGGCCGCGGGCTGGTACAGAAAACAACATCACCGGGTTCGGTAAGGCGCCCGGCAGGATAGTTGGCGGCGAAGTCCAGGAGAGTGATGAACCGCTGAGCGGCCGTGTGCGGCTGAAGCAGTTCCGCACTGCCGAGGACCCGGGTGCCGGTCCGCCAGTCGAGGTGGGTTTCGTTGATCCTGTTGCCCTTGAGGTACTTGAGGGCGCCTGTGGACAACAGTTCCTGCACTGTCGCGGACGCTGTGCCGGGTGCGGCGGGGGCAGGTTGAACGGCCGGGAGAACTGACCGCTCCGACGCCCCGGAGGACAGGAGGCGGACGAGTTCGTCGACCCGCAGCGCAGCCTCGGCGCCGCGCGCCGCCGTCGTACTTCCGGCAGTGGGGACGCTGACAAGGGAACCCTTCGCGGCCAGCAGCACGCGGGTGTGCACAAGGCGGGCGAACCGGAAGGAGTGCGCGCGGATGGTGGCACGATCGCCCATCGAGGCCACGATGTCGCTGATCAGGTCCTGGCTGACGTCGAGGCTGAGGGGGGTGGTGCCCAGGTCAGCCACCATGGTCCAGCGCTCTGCAATAGGAACGTCTGCAAAAGACGGGCCCAGCACCCACAGCGCCTGCTGCTCACGGGGCTTGGCACGGAGAAGGCCCGCCGGCAGCCGAACGATGGCGCGCACACGGCCGGAACGCAGGAGGTCCGACCGGAGGTTGCCCTGTTCCCCTGCCAGCGCGTCGCAGAGCACACGTGCGGGAGCGATGACCACCGCGCGCTGCGAATCGTCCATCTGCAGGACAATGTTTTCCACTGCCGTGAGGACGCCCCGCGTATCAAGGGCGGAGTTTCCAGGCGCCGGATATTGCGCCACGTGCACAGCCGGTCCATTCACGGCGAACGCGCCGTGGGCATCGATTTTCACCGGTCCGTTGTCCGTGCCGTGGACGGCCAGGCGGCGGCGGGCCAGCCGCGACGCGTTGCCGTTGTGGTCTGCCGCCAGGAGCGTCATGGGCCGCGACTCACCGTACTGCTCCACGATGCTCAGCATGGCGTCGCTGCCGCCGGGCGTCGAGTCGACAAACAGCAGCCGGCCGTCCAAAGTTGACGCGAGTTCCATCGCTGCTGCGCCGACCAGCGTGAGTGCCGCCTCGGTCATGGCGGTGTCCGACTGCTCGCGCAGCCCCTCCTTGAAGCGGTGGGCAAGCAACTTTTCGAACGCGGCCGGCGCGCTGTAGGCACTGTCCGCCAGTTTGTCGGCGAAGCCAGCCAAGCCAGGGAGCGCGGAGCCAAGGGCCTCGAGTTCGGTATACAGGAACACATCGTCCGGGTCGGCTTCGTCCGCGGCATCGAGGAGTTCCGCCGCCGTGCTGTTCGCCAGGGCGTGTCCTGTGATGACCTTCAGGGTGAGGAGCGACGTCAGGCCGTGGAACGTCAGGCGGCTGTCCCTGGGTTCCGTTCTTGGTTGGGCCAGTGTGGCGAAAACTGCGACGTCGTTCCGCGCCTCCGGGTTGTTGCCGCGGCCGGTGGCCTGGAGCCAGGCGGTGACGTGGCCGGCGTCGAACATCTCGATGCCGTTGACCCGCTCTGCGGCCGCCGGGAACGGAAGCGGACCTCCGCTGCTGCGCTTGCGCCACATGGAAACCACCGGACGCTGGACTTTTGCCAGCGCGGCGACATCGGAAAGCGTCATGCGCAAAGCCGGTGTGGATGTCTCCATGGCTGCCCCCTTCAGTCGTGATGGTCCCATCAGCCTATGGGAAGACGCCGACATTTAACGGGCCGAGCTGATAACCGGGGTTATCAGCCATTTCCGCGTTTGCTGGGCGGACGGACCGTAAGTTCGTTCCTGCAGCCACGAAGTTGCCTTCCGGAGCTGCGACGGTGGCGGGAAACCGCGCATTGGGGGATCAGTATCCCGCCACCGTTCAGCACTGATCCACGAACAGAGGAAGAGACGATGTTGAACACAGACGATGCCGGCATACCGGTGGTACCAGGCCCGGACAACCTGGACCAGGAGCTGCAGCCCGAAGCTGCCGCCCCGAAACGCAGCCCGAAGAAGGGCGTCCTGATGGCGACGGCCGCCGTCGTCCTTCTTGGCGGTGGAATCGGCTTTGGTACCGTCCTGCCCGACCCGACCAAGAGTGAGGCCTACACCGCCCTGGCCGGTGAGAAGTCCACGGTGGAGATCGAGCGGGATGCGGCACTCTCCAGCTACGCAACGCTGAAGGGCAAGTACGACACCCTCCAGAACGGCATGGCCTCCCGCGAAGCCAAGGTCTCCACCAGGGAAACCGAGGTGGGCAAAGCCGACGCCGCCGTCAAGACCGCCGAAGCGGCGGTGAAAGCCCGCGAAGAGGCCGTGACCGGGGCCGAGAAGACGAAGGCCGCGAACACGATCGGCGACGGCACGTGGACCGTGGGCACCGACATTGAGCCCGGAACGTACCGGGCCGCCGCCGACGTCGGCTCCTCCTGCTACTGGGGCATCTACGCCACCGGAAGCAACGGAAGCAACATCATCGAC
Organism: Arthrobacter sp.; assembly: GCA_023264815.1. Taxonomy (GTDB): domain Bacteria; phylum Actinomycetota; class Actinomycetes; order Actinomycetales; family Micrococcaceae; genus Arthrobacter. Next base: position 193,085 of record JAHFUZ010000002.1, on the reverse strand, counting down.
AACGACCTCCCGGGCGGCGGACGTCCCTCTGTGGCACTGTCCGCCGGCCAGGATTTCAAGTCCAGCCGCTGCGGCAAATGGGAAAAGCAGTAACACCGCAGCATCAATGACAACGCACTCTCGAAAGGCACCACCATGTCGCACCAGAATTTTGAATCAGCTCCGTCCGCGCCGATTGTTCCGGCCCCGATCAGGCGCCCGTTTTACAAGAAGAAACGCTTTGTGATTCCGGCGGGTGTCCTGCTGCTCGGTATCGTTCTGGGTTCCTGCTCCAGTGCCGGCAAGCCTGTTGGGGATTCCAGCCCCATCGCTTCGGCCGCCGCCTCAGCGGCTCCGGCCGAGCCCGCCGCGCAGCCGGCGGCAGCCCCGCCGTCGGCCGCCCCTGCACCGGCGGCTCCGGCGGCACCCACGGTGGGGACACCCTTCGCCGTGAAGATGCGGAACGGCGACGTCGCACGGATCACCATCGTCTCCGCCGTGCGGACGGACGCTGTGACCACCACAGCGTTTGCGACGCCGCCAAAGAACGGAACCTACCTGCTCCTGGACGTGCTGTGGGAGACGGAGGCCGGCAAGACGAGCTCGAACCCGCTGTACTTCTCGGCCAAGGACGCTGCCGGCAGGAAGGCGGACCTGAACATGTTCGCCGATAACCAGCTCGGCTCCGGGGAGGTCCTGCCGGGAGACAAGTCCCGCGGGTTCATCGCCTTCGATATCGCACCGGGTGCCGCCACGGTGATGATCTCGGATCCGCTGCTGCAGGAGGCGGCTCGGATCCAGATTCCGGGGTAGGCGCAGGTTAGACGGGGCGTCGTAACCCACGCTGCTGTTGCAGCGTGGCGCACGACGTCTTAGCGAGACGTGCGGGACACTTATGCGCGTACCGAATTGCAGCGTTGATAAATGGCTCAGTGTTGAGCTTGTCATTAGAGGGGGCAACGTAAATGACCGAGAGTGAAGCTGTCACGCTGGAGACACAGCTGGACGACGACGAGGCCAACGCCGACATTGCGAAGGCGGTCAGTGCCCGTCACTCGATCGCACGCAAGTAAGTTATGAGGATTCGACGCCGGCGTCCGGAGGCGACACCCGCGGAAGTGATCAGGTTGCTCGAACGTCACTACAGCACGTCGATCACGGCCGCAGGGGCCGCGATCACTGCCGGGTCGATCGCGGCTGAGGTGGGAATCTCGTTGATTCCAGGTGGCAGCGCCGCGGCAACCGGACTGAAGACGGCTGGGAAACAGGCGGCTAAGAAGACTGTGCAGGTAACGGCCAAGGAGGCGGCCAAGGTGGCCGCGAAGAACATGGCCATGGGGGCTGCGAAAACGGGTGCTCACCGTGTGGCCGCGCTTCTCCCTGCGGGGGACCAGCAGCTTCAATTCGAGCTCACGGCAATTTTTGGGCTTGCCTTGGCCGACATCCACGGGAAGGCCCTGGACCAGGACCAGGCCCACGCTTTGGTCTACGGGCTGACCAACGATCGGGTGAGCCAGGAACAAATTGCCACCATGGCCAAGGACGTGGCGGAGACTTCCCCTGAAGGTGTGGTGGGCGTTGGCCACAAATTCGCGGCCGCCAGCGGTGACTGGTCTCACTGGGCGACAACCTTGGCAGATACCCTGCCCAGCGGGGCCGCGCAAAGCCTCGTCCGGACCATCCAAACGGGCCAGCTGGACACCGTCCGGGAAACCCTCAACGGAAAACAGCAGACGGCGATCGAATATGGAGTGGGTGCACTCACTGGAGGTGTGAGCCGTTTCGTATTTGGCCGAGACGTCGTTGAGTCCGCCCGTAAAGCATTCCCCGAGGCTCCGGAGGAGTTCCCCGCGCATCTGGCTGTGCAGGACAAGTCCTCAGACGCCGATGACCGGGAGTCGGAGGCCAACCGGGCCCTTGCAGCTCTGGAGGATGCTGCGAAGTCGACAGGAAGCTGGATTTCCGGGACTGCCAGCACCGTTGGAGGGGGAGTAGCGATGGGTGCCGCCACAGTGGGCTCGGGAGTGGCTAGCGCCGCCGCCTTGTTCCGGAGTGTTGACATCGACGGGGACGGCATACCGGACGAGCCGCAGGCGCTCACCGCGGTCAAAGGTCTTGGCGGCGCTCTGGCCGGTGCCACCGGTGCAGCGAGTGGAAAAGTTGCTGGTCTCTTCAAGTCGCGGAAGCGAGACGCGGCGGATGTGCCGGAGAAGGCGCCTGAGGAATGAATTTGGACGCCTACAGTGCAGAACTGGCCGCGGCCATGGAGGCCGGCTTCGTAAGGAACCCCAACACGGGCGAGCACTGTCAGGGCCTTGCCGACGCGTATATGGCTTCTCTGGCCGAGAGTTTCCTTCCAGAGGACATTGAGGAGCGCGAGGAATACGACCGCTTGGTCGCGTGGTCCCTGGAGAAGAGAGACGTGTCGCCGGGAGAAGTCGTTGTGACGTTCAACTACATCCGGGTTAAAGCGGTTCGGGTGGCAATGAAAGTCGCCCGAAGACGCGGCGAGGTCGGCCAGCACGAGTTCCTTTGAGCAGCACACCGAGGGACTCCGCACACTTCGTGCGGAGTCCTTTCGGCTTCTCCGGCAGGTCATCTGGCGTCGAGGTAGGCGCGCAGGAACTCTTCCCCCGCCGATGGCGGTATCCGAAGATAGTCCACAGTCCCGCCGAAAGCGGTAGGCATGGGCGGGTAAGGACGTTGTGATTGCCACTGGCCGGCTTCCGGCGCGAGCGAAGGCGGCCAGTGTGGCGGTTCCCAGTCCTGGTGCTCGCTTTTGTATTTCCGCCCTGATGGTGAAACCCAGCCGGGCGGTTCATTCTTTGTTGCCAGCGTCGGTCTCCAGCCGCTGGCGTGTTTGAGTCTGTGGTGCCGGGGACATGGCTGTCCCAGATTGGTGATCCCGGTGGTTCCGCCGTGATGCCAGGCCAGGAGGTGGTCTGCCTCGTTATCCAGCGAATGGTTGCTGCACCCGGGGAACGGACATTTGCCGTCGCGCATGCGTAGCCAGTTCCGCATTGCCTTCGTGATCCGGTAACTCGTGCGGCCGATTTCCAAGGGTGCCCCGTCCCGTGGATCCACGAGTACCCGGTAGAACGAGTCCGCTCCATTAGCCACGAGATCCCGTGCCATGGATGCAGGGATGGGTCCGGACCCGTCCAGTATGGCCGGCTCCTCCGTCAGCCCGAGCAGGGAGAAGACAGGAATGGTCACCAGGATCTCCGCCCGGGGCGTGGGGACGTTGGCAAGACCTGCTGCCCCCGCCTCAGCCCCTCCGCTGCTGATGCCGTGGCCTGGGCAGCTGCTGTTGTGGCTTCGCAGGGCTGCCGTAGCGAAGACGTCTGCCCGTAACTGGGTGAGCGTCCGCTCCTCGTGGGGCCCTTGCAGGCCCCGGGCGATGGCAGTGATCCTGTTCCAGATCGCAGCCGCCTGGTCCGCGGGCAGGTAGGCAGACACCCGGGCCATACCGTCCTGCTCCGGGGTGTATTCCAGGCACCTGTCCTGCACCCCCTTAGCATGGCGTTTTTCGATGCTGTCCGGGTGGTGCCGTTCGCGCCAGGTCCTGGCCTTCCGCCGGAACCTGAAGGCGGGCATCTCGCCGGCCGGACAGCCGCGGGCAGGGGTCGACGCATCATCCCCGAGGAAGTGCGCCTCAAGTGCTCCCGCTGCGGCGCGGTCGAGGGTGACCGTTTCGTCCACCATCACCTTGGCGTGCTGCCACGAAAGAGTTCCCGCCTGCAGGGCTGACAGGGTCCCGGGCAGGGACGTAGCCAAAGCATGGGATTGTTCCAACAGCATGCCTGCGGCCCGATCGCCGATGGCCAGTACGCAGCCCACCTCGGCCGCTATTGCCATTTCCTGGGCCTGGGCCGGCATGTCCAGAGGCGCCGCCGACCGCGCCGAGTCCGCATATGCAGCGGCTGCCTCCGCCTTCAACGCCGCAATTTGAGCCTCAGCCCGTGCGCACCCGGCAAGGATGTCCAAGCATCCGTCAGCCACGGCAGCCAGGGGGTCGGTGTCCGACGCCGACCTGCAATGGGGCCGAGCGACTTCGGCGCGAATTATGGCAATCGCGTCGCCTATCGCCCCAAATGCCTTTTCCGCCGCTTCGCTTGCCATGTACTCATTATTGGAGGAGGGTCTGACATTTTACGTTGGCATTGTCTTTGGAGCGCCGGACGGCCCGTACATGTCGAATGCCTCCCCGGGAAGGCGGATTTGGTGTGGCAGGAGTTGTGGCTGCATAGGACACGGGCGCGACACCTACCCGAAGAGAAGTTCGTCCGAGCCCGCAGCCGTGATTCCCTTAGAACAGCGGCCAGGGCACCGCCGGCATCTCACCGCTCGGGGCCGGGAACCGGCGCGCCAAGCGCAATCGTGCGCAGCGCGCCGCGAGCGATGCAATTTCTTCGGTGCTGAGCAGCTCAGCCAGATTCAGGCCCAGCTCACCGTCCAGTCCTTGGCTGACACGATCGATGCCCTCAAGTTCGTCGTTAGTCAGATCGTCTCCCAGCCACCCCCAAAGCACCGTGCGCAGCTTGTGGTCACGGTGAAACGTCAGCCCATGATCCACGCCGTGCCGGTGCCCGCCTGTCATGGCAAGGATGTGATTGCCTTTACGGTCGGCGTTGTTCACCACGACGTCGAACACCGCCATGCGTCGGAGCGCCGGAGAGTCCTCGTGGACGAGGGCGACCATCCGCCCATTCCCGTCCTGACCCTCAAAGACATGTTTCCAGCCGGTCTCCGGTACGTCGCCCGGCGAAACAAGGTCCACCGCGTTCTGATTGGGGTCTTTCTCCTGCCACAGTTGCACCATCCCTTCGCCGAACGGACCATCACGCAGCCAGGTGCGTGGCACCACGTTCCAGCCGAGGACCTCGGAGACCAGGAAGGCGGCGACCTCCCGGTGGGCAAGGAAGCCCGCGGGAAAGTCCCAGAGCGGTTTCTCCCCTGCTATCGGTTTGTAGACGACTGTGGTCTCCCCGATGCTGCCCAGGAAGGTGGCGTTGGACGCCGTCGTGATTCGCCCCGTGAGCGTCAGCTCGGCGGTGACCAGGTCCGGCGCTGGCATCAGACCTCAGGAAAGGTGCAGCTGTGACCGTCGGCGTCTACGGGATAACCGCAGAGCGGGCACGCGGGACGCCCGGCGCCCACCACCTCACGCGTGCGCTTGGCGAATGCGCGGGCGGTGCCAACCGGCATCCGCACCAGCAACATTTCGGGCACGTCAACGTCATCCTCATTAAGCGACTCGTCGTTGCCCTCAGCGTCGGCATCGATGATCGGGTAGGCCTCAATCAGTATCTGCGCCGTGGTGGGATCCCAGCCCAAGCTCATGGCGCCGGTCCGAAACTGCTCCTGAACGGGCTCGAGCTGGTCATTGTCAATCAACTCAAGGGGGGTAGTGGTGGGAACGCTGTGCGGGTTGCCCTCGACAGTGCGAAGCTGGTCGAGAATTTCGTCGATCTTGTCGGCGAGCAAGGCAGACTGCTGCTTCTCCATGGCGACACTGACGAGCTGCGTCCCTGCCCGCACCTGCAGGTAGAACGTGCGTGCCCCCGGAAGGCCGATAGTGCCAACGACAACCCGATCAGGCCAGGCAAACTCATGAACGCGTGTAGGCATATGAGCATTTTAGGCGTTTGAGCTTCATGGCGCGCCTTGCCCTGCGCCGCCGCCTACGGGCGCGTCGCCGGAGTGGATGCCGTTCGACAGCCACGACAGATCCCCGGCGTCGGTGTTCGTCGCGTAGATGCTCGGCCGGCCGGCGCCGTAGTGCACGATCGATACGGAGGCCGGGCCCACGTTAATGCGTTGGAACAGGTCGAGGTGCATGCCGAGTGCGTCGGCGACAATTGACTTGATGACGTCACCATGACTCACCGCCACCCAAACGGCTCCAGGTCCGTGCTCGGCTTCGAAGGCTGCATCGTGGTGCCGAACTGCTGCTACCGCCCGCGACTGCATCGCGGCCATGGATTCACCGCCGGGAAAGATGACGGCGGACGGCTGCGATTGCACCGTTGACCACAGATCCTCGGTTGCGAGATCACTGAGCGTGCGGCCCTGCCACTGGCCGTAATCGCACTCGGTAAGGTCAGATTCCAGTGGTGCGTACGGGGTGCCGGCCTGGCGATCAAGGATAAACTGCGCGGTTTGCTGACAGCGCTCAAGAGGGCTCGACACCACTCCCACTAAGGGCACGGCCGCGAGCCGCTCTCCGGTCAAAGCCGCCTGCTCGCGCCCGATCTGGTCCAGGCTGACGCCGGGTGCCCGGCCGGCAAGCAGCCCAGTGGCATTGGCTGTGGTGCGGCCGTGCCGCACGAGAAGAACTGTCGCCATCCACTTAGCCTAACCAATCGAGGGGCATGTTCGGAGGCCGCCGGAACCCCTCGCGGGCATGTACTACCTGTAGGTGGCGAAGTTCTGCGTGGCTACCAACTGCGCCCCGTACGTGGAGCCTGCGGCGAGCTGGGCCGAGCCAAAGCCAAAGTCAGTCAGGCCGGCGTTCAGCATGTTGGCGTTGTGTCCCGGAGAGGCCTTCCACGCCGCGAAAAGGGCATCGGCACTGGCATTCACAGCGATGTTCTCCGCGGAGCTTGTCCACCCGGACGGGATCTGGGCGGAGGCATCGGGGTTATGGCGGAATCCGGCGCTACCCGTGGCGTTGATGTCCCGCATCATGATGTTTGACCAGTTCTGCGCCACGTTCTCGAGCCCGGCGTTGTAACGCAGCGCGGCGAGGCCGTTGGCCACCCGGTACTGATTGATGAGCTGGAAGGACCGCAGCGCAACAGCGTTGGACGGTGCGCTGCCGGCGGCCGGAGGTGCAGGGACCGGGGCCGGAGCCGGAGCCGGAGCCGGTGCCGGGGGAGCCGGAACCCGGACCGGGGGCGCGGGTGCCGGCACCTGGACTGGAGCCGGCGCGGCGGGAACCGGAGTTTCCGGGGGCGCCGGCACCGCAGCGGGCGACGGCTCCGGGGCGGCGGCAGGAGCGGACGTTGCCGCAGCCGGTGAGGGCGCCGCCGTCGTAATTGGTGCCGAAGTCTCGGCAGCTGCCGGGGACTGGGCGCTGGCCGTGATCCAGCTCCACCAGCCGACAGGCCAGGGCACGGCGCCCGCGGGAGTGGACGCTGCGGTCAGCAGTCCGCCGGCCAGTAACAGGGCGAGTACGGCGGCAGAGATATGTTTTTTGTCCTTTAGCACCTGAAGAACAGTACAGACCTCTCACGCCACGCCGCACATTGAGTGATCTTGATCACTGCAGTTAGCCGCTGGCGGCCCCCACTCAGCGCATCGGGCGTAATATCGGGGTCATGCAGGACCCGGATGATGCAGAGTTGAGGCGGCGGCTGGAGTTGCTCGTTCCATTCCTTGGGGCGGTTGGGCGCCGCACGCTTGAGACGTATGTGGCGGCCGGAGTCCTCGCTGCGCTGCCGGACCTGTCCTTCCCTGTGGCGGATGCACGGTTTCACCGCACGGCCGGAGGATTGACCTTTCACGCGCACGGCCCGGTTTACTTCACCCTCACCCGAGCAGGGGAACTGCAGTTCGGGCCTGGCTCCGGAGTTCCGATTGCGGACGCCATCATGAGGTACGTGCAGCTCACGCGGGAAAAGGAACTGGAGGACACTGGCCCGGAAGAGAATCCGACGGAGGAATTTCCGCCACCTCGCCTGGTTCTCGATGCTGACAGTTCCCGGCTCTACATCGCAGCAGTCCGCGGGCACCACGGACTCAATGCCCAACCGCGCTTTATCCCGGTGGAGCAGTACATCGAAGATCGGGCGCAGTTGTTTATTGAAGCCTTCCGGTCCGCGCCCTAAGCGGTCCGCGCCCTAAGGCATCAGTGCCCGGGAGGTGTTATCCGGCGGGTCCGCTGTCCTTGAGTGCCTGGTGCAGCCTGGTGCGCGCCCCGTTTTCGACCAGGGTGGGTACATAGGCCCGAATGCGTCCGCCGTCGAGACCGTGGTATTCCTCGCCCACAATTTCGCTGATGAGCAGACGGGGCGCCTCGGGATAACGGGCTGCAAGCCGCTCCACGACGCGTTCAACGAGATTTTGTTCAGATTCGTTATCCACTAGCCCAGTGTCAAGCCGGCCGATCGTGGCGTCAAGGAAATTAGGTAGGGGCAACCGGGACCGGGGCGGACATCGCCGCTGCCTCGGCGTCTGGGGTGGACGACGGCGGAAACCCGCCGTCGTCCACCTGTCCGGAGCGACTGTCAGGCGAGCCTGCGCCGGATGAGGGCCGATGCCTGGTCAACCACCACAATCAGCACCAGCACAACGATGATGTGAGTCAGCATCTGATCAAACTGGAATGACTTGATGGCCTGGTTGATGAGCAGGCCCACGCCGCCGGCGCCCACCAGGCCCAGCACCAGGGAGGAACGCACATTCACGTCGAACCGGTAGAGCAGCAGCCCCACAAATTGGGGTACCACCAGTGGGATGCTTGCGTGGAACGTCTGCTGCAGTTTGCTGGCTCCGGCTGAGGCAAGTGCCTGGACAGGGCCCTGGTCACTCTCTTCCATGGCTTCGGCCCAGAGTTTTCCCATAACTCCGGTGTTGTGGCAGATCAGGGCCAGAACGCCGGCGAACGGGCCAAGACCCACGGCAGTGACAAAAATCAGGGCAAAAACCACGTCCGGAACAGCCCGGAAGAAGGACAGGACGGCCCGTGCTGCCTGGTACACCACCGGGTGTGGTGACGTGGTTTCAGAGGCCAGTGCGGCGAGCAGGAGCGCCGTGGGTATGGAGAGCGTGGTTCCCAGCAGGCCAATCCAAAGCGTCACGAGGGTCGCCTCGAGGCTGGGCTTGAGGACCTTCTCCCAGTTCAGATCCGGCGGGAAAGCCTCCGCAAGGAACCGCCCCATGCCCTGTGCGCCGTCAACCAGCAGCGCCGGTTTGAACTCGGTACTTTCGAACGCAATCACGTGCAGGACAACACAGATGACGACGGCGGCGGCGATGGTTCCCCGGCGGGTCCACTGTCGCGGGGCACGGGGGAGTGCCGGGGAGCTCACGCTGCAACCCTGTCCGGTGCGTACAGCGTGTCCAGGACGTCGTCCGTGAGAGCGGCCATGCCGCCGTCGAACGCAATTTGTCCCTTGAGGAGGCCAATGGCGCGATCCGCGTGGCGAATCGCCAGGTCGGGCTGGTGCAGCACTGCCGCGACGGCGAGGTTCTCCGTGTGGGCAAGTTCAGCCAGCAGTGCCATGACCTGCTCGGCGGCGTGCGGGTCAAGTGCGGAGACCGGTTCGTCTGCCAGCACTACGGGTGCCCGCTGGCAGAGGGCACGGGCGATTGCAACGCGCTGCTGCTGGCCACCGGAGAGTCTCCCGGTCCGTTCCAGTGCAACATGGGCCAGTCCTACGCGGTCCAGGCACGCCATGGCTTCCTGTTTCAGTTCTTTGGCAAAAAACGCCGGGCTGACCGAGGCGAGGCCGTGGACCCGGAGGATTCCGCCGGAGCAGACATTGTCCAGGGCTGTCCGGCGCGGGACCAGATGGATCTTCTGGAAGACCATGGCAGCCTGGCTGCGGGCATGGATCAGTGCCCGGCCCTGGAGTGCCCCCAGGTCCTTGCCCTGAATCCGGATGGTTCCGGCGTCCGGGCGGGCCAGCCCGATGACGCACTTGAGGGTGGTGGACTTGCCCGAGCCGTTGGCGCCCAGGAAGGCAAGGAGTTCACCGGCGCGGACGGTGAAATCGACGCCGTCCAGCACCGTGGTTCCGGCGTAGGCCTTGGTCAGACCCACAACTTCGACCGCGGTCACAGGTCTTCCTCGGTGAGTCCCATGGTGGCGGCGAGGTCGAACAACGGCTGGTAGGTCTCCTTGGTGACGGGCAGCAGCGGGCCCGGCGGCGTGACATCCAGGAAGGCGCCCACCTTTTCGATGGCCCCTGCGGGGAGGTTCACGAGTGCGTCGCGGACGGCTTCCTTGAGGGCTGGATCGGCATTGCCACGGATGGTGATGGGATCGTTGGGGATGGCTTCCGAGGTCCAGATCTGCCGGAAGTCTTCAGCCTTGAACGTGCCGGCGGCGGTGGCCGAGGCGAGGGTCTGGGAGTTGATCTGTGCGGCGTCCACCGTCCCGTTGGCCAGGGCCAGGAGTGCTTCGGGGTGCCCGCCCGAGTAGCTGATGTCCAGGTCCGATTCGCTGATGCCTGCCTTCTTAAGGCCGTAGCGGGGGAGGACATCGCCGGACGTGGAGCCGATGCTGCCCAGTGCCACGTCCTTGCCCTTAAGGTCGGTGATGGACCGGATGGCGGAGTCCTTGGCCACCCAGATGCCTGCGGTGTAGGTGCTGAGTTTGCCCTCGGCGGTTCCAAACGAGGCAATGGGCTCGGCTCCCGCCTTGGTGCTGGCGAAGACATAGCCCATGGGTCCGAACTGCCCGATGTCCAGGCGGTTATTGGCCATGGCGAGCACCTCTGCGGAGTAGTCCTCCACCACCTGGACCTCCACCTCGCATCCGAGCCGTTCCTCCATGGCGTCCGCCAGGACACGGTAGGCAGGCTCGAGCTTGGTGGGGTCTTCGAACGGTTCAATGCCGAATTTGATGGGGCCTTCTGCGCAATGGGAGGGCGTGTTCGCGGAAGCGGTCTGTGCCTCAGGCGAGGAGCAGGACGCGAGTCCGACGGCGGCCAGCAGGGCAGCCGGAATGAGGGCCAGGTGACGGGTTTTCATGGGGAGTCCTTGAGGTGTAGTGAACGGAGGAGAAGCTTTGATGAGCGGGAGGAAGTGTTATGGGAGGGCGGAGACGTTGCGTGCTGCCAGTCCAAATGACACGGTCATGCCGATTCCCGCGGTGACTGACACGGCCGTGACGCCGGGAGCGACACCGGCAACCAACAGCGGACCCACTTCGGACGAGGCGTAAATGCCTTGCCAGCGTTCCGTAATGTCCAGGCTGTCAACACCCAGGACGTCCTGGATCCGCTCCAGAAGGAGTGCTGTGGTGGTCTCGGCGAGGAAGGGGTCTGCCGTCTTTTGGTAGGCGTGGGAGTCGCCGAGAAGCAGGGTGCCGTCAGGGCGCTGGGTGAACATCACGTTGGCCCCGATGGTCAGGAGGTCAGGGTCCTGTGCCTGGACTTCGGCGTGGAGAGCCGGCGCGGACGGCATCTCCACAAAAGCGCCGTAGCGCAGCATGGAGGTGGCGGTCAGAACGGCTGGCTGAAGATCCAACCGCTCCGGAGCTGCCGCGGCGGCCATCTGGAGCGAACAGCGCTCGATTTTGTGTCCCTCGGCGAGGTCCGGGAAGAGCAGGTCCACATCGTGTCCCACGCACACAAACACGTGGTCCGCCTGGACATCGCCGCGGCTTGTACGGACCAGTGCGGTCCGTTCGGTCCCCGTGCCGAAGCCCAACGCGGGGGTGTTCCACCGGACGGCTGTGCCGGGACACGAATCCAGCCAGGCGGCGAGGCTCGCCACCGTTGTCCTGGGATCGACGCGGAGGTCATCACGCAGCCACGCGCCGCCGACGACGGGACGTGCCGTAACGGGCGAACGTTCTGTTGTGCCCGGTCCCGCCGGTGCAGTTGCCCGCCCGAGCCGGGCTGATGTTTCCGCAGCAGTCAGCAGAACAACCTGGCCGGGTTCGCGGCGTTCGGCCAGTTCCTGAAGGACACGCAGTTCCGTTGCGGTGCGCGCCACCACCACGGCTCCGGACTCAGTGGCCCAGAAGCCGGCGCGCTCCGAGAAGTCCAGCCAGTGCTTGCGCCCGGTGATGGCCAGTTCATACAAGTCGCCGGTCTGCGCGGTGATGCAGCAGTGTCCGAAGTTCCGGATGGACGCGCCCACTGCGCGGTGGTCACGATCAAGGACCAGCACTGAGAGCCCGCGATCGGCGGCCAGGGCGGCGTGGGCCAGCCCGACGATGCCGGCCCCGACCACGACCACGTCCACGGAGGAGGGGAGGGCGCTGGCGCTTTGGGTTTGAAGGATTTCGGTATTCACAGGATTGATCGTGGCCGCCGGGCGCACCCGCAATCAAGCCCAAACGGCACTTGTATGTACAAGTTAACGGACTGTTCACTGGAGCCTTGTGGAATTAAGGCTTTGTTCATCTGGGAACCTGAAAACAGCGGGTAATCCACTATTTCAACTTGTATGATCAAGTCATGTCTACATCGCAGCCCCAGCCTCTCCACCAGCGGCTGACCGACGAACTTCGTACCCGCATCACGTCTGGCTTGTGGTCCGAGGGTTTCCGGATTCCCAGCGAAGCAGAGCTTTGCAGGGAATTTGAGGCCTCCCGCGGAACCGTTCGGCAGGCCCTGTCAACACTGCGTACGGAGGGGCTCATCGTAGGCGGGCAAGGCAAGCAGCCGGTAGCCGGGCGGGCCGCGCTGTCCCAGCCGTTCACCACGTTCATGTCCTTCACGGAATGGGCGGGATCCATTGGCAAGACTCCGGGGCAGCAGACCCGGGAAATCGCCCGCCGCCCGGCGTCGCCCGAGGTGGCAGCCCAGCTGGGCATCAAAGCCGGCGAGCCCGTTGTGGAGGTCCTCCGCCTGCGCCTTCTCGAAAATGCCCCGGCCATGGTGGAGCGGACCAGCTTTGTCCTTCACGTGGGCAGGTTGCTGTTCGACTTCGATACGGACAGCGGCTCAATCTTCAGCTTCCTCAAAAGCCATGGCGTCGACCTGAGCCGGGGCCGGCACACCATCGACGCCGTAGCAGCTGAGGGGCATGACGTGGAATTGCTCGGAGTGGAGCCCGGCGCCCCCCTGCTCCGTGAACGGCGCCTGACATCATCCGCGGCCGGGGAGCCCATTGAGTACTCGGATGACAGGTATATCCCGGGCCTGACCAACTTCACCATCGAAAACACCAGCGAGCACCGCGCCAACCTGGTCCGTGTGCCAACAGCCTAAGGAACAGCACCGCAATGATTGAACTTGTAGCCCTCGACATGGCCGGCACCACCATTGACGAACACGGGGATGTCTACCGTGCCCTCGAGGAATCCGTCCGCGAGGCAGGCGCGGACGTGACGCCCACGAGCCTCCAGGCCTGGATGGGGGCGGACAAGCAAGAGGCCATCGCCGCGCTCCTGGAACGTGGCGGCATTCCCGCAGAGCCCGGACTCGTGGCGCGGACGTTTGTCCGGTTCCAGGAGATCCTTGCGGCCCTGTACGCCGCCAATGCACCCGTTCCCCTCGATGGTGTGGAGGAGGCGCTGCGGACGTTGAAGGCCATGGGCATCAAGGTGGCACTGACTACTGGCTTCTCGCGGGACGTGGCTGACCCCCTCCTCGCCACCCTGGGCTGGCGCGTGGGCGACGGCGAACTGCTGGACGCGGTGGTCACGTCCGACGAAGTGCGGCGCGGGCGGCCGGCCCCCCACATGATCCACCGCGCCATGGAGCGCACCGGGGTCCTGAATGTTGCCGCCGTCATTGCCGCGGGGGATACGGTCAATGACCTCCAGGCGGCCGCCAACGCGGGCGTCGCCGGGGTGGGTGTCCTCACCGGAAAGCTGGGCTCTGACGAACTGGCGCGGCACCCGCACCTTCGCATCCTGGCCGGAGTGAAAGACCTCCCCGAACTGGTGGACGCACTGGAAGGTTCCTAGTCGCCGTTCAGGTCGAAGTCCAGGTCCAGGTCCTCGGGCGAGAGGAGCCGCCGCCAGGTGGAGGTCACCCGGGCCGTGGGCAGCTCTGCAGCGATGGGCATCCGGTCCACGGCGACGAGCTGATCCAGGTCCAGCCCGGTCAAAGCCCCGATGTCCCGGATGGGTACCTGGAAGGTACGGAACGGGCCCAGCGGGGGAGCCTCATCGGCCACGCCAGGCCGGGGCACGTCAGGCAGTTCGGCCAACTGGGGTGTCTGGTCCACCACGTAGCCGGTTGCTGCGAGCTCACCATCCTGGAGGAACACGGCGACTTTGAAGAACAGCAGCGGGATGTCCACGCCCCGGTAGACCGGATCGGTCTCCCCGAAGACAGGCCCGGTGAAGACCACCAGCCGGCGGGCGTAATCTGCGGCATGCTCCAGCAGGTACGACTCCAGGCCAAGCCACAGATCCAGGCCCTGGTTGAACTTCGCCGCCTGAGGTGCCGCGTTTGTGTAGTGGAACGTGTCCTCGTTGGCCTGTGCCGCCTCCGCCCGGGTGTCGCCCCAGACGGCCGAGGCACGCCGCACCAGGTGACCGCGGTCGATGTCATTGCGGGAGTAGAGCCGCTCACCGGTCTGCTGGTCCTCCGCCAGCCTGGGATCCAGCTTCCACTGGATGCCGGCCCGGTCCAGGTCCATCAGCTTCTCGCCGTTGATTCCGAGGGCGGTCACGGCGGCCAGCCGCTTGTCCAGCCGCATCAGGACCGAAAAGTGCGTATAGGGCAACTGGACCGTCTCCACACCGGCCAAAGCAGGCACAGCAACGGACAGCCCAAGGAAGTTGAGGTCGAACCCGGCCCGGCCCGACAAATCACGTGCAGCAACAGAACCCGGCTCCAGCAACAGTTCATCCATGGCCGGACACTAGCAGCCGAAGATGACAGTGGAATGAACTTTCGCTGATCGTTTGCTGCATGGCCGCCCGGGTGGGGCGCCTCAACAGAAGGTCACTCGAGACAGGGTGCCGGGGCGCCGCTAGGCTCACCTTGTGACGAGTTCGCAGAACGGCGGAGAACGCTATCTGGTGCGGCCCTGGTGGCGGGAACGATCCCTGCCGTGGGCGGCCTTGGTCATGGTCGCCATTGTGGTGACGGGCATCGCCCTGGAGCGGACAGCGTTCTTTACCCGTGCCGGGGACCCGGAGTTCATCGAGCGGTTGCGTATCGCCAGGCTGATCATGCTCGCAGGCTCTGCCCTGTCGCTGGCGGCTGCCATCTGGTCCCAGGTGCGCGGCAACCCGCTGTGGGTAACGGTCTGCGTCGCCTCGCCGGCAGTGCTGGTAGGCCTGGCGACGATGATCATGACTGTCCCGTCGCTGACCCCGCTGGTTGCCGGCATGATCGCCCTGCCCGCCGCACTGGCGGGACTCGTCGGGGGACTGGTACGCAAACCCACACGATGATCCGGACAATCCCCATCACCGCGGTCGTACGTCTCCGCCCGGCGTGCCTACGTGGCCAGTCCGTGCCGGCTTTCCTCGATCGCTGCTTCGAACGCCGGGAGGCTGCGTTCGATCATGTCCTCGTTGGCGGTCAGGGAGATCCGGAAGAAACCCGGCGTCTCGAAGAGCACGCCCGGAAGCACGTAGACATCCCGCCGGGCCAGTGACTCGGTGAACGCCACATCGTCAGGAACCGGGGACGGAACATACATGTAGAAGGACCCTTCCGGACGCCGGACCCGGTACCCCATGCTGCCGAGCTCATCGGTCAGTCGGTCCCGCCGCCGCTGCAGCTGGCCGACGTCGATGGAGAATTTCTCCAGCTCGGGAAGCGCGTACTGCAGCAGTGCGTTCGGATACACCCAGCCCATGGCCACCTGCAGCCCCGTGATGGCAGGCTCCATCATGTCCCGGTCCGGCATGGTGGGCGGGAGGGCCAGATAACCCACTCGCTGGCCCGGGGAGAGATGGGTCTTGCCGTACGAATACGCCAGCAGCGTGTGCGGATAGAACTCCACGGGGCTGTGGAACCGAAGTCCATCGAACACGATCCGGTTGTACGCCTCGTCCGAGATGAGGTAAATCCTCCGGCCAAGCTTCGACGAGGCCGTCTCCACCAATTCCGCCAGTCGACGCAGCAGGTCGGGTGGATAGACCCGCCCCGTGGGATTGTTGGGCGAATTCACGATCACCGCCCTGGTTCGCTCCGTCATGGCCGCAGCGATCGCGTCCAGGTCCAGGTCGAATGTTTCCTTCTGGACCCTTACCTTCACCGGCACAAGCCCGGCTTCGAGGATCAGCGGTTCGTAGAGGAACCAGGGCGGCAGGCTATAGATGATCTCGTCGCCGGGATCGCCCACGGTCTTCAGTGCCAGGGCGATGGCCGCAAAGCCTCCGGTGGTGAGGTAGATGTCCTCCGGACGGAACGGCACATCGAGCAGCAGCTGCAGGGATTGGGCTGCAGCCTCGCGGGCGGCGTCCCCGTTGGTCTGGTAGGCGAACCACTGATCATTCTGCGGGGTGAGGGCATCCCGCAGCGTCTGGACATAGCGGTCCGCCGGCATCTGGTGGGGATTGCCAAACGTGAAATCACTGCCGCCGGACCGACTTTTACGGCGTGTGCCGGCGTCCCGGAGGTAGCTGTTGACCCGTTGGAACGACGGGATGGACGCCAACCTGGCGGCCCTGCCGGAAACGGCTCCGGGGAGGTTGGATGTGGCTGGCTGCTCGTTCATGTCAGCGCTCCTGGGTAGGGCGGCCGCGTGGGGCGGCAGGCGGACGGGCAGTGCGCTGCCGGGCCAGCGGTGGCTGTCGTAACAGCCATTGTCGACTCGGCGGCGGCAGGAAGTAAAGGACCCGGGACAAGAGTCCCTCACCCTTGGCACGGCGCCTTGGCAGCGGCCAGGGACCAAAGCCTCTGACCCAGCCGGGTCCCGGGTGCTTAAGTTGGCACTGGGTGAGGGCGGCCTGTGTGCTCACCACGGAGAGGCGGAGCCAGGGACGCAACGCCCACCCCACCTTCGGGAAGGTCCCCTAAAGTGAATCTTCGGCATCACCATGGCTGACTCGCCAACCGCCAACGCCGCCCTCTCACCCTTCGATGCCGTCATTTTCGACCTCGACGGCGTGGTGACGGATACAGCATTGGTGCATGAGGCCGCCTGGAAGGAACTATTCGACGACGTCTTGGCAGACCCGCGAATTCCGGCCACCGCCGTCCGGGGTTCTTTCACCACCGACGATTACCTCACCTACGTGGACGGGAGGCCGCGTGACGACGGTGTGAGGTCCTTCCTCGCGTCCAGGGGCGTCACCGTACCCGAGGGCACCGGGACAGACACCGCCGGGGACTGGACTGTGCAGGGTCTGGCGAGGCGCAAGGACCGGCTGTTCAGGGATCGGCTGGCACACGATGGGGTCCGGACCTTTCCGGGTACCCTCGAACTGATCGACAGGCTGCGTGCGTCCCGGATCCCGGTGGCCGTGGCAACCTCGAGCCGCAACGCGGCTGCCGTTCTCGCAGCCGCGGGGCTCTCGGGAACGTTCGACCTGGTGATGGAGGGAGTCACGGCCGGCGAGCTGGGACTGCCCGGCAAGCCGGACCCCGCGGTGCTCCTGGAAACGGTGCACCGACTGGGGGTTCCCCCCGCCCGGGCGGTGGTGATTGAAGACGCCACCGCCGGTGTGGAGGCGGCCCGGCGCGGCGGCTTCGGCCTTGTAGTGGGCATTGACCGGGCGGACAGGCGGGCCGGGCTTGAAGCGGCGGGCGCCGACGTCGTTCTCACCGATGCGGACCAACTGGACCTGGGCCGCGTCCTCACCGACCCGTGGCGCCTCATCTACGAGGGCTACGATCCCGCCCACGAGGGACACCGGGAGGCCCTGACCACCCTCGGCAACGGGTACCTGGCCGTCCGCGGCGCCGCCCCGGAGAGCCGGATCAACCACATCCACTATCCCGGTACGTACCTGGCCGGGGTCTACAACCGGCTGGTCAGCAGAGTGCAGGGCCAGGACGTTGAAGACGAGCACATGGTCAACGCGCCGAACCCCCTGGTGCTGGACATCCGCCTCGATGGAGCGGAATGGTGGTCCCGGGGCGGACTCAGGATTGTCCGGGAACGGCGCGTCCTGGACATGCACCGGGCGACGCTTGAGCGGGAGGCAGTCCTGGAAGCGCCTGACGGGCGGCGGCTGGCGGTGCGCCAGCGCCGGTTCGCGTCCATGTGGCAACCCCACCTGCTGGCACTCAGCACGGATATCGCGGCCCTCGGATGGACGGGGCCTGCCGAGATCCGCAGCGGAGTGGACACAGGCGTCACCAACGAGAACCAGCCGGAAGACGCCCTGCTGGCCCATCATCACCTGGTCCGGTTGGGAGGTGCAGGCCCCGACGGCGGGACTCCCGTCATCGAAGTCGAAACAAGCCAGAGCCACATCAGGATCGCCACGGCAGTGCGTACTCACGTCTCCGGGCAGGATGGCCCTGGCGAGCCAGGAGAGGAAGACGCCGTCTCTTACCGGTCCTGGAACCTTGAGCTTTCCGACACCGTGCCCGTGGCCGTCACCAAGACCGCGGCGGTGGCCACCTCCCGTGACCGGGCTGTTTCCTCGCCCGCCGTGGCTGCCCTGTCCGCGCTCAGGACTGCCACTCCAGGCTTTGATGCCCTCCTCGCTGAGCATGAGAAAGCATGGGGCAGGCTGCTGGGACGGTTCGCCGTTGAAGTGGACGGCAGTCCGCAGGTTCAACTCATCCTGAACCTCCATGTGTTCCACCTGCTGCAGACGCTCAGCCCGCACACCGCCGAACTCGACGCCGGGGTCCCGGCACGCGGACTGCACGGGGAGGGCTACCGCGGCCACATCTTCTGGGACGAACTCTTTGTCCTGCCGCTCCTCACGTCCAGGATGCCTGCAGTGGCGCGCTCGCTGATCAACTACCGGTGGCGCAGGCTCCCGGCCGCCCGCGAAGCAGCGGCCGCTGCAGGATTCCGGGGAGCACTCTTTCCGTGGCAGAGCGGGAGCGACGGACGCGAGGAGACGCCCCGCTGGCTCTTTAACCGGCGCTCGGGCCGGTGGGTACAGGACTATTCGCACCTTCAGCGGCACGCAGGCCTGGCTGTCGCGTACAACGCCTGGCAGTATTTCCTCGCCACGCAGGACAGGGAATGGCTCCTGCACCGCGGCGCCGAACTGATCCTGGAGGTGGCACGGCTCGTAGCTTCGATGGCCGAGTATGACGGGGACACGGACCGGTTCCATCTGCGGGGAATCATGGGGCCGGATGAATACCACACCGGCTACCCGGACGCCCCGGAACCAGGGCTGGACGACAACGCGTATACGAATGTGATGGCAGCGTGGGTCTGTGCCCAGGCCTGCGCGATCCCCACACTCCTCCACGGCCACGACCTCGAGGAGCTTCAGGCACGCCTGGCCGTCGATCCGTCGGAATTCGCCGCGTGGCGGCGCGTCAGCAGGCGCATGTACGTACCTTTCCATGCGGGCATCATCAGCCAGTTCGCCGGTTACGGCGGGCTGCGCGAGCTGGACTGGGAGCATTACCGGAACACTTACACCAACATCGAACGCCTGGACCTGATCCTCGAGGCCGAGGGAGACAGCACCAACCGGTACCGGCTCGCCAAGCAAGCGGACGTCCTCATGCTCCTCTACGTCCTGGGCGAGACGGAACTGGTGGGTTTCCTGGCGGGACTCGGCTATGACGTGTCCGGCCGGCAGCTCCAGGAAACGGTGGACTACTACCTGGCCCGCACAGCGCATGGCTCCACGCTCAGCCGGGTGGCCCACGCATCAGTCCTGGCGGCCAGGGATCCGGAGCGGGCCTGGAGCACCTTCCGCGAGGCCCTCAGTGCCGACCTGGACGACACCCAGGGCGGGACCACCAGGACCGGAATCCACCTCGGCGCCATGGCAGGCACCATCGACGTGGTGCAACGGAGCTTTGCCGGCCTCCGCCTTACCCGGGACGCGCTCCTCTTCGCTCCGAAGATGCCCCGCGGGATCAGGACGGTGGCATTCCAGGTCCGCTACCGGGACCAGCTGCTGGCCGTCAGGCTCGAACACGGCATGCTGACAGTGGCGGCCGCCCCTGGCGACGCTGCCCCGGTAAGCCTGCAGGTGGGCTCTTCCCGGGTGCTCCTGAGCGCCGGCGAAACACGGAAATTCGCGCTTGGGTCGGGCTGACGTTGCCCGGACGGCTCAGGATTCCCCGCGCGCACCGCGGGAACCGGGCGCATGGACCACCAGGACGGGGCAGTGGGCGTGGTGCACGCAGGCGGCACTGACTGATCCGAGCAGCAGTCCGGCGAAACCGCCATGTCCGCGGCTTCCCACCACCAGCATGACGGCGCGGCGGCTGCCCTCAACCAGAGAGGTCCGTGGCGAGCCGTGGACCAGCCGGGCAGCGACATGGCGGGGACGTTCCGGCCCGAAAGCTTCCGTCAGCGCACGCTCGAGGTTCTCTTCGGCGTCGCGGGCGAAACCTTCAGCTCCCATCGCCAGGTAGCCTTCGTAGCCGGCCGGGTACTCCCAGCACCCCCAGGCCTCCAGACGGACCCCGAGGCCCTCCGCCAGGCGGTTCCCCAGCCGGAGGGCCTCGACTGATGCGTCGGAACCGTCCACGCCAACAATGATCTTCTCTTCGGCGGCCCTGGTCATGACTGTCTCCTTGCCTGCGCGTGCTTCCTCACAGCATGTGCCCGGAGGTTGGGCACCAACAGGGTCGAAGGTCACCGGACCCAGCAAGCAACACACGTTAACCGGCGTGACCTTAGGCCCTAGACGCCGCAGCCCACCGGGAGGAGCCTGTCAACGACCCAGGCACCGGCGATTGTGGAGTCACTGTGGCGCAGCGCGACGGTCCGCCCCGATTCGGGCTGGACACGACAGGCTTGAGTTCCGCACGCGTGGCGGTACTGCTCAGGGAGGCCGGGCCAAACGTCCTTCCGGCACCGAAGCCGGTGCCGCAGTGGCGCAAGCTGCTGGCCGAGCTAACCCACTTCTTTGCCCTGATGCTCTGGTGCGCCGCCGCGTTGGCGTTTGTGGCCGGGATGCCGGAACTGGGTGTCGCCATCATCGTGGTGGTGGTGGTCAACGCTGTTTTCGCCCACATCCAACAGGAGCGTGCCCAGCACGCGGCAGCGAAGCTTCGAGCCCTCCTGCCCGCGGACGTCTCCGTCCGCCGCGACGGACGCCTGCAGCGGGTGCACACCGGTGAACTGGTACCCGGGGACGCGGTAGTGCTGGCAGCGGGCGACCGCGTGCCCGCCGACGTCGTTCTTGCCATTGCCTCCGGCTGTGCCGTGGACGAGTCCATGCTGACCGGCGAAAGTGAACCGGTGGCCAAGGCGGCAGGGGACAGCGCCTGGGGCGGGACGTTCCTCATCAACGGCGAGGCAGACGCCGTGGTGTCCAGTACGGGGGGAAACACCAGGCTGGCCGGGATTGCCGCACTGACCAGCGGCACCGTATCGCCGCCCACTCCGTTGGCGCGGGAGCTTCGCCGGATCGTCCGGCTCATCGCCGCGGTGGCCCTGGCCGTCGCGGGGGTCTTCTTCCTCGTGTCCCTCCTGGTGGGCATTTCCTGGCGGGACGCCTTCCTGTTCGCGATCGGCGTCGCAGTGGCCCTCATCCCGGAGGGCCTCCTGCCCACTGTCACACTGTCGCTTGCCATGGGGGCGCAGCGGATGGCGGGACGGAACGCCCTGGTCCGGAACCTGGAAGCCGTGGAAACCTTGGGGTCCACCACTTTCATTTGCACGGACAAGACCGGGACCCTGACCCAAAACCGGATGAACGCCGTCGAAGTCTACTCACCCGAGGGCCGCGTCAGGATCACGGGCGAGGGGTACCAGCCAGGGGCCGTCGTCGACGGAACCGGGGTGCCCGCGGCCACCAGGGTGGCGCTCGCGGCCCGGGCAGCGTCCCAGGGCAGGGCTGTGCTCCACGGCGATGAGTGGAAGGCTGAGGGAGACCCGATGGAGGCGGCAATTGATGTCCTGGCCCGCCGCCTCGCGGGCACGGACGTGGCGGACGCCGAGCCTGGGCGAAGGTTCGCTTTCGATCCCAGGCGGCGCCGCGAATCGGTGATGGTGGGCTCCACTCTTTTAGTCAAGGGAGCCCCCGAATCCGTCCTGCCGCTCTGCGGCGGACCCCTCGATGATGTGGCAGCCGAAGTGGCCGCCATGGCCTCACGGGGACTGCGGGTCATGGCCGTCGCCGCCCGGGAGCTGCCCGGTCCCGTGCAGGACTGGCAGGAGCGCGCGCCGGCGGACGTCGAGTCGGCGCTCACCTTGCTGGGGCTCATTGCGCTTCATGACCCGCCCCGGCCGGACGTCGGCGAGGTGATCCGGACCGCCCGCGCCGCGGGGATCAGGATCGGCATGATCACCGGGGACCATCCGGGAACGGCTGCAGCAATTGCGCGGGAAATTGGGCTGATGGGTTCCCCCGAAATGGTCCTGGAAGGGGCAGAGCTTCCGGACGATGAACAAATCCTTGGCGCACTGCTCGACCGGGACGGTGTGGTGGTGAGCAGGGTATCCCCGGAACAGAAACTGCGTGTGGCCAGGGCCCTCCAGGGCCGCGGCCACATTGTGGCCATGACGGGCGACGGCGTTAATGACGGGCCCGCACTGCAGGAAGCTGACATCGGGGTGGCCATGGGGCTCAGCGGAACCGACGTGGCCCGCGAAGCAGCCGACCTGGTCCTCCTGGACGACCACTTCGCCACGATAGTCGGCGCCATCGAACAGGGCCGGGCCACCTATTCGAATATCCGCCGGTTCCTGACCTACCACCTGACCGACAACGTTGCCGAGCTGACGCCCTTCGTCATCTGGGCACTGTCCGGCGGCCAGTTTCCCCTCGCCCTCGGCGTGCTTCAGATCCTGGCGCTGGACATTGGCACCGACCTGCTTCCGGCCCTCGCCCTGGGCGGTGAAACACCCAGCAAGGGAGTACTGCGGCGGCCGCCGGAACGGCGGCACCTGATGGACCGTGCGCTGATGTTCCGGGCGTTCCTCATCCTGGGTCCCGTGGAAGCCCTCGTATCCATGACGGCATTTTCCGTGGTGTTGTTCGACGGCGGCTGGTCGCGTGGAGAGCCGCACAATGCCGGTCTGCTGATGGGGGCCTCCGGAGCCGCGTTCACCGCGGTGGTCCTGGGGCAGGCGGCCAACGCCTTCGCCTGCCGCAGCGCCTCGAGGACACCGTGGCAGCTGGGCTGGTTCAGCAACCGGCTGCTGTTTTGGGCCGTCCTGGCAGAGCTCGGCGCCCTGGCAATATTCCTTTTTGTCTCCCCGGTCTCTGCCGTGCTGGGACAGCTGCCGCCACCGGCGTGGGGATTTGCCGTCGCGGCCCTGGCTGTCCCCGCCGTGCTGGCCGCGGATTGGGCCTACAAGAAGCTGGTGCACCCACGGCTCGCGCCCGTCCAGGGCCGCCATGCCAGCCGTCTGAAAGGACCAAAGCCTCTGCTGCTGGAGGGGCCTGCCCGGAAGGATCGAGCCATGAAATCACGGACAGCGGTTACCGGCGGGCACGTGGTGTGGTTCGAGGACGTGGGGATGGACGATGTCCCGGACGTGGGCGGCAAGAACGCCTCGCTCGGGGAGCTGACCCGTTCCCTGCGCAATGCGGGCGTCCGCGTCCCGGAGGGCTTTGCCACCACCGCCGCCGCCTACCGGGCCTTCATTGAAGCCAACGGCATTGAGCCGGGCATTCGTGCCCTGATCAGCGAATACCGGGGCGGCCGGGCGTCACTGCGCCAGACCGGGGAAGCCATCCGGGAACTCATCCTGGAGGGACAGTTCCCGGAGGGTATCGCCGCCGTCATCAAGGAGCACTACCGCGAGCTGTCCAGGCGCACAGGACACGCCAGGGCCTCGGTGGCCGTGCGCAGCAGCGCCACCGCCGAGGACCTCCCGGACGCGAGCTTTGCCGGCCAGCAGGAAACCTTCCTGAACATTGCCGGCGAACGCGAGCTCATGGACGCCTGCCGGCGGTGCTACGCCTCCCTTTTTACCGACCGCGCCATCAGCTACCGCGAAATCAAGGCCTTCGACCACCTCCAGGTGGCCCTGTCGATCGGTGTACAGGCCATGGTGCGGTCCGATCTGGGTGCCTCCGGAGTGATGTTCTCCATCGACACAGAGTCCGGCTTCCCCCGGAGCGTCCTGATCAGCGCCGCCTGGGGCCTGGGCGAAACCGTGGTCCAGGGCAGCATCAACCCGGACAAATACCAGGTGTTCAAGCCGTTCCTGGCCAACCCCGCACTGGTGCCCATCATCGAAAAGACCCTGGGCGCCAAGGAGCGGAAGATGATCTACAGCCGTGGCGGCCACGCCCGCACGCGGACCGTGGACACGTCAGACCAGGAACGCCGTTCCTTTGTGCTCACCGATGCGGAAATCGTGACGCTGGCCCGCTGGGCGGCGGCGGTAGAGGAACACTACCAGCGGCCAATGGACATGGAGTGGGCCAAGGACGGGTCCACCGGGGCCCTCTTTATGGTGCAGGCCCGGCCGGAGACGGTCCAGGCGCGGCGCAGCGGATCCGTCTTCAGCGTCTACCACCTGCGCGAAGCCGGCCCGCTGCTCGCCAGCGGGGCCGCCGTTGGCGAATCGATCGCCCACGGTGTGGCCTGCGTCGTCAGGGACGCCAGGGACATCGACGACTTCCAGGACGGGGCGATCCTCGTCACGAGGATGACCGATCCCGACTGGGTCCCCATCATGCAGCGCGCCGCCGGCATCGTGACCGACCACGGGGGACCCACCAGCCACGCCGCAATCGTCAGCCGGGAACTGGGCGTGCCCGCCGTCGTCGGCACCGGCAACGCCACCACCGTTCTGGGCCACGGTGAACCCCTGACGCTTTCCTGCGCGGGGGGCGAGGACGGGGAAGTCTACGCTGGAACCCTGGCGTTTGACGTCGAAGAGGTTGACCTCGGGGCGCTGCCCGCGACGCGAACCGCCGTGATGGTCAACATCGCGAGCCCGTCGGCGGCCTTCCATTGGTGGCGCCTGCCGGCGGCCGGCGTGGGCCTGGCCAGGATGGAATTCATTATCAGCAACCTCATCCGGATCCATCCGATGGCACTGGTGCACCCCGAACGCGTGACCGATCCCGGCGAGGCCGGGCACATCCGGGAACTCACCCACGGCTATGCAGACCTCCAGGAATACTTCGTGGACGTGCTCGCCACCGGCATCGCCAAGATTGCCGCGCCCTACCACCCGAACCCCGTGATCGTCAGGCTCAGCGACTTCAAAAGCAACGAATACGCCCACCTGATCGGGGGCGGCCCGTTCGAAACTCCCGAAGAGAACCCCATGCTGGGCTTCCGTGGTGCCTCCCGCTACTACGACGGCCGGTACCGGGAAGGATTCGCGCTGGAGTGCCGGGCCCTGAAGCGGGTGCGTGAAGTGCGTGGCTTCGACAACGTGATCGTGATGGTTCCCTTCTGCCGGACGCCCCGGGAGGCAGACCTGGTGATCAGCGTGATGGCCCAGAACGGGCTGGTCCGCGGAGCTGAGGGGCTCCAGCTGTACATGATGTGCGAGATTCCCTCGAACGTCATCCTCGCCACGGAATTCGCCCGGCGTTTTGACGGCTTCTCCATCGGCTCCAACGACCTCACCCAACTGGTCCTGGGCGTTGACCGCGACTCCGAGGTGCTGGCCGGCCTGTTCGACGAACGCGACGAGGCTGTCACCACGATGATCGCCCAGGTCATCGGGAAAGCCCACGCGGCCGGACTCAAGATCGGCATCTGCGGCCAGGGACCCAGCAACCATGCGGACTTTGCACAGTTCCTGGTCCGCCAGGGCATTGATTCCATCTCCCTCAATCCCGATACCTACCTCAAGACCGTCCCGGTCATCGCCGCCGCCGAGGCGTCCGGGCCGTGACACGCCTGGGCCTCCTGACCAGCGGGGGAGATTGCCCGGGCATCAATGCCGTCATCCGCGGCGCGGTCCTGAAGGGAACCATCGCCTACGGCTACGAGTTCGCCGGATTCCGGGACGGCTGGCGTGGAGTTCTTGACCGGGACCTGGTCCCGCTGCCCCGGACCGCCGTACGCGGGCTCTCCCGCCTGGGCGGCACCATCCTGGGGACCTCCCGGACGAACCCGTTGATGGACGGCGGAATTGAGGCCGTGCGCGGAAGCCTTTCATCCTTGGGCGTGGACGCGCTCCTCGCCATCGGGGGAGAGGGCACCCTGGCCGCGGCACAAGAACTCTCAGATGCAGGAATCAAGGTGCTGGGTATTCCAAAAACCATCGACAACGACCTTGATGCCACCGATGTCACCTTCGGATTCGACACGGCCGTCCAGACGGCCACCGAGGCGATCGACAGGCTCCGGACCACAGGCGAATCCCATCACCGCTGCATGATCGCCGAAGTCATGGGCCGGAACGCCGGCTGGATCGCGCTCCATTCCGGGATGGCTTCAGGCGCCCATGCCATCCTCATTCCGGAGCACCGGGTTCCGACACTGCAGGTGGCGCGGTGGGTGGAGTCTGCACACCACCGCGGGCGGGCGCCCCTGGTGGTCGTGGCCGAAGCCTTCGTCCCGGAAGGGCAGCAGGCGCCGTACTCACCGCGGGGCCTGGACACCTTCGGCAGGCCACGGCTGGGCGGGATCAGCCTGCTGCTTGAACAGGAACTGAAGGAACTGACCGGAATCGAAACCAGAGCCACTGTCCTGGGACACATCCAACGGGGCGGCGCCCCCACCGCCTTCGACAGGGTGCTGGCAACCAGGATGGGCATGGCCGCCGTTGACTCTGCCGCGGCCGGCCGATGGGGAACCATGGTGGCCCTGCGCGGGACCAGCCTGGTCAACGTCGGATTCCAGGCTGCACTGGGCCGGCTCAAGACCGTGCCGGAGGACCGCTACCGGGAGGCAGCGGTCCTCTTCGGTTGAGCGCCGGTTCGCCCCGAAGCTTGCATCAGCCGCGGGTAATCTCGATCTTCCGGGCAGGCGGTTGCTGGCCCTTCTCCGGGACAGGGCTCCGGACCTCCAGCACCCCGTCCTTGTAGGAGGCAGTGATGTCGTCCTGTTTGACGCCGTCCGGCAATGCCACCCTCCGGACGAACGATCCGTACCGGAACTCCGACCGGTAGCTGTCCTTTCCCTTCTGCTCCGACTGTTCGCGGCGCTCGGCTTTGATCTCCAGGGCACCGTCCACGATAGTGACGCTGACGTCCTTCTCCGGATCAATGCCAGGCAGTTCGGCCCGGACCACCAGGGTATTGCCTTCAACTGCCTCCTCGACCCGGATCCCTGAGGCCGCCGTGTCCCCTTCGAAAAGCCTTTCAATCATCTCGACGGGGGAACGCCGGGTGTCAAACCATTTCATCAAATCAGCCATTGCCTGCCTCCTTGCAATAATGACCGTCGGGGTGCGGATTGGGCCCGACCACTTAAGCCTCCCGCCTCGCGCCGGACCGACCCAGAGGCTTTGGTCCCCTGCCGGGTCATGAGTGCCGTTTCCCGCCCGGGACGCCCGACCCGGGAGCCCCGGTATAGGGCTAGGATCAGGTGCATGAGCAGTTCCCCCTCAGAGTCTCCAACGGAAATCCTTTCCGCCGAGGACTGCTGGAAGTATCTGCAGGCCTCTTACATCGGGCGGCTGGCCGTGATCAACGGCGCCGCCCCCGAGATCTTTCCCGTCAACTTCATGGTGGTGGGTGAAACGATCGTCTTCCGCACGGCTCCCGGCACGAAGCTTCGCGCCCTGCTTGCCGGCGCGGCCGTTGCCTTCGAAGCCGATGGGCTGAATGCCTACTCCACCGAGGTCTGGAGTGTGGTGGTGAAGGGGCAGCCGGGGCCGTTCGAAGGCAGCCCCGGGAGCCTGCATGAGGCCGGTCCGGACCGCGAACCCTGGCAGGCCGGCCTCAAGGAACATCTGGTGCAGATCAGTCCGGTGGAGGTCTCGGGACGCCGGTTCGCCGTGCCGCTTCGCTCACGCTGGTGGCCGCCGCAGGACCTTTCGGCCGACTGGACCTGACAGCCCGGCCTGAACCTGGCGGCCCGGGCCACGGGACGCGTCAGGCGGGTAGCGCCGCGCATGCAGCCAGCTCAGGACCAGGACGGCCAGGATGGCTGCGGCGGCCGCCACCAGGGACGCAGTGGCGAGTCCGGGCGGAGGCCACTGGAGCATCAAGAAATCCGTGAGGAAGGGGACGGTCATCAGCAGGACCACGCCCGCGCCCATGCCGCCGATGATGGCCAGCCGGAGACCCGTGAGGGGCCGGCTGACCGCGGCCAGGATGCTCAAAGCCACCAGGGACAGGGTCAGCACGGCGGCCGTGCGGCTGGCGCTCTCGCTGTAGCCCCCCGCCACGCGGGAGTACGCCTGGACGGCGAGCACCGCCGTCGTCACTATCACCCCGGCGGGGACTGCCATGGCCAGTGACCGCCGCAGGAATCCCGGCCGGTAGCGGCGGGGGTTGCTCATGAGGGCCAGGAAAAACGCGGGGATGCCGATGGTGAGGCCGTCGGTGGCGGAGAGCTGCCGGGGCAGGAACGGATAAGTCCACATCAGCGCCCCGAACACCACCGAGAGGCAGACTGCGTAGGTTGTTTTGCTGAGGAACAGCACCGAGACCCGCTCAATGTTGGCGATGACCTGGCGGCCTTCCGCAAGCACGGCAGGCAGCCTGTCGAACCGCCCGTCCAACAGCACCAAGCGGGCCACCGCCTTGGTGGCGGGCGCCGCCGTATCCATGGCGATGCCGATGTCCGCTTCCTTCAGCGCCAGGGCGTCGTTGACACCATCGCCCGTCATGGCGACGGTGTGCCCCATTCGCTGCAACGCCAGAACCATTTCCTTCTTCTGGGCGGGGGTGACGCGGCCAAACACGGAAAAGGTGCCCAGCGTCTCCTCGAGTTCGTGCTGCCCTGATGGGAGGTTCCGGGTGTCGTAGCCGTCGCCGGCGTCGAGCCCCACCTCACGTGCCACTGCCGTCACTGTTCTGTGGTCGTCGCCTGAGAGGATCTTGATGTCAACGCCCTGCTCCCGGAAGTAGGACAGGGTTTTTGCTGCGTCCGGGCGTACTTTTTCCCGGAACGTCAGGAGGGTGGCGGCCGCCAGTCCGGGCGGCAGTTGCGGAGCGTCCGTTTCCGAGTCTGGAATCGGCTCCGCCGTGTGTGCCAGCACCAGGGTGCGCAGCCCCCGGGTCGCAAGGCGCCGGGACCGGCTGAGGAGTTCCTCTGTGGCTCCGTTCCCCGTTGCGCCAGGGCCGGCGAGCACCATCTCGGGGGCGCCAAGAACCCAGGTACCCGCGGCAGCATGCGGCGGCGCAAAGCGTGCGGCGCTCCACTTCCGTTCGGAGCTGAAAGGAACGACGGCGGCCGGTGGCGTGCCGCCGTCGAACGCAAAGGCAGGTGCCAGGCAGCGGGCCGTGGCGTTGGCGTGGGGGTCCGCCCCGAACCAGCCCAGGGCGTCCCGCCAGCCGCGGGGAAGCTCCTGTCCATGGCCGTGAGTGCCCGCTGCGTGCACCTTATCGAAGACCACCCGGCCCTCTGTCAACGTTCCGGTCTTATCGATGCAGAAGACATCCACGCGGGCCAGGCCTTCCACAGCGGCGAGTTCCTGCACCAGCACCTTGAGGCGGGCCAGCCGGGCACCACCCACGGCGAATGCCACGCTGGTCATGAGCACAAGTCCCAGCGGGATCATGGCGATCGCTGCACCCACCGCGCGGACGAGCGCTCCCTCCCAGGCTCCGGTGCGGAGGGCGGCGTCCCAGCCGCCCTCCGCCTGCATCTGGCCGTTGGCGATGACCGCCACAACGGGAAGGAACGCCCAGCTGATCCAGCGGAGCACGCGGCCAATTCCGTTCCGGATCTCCGAGTTCACCAGTGAAAAGCGTTTGGCCTCTGCGGTGAGCCGGCTGGCATACGATCCGGCGCCCACAGCCACCACGCGTGCCTGTCCCTGCCCGGCCGTTACGGAGGAACCGGACAAGGCGGTGGAACCGCCGGACTTGGCAACGGGCTCGGACTCGCCGGTGAGGAGGGATTCGTCAACCTCCAGGCCGTCCCCATCGATAATGACGGCATCTGCCACCACCTGGTCACCGGCCTGCAGAACCAGCACATCGTCCATTACCACCTCCGCAACCGCAATGTCCGCAACGTGTCCGTCACGGAGCACCCGGGCCCGTGGGGCGTCCAGCACCGCCAGCTGGTCCAGCAGCCTCTTGGCGCGGTATTCCTGGACCACTCCGATCACGGCATTGCTGAGTGCGGCAAAACCGAAGAGCGCGTCCTTCCATTGGCCCAGCAGGAGGAGCAGGAGGAAGCAACCGCCCACGATGCCGTTGAACAGCGTCAGCACGTTGGACCGGAAGATCTGCCAGAGGCTTCGGCTGGATTCCTCCGGTGCCCCGTTGGCAAGGCCTGCCAGAACGCGCTCCCGAACGTCCGCGGCGGTGAGTCCGGAACCTGCTGGCGCGTCCGCCCCCGATGCTGGCGTGCTCACGCGCCTACCTTGGGGGCCCTGGACTGATCCGCGGTGCTGAGCGGTCTCTCCGTGCCTCGGACGTAGAACGGTGCGGGGGCGGCGATGATATTGCTGCCGCCTTGGTGTTGCCGTAGGCGGAGTCGTAGACCACAAAGCCCTTCATGCCGTGATCACCACTTTCAGTGCGTTGGTTTCCGCCGCCCGTGCGAACGTGTCGTAGGCCTCCATGAACTGCTCGAAGCGGAACCGGTGCGTCGCGAACTTTTCCGCCGGCAGCTTGTTTTGGGCCACGAGTTTCAGCAGCATCGGAGTGGTGTTGGCGTTCACCAGTCCCATGCTGATGTTGATGTTCTGGATCCAGAGGCTTTCCACATGCAGTTCGACGGATTTGCCGTGCACTCCGACGTTGGCCACGTTCCCGCCCGGGCGGACAATGTCCGTGCACATGGTGAAGGTGGCAGGAATGCCCACGGCTTCGATGGCCACGTCCACACCCTGGCCGTCGGTGAGTGCCAAAACCTGGTCCTTCCAGTTTGCCTCGTCCGAGCGGACAACATGGGTGGCGCCGAATTCGCGGGACTTCTCCAGGCGGTTGCTGTCCAGGTCCACTGCGATGATGGTTGCCGCTCCGTAGAGTCCGGCGGTGGCGATTGCGGCCAGCCCCACCGGACCCGCACCGACCACGGCCACGGTGTCGCCCGGCTTGACCCGGCCGTATTGCACACCGATTTCGAAGCCTGTGGGCAGAATGTCAGAGAGCATCACCGCCTGCTCGTCGCTTACCCCTGCAGGCAGCAGGTGCAGGGAGTTTTCAGCGTAGGGGACCCGTACGTATTCGGCCTGGGTGCCGTCGATCAGGTGGTCGAAGACCCAGCCGATGCCGGGGGCCCCCTCGGACCCCATGCAGTGGGAGTAAAGTCCCACCTTGCAGTTGGCGCAGTGGCCGCAGGACTTGATGCAGGAGATGATGACGCGGTCGCCCGGTTTCAGGCTGGTCACCGACGAACCCACCTCGGTGATGGTGCCCACGCCTTCGTGGCCAAGGATCCTCCCTTCGGCCACCGCCGGAACATCGCCTTTGAGGATGTGCAGATCCGTACCGCAGATGGTGGTGGTGTCGACCTTGACGATGGCGTCGGCCGGATTGCGGATTCCGGGATCGGGGACGTCCGTCCAAGTCTTTTGTCCCGGGCCGCCGTAAACCAAAGCTTTCATGACCGTTCCTCGCTGTTGTTGTCCATGGGGGTCCACGGGGGTGGGCCGGGATGCTGTTTCCCCCTCAACGATGACGCCGCCTGGCCACCGGGGTAAGGGACAAAAGTCCCTGATGTCCGACGGCGGCGCACGGCTGGGAAGCCTGCCAGGGTTCCGCAGGGCTTTAGGTGCGGGAGATCAGCACCGGCCCGGTGGAGTGGTGAAGGACCGCGTGGGCATTGGACCCGATCGTTCCCCTGAGGAGCCCCTGGCCCTTGCTGCCGACCACTATGATGCTGGCGCCGCGGGAGGCGTTGAGGAGTGCCCTGGCGATGGAGGCATCCTGGGACAGCTTCTGGCTGACGCTGACGTTGGGGTCCAGGCCCTGGGCGTAATCGGCTGCTGCCTGCAGGAGGCGGCGGGCGGCCTCCAGGCTGCCGCCCGCCCCATGGGCCGCACTGGCCTGGGGGTGGATGACGTGGATCATCAGCAGGGCCGTCCCTGTGGCTGCGGCCAGTTCACAGGCCAGGCGCACCGCCTCGGTGGAGCCGGACGGATCGATGCCAACCACCACTGTTCCCTGGGGATTCTTGTCGAAGCGGATGACCGCAACAGGGCAGGGTGCTGTGGCGGCGAGTTCAAGGCTTACCGAACCCACCAGGAGTCCCAGGAATCCGCCAATTCCCCTGCTGCCCAGCACCAGCATGCGGGCATCTTCCGCCATCCGCCGGAGATGGGGGGCAGGCAACCCGTAGAGGAGGCTGCCCTGGACGGTGGCCCCCGGTTCCGCTGCGAGCGCCGCGGCCTTGCCTTCCTCAAGGGTGGCCTGCGCCTGGTGTTGGAGCCCGCTGCCGGCAACGCCCCTGACCGGTCCCAGGTCGTGGGTCAGCAGCGGCCACAGGGAGCAGTGGACCACCTGCAGTTCGCTGTCCAGGAGGACTGCGTGCCGGGCCGCCCAACGCACGGCAAGGGCTGCCTCAGGCGAACCGTCGTAGCCCACGACGATTCGCTCAGGTGCCGGCATGACCGGACCCGGACTGGCCGCCCCCGTCCGCGGTGGGCTGCCCGGGAAAGCGGGACAGCGGTGCCGGCAGGTCGGTGCCGTGTGCCACCAGGACCGGGCAGTGCGCGTGCTCGGCAACGGTGGTGCTTACCCCTCCCAGCAGGAGGCCTTCAAATCCGCCGCGGCCGCGGCTGCCCACCACCACGAGCTGCGCAGTCCGGCTTTCGTCAACCAGCACTTTGCCTGCCGCACCTTCGGCGGTGACCTTTTCCAGGCCTGCGGGAGGGGCGCCGTCGAACGCTTTGGCCACGGCGGCTGCACAGACTTTCCGCGCTTCCGCTTCAGGGTCCCACAGGAGCGGGGTGAAGGTGCCCACGGCGATCTGGAACTGCCAGCAGGTGACGGCACGGATGTGGGCTTGAAACAGTGGGGCCAGGGCACCGGCCCAGCGAAGGGCGGTGATGGACGGACCGCTGCCGTCCACGCCCACCACTATGGCAGGCAGTTCACGGGGTGCTTCCATGGTCTTCCCCGGCGTCCTGGCCAACCACCAGCACAGGGCAATGTGCGTGTGCCGAACATGCTGCGCTCACCGAGCCCATAAGCTGGCCCAGCAGGCCGCCGCGGCCCCGCCGGCCCAGCACCAGCATTTGTGCGTTCCGGCTTTCCTCCACCAGGACCTTGGCCGGTGACCCCACCCTGACCACCGCGGAGAGGTGTTCGGGGCGTTCCTGCCCGAAGGCCCTGTCGAGGGCCTGCTCCATGTTGCGGCGCGCTACCGCCTCAAGCTCCGCTTCGGTGTCGAGGTCCCCTCCCGGGGGCAGATGTTCCGGAAGGTAGAAATCGGACATGCCCAGGCACGTGACCACCTGCAGCGGGGCGGCGAGGGCGGAGGACAACCGGCCGGCGAGGCGCAGCGCCGCGGGGGAGTATTCCGAACCGTCGATTCCCACCAGGATGGGTTTGCTATCAGTCATGGCAGTACCTTCCTCCAGGATCAGGCCCCGCGCCTAGGGCCGAAGGTCACCGACGGCGCGTGGGTGCGCCCCGCGTACGGGAAGCCCGTGCCTTAGGCTGTGCGGATCAGCACGGCAGCTCCCGTGAACCGGTCCCGGGACAGATCCAGCAACGCCTGGTCCGCTGTGGTCCACGGGTAGGCCACAGTGGTGGGGCGGAGGGGAATCCTCTCTGCGAGGTCCAGGAATTCCTGCCCGTCGGTCCGGGTGTTGGCCGTAACGCTTTGAAGGTGGCGCTCCTGGAATAGGTCCTTTTGGTAGTCCAGGGCCGGGATATCACTCAGGTGGATTCCGGCGACAGCGAGGGTGCCGCCGCGGTCCAGGGCCCTCAGCGCAACGGGAACCAACGCGCCCACGGGGGCGAACAGGATGGCCGCGTCCAGCAGTTCCGGCGGGATGGCGTCGGCGGGTCCGGCGAACCTGGCCCCCAGGTCGAGGGCCAGCTGCTGCGCCGCCGCCGATCGCGTCATGACGTAGACACTTGCACCTTCGAAGATGGCCATCTGCGCTGTGAGGTGGGCAGATCCGCCAAACCCATAGATTCCGAGTTTGCCCCCGGGCGGCAGCCCGGAGCACCTGAGTGCCCGGTATCCGATGATGCCGGCACACAGCAGGGGTGCGGCTTTCTCGTCGGAGAACACGTCGGGCAAGGGGTAGAGGTAGTCCTGGTGCGCGGTCATCAGTTCCGCGTAACCGCCGTCGGTATCCCAGCCGGTGAATGTGGGGCTGAGGCAGAGGTTCTCCGACCCCCGCCGGCAGAAACGGCAGATACCGCAGGTGCGGGCCAGCCAGGCCGCTCCCACCCGCTCGCCCAGGCGGAAACGGGTACTGCCGGATCCGAGCCCCACCACCTGGGCCACCACTTCGTGGCCGGGGATCCTGCGGGCGGCGCGCGGGCGGAGGTCTCCTTCGGCAAGATGAAGGTCCGTGCGGCAGACACCGCAGGCGCGCACGGAGAGGAGGACCTCACCCGGTCCCGGTGACGGATCAGGCCGTTCGCCCAGCCGCAACGGTCCGGACGGGATGGGACCCGGTTCCTCCACCCACCATGCCTTCATGAAGGGTCATTCCAGTCCGGCGCGGGTGGCCTCATCCAGGCGGCTGCCCCAGGTCAGCGGGGCGGCAATCCGGAAGCGCCGTCCACTGATTTCCTCCGGCACAATGCGAAGGAAGTGGTCCTTGGTGCCCGTCTCCCAGGGAAAGAGCATGTTCCCCACCGAGGCCAGGAACTCCGGGGTCCGGGCCTGCGCGGTGGCTTGTCCCTTCACGACAACACTCCAGGCGATGCCGGCGTCCGCGTCTGCGGTGTCGGCTTCGAGCGCCACCATCCGGCCCACTGCGGCGGCCAGCTTGGTGCTGGCGCCGGTGCGGAAGACCAGCGTTTCATGGTCTACCTTGTAATTGATGGGAAAGATCTCGGGGTGGTCATGCACCCAGACGGCGAGGCGGCCCACGGAAGCGTCCCGCAGCAGTTTCCAGCACTCTTCCGTTGGCAGGTTGGCGGTCTCCGGTATCGAAGCATCTGTGGTCATGCCCACGAGCATAGGGGCGCGTCTTGGCCCGGCTGTAGGGCACAAAGACCCGTCATTCCAGCCCGGATGCATGGAGGAATTCGGTGGCGGGGCGTATTCTGTGAGCAACTGCTGCAGCCGGTCGGTCTATTGCGTGTGCGGTCACAGGACCGCGGAAGGTTATTCCCGTGAGCGAACCAGTCCGGCATTCCGCTGAGATCCCGCACCCCGTTGCAGGCTCTCGGATGGACGAACTCCTGACCGACTTCGTTGACCGGGCCGGCGAGCTGAGAAGCGCCCAGCAACGGATGCAGGGGCTCTTGAATGCCGTTGTGGCGCTGGCCGAAGACCTGAGCCTTGAAGCCGTCCTGTACCGTGTGGTCAATTCGGCATGCCGCCTTGTTGACGCAGAGTACGGAGCGCTCGGAGTGATCGGGAGTGACCGCGGCCTGAGCCATTTCATCACCGTGGGGATCGAGGAAGATCTTGCCCGGAAGATTGGCCCGCTGCCCACCGGCCACGGCGTCCTGGGCCTGCTGATCCGCGACCCGAAACCGCTGCGGCTCCACGACCTTGGCCAACATCCTGATGCCTACGGTTTCCCGCAGCACCATCCGCCGATGAAATCCTTCCTCGGCGTTCCCATCCGGGTGCGGGACGTGGTGTTCGGCAATCTCTACCTGACCCAAAAGAGGGGTGGCGGGGACTTTACCGACGAGGACGAGGAGCTCGCAGAGGCACTGGCCGCTGCCGCCGGCGTCGCCATTGAAAACGCCCGGCTCTACGATGACGCACGGCGCAGGGCGGCGTGGCTTCAGGCGTGCATGGACGTGACTGGCAGGATGATGGGCGACGAGGTCCCGGATGGCCACGACGGGGGCCTGGATATGATTGCGGCCAGGGCGCTCCAGGAGTCCGGCTCCGCACTGGCCCTCATCCTTGTGCCGGAAGGCACCTCCAGCCTGTTCCGTGTTGCAGGGGCAGCGGGACAGGCCGCCCCGGAGTGGGCTGGACGCCTGTCGTCCTTCGACTCAGCCGAAGTTGGCAACGTTCTCGCCACAGGCCAGGCCACCGTGGTTGAAGACGCTTTGTCTGCCCTCGGCGACGGCCTGGTCCCTGCAGACGGGCGGCTGCTGGTGATTGACCTCAGTGCCCGCGGCACCCACTACGGGCTGCTGCTCCTGGTGCGCGAACGTTCCGCCGGGACGTTCAGCCAGACCGATGTGGAGATGGGCTCGGTGTTCGGCTCCCATGTAGCACTCGCGCTCGAACTCGGCAGGGCCCACCGGATGCGGGAGCAGCTTGCGGTGTTCACTGACCGGGACCGGATCGCCCGCGACCTCCATGACCTGGTCATACAGCGACTGTTCGCAGCAGGGCTCAGCATCCAAAGCCTCCGCCGGCTCATTACCAGCGACGCCGCGGCCACCACGCTGAAGAACGTGACTGCCGAGCTCGACGAAACCATCCGGGAACTTCGCAACACCATCTACTCCCTGAGCGACTCCTCCCTGGAGAAGGAACTCCTGAGCAGCCGGGTACTGCAGGCAGTCCGCAGCGCCGCGCAGTCGCTTCGGTTCGTCCCCCGCCTGACCCTGACGGGGCCCATCGACGCGATCAGGGATGAAGAGACCGCATCAAACATCCTGGCCGTGGTCACCGAAGGGCTCAGCAACGCCGTCCGGCATTCGGGCGCGGATTCCATCCGGGTATCCGTCGCCGTGGACGATGGATTTGTGTACGTTGCGGTCCAGGACAATGGCACAGGATTCAACGAAACAGTGCCGGGCAACGGACTGACCAACATGCAGCACAGGGCCGACAAGCTTGGCGGCACGTTCGAAGTCTCCAGTTCCCCGGATAACGGAACAGCCCTGACGTGGACGGCACCTGTCTTCTAGCTACTCCCTGTGGTTGCCCGTCCGGTCAAGGGCCCTGCTGGTCACGGTGCTGCGCCATGTGGACCGCAGCCTGCGTCCGGCGTTCAAAACCCAACTTCGCCAGGAGCGACGAGACGTAATTTTTGACCGTTTTCTCCGCAAGCAGCATGTGCTCGCCGATCTGCCGGTTTGTCAGGCCCTCGCCAATGAACTCCAGCACCCTGCGCTCCTGACGCGTCAGCCCGGCAATCCGCGGATCCACCCGCTCCGGTTCGGCGAGCCCCTGGACGATCCTGGCCTTCAGGTCGGCATCAAAAAGGGACTCGCCTTTGGCTGCGCGGCGCAGCGCCCCGATCAGGTCCGAACCGCCGATTTCTTTGAGGACGTAGCCTGAGGCCCCCGCGAGGACGGCACCGCGGAGCGCCTGCTCGTCGTCGTAGCTGGTGAGGATCAGGCAGTTAATCGTTGCATCAACTGAATGCACGTCGCGGCAGACCTCAATCCCGGTCCCGTCAGGCAGCCTTGCATCAAGAACTGCCACGTCAGGACGCAGTGCCGGAATCCTGCGGGCAGCTTCAGCGGCGGAACCGGACATGCCCACCACCACGAAACCCTCGCTTTCCAGAAGGTCCTGGAGGCCACGCCGCACCAGCTCGTGGTCGTCGAGAATGAACACGCGGATCCCGTCGTGGGACAGCGCAGTGGCATGTTCCGGAGCTGCTGAAGCGTTCATCCTGATCCTTTCCGCGCACCCCGTACGAACCCGCGGCGCCGTGACGGGCTGCGCCAGAATCATTCTTTAGGAACGGGGGGAACCCCACAAGGGTCCAATGACCCGACGCCGGAACCGGCCATGACCTTTGGCCCTAGCCGGCAGGCCGCTGGGGGCATGACTCTGGAGGTACTCAGTGCCTTGCTGGGGGTGCGGAGCCACGTTGCTGCTACAGCGGGAGGACTCCCATGAAAGCCCGTTCCATCACCATGCTTGTGTTCGGCATCCTGTTCTCGATGGCGGGTGTGGGCCTGCTGTTCGGGGGCATCGGCGCGTCGTGGGTGAATGCGCTCCAGAACGACGGCGGATACCTCACCTCGCCGAGGGAACGGTTTGCGGTGGGCTCCACGGCCATCGTGTACACCGGTGCGGACCAGATCCGTGGTGAACAGGTTCCGGCCCCGCTGCCCTTCGATGTGGGGACCATCCGGATCAAGGCGGAGTCCGCCAACCCCGGGAAGGACATCTTTGTAGGCATCGCACCCCGGCAGGACGTTGACCGCTATTTGTCCGGAGCCAACTACGCCGAACTGCGCGATGTTGAGTACCGGCCGTTCCGCCCGGAGTACCGGGAGATTCAAGGGACGGCCCAACCGCCGGCACCCGCGGCCCAGGGCTTCTGGGCAGGCTCGGCGGCGGGCAGCGGTGAACGGAACCTGGACTGGAAGATAGAAAGCGGGCAGTGGTCCGTTGTGGTCATGAACGCCGATGCCAGCCCCGGTGTATCGGCAGATCTGCAGACAGGCTTCCGGTCAGAGCTGTTCGGTCCCATAGCTGCCGGCCTGCTGGCAGCAGGGGCAGTCCTGCTGGTCCTCGGCGTGCCGCTGCTGATCTTCGGGGCACAGGGGCTGGGGCGCCACGAAGCTCACCGGCCAACTCCGCACCCCGCCGCCCCGCAGGCCGGCGCGACGGTGCCGCTGGCGGCTCCCGCCACCACACCCATGGCGGCTTTCCCGCCCGGGGCTGCCCCACAGGGTCAGCCCCACCAGGCAGTTGCTGCGCAAACTGCTGCTGAAGTGGCGCCCTATCCGGCAAGACTTCGCGGCGACCTCGACCCCGTGCTGTCCAGAGGGCTGTGGCTGGTGAAATGGTTCCTGGCCATCCCGCACTTTATTGTGCTGTTCTTCTTGTGGTTCGCATTCGTGGTGGTCACCATCATCGCCTGGTTCGCCATCCTGTTCACCGCACGTTATCCGCGCTCCCTTTTCAACTTCAACGTAGGGGTCCTGCGCTGGAGTTGGCGGGTCTCGTTCTACGCCTACGGCGTCTTGGGCACCGACCAGTACCCGCCATTCACGCTGGCCAGCACGGACTACCCGGCTGATTTCGAGGTTGACTATCCGGAGCGGCTGTCCCGTGGACTCGTCCTCGTTAAAAGCTGGCTTCTCGCACTGCCGCACCTGATCATCATCGCGGCACTGACCGGCGCCAGCACCGTCCGCTGGACTGACCCCCAGAACCCGGGCGTCAGGTATGAGACAGGGACCGGCTTCTCCCTGTTCACCTTCCTGGTCTTGGTGGCGGCAGTGATCCTGCTGTTTACCGGCCGCTACCAGCGCCCGCTGTTTGACCTGATCCTGGGCTTCCATCGCTGGATCTACCGGGTCATCACGTACGTGAGCCTGATGCGCGACGAATACCCGCCGTTCCGCCTCGACCTCGGCGGGCGGGAGGCCGGGGATCCTCAAACGGATTCCGCTGCCAGCGGCATGCTGCGGGTCCCTGCCCCGGCGGCTGCTCCGCTCCCGCCGTTTAACCCCTACCCGCCGGAAGGTTCCCCTCCGCCACCGGGTGAGCTGCCGCCGTCGGGCCCAACCGGACGCGCCTAAGCGTTTGGCTACCCGCAGAGGGGCCCTAAGATCGAGCCCATGAGGCCAACTTCCGTTCGGGCGGCGATCCGTCAGTTTCCCCTGGTAGCCGCCACCCTCGCGGCAGGGGCAGCCGTCATCCTCCTGCTGGCCATGGGGGCGGCTCCGGCAGCGCAGTGGACGGCGAGCGCCTACGCCCTGGTGATCGCTGCCATCCGGTCAGGGGCCATGATCAGGGCGCTGATCGGCGGCCGGTGGGGCATTGACCTGCTGGCTGTGACGGCCATCGCCGCCACGGTGGCCGTCGGCGAGTACGTGGCGGCACTGATCATCGTGCTGATGCTTGCCGGTGGTGAAGCGCTTGAGGACATCGCCCAGGGGAGGGCTACCCGCGAGCTCAGGTCCCTGCTTGAACGCACCCCGCAGACGGCGCACCGGCAACAGAATGGCGGTGCACCCGAGGACATCCCCGCCGACGCTGTCCTCCCCGGGGACGTCCTCCTGATCAAACCATCGGAAGTGGTGCCGGTGGACGGGGTGCTGCTGGACGGAACCGGCAGCTTCGATGAATCCATGCTGACGGGGGAGAGCCTGCCGGTGGAACACAGGGCCAGCGATACGCTGCTCAGCGGTTCGGTCAACGGTGACAGCGCCGTGACTATGAAGGCCTCGTCAACGGCAAAGGACTCGCAGTACAGCCAGATTGTGGCCCTCGTCCAGGAGGCGGCGTCCAGCAGGCCGCCGGTGGTCCGGCTTGCCGACAGGTATGCTGTCCCGTTTACACTCCTGGCCTTCGTCCTGGCCGGTGCAGGCTGGTACTTCAGCCAGGACCCGGGACGGTTCGCCCAGGTCCTGGTGGTGGCCACCCCCTGCCCGCTGCTCATCGCAGCCCCCGTAGCGTTCCTGGCCGGCACCAGCCGGGCCGCACACGCGGGCATCATCATCAAAAACGGCGGCACCCTTGAGCAGCTTGCCCATGTGCGGACAGCTGTGTTCGACAAGACCGGCACGCTCACCCACGGCCGGCCAACGCTCCACGAAATCAGGATTCCGGCGGCCACCGCCGGGCCGGTCAGCGAGGACAGGCTGCTGCAGCTGGCCGCCTCGGCAGAACAGTATTCCTCCCATGTGCTGGCCTCATCGGTAATCGCCGCCGCCAGGCACCGCGGACTCGA
The DNA here is from genome assembly GCA_023264815.1 of Arthrobacter sp. Classification (GTDB taxonomy): domain Bacteria; phylum Actinomycetota; class Actinomycetes; order Actinomycetales; family Micrococcaceae; genus Arthrobacter. The sequence continues at coordinate 152,669 of JAHFUZ010000002.1, read as the reverse complement.
GCTCCTGCCCGGGAACGACGCGACGGAACACGCCACCCAGGGTGTCACCGCCACCTGCGCGAACCACCGGGTAGTGGTAGGCAAACCCGGGTTCGTCAGCTCCGTCACTACCGGCTTTGAGGAGGCCGACGTTGCCGGCGGCCAGCTGGCGGTCTACGTGGGTGTTGACGGGCGTTACGGAGGGGCGCTCATCATGAGCGACCCCCTGCGTAGCAATGCGGTGGGCACCCTGGCCCGGCTTCGGCGGCTTGGAGTCCGCGAAATCCACCTCCTCACGGGCGACGCCCGGGCTACGGCAGAACAGATCGCAGGCCAGGCCGGGATCACCCGGGTCCAGGCAGGCTGCCTGCCCGGGGACAAGGTTTCCACCGTGGCAGGGCTGGCAAAACGCCCGGTCATGATGGTAGGTGATGGAGTCAACGACGCCCCTGTGCTGGCCGCCGCCGAGGTGGGCGTGGCCATGGGCGCCAAGGGTTCAACCGCGGCGAGTGAATCTGCGGACGTCGTGATCCTGCTGGACGACCTGTCCAGGGCCGCGCTGGCCGTCGACATCGGCCAGCGCACCATGCGGATCGCCCTGGCGAGCATCTGGACGGGTATCCTGCTCAGCGTCGGACTCATGATCGCGGCAGTCTTCGGTTACATACCCGCTGTGGCGGGGGCGCTCCTTCAGGAGCTGGTGGATCTTGCCACGATCCTCAACGCGCTGCGCGCCCTGCGCAGCGGCAGGAAAAAGAGTACGACGGCGGTGGAAGGCAGCCCGGCAAGCGTGGCCGGGGCACGGTGAACACCGCCGTCGTGGGCTGTTAGTGCCGCCCGCCGGCGTCCAGCGGCGGCCACCAGTGCGACGGCGGATTGATCACGAAGCGCCGGCCGCTGACCTCGGCGGGGGTGATCCGCACTAAGTGGTCCTTGCTTCCGCTTTCCCATGGTGAGAGCCCGGCGTCTGCGGCTTCCTGGAACTCCTCCTGCGAGTCCACTACGGACGCGGTGCCCTTGACGATGACGCTCCAGGCAATGGTGCCGTAGGTGTTCAGGCCGTCAGCTTCGAGGGCAAGGGGACCGCCCCCCAGCAGGGCATCGAGTTTGGTCCCCGGACCTGTGCGGAAAATCACCGTTCCGCTGTCTGGCACGTAGTTGACGGGGAAGATTTCCGGCCTGCCACCCGCGATGACAGCCACCCGGCCCACCGAAGCCGATCGGAGGTACTTCCAGCAGTCATGAACAGTGAGGACTTCCGTTGGGGATCCTGAAGTGTCGCTTTGCATGCTCGCAGGCTACTACGTCGGCTGCTACTTGCGGTGGATTGGGGTGATCACCGTGGGGCACGGCAGGTGGGTCAGGACCGCGTGGGCGGTGGAACCGAGCAGCAGCCGTTTGAAGCCTCCCCGTCCGCGGCTCCCCACCACCAGCAGTTGGGCGTCAGCGGCCGCCCTGACCAGCGCAGCGGCCGGTTCCATTTCGGTGTCCAGGATCCGGTGCACTTTCAGGTCCGGGTAGTCCTCGGCGATACCGGAGATAGTTTCCGAAAGTACCATCCGTTCCTCGTCCTCAATTCTCTGGGCGAGTGTCCCGGTGAGGGCTCCACTGTCCACCCATTTGTCCGGTTCCCAGATGGCATAAACCACCGTCAGTTCCTGGCCTTCACGGTCCGCCTCCGCGGCTGCGAAAGCGACGGCCTGCGTTGCCTCTTCCGAGCCGTCGACGCCTACCACCACGCCCTGCCGGCCCTCGGTGTCGTGGACACCGACAACGGCCACCGGGCATTTGGCGGCTGCGGCGACCTGCAGGGCCCTGTCGGTCAACGAACCCCCCAGATGCGGAGCGCCGGACCCCACCACAAGCATGGAGACCTGGGAGGAATACTTTCGCAGCGAGCCGGCAATTCCGCCCTCCAGGACCTTGGTGGTGACCTCCACCGGAACCGTGCCCCGCACCCGTCCGGCAGCGGCCTCCACCAGCTGTTCACCGCGTTCGAGCAGCTCTCCGGTCCACGGGATCGGTTCGGCCACCCAGCGGTCGTCCACGACATACAGGAGGATCAGCGGCAGGCCGGCCTCGGCAGCCCGGCCTGCAGCCCACTGGACGGCGGCCTGGCTTTGCGGCGAGTCGTTGGTTGCAACGGCGATCGGTTTTGACGTTCTCACGGCTGGTCTTCCTTACTACTTTTTGTCGGGGCTGTGGACAACCAATACGGGGCAGTGCGCATGGGCAACGCAGGCTGAGCTGACGGAGCCCAGGAGCAGGCCGCCGAATCCTCCGTGGCCGCGCCTGCCAACAACGATCATGTCCGCATGGCGGCTGGCGTCGATCAGGGAATCACGGGGGTGGCCGCGGATGACGCGTGGGACGACGTTCGGTGGGATAGTGTCGCCGAACGCCTGTGCCAGGGCTTCCTTGAGGATCATTGTGACCCGTTCCTCGAAGCGGTCTATGCCCATGGCCACGTAGCCGGCGTAGACCTGCGGGTCGTCCCAGTAGGCGGTTGCCAGCACCATGGCGCCGGCAGGGGCCGCCAGCCGCTGCGCCTGCCGGAGTGCTTCCACCGATGCCTCCGACCCGTCCACCCCCACCACGAACCTGGCACCGCCCGACACTGAGTCCTCCATGGCCTTCCCTTCACTGCGCACTTGCTGCCCCTTCAGCCTGCGGCCTGTGGAAGCGGACGTGTAGGGCCAAAAGTCACCCTAGAAACTCGAGGAACTGGGGTTCGTACGTCCGCAGCGGTGGCAGACTCGCCCTGCCCGTTGGATGTCTTCGCGCTGTTGCAGGGAGACCTTGCGGTCCTCGCCCATGTAGGTGCCCACATGCCGGCCTACCGGATCGAGGGCGAAGATGAAGAGACCGTCTGCCCACTTCTGTCCATCGGGACTGATCCATTCCGGGTGCTCGGCGCGGGCGAACCTGAGGACCTCTTCGTTGAGGTTGTCCGATGCGCTGCCGTTGTAGGTGTAAACGGCTACAGAGGTGGGCTCATGGAATTCGACGGCGGACAGGGCAGGGACCAGCGTGTTCCGGTCGAGCACTCCCGCCCGGTCCTCGATCACGACGCCGGCAGGGATGGCGGCGACCGCCGGCGGGGCGCCTCCCAGCAGCAGCGCATACACCAGCAGCAGACGGAAGATCCTGGGCATCAGGTCACCGGCCACACTACCCTCGTCTGCCATTCCGAGGGATCGGGTTCAGTCGACGGTCCGTTCAGGTAGAACTCCCACATGGTGGCGGACGGGTTTTTGCCTGCCTCCCTGATCCGGTCCTGGAGCGCCGCGTATGTCTCAGTCAGCGTCTCGTAGGAGCCAACATGCACAGCCTCGAACGCATCGGCTTCGGGGAGGGTACCGGCGGCCACTGCCGGTGTCCCGGACAGGGTGCCCGCGACGGGAAAACCGGCCTCGACATCCACGGTTTGGGCCGGCATCCCGCGGTAGAGGGCAAACGGCGGCCCGGCAAGCTGGACGTTTTGGGCGTGGGCTTCGGCGGCCACCGTTCCGAAGGCACGGCCGAAAAATTCGGTCAGGGCATCCAGAGCAACTTGTTCGCGCACGACGGCGGTTGGCTGCTCGCTGCAGTGGACCGGGACGGGTTCCGGGGTCATGGCATTCATAGTGCAACACTGCTCTTGGGCCCGTGTCCTGGACAGGGCCAAATGGCACGGGCTATTCCATGGCGATGACCTCGATGCGGGCACCCTCAGCGCGCCCGGGCCAGATCACGATCAGGACGCGTCTGCTGCTGATGCCTTCGAGCGCAGAAACCACCCGTCCCGCCAGCTCAGGGTCTGGCGAACGGACGCCTCCGGCCGGCAACGGGCCTTCGCCTTCCGCCCTCCGCCACACCCTGACTTTGGCACCGGTGGCGGCGGTGATGGCCTTGGACAGCGTTTGGGGGTCGGAAGCCGGCACCAGGTAGACCTCGTCAAGTGTATGGGCAGCGGCCTGGGATGCGGCAGCCACCAGGACGTGCTCGCGCCGCCAGAGGGCAAAGTGATAGGCCGCCACTGCACCGGCCGCCACCAGCAGCCCCAGCTGCGCGCGGGTGCGCTCCAGCAGGCTGCCACCGGTGACGTCTCCCAGGGCGTACTCGAAGAGCCGGTAGCCGATCACCAGGAGTGCCACCAGGGCCACCACGGCGCTGATGCCAAAGAACACGATGAGGTAAACACGCCTTCCGGGCGGAATGGCATCCGCCGTGTGCGGCCGCCGCGCAGGCCTCCACGCCCGCCACCAGGCCGGCCCACCCACCAGGAGGGAGCTGATGCCGCCGAGCAGGAGGGTCCGTGCACCACTCCCGGCAAGGGGTGAGACCAACATGGCAAGGGAGGCATTGATGATCACTCCGGCACCGGACGCGGCCACAGCCAGGGCAACCCCGGATGTCACCAGCCGGCTCGCCCGCCTGGTCCCTGCCCGGCGGTGCCGTCCGCTGACGCGGTGATACCGCCACACCAGGGCACCGATCACCGCGGCGGCGACCGCCGGGCCCAGCGGCGCCAGCAGCTCGCTCAGCGGGGCAGAACGGTCGAACGCGGTCCTCAGGAGCACAAAGACCGCCACGCCGGCTCCGGCGAGCGCCGTGATGCCCGCCGCCAGGATCCCCACGCCGATCAGTGCCACGTCCACCAGGCCGGTGTCCCGGCGTCGGCCGTTTTCTTTGAGCCAGTGCCACCACCATACGAGGCTTCCGCCCACGGCCCACACCAGGGATCTCAGGACGGGCTGCCACCACGTTTCCACGCCGGCGGCGAGGCTCAGGTTCCCGCGGATGGCGACGTCGAACAGGCCGCCCAGGGCAGCAATGGCGGCGATCGCGGCAACCATCAGGCCGAAGACCCAGCCGATGACTGACGGGACATCTTCCAGGGCGACTGGCTGCTTGACGGGGTGGCGCCACATCCAGCGGTGCCAGATCCAGATGCCTGCCCACACCAGCCCGCCGGACAGCGGCAGGTACCACTGGGGTTCCCGGGGGCCGATGAAGGAAGCTGCCACCGCCAGGAAAGCGGCGGTCCCCGTGACCAGGGAAACGGCGTAGGCGGCCGAAACGTACAGGCCCCACCACACTGACGCGCGTTCCGCGGCGTCGTCGAGCCGTTTCCAGGCGAACCACCAGAGCAGCGCCGCGAGCGGTCCGCCGATCAGGGTGAAGGCAAGCGACCGGGCAACGCCGGCCACATCGGTTGCGGCAACCACCGCGCCGGTGCTGAACAGGCGCTCGAGCAGCCCGGTGAGCCCGGCAGCCGCGATCACCACCAGGGCAAACAGCAGCACGTAGAGGATCAGGCGGCGGAGGGTAGACTGGGCGGCGCCTGACCTTGAACCCGGTGCGGAGGACCCGGCGTTCACAGCTTGGACGATCCGGTGCAGGACAGGAGTTGGTAGGGCGCCTGGTCGATCAGCCACGTGGAATCTGACTTCACGAGGGAGAAGCGGTCCTCCATTTCATACTCGGACGGCCCGAAGGGGCCGCCCGAACCCGACCGGACAATCGAGACCCTCACCAGTGCGGAGTTGTCCCGTTCGGTGGTGGAGATCAGGACCACCCGGGCGGGCGGCGGGCCGCTTTCGTAAAAGCCGCGGCATTGGGACCTGGCCGCTTCCGTGAGGTAGGAATTGGCGGTGGACGTATCGCCCTCGATGACCGCCGTGCTGTACCGCTGGACCACGCCCTGCGGTGTGGACGCGTCCAAGGCTGCTGGCTCCCCGCGGGTGAAGACGACCGCCAGCGAGACGACCACCAGGAGGCCAAGCGCGGCGAGGATGGCGATGAGGATGCGGTCGGGCCTGCCCGGGGCAGGCTGTGGCGAATTCACGTGACGCCTGGACCTCCTCTTCGTTCCTCCAACCCGGAATGACACCGGACGTGTGCCCAGTATCCGTCAGGCCATGGGGCGGCGGTAGGGGCGAACGTCCCGCATCCCCGGCCGGACCGGGACGAATAGCCGGCTCCGTATTTCCGGACGTTCGGTCAGCCCGGTGCAGCGCCGGGAGTCTCGATGGTGACCGTGCCGGCGTCTCCGTCCACGCGGACCAGCTGGCCGCTGGCCAGCCGCTGGGTGGCGACGCCGGTGCCGAGCACGGCCGGGATGCCGTACTCCCGGGCCACGATGGAGCTGTGGCTCAGCGGCCCGGGCCATCGTAGGGAGCGCCACTGACATCCAGACCCGCCGGGTGACTACCCGTCGCTGCGCAGGCAGTAGTCGTCGGGGTCCAGGACGCTGAGGATGCGTTTGCCGATGCTGCCGAGCTGGCGCGACTGGGCCTTCGTCAGGGGATCGAAGACCAGGGCGCGGACGGCCTCCACGTGCCCCGGTGCGATATCGACGATTTTCGCCCAGCCTTCCTCAGTGAGCGTTGCGAGGGTGATGCGTCCGTCGGTGGGGTCGGTGGAACGCCGGACCCAGCCGCGTTTTTCCAGCCGGCTCACCACCTGTGACAGGCGCGGCAGGCCGGACTCCGTGAAGCCCGCCAGGTCACTCATCCGCCGGGTCCGTTCAGGGGCTTCAGACAGGCCTGCCAGGACCATGTATTCAAAATGGCTCAGCCCTGCGTCCCGCTGCAGCTGGGCGTCCAGGGCGCCGGGCAACTTCATCATGACGCCCACCAGGGTCAGCCAGACCTCGCGTTCATCGGCGCTCAGCCAGCGCGGTTCAGAGGCAGGTTCCATAAGGGAAGTCTACGGCATTTACTTCAAGAGTGAAGTTTCCCGCCTCCAAATTCACTTGCATCGTTAACTAAATGCCGGTACTGTTTACTTCAATATTCAAGTACTTTCGATCCGACTTCCCGAGGAGCTCAGATGACCGTTATGACCGAGACCGTCGCGCGGCCATATGAACACCCTGTCACGGTGCGCAGCCAGGTTACCGTCCCGCTGCGGTTCCCGGATGGTTTCAGCGCCACCGCCGAGGTGATGACCTTCCACGGCCTGGCCGATGGCAAGGAGCACCTCCTGCTTGGGCTGGGCCAGTGGGAGCAGACGCTCCTGGACCAGGGCCCGGAGGTGGCTGCACCGCTCGTCCGGCTGCACAGTGAATGCCTCACCGGCGACGTGTTTGGCAGCGAGCGCTGCGACTGCGGTCCCCAGCTGCGCGAGGCTGTGGAGGAGATTGCCGCCGTCGGGGGCTTCCTGCTGTACCTCCGCCAGGAGGGCCGCGGCATCGGACTGTACTCCAAGCTTGATGCGTACGCCCTGCAGGACACCGGCCTGGACACCTATGAAGCCAACGTGGCGCTGGGGCGCGGCGAGGATGAGCGGGACTACACGGCCGCGGCCCAGATGCTCGGCGCCCTCGGCGCCGGCCGGATCCGCCTCCTCACCAACAACCCGGACAAGGCGGGGCAGTTGGCGGCCCTTGGCGTGGATGTGGCGGAGCAGGTTCCCACGGGCGTACATCTGTCCGAGGCCAACCTCCGCTACCTTGCAGCCAAGCGAACCCACACGGCCCACACCATCGAGCTCCCGTCCGTGGACAGCCCAACAACTACTGACGCGGTTCCGAGCCATGACGAGATCCTGGCCCGGGTGGAAGCCCTGGTTCCCCGACTGAGGGAGCGCGCAGGGGAGACCGAAGAGCTCCGGCGCATTCCCGACGCCACCATGGCCGAACTGAAGGCTGCCGGGGTGTTCCAGATGCTGGCGCCGAAGGCCGTGGGCGGGTTCGGGATGGGACTCGAAACCTACGTGCAGGTGGTCAGGACCCTCGCCCAGGGCTGTGTCTCCACCGCCTGGAGCGTTGGACACCTCGTGGAGCACGTGTGGATGCTGGCCCGGTGGCCGCAGCAGGCCCAGGACGAAGTTTTCGCTGATGGCCCGGCCCCCCTGGCTGCCGCAACGGGCGCTCCGCCGGGTGCGGCGGAACAGGTCCCGGGCGGGTTCGCCATCTCCGGCCGCTGGAGCTTCGCCTCCGGCGTGATGCATTCGGACTGGGCGCTGCTCGCCGTTCAGCATGGCAGTGTCCGCCTTCAGTGCCTGGTACCCCTGGCGGAGCTGGAGCTGCTGGACGTCTGGCATACGGCCGGCTTGCGTGGAACCGGCAGCAATGACCTCCGGGCCGAGAACCTCTTCGTCCCGGCGCACCGTGCCCTGGCCTGGGATGCCCTGGCTGCCGCCGACAATCCCGGCAGCCTCATCCACCCGGATCCCAGCATCCACATCCCCATGGCCACGTTCCTGAACATGGTTGCCCCGGCAGCGGCATTGGGCGCCGCGGAATACGCCCTGGAGGAGTTCCGGAAGCTGTTGATGGTGCGCAAGGTCAAGCAGACCGTGGAGAAGCGCCAGGCTGACTCGCCGCTCGCCCAGGCAAGGTTCACCCAGGCCTACGGCCAGGTTGCCACCGCGCGCCTGCACTGGGAAGAAGCCGTCCGTGTGGTGGCGGCGTCCTTTGGGCGCCGGCCGGTTGCCTTCACTGATGGGGAGCGGGCACAGTACCGGCTCTCCCTTGGCCTGAGCGGGCAGGCCTCAGCCGAGGCTGTCCGGCTCATCCTGACCGGATCAGGCGGCAGCGTGCACCGCCTGACGCACCCGCTCCAGCGGATCCAGCGCGATGTCAACGTCCTCCTCAACCACGCCTCACTGACCATGGACCCCATCCTGGAACAGGCTGGCCGCGGACTCCTGGACCTTGGCTTCACCATTCCGGCGGAACAGTTCTAGGCGCCGTTTCCAGGTGCAGCCGGGAAAGTTGGAACGGTACCTGATCGAGGAATTCTTCGACCACTACCGCGCCGGCGACATGACGCACGGCACCCTCACCGACGGCAACCGCCGCCACGGCCGGACCGGTCCCGGGGGCCATGCCCTCACTCCGGGATGCCCTGGCCGCCGCTGGCGTGACGCATCAGCTCACCGTGCATCCGGGCGTGGACCACGCCGTGCACAATGACACTGGGGAACGCCATAACCAGGCGCCGGTGACGGCCGCGTGGAATGACATGCTGTCCTGGTTCGGGCAGCACGTTTAAGGGCGCAGCAGCGGCGGACGACGGCGGGCGGCCGGGTGCCGCGCGCCGCCGTCCAGTGTGCTGGAATCCCATGGGCCGGTGTCACGCTACGCGGACGAAGGAAGCACCCTGGAGCCAGCTCAGGGAGTGGACCTCGGTCTTGAACCCGTTGACGCCGCCGCTCACCACCTGGCCGTTGCCGGCGAAGACACCGACGTGTCCGGCGGTGATCACCAGGTCACCCGGGGCTGGGGTGCCAACAACGCTGCCGTACTGGAAGAACTGGCCGGGGGCCAGGTCGCCCACACTCTTGCCGACCGAACGCAGGGCCTTCTCCACCATGGCTGTGCAGTCCTGCTGCACGCCGAGCTGCGAGTAGGCGGAGGCCAGGATGGCCGATCCGGCAGCGCCGGACGGGGCCTGGGCCGGAGCCGGGGCTGATGCCAGCTTGATGCCGGTGTTGGCGGGATCAGCAGGGGCTGCGGCTGTCTTGGCCGCCGGGGCCGGAGCCGCTGCGGGTGCCATGGGTGCTGCCTGGCCGGCGCCGGGGATCCGGAGCTGGTCACCCGGGTAGATGATCGAAGCCAGCGCCAGCCCGTTGGCTGCCAGGACGTTGTTCAGGTCCACGCCGTAGGCGCTGGAGATCTCACCGAGCGTGTCGCCGGAGACCACCGTGTGGACGGTGTTCACCGCTGCTGCCGTGGCGCCGGCCGGAGCCGGGGCGGCAGCTGATGCCGGTACGCTGGCCTGCCCCTGGGTGGTGCCCGTCCCTGTGGTGTCAGGCATGTGGACGCCTGCCTGGGCCGGGGCGCTGAAGCCAAAAAACAGGCCTGATGCGGCAGCGACAACGAGGGCGGGCCGCCCGAATGCCAGGGCGCGGGACGTGGTGGTGGCTGCACGGTGGCGTGCAGCAGTGAAAGTCTTGGACATGGTTGATCGCCTCTCCCATGCCTGCGGGGTGAGCTGTCGGGTTCGGGCTGGAGATACCCGGCCGAAAGCGACGCCGTGCAGGACGGGACGCTTGCGACTTAACCCCAAGGCCTCATGCGAAGCCGTGGAAACGTGGTTCCCCCGTCCCTGCCAGTTGCATTGCGCTGGGGTCCCGGGTCAGCGGCAGGGCTCGGCATACTGACGGGAATGGTCCGGCTTGAACCGGGCCACTGAACGACCATAACCTCCGCTTTTCCCCAATGTCACATTCCGGTAACGGAATGTAGGGCCAAAAGTCGCCGGTACGCGCTAAGCGGATTTCCAGGACCCCGGTAACGATGTTGCAGGTCAGGCCCCGGAATCCGTATATGCCCGGTAAGCTCACCAACTATGTGCCCGTTTGCTCAAAAAAAGCGCCTGCCCGGCCTCGCGGCGGCGCTTGCCGTGGCCCTCGCGGCGTCGTTTTCGATGCTGCCCGCGCAGGCGTCGGAGGAGGCTCCTCCGGCCGGTTACCCGTCGTGGCAGGACGTGGAGAGGGCGAGGCAAAGTCAGGCCGGTACAGCCGCGGAAGTGGTAAGGATCGGGGACCTGCTGGGGAACCTGCAGTCGCAGGCCGAAGCCCTGGGCAAGGCCGCAGTGACTTCAGCAGCGGAATACGCCGTGGCCGAGTCCGCACTTCAGGGCGCCATGGCCAGGGTGGACGCCCTGGCCGCACAGGTGGCCGGTGCCCGGGAGGATTCCGGCCGGCACAAACGGGAAATCGGTGCTCTCGCCGCCCAGTCCTACAAGACCGGCGGCACGAACATGGGCTTCTTCGTGGCGCTCGACGCCGTGGAGACCAACAGTATCCACGGCCTGAACATCGTCCGGATCGTCAGTGACAAGACGGCCGCACTGGTGCACAGATCGGCCGAGGCGGAAAAGGTCTATTCGGCGCTGGCCGAGCAGGAGCGTGCCGCACGGACTGAGCGTGAGCATCTGGCGGGCGAGGCTGAAGCCAAACTGGCCTCTGCCCAGGCCGCCCGGCAGGCCGCGTCGCAGCAGGTGGCCCAGCAAGAGAAGCACAGCCAGGTACTCACCGCCCAGCTCGCCTCACTCAAGGGGACCACCGCCGCCATTGAAGGTGAATTCCGGCAGGGCCAGGCGGCGCTGGCCGCCTACGAGGTATCCCAGGCGGCCAAACGCGCAGCGGCGGAAGAGCAGACCCGCAGGCAGGCCGAAGCGGCAGCGAAAGCCGCTGCCCAAACCCCGGCAAGCCCGGCTCCCCAGAACCCGGCACCGCAGGACCCTGCCCCCGGGGTTCCCGCGCCGGCACCCCCGGTTGCCAGTCCGGCCCCGGTGCCGCCCGTCGTTGTACCGTCCGTTCCCGGCGGTGCGGTCAACGACCCGGCCGGTGCCAAGAACTATGCTTCCGGGCGGCTGTCCGCCTACGGCTGGGGACAGGACCAGTTCCAGTGCCTGGTGCAGCTCTGGACGAAGGAATCCAACTGGCTGACCACGGCCACCAACCCGTACTCCGGGGCGTACGGCATTGCGCAGGCACTGCCGGCCGGTAAATACGCCAGCGCAGGCAGCGACTGGCTCACCAGCTACCGGACGCAGGTGGACTGGGGCCTTGGCTACATCCTGGACCGCTACCGGTCTCCGTGCGGGGCCTGGGACCACTCCGTCCTCAAGAACTGGTACTGAAACCGCCACCCGTCCGGCTGGTGGGAGCTACGCCTCGCCCCCTGGCGCCTTGGCGAATTCCGCGGCGCTGAGGAACTCGATGCCAACGAAGGGCTGGTCGCCGTCCACCCAGGCATCGTGGCCGGGCGGAATGGTGTAGGAGTCACCGGCGCTGATGCCGATCCGGTTGCCGTCAGTGGTTTCCACCGACAGGGCGCCGGAAACGCAGTACCCCACATGGTTGTTCTGGCAGGAGTCAGTCCCCACTACTGGCTTAATGCAGTCTGACCACTTCCAACCGGGCTCGAAGGTCAGCCGTCCAACGGCGTAGTCGCCAAGGTTGACCACGTCCACCGCGGTCTTCTCCGGCCGGCGCTTCTCGTCGGGCGCGTTATGGGACTTTACTGCCAGCTGGGTAACGATATTTGTAGGCATGGCTTGCAGGCTTTCTCGGTGGGTGGTTGCCGGCTGTCTGTCCCTGGCTGCCAGACGGCATCTGCGGCGCTTACGAAAGCCAGCATGCTCCCGCGGTGCGGTGCTTGTCGAGACCCAATTTTGCGCAGCCGGACGGCTGGACCACACAGCTTGCCAACTCCTTGTGGACAGGCTTGGCGTTAGGCTTTTCGCATGGCTGATTTTGAGCGCTTCCGGATCATGCTGGAGGAAGAACGGAACCGGAAACTGGCGCTGCTGCCTGCGCTTCGCGCGGACATTTCGTCTGCCAGTGCCGCCCGGCTGGACTCCAACGTGGACGACGAACATGACCCGGAGGGCGCCACCATCGCGTTTGAGTTGTCCCAGGCCTCGGCCCTCCTTCAGCAGAGCAGTTCGGGGCTGGTCCAGATTGAGGACGCCCTGGAGAGACTCGCTGACGGCACCTACGGGGTGTGCGCCATCTGTGGCACGCCCATCGCCCCAGGCCGCCTGGAGGCCAGGCCATGGACCCCCTACTGCATCGAGCACGCCGCAGCCGGGCGCCAAGGCAGCCGGGGCTGACATGCCGGCGAACCACTCAGTCCAGGACGTGGCCGGTTTCATTGATGCCACCCTGCAGAACGAAGGCACCTGGTACCGGGCTGAGGATGTGCAGGCCCGCCTGGGAGGAACGCTGGGCTCTTACGGTGCCTCCGTGGGTGCCGTCCGGGGCACGGTCCGCGACGCCGGAAACAAGTTCAAGGGCATGACACATGACGACGTGACTGCCGTGGCATCGCAGCTCTGGGGCCGGCCGGGCCCCGGCCGGCTGCCAGTCTATGAGCGCCGGCTCGCGGCAATAGTGCTGCTGCAGTCCAGGGTGGGGCTCCTGCGCCATTCAGACCTGACCAGGCTTGAAGGCTTTGTCCGGTCCGCGCAGGCAACCGACCTGGTGGACCACCTGGTCGCCGACGTTGTGGTCCCGTTGCTGGCGTCACTGGACGGCGCCGACGCCCGGCGCGCCGCCGTGGTGATGGCGCGCTGGCACCATGACCCGGACGCCTGGATCCGCCACGCTGCCGCCCTGGCCGCAGACATCACGGTCCGCACGGCCTGAGGCCACCTACCGACGGAGACGAGGAGACGCACATGACCGACCCCTTTAACCTGGAGCGCTTTGTGGAAGCCCAGGCCGGCGGAACGTACAGCCAGGCATTGTCCGAGCTGCAGCTCGGACGCAAGAGAAGCCACTGGATGTGGTTTATTTTTCCCCAGATCGCGGGCCTCGGCAGCATCCCCACCGCCGTGCGGTACGCCATTAATTCATTGGCGGAAGCGCAGGCGTACCTGTTGCACGGCGTGCTCGGGCCGCGGCTGCTCGAGTGCAGCCTGGCCGTTGCCACTCACACCGCAAGCTCCGCCGTCGACATCCTCGGCAGCACCGACGCTCGGAAGCTGCATTCCTCCATGACGCTGTTCCTGCGCGCTGCGCCCGGGGAGAGCGTCTTTAAGACGGTGCTGGCACAGTTTTTCGACGGCGAACCCGACGCTGCAACGGATGCCCTGCTCGCCGCGGGGCGGGACTAACCCTTCGGCCCCGAGCCATGGCCCCGCCCTTCCATGACACCCCTGTTCCGGCGTGCCCGTCAGTCGTACTCTGGGGCTTGGAGGTGATTGCCATGGAGGCAGCGCAAGGGGACAGGATCATCGTCCGGGGCAGGACAGTCGGTTCATCAGACAGACACGGGGTCATCGTGGAAGTCCGGGGCCAGGAAGGCCACCCGCCCTACCTGGTCCGCTTCGATGACGGCCACGAAACTGTCATGTACCCCGGCGGTGATTTCGCCGTCGAACGCGGACACGCAGGCACTGCGGGCTGACACATGGCGTCGCGCGGGCCGGGACCGGAACGCGCACCTGTCAGACTGGGGGCATGGACCATTCCCTGACTGCCCCGGCCGCTCATGCGAGTTCGCAGGTTCCACCTGCCTTGGCGGGGCCGCGGGATCCCGGAGACGCCTGGGTGGAGGGGGACCGCGGCAGGTTTTGGGGCCGGTTCGGTGCGGCCGGCGTCCTGGCGTACGACCCCCGTAAAGGCGTTCTGCTTCAGCACCGTGCCCTGTGGAGCCACAACGGCGGAACGTGGGGACTGCCGGGCGGGGCCCTGCACCAGGGCGAGGATTCCGTCCGCGGCGCCCTCCGCGAGGCGAACGAGGAGGCGGCGGTGCCGGCGGACGGCGTCGAACTGTTGTTCACGTCGGTACTGGACGTGGGCTACTGGAGCTACACCACCGTTGTGGTGGCGGTGACGGCACCGTTTGAGCCTGTCATCAGCGATCCGGAAAGCCTGGAACTCCAGTGGGTTCCGGTGGATGAAGTGGACAGCAAGGAACTCCACCCCGGGTTCGCCACATCATGGCCCGAACTGCGGCGGCGCCTCCTGGACCTGGCCCCCGGCCGGAGCTCCTGAACGTCAGAAGTCCTTGCCGTACTCTGCGGCGCAGTGAGGTGGCGAAGTCGAAGTGGCCTTTGAAGACCTTGTAGCGGGGGCAGGTCGCCGGCGTCCACTTCCTGCAGACACGGTGCGTCGACGGTAAAATTCCGCGCCGGGGCGAGGAGTTCACCGCTCGCTTTGTGTTTTCGAAGGTTGTAACTGATGACGCGCATTCGTGGAACACCTCGATTGGGGGCCGCTGACAGGACCACTTTTTCGAGTTTTTACCCGTGGCCCGGAGTGCACGTTAGAGTTAATCAGCATTCACCCAAAGTCCGGAAGGTGCCAGCGTTGACCCAGGAATTGCCAGAACTTGCCCAAGGCCACTTTTACTACCAGTCCCTTGGTGGCGGCAGATTCCGCTCCACCATCCACGCCCAGGGCGCCTGGAACGAGCACGAGCAGCACATGGCACCGGCTTCCGGCCTGATGGCGGACAGCCTGGAGCGGCACCAGCCACGTTCTGACATGCGGATGGCGCGGCTGAGCTACGAGATCCTGGGCCTGATCCCAGGTGGCGGATTCCACATTGAGACAACCACACTCCGCCCGGGCCGGACCATTGAGCTCCTGCAGGCAGAACTTATTGCCAACAGCCGGGTGGCCATCCGTGCCACCGCGTGGCGGATGATCACCAGCGACACATCCGCTGTTGCCGCTGTCGAGGACATGGCCATTCCGGCACCGGAGGACTGCAAACCGTTCGACGGCTCCGCGATCTGGCCAGGCGGCTACATCCGCTCCCTGGAGATGCGGGTGGCCGAGGGCCATCGGCCGGGTGCCGGCATCGTCTGGCTCCGGACCGCCCACCCCCTGACGGATGCGGACGACAGCGGCGACCTGGCCCGCCTGATGGGCCTCGTCGACACCGCCAACGGAATCGCGGCCAGGGTCCCCCCGGGCAAAGACAGCTATGCGTTCCCCAACCTGGACCTCCAGATCCACATGTACCGCCGGCCGGAAGGGGAGTGGCTTGGGCTGGACAATGCCGTCTCGTTCGGCAGCGACGGCATTGGCCTTACCTCCACCGTCCTCCACGATCTCCAGGGACCCTTCGGCCGGGCTGAACAGATCCTGACCCTGCGCCGGACCTGAAGACCTGAGCGCCGGAACGGAGGGTCATCCCGGAATTCCCGCCGGCGGTTAGTCCCTGCCTGTCGACTCCTTGTAGGCACGTACCGCGTTGTGGAGCGTCGGATAGAAATGGTCGGCGCTGAACCTGGCACTGGCGCCAAACCTGACCAGCCGGTCTTTGACAGGGCCTTTCATTTCGGCGAAAACCAGGCTGATGCCGGCCCTGGCCAATTCGTCATCCAGCTGTGCCAGTTCCTCCAGGGCGGTGGTGTCGAGGTCGGTGATGGGCTCAGCCGCCACAATGACGCGCTCCACGGTCCACGGGGCACCGTCCACCAGGGTGCGGATGTGGTCCGCGAACACCTCGCCGTTGGCAAAGAACAGCGGAGCATCAAAGCGTGCAATCACCAGCCCCTCCACCCGCTTGCCCTCAGGGTGCCGGTCCAGGTCGTGGAAGCCGGGAATGCCGTCCACACTGGCGAGTTCGGTGCGGTAGGGATCCCAGGCGCGCCGGACGAAAGCCACCAGGGACAGCCCGATGGCCACCACGATCCCCTCCAGGACGCCCACAAAGGCGACCCCCAGGAAAGTGACCACCAGCAGGAGGGTTTCAATCCGGCTCATCCTGACCAGCCGCAGGAGCGTCCTGACGTCAACCAGGGACCCCGCCGCGACGATCACCACCGCAGCCAGCGTCGCCGTCGGAAGGAAGGCGGTGACGCCCGGCACGAGGACCATAAAAAGCACCACCAGCAGGGCGGCAACCACTCCGCTCAGGGGCGACTTTCCGCCGGCGTCGAGCACAATGGGGGTGCGCGAGGAGCTGCCGCTCACCGGGAAGCCGCTCAGCAGGCCGGTGGCAATGTTGGCGATCCCCAGCGCGCCCATCTCCTCGTTGCCGTTGGCCCGTTCTCCGCGGCGCCCCGCGAGGCTCTTGGACAGGGTTGACGTGTCGGCGAAGGCGATCAGCGCGATGCCTGCCGCTGGACCAATGAGGGCAGCCACCTCATTCCAGCCGATCCCGCCCAGTGCGGGTGCGGGCAGCCCCTGCGGGAGGGCGCCAACCACCGGCAGGTGCCCTGCGAGGTCAAGTGCCGCCACCACCGCCATGGCTCCGGCCACGGCAAACATCACGCTGGGCACCTTCCACGGGAGGAACCGGCCGGCCACTATCACGGCGAGGCTCCCCACTCCGATGGCCAGGGCCACGGGGTTGATCCCGCCGCCCAGGATGGCCTCGGACAGGGACGCCAGGCGCTCCACGAGGCTCTCGCCGGAGCTGTGGATGCCCAGCAGCCGGGGAAGCTGGCTCACGGTGACGGCCAGGGCAATACCGTTCAGGTAGCCCACCCGGATGGGTTTGGACAGCAGGCCGGTGACGAATCCCAGCTTGAAGAGCCGGCCGGCAACCAGGAGGACACCGATCAGGATGGCGAGAACGCCTGCCATGGGCACGGCCTGCGCCGGGTCCCGCCCGGCCAGGGGCAGGATGGCGGCGGCGATCATGGGCGCCAGTGACGAGTCCGGCCCCACGATGACCACCCGGGACGGCCCGAACAACGCGTAGAAAATCATGGGCACCACGGAGGCGTACAGTCCGTTCACCGCCGGTAGCCCGCTGGCCTCCGCATAGGCCATGCCCGCGGGCACCAGGGCAGCGCTCAATGCTGCCCCGGCAACTAGGTCCGGCTTCAGCCAGGACCTCTTGTAGCCACGCGCCACGCGAACGCCCGGTACCATCTTGCTGATCCAGTCGTGCCGCACGCGGGCCTCCCAAAAAGTGGCGTCAGGTAGCCGGGGGCTCCTGCTCCGGGGTGGAATCCTGGCCGTATTCTGCCGTTACCAGGATGGGCAGGTGGTCTGAAGCCCCGCGGGGGAGCGTTTCCACATTTTCGATGTTCAGGCCAAGTGACGTGGCAAAGTCGAAATGCCCCTTGAAGACCTTGTACCGGGTGTAGGTCCGGCGGTCACTGAGCGAAAGTTCATACCCGGAGTTCTTCATGTGTTCGGTCAGGTTCTTTGTGAAAAACGGGTAGTTGAAGTCACCGGCCATCAGTGTCATCAAGCCCGTCCCCATGCCCAGGAGTTCCTTGTGGGCCGCGTTGATCTGGTTGCGGCGCAGCGAGTTCGTGGCCGTCAGCGGCGCAGCATGGAAGGACGCTATCACCAGTTCGTGATCGGTCTCGTTGTCCCGGACCCTGGTGCCGATGAGGCGCTCATGGGCCGGTGCCAGGACCATGTCGTGCAAAGACTTCTTGAGGGCGAAGGTGCTGGTGCCGTGCGCGGTGAACCGCTCCGGCCGGTAATAGATGGCCAGCCCCAGCCTGTTGCCCTTGGTGGAATCGGCCAGTTGGAGCTGGCCTAGGGTGTCCGGCAGGTCGGTGGTGTCGCACTCCTGCAGACAGAGCGCATCCACGCCAAAATCCTGGGCAAGGCCCACCAGCTCCCCGCTGGCCTTGTGTTTGCGAAGGTTGTAGCTAATGACTCGTATCAGTGGATTGCCTCTCCTGGTGGAGTGATCGGGTGGACCCAGTTCCTGAGTTTAGCCACCTGCCGGGGGAGCGCACATAACAGTCCGCTTCGTGACAGGTGGCCGTGTCACGTGGAACGGAACACCAGCCAGCCGGCCAGCGTGGACAGGCCGGTCAGTGCGGCGCCCCAGAGGATGTCCACCACAATAAGCTGCAGCGGCCACGTCTTGAGCGTGGCAGCGTTCGTGAGGTCATAGGTCGCGTAGGCAAAGGCGCCCAGCGCCGCACCGTAGCCGACGGCGGTCAGCCAGCTGCCGCCGTCGAGCGCCGGACGCAGGGCAAAGAAGACGATCCCGGCGATATACATGACATAGAAGGCCACGGCGTAACCTAAGTGTGGCTTGTCAGCGAGCAGGTCGCCGATGTGGCTGCGGTAGAACGGATTCATTGTCTTGAGCCAGATGGCATCGATGACCGCGAAGGCCGCTGCGACGACGAGGAATTGCAATATGACCATAAGGGAGCTTAGCAACATGCAGGACGTCGAGGCTGGACTCGGGACGCTTACCGTGGTGCGGCAGGATCAAACGCTGGGGGCTGCGCGTGACCTTGAATTCGGCCTTGAGCTGCTGGCCATGGCGAAGAGCGGCACGATCGGGCCCACGCTGCGGTTGTACCGGCCGGCGCCCACTGTGGCGTTCGGCCAGCGGGACACGCGGCTGCCCGGCTTCGAAGCGGCGGCGCAGGCCTGCCGGGACCGCGGTTTCGAACCCCTGGTGCGGAAGGCCGGCGGCCGCGCCGCCGCGTACCATGAGGGCACGCTGGTGGTTGACCATGTGATGCCGGACACGGACGCTATTGCCGGGTCCAAAGGCCGGTTCAGCTTTTTTGGCGGACTGCTGGCACAGGCCCTGCGGGACGTGGGTGTGCAGGCCGCCGTCGGCGAGATCCCGGGCGAGTACTGTCCCGGGGAGTTTAGCGTCCACGGGACGGACCCGGCCCACCCGGCCCGCCGCGTCAAGCTCATCGGCACCGCCCAGCGTGTGGTGAGTGGCGGCTGGCTGTTCAGCTCCGTGATTGTGGTGGAAGATTCAGCCCCCATCCGCAGCGTCCTGACCGACAGCTACGCGGCCCTGGGCCTTGACTGGGACCCGGCCACCGCCGGGGCCGCCAACGACCTGGTGCCGGGACTCACGGTGCAGGCTGTCGAGGATGCGGTGGTGGCCGCGTATGCGGGCCACGCCACCCTCCGGCACGCCGGCTTCAGCAGCGTGCACGGAACGGAAGCGTAGCCCGCCCCGGCCAGTGGGGCCCTGCCGGAAGGGTCCCAGGCCAGTGGGGTCCTAGTGGCCCCTGGCGATCCACTCCTCCAGATGCGGGGCCTCGGCTCCGATGGTGGTGGTGTCGCCGTGCCCGGTCCGGACCACTGTGCCGGCCGGGAGCGGCAGCAGCCACGTGCGGATCGACTCGATGATGGTGGGGAAATCGCTGTAGGACCTGCCCGTAGCTCCCGGCCCGCCCTGGAACAGAGTGTCACCGCTGAAAACGGTGCCTTCGCCGTCGGGCCCGCCGTTCAGGTGGAAGGACACCGAACCCGGCGAGTGCCCGGGAGTATGCAGGGCGGTCAGGCCGGAACCGGCCACTTCGATCACGTCACCATGGTTGGTGCGGACGTCAGGTTCCACCTCCGGGTAGACACTCTTCCAGAGCATCCAGTCCGCTTCATGGAGGTGGATGGGGGCCTGGACGAGGTCCCAGAACTCGCCCACGGACCGGATATGGTCGTCGTGGCCGTGCGTCAGCAGGATCGCCTTGAGGTTGCGGCTGCCCACCGCCGCGGCAACAGCTTTCGCATCATGCGCCGGATCAATCACCACGCATTCGGCGTCGTTGCCCACGATCCACACGTTGTTGTCCACATCCCAGGTTCCGCCGTCGAGCGAAAACGTCCCTGACGTGACCAGCCGGTCGATCCGCAAGGGCCCGCCGCTACCGGCCGGGCTGCTGGCCGGGGCCGGCCCGTGGGCGGCGCTCACAGCTCCACCACCGAACGCAGCACGGCACCGGCGTGCATCTTGTCAAAGGCTTCCTCCACCTGGTCGATGGTGATGCGTTCGGTGACGAACGCATCCAGGTCCAGTTTGCCCTGCTTGTAGAGGCTGATCAGCATGGGGAAGTCGCGGGAGGGCAGGCAGTCCCCGTACCAGGAGGACTTCAGGGAGCCGCCCCGGCCGAAGACGTCCAGCAGCGGCAGCTCCAGGGTCATGTCCGGCGTCGGGACACCCACCAGCACCACGGTCCCGGCGAGGTCGCGGGCGTAGAACGCCTGCTTGTACGTTTCGGGGCGGCCGACGGCGTCAATCACCACGTCAGCACCGAAACCGCCGGTGAGTTCCCGGATTTTCTCCACGGGGTCAGACGCAGAGGAATCCACGGCGTGGGTTGCGCCGAGCTCCAGGGCGCGGTCCAGCTTCTTCGGGTCGATGTCGACGGCGATGACGGTGGTTGCGCCGGCAAGCGCGGCGCCGGCAATGGCAGCCACGCCCACACCGCCGCAGCCGATGACGGCCACCGAATCACCGCGCTTGACGCCGCCGGTGTTGATGGCCGCACCCAGGCCTGCCATCACACCGCAGCCGAGCAGCCCAATGGCGGCAGCATCGGCGTCGGGATCAACCTTGGTGCACTGGCCGGCAGCCACCAGGGTCTTCTCAACGAACGCACCGATGCCCAGGGCAGCGGACAGTTCGGTGCCGTCCTCAAGCGTCATCTTCTGGGTGGCGTTGTGCGTGTTGAAGCAGTACTGGGCCTCGCCGCGGTTACAGGCGCGGCAGTTGCCGCAGACGGCCCGCCAGTTCAGGACCACGCGGTCGCCCGGGACCACATTCGTGACGTCCGGTCCTACGGCGCTGACCACGCCGGTGGCCTCGTGGCCGAGGAGGAACGGGAAGTCATCGCTGATGCCGCCCAGTTTGTAGTGCAGGTCGGTGTGGCAGACGCCGCTGGTGAGGATGTCAACCAGGGCCTCGCCTGGACCCGGTTCCGGGACCAGGATGGTCTCCAGAGTGACCGGGGCGCCCTTGGAGCGGGCTACGACACCTTTGACTTTATGGACCACGGAAGGCTCCCTCAATGCAGATAGACAAAAACGGGACCAACCCTGAGGTTGGTCCCGTTCTGTCTACCACATGCGCAGCCGGACTTAGGCTGCGAGACGGCTCTTTACCTCGGCAAGTGAGGGATTGGTGGCTGCAGAGCCGTCCGGAAAGAGCACGGTGGGAACAGTCTGGTTGCCGCCGTTGAGCTGCTCCACGAGCTGCGCTGTTCCCTCCACTTCTTCAATGTTGATCTCCGTGTAGCCGATGCCCTGGGCGTCGAGCTGCTTCTTCAGCCGGTTGCAGTAGCCGCACCAGGTGGTGGAAAACATGGTGATGGTGCCGTTCTCGGGGGTAAAGTCCACGGATTTCTCCTGAATTCGTTGAGGGGGGTCGTTCTTGTCAACGGTAACCCGGGGCGGGCTTATTCCCTGAGACTGCACCTGCGGATGACGGCACCGAATGACGGCAACGGCTGACAGGGCATGGCGGCGATGGCATGCTGGAGCCATGTGTGGACGCTACGTGATGGCCCGGGCCGTGGGTGACCTGCTGGCCGAGTTTGATGCCCGGCTCGAGGAGGACGTCCAGCTTCCGCCATCCTGGAATGTGGCACCCACTGACGATGTGCCCATTGTCCTGGAGCGGCTGATCGGGGATGAGACGGTCCGGCAGCTGCACGTAGCCCGGTGGGGCCTGGTGCCGTCCTGGGCCAAGGACCCCGGCAACGGCGCCAGGCTGATCAACGCCCGGAGCGAGACTGTGCTGGAGAAGCCGGCCTTCCGCAAGGCCGTGAAGTCACGCCGCTGCGCTGTCCCGGCGGACGGCTACTACGAATGGAAGAAGGGGGCCGGGAAGGCCAAACAGCCCTATTACGTGCATCCAGGGTCTGAGCACGGAATGGTGTTCGCCGGCCTGTATGAATGGTGGAAGGACCCGTCCAAAGCCGAAGGCGATCCTGGCCGGTGGCTGCTCTCCACGTCCATCCTGACGGCGGACACCCCGCCGCCAGGGGCCGGGTCCACGGTCTTTGGCAAGCTGACCGAGCTGCATGACCGGGTGCCCCTGCCCATGGACCGGGCCACCATGGCGTCATGGCTTGACCCGCAGATCGACGACGCAGCCTTCCTCGTGGACCTGGTCCGCGCCCACGTGAAGGAAGCCGCCGCCGACTGGCACGTGGAGTCGGTCGGCAACGAGGTGGGAAACGTGCGGAACAATTCCCCTGAACTGATCCGGCCCGTGGAGGCGCTGTTCTAGGCGCCTGGTCTGCCGGGAAGGTGACGGAGGCCTAGACGGTGACTTTGCCGTCGTCGTCCACTACCCAGGTGGGGTTGTACGCAACCTCCCAGCGGAAGCCGTCCGGATCGGCGAAATAGCCGGTGTACCCGCCCCAGGGCTGCGTCACGGGCTCGGCAACAATCTCCGCGCCGGCGGCCCGGGCTTCGGCAATCACCTGGTCCACTTCGTCCGGGCCGGCCACGTTGTGGCTCAGGGTGATGCAGGGGACCGGGCCGGGGGCGCCAACGCCCGCTTCGGTGTGCATCTGGCCTGCGTCCCACAGAGAAAGTATCAACCCGTGGTTGACCTGGATAAACACCACCTCGCCGGGCATCTCACGGTGCACAGGCCAACCGAGGCCCTCGGCATAGAATCTGCGGGAGGCATCAACACTGCGGACGCCTAGTGAGATGAAGTCGACTCTGGGCTGCATGCTTCGATACTGTCAGAAGATGGCAACAATTCAAGGAAACGATCGGGATGCATTGGCCGACAAGGAACAGCTCGCTGCCGTTCGGATTGCGGTCGACGAAGTTGATGAGCAGATCGTCACCCTCATTGCCCGGCGTGAACGCCTGATCCGGATCGCCGGAACCCTCAAGGGGGATGACGCTGAAGTCCGTGCGCCCGGCCGCGTGGAACGCGTGATTGAGCACGTCCGGGAAGCCGCGGAAAAGAAAGACATTGACCCGGACATCGTGGAGTCCACGTACCGGGCCATGATCTCGGGGTTCATCGAACTCGAGATGAAGGTCCACAAAGAAAACAGCTGAAGCTAGAGCGCTTCCTCCACGGCGACGCCGGACTGGAATTCCCGGCCGTCAGCCTCGCTGAAGGCTGTCATCACGTGGCCCTTGCCCAGGCCATGGACTGCGGCGAGCGGAAAATTCCCGGTGATGGTGCTGCCGGAATGCGTCACACCGCCGAGGTCATAGTTCTCCTCGGCGCTCTGGTCATGGCTGAACGAGTAGAAGGCGATTGCCTCCCCGTTCATGAACTCAATGCCCAGCCGTCTTTGTGACGAGTAATCCGGGCTGGCCGCCACGAGCCCAACTACGTACGCACCCGCTCCCGGTATGTTGCCGTCGATATCAAAGGTTGCCACGAGGGTTTCTTCCTCGGCTTTGATGCTTACGTGCTTGAGGAGTGCGTTTTGGGAGCTCATGGCACAATCCTGCCCTCCTGCTGGCCGTCCGTCCACCCCTTGTCTAGGTTTTGCCGGGACGCCGTCGTAGACTGGAATCATTCGAATATGTGTTCGAATTATGTGCAGGTTCGTTCGCAACCCGCACCAGCTCAATCCAGTCCCGGGAGGCGCCCATGGGTATGTTCAGCGAGTCAGTTGACGTCACCTGCAGCGCTTCCGGCCAGCCGCTGAAACTCCACTGGGCCGGGCGGCTTTATACCGTGTGCGCGGAGCCTGTGCGGTGGTACGAACGCCGGGACTGGTGGGCTGAAGAACGCAGGGCGCCGCTCGGCAGCGGACCGGGCCTCGTGGACCACGAGATCTGGCGCGTCCAGGTCCTTCCCGGCCACCAGGATTCCGCAGAACCGCTCACCCTGGACCTCACCCGGCATATCGGCAGCGGCCGCTGGAGGCTGCTGCGGATCCACGACGCCCTCCAGCCCAGAACAGCATGACCTTCACCCACCTGCATGTTTCCACCGCCTTCAGCGCGCATTACGGTGTCTCCTGGCCCGACGAATTAGCCCAGGTCGCCGCGGCAGACGGCGCCACGGCGCTCGCCTGTACGGACCGGGACGGCCTGTACGGCACCATCAAACACCTCAAAGCCTGCATGGCTGCCGGCATCGACCCCATAGTCGGAGTGGACCTCGCAGTGTTCGACGACGACGGGGACCACCGCACCCAGCTGGCCGGACGCGTGGTGGTGCTTGCCCGCGGACACAACAACGGGGCCGGCTACCGAGCCCTGTGCCGGCTGGTGTCTGACGCCCATGCCCGCACGTCCGGCAAGGCGGGGGGAACGGTGCCCGTGGCTGTCACCCGCGCCGAACTTGCCTCCCGGACGCTTGACCCCACAACACTCAAGCCGGTCCTGACCGTTCTGATTGGCCCGGATTCGGACGTCGGACGGGCCATGGGCGGCCGGCGCTACCTCCGCCCGCGCACCCTCTTCAAGGCCTGGCTGGAAGCCATGCCCGCCGGGACCCTGGTGGCCGAAGTCGTTTCCCAGCTCACCGCCCCCGGCGCGCCACGAAGCACCGCCCACGCCGTGCGCATGCTCAAACTCGCGGAGGAACACCACGTCCCCGCAGTCCTCACCAACGCAGTCCGCTACTGCGCCGAGGACGGTGCCGCCACGGCAGACGTCCTGGACTCTGCCCGTACCCTGAAGTCCCTGCCGGAACTGGCTGCCGAACCGCTGCTCCAACCCAACGGGCAGGCCTGGCTTAAATCAGCTGACCATATGCTTCAGCTGGGCAGGGAAATCATCCACGCCGCCGGATATGGCACAGCAGATCTCAAACAGCTGATGGCACAGACCGAGGCGCTCGCCGATTTCTGCCGTATCGACCCGGTATCCGATATGGGATGGAAGCAGCCCGTAGTCCCGGAAGCTTCGGTCATCGGGATCAGCCAGGACCCGCACGTAGAACTGGTGCAGCGCTGCGAAGCAGGGATCAGCAGGCGGTACCCGGGTGTTTCAGGCCAGGCCCGGTTGGTGATGCGTTCGCGGCTGGAGCACGAGCTCGGAATCATCAGGACCCTCGGGTTCTCCTCCTACTTCCTGACGGTGGCGGAAGTGTCCCGCATGATCCTGGATATGGGGGTGCGGGCCGCGGCCCGGGGGTCCGGGGCGTCAAGCCTGGTCAACTATCTGATCGACATCAGCCAGGTGGACCCCCTGCAGCATGACCTGATCTTCGAACGCTTCCTGTCCCAGGACCGGGCCACCCTGCCTGATATAGACATCGACGTCGAAAGCGCCGAACGGCACAACGTGTACCGGAAGATCTTCGACCGGTTTGGCGCCGAGCGGGTCACCCTGATGAGCATGCAGAACGGGTACCGGGCACGCGGGGCAGTCCGGGACGCCGGCATGGCATTGGGGATGGACGATGACGACGTCGGCGAAATCGCCAAGCAGCTGTGGCGTTTTTCGGCCCGCAAATTCCGTGAAGCCCTGGCGGAGAAACCTGAGCTGAGGGAATTCGCCGGACGGGTGGAACAGCGCGGGTTCGCGGAAAACCAGCAGCTGGATCTGTTGGTGGACCTCACGGAACGGTTGGACCGGCTGCCGCGCCATATTTCCATGCACCCCTGCGGGGTGATCCTCGGCGATGCCAACCTGCTGGACCGGACTCCCGTCCAGCCCAGCGGCCTGGGGCTTCCCATGAGCCAGTTCGACAAACACGACATGGACCCCATGGGCATGCTCAAACTCGATGTCCTGGGGGTCAGGATGCAGAGCGCCATGGCCTTCGCCGTCCGGGAAATCATCCGGATACATCCCTCCAAGGAAGAGGTGGTGGCCGCCGGCTCCCACACGTCCGGACCGGACGGCGCCGGACCGCACTACATCGCCGGGAACGGCCACATCGACCTCAATGCCGTCCCCCTGGATGATGAAGCAACTTTCGACCTGATCCGCAGCACCCACACCCTGGGCTGCTTCCAGATTGAATCACCGGGCCAGCGCGAGCTGATCGGCAAGATGGCCCCGCGGGACTTCAATGACCTCATCATCGACATATCGCTGTTCAGGCCGGGGCCCATGAAATCGGACATGGTGCGTCCTTTCCTGGAGCACCGGCATGGTTTCGCGCCGGAAGTCTATCCGCATCCGGACCTGAAGCCCGTGCTGCAGGAAACCCACGGCGTCACGGTCTTCCACGAACAGATCCTCAAGACCTTCCACGTCATGACCGGATGCGGTCTGGCGCGCGCGGATGAGTTCCGCCGGGCCCTGGGCAATGAGGTCCTCGAGCTGAAGGTAGAGGAATACTTCCGCAGGGAGGCCCGGCTCAAGGGATATTCCCCGGACGTAGTGGACAAGGTCTGGGGGACCCTGAAGGCCTTCGGCAGCTTTGGTTTCTGCAAGGCCCACGGGGCTGCATTCGCCGTCCCCACCTACCAGTCAGCCTGGCTGAAGGCACACCATCCCGAAGCGTTCCTCGCCGGGCTGTGGGAGCACGATCCCGGCATGTATCCCAAACGTCTGCTGGTGGCCGAAGCCCGCAGGCTGGGCATCCCCATCCTGCCTCTGGATATCAACCGCAGCCAGGCCGAATACCGTGTGGAACGGGTAGCGGACGGTCCGGATACCGGCAAGCTCGGCATCAGGCTGAGCCTCAACGGTATTTATGGGCTCTCCGGGGCCGAACTCAAGCGTATTGTTGCCGGCCAGCCCTACGACTCCCTGGCCGATCTTCGGGCCCGGTCCAGGCTGACCAAGCCAAGCATCAAACGGCTCGCCCAACTCGGCGCCTTTGATTCCCTGCACCGGGAAGCCGGCGGCGGTGCCAACCGGGCGGACCTGGTGCAGCACCTGCAGAAGCTCCAGGCCACTGGCAATACGAGGAAAGCGGCTGACGTGATGGAAGGCCAGCTGTCCCTGCCCCTGGGCGATGTGGAACTTCGGAACGTCAAACCGGGCCTGCCTGCACCCACCCTGGTGGAGAACGTCAGGGCGGAGCTTGACCTGATGGCCCTTGATGTCAGCGGGCACCTGATGGACAGCCACCGTCCCATGCTGGACAGGCTGGGCGTCATCACGGCGGACAAGCTGTTGGGTCTGCGCAACGGTACCGAGGTCCTGGTGGCCGGAGTCCGCATCGCCACCCAAACCCCGCCCATGAGGGGAGGGCGCCGTGTGGTGTTCATCAGCATTGACGACGGCACCGGCTGCATCGACTCCGTGTTCTTCCATGAAGCCCAGGAGCAGGCCGGGCTGCTCCTGTTCGGCACCAGGCTTCTTCTCATCCGCGGCACAACGCGCCGGACGGGTCCGCGGGGGATCAGCCTCAGTGCCAGCATGGCCTGGGACCTGAGCCGGGTGGAAACGCTGCCGTTCCCGGAAAGCCGGGTGGAAATAACCGACGTGCCGCATCCCCTGGACGGAATCAGCAGAAGCCTGGCCATCACCGGAATGGGCGGTTAGGCCTTATCGTGGCTCGCGCACCGGTCCGCCGGGCCCGCGGGCCCCGTTGGTCGGCCTCTGGTGAAACCGATAGCATTGACGATGGCTGGCTGTGGTCCCCGTACGCCGCAAGCTATGAAGCCTAAAACTTTGAATAGGAGACACCCGTGTCAGATGCCCAGCAGATCACCCTCATCGTCGATGGCGAAGAGACCAAGGTGACTACCGGGACAACCGGTGCGGAACTCTTCTTTGAGCGCCGTGACGTCGTTGTGGCCCGCGTCAACGGCGAGCTGAAGGACCTGGACCAGGAGCTGCCGGAGGGCGCCGAGATCGAGGGCGTCACCATGGATTCCGTGGACGGCCTGAACGTGCTCCGCCACTCCACCGCCCACGTCATGGCCCAGGCCGTGCAGCAGCTCCGCCCGGATGCCAAGCTTGGCATCGGCCCTTACATCACCGATGGCTTCTACTTCGACTTCGACGTCGCCGAGCCGTTCACCCCCGAGGACCTCAAGACCCTCGAGAAGATGATGCTCAAGATCATCAACCAGAACCAGAAGTTCGTCCGACGTGTGGTCAGCGAGGACGAAGCCCGCGAAGCCATGAAGAACGAGCCCTACAAGCTTGAACTGCTGGGCAAGAAGAACGAGGCCGCTGAAGCAGGCGAAGGCGTCAACGTCGAAGTGGGTGCCGGCGAGATCACCATCTACGACAACGTGGAGCGGAAGGAAGGGACCACCGTCTGGTGCGATCTCTGCCGCGGCCCGCACCTGCCCAACACCAAGCTGATCTCCAACGCGTTCGCCCTCACCCGCTCGTCCTCCGCGTACTGGCTGGGCAACCAGAAAAACCAGCAGCTGCAGCGCATCTATGGCACCGCCTGGCCCACCAAGGACGCACTGAAGGCCTACCAGGAGCGGATCGCTGAAGCTGAGCGGCGCGACCACCGTAAGCTCGGCGTCGAACTTGACCTCTTCTCCTTCCCCGACGAACTGGGCTCCGGGCTGCCGGTGTTCCACCCCAAGGGCGGCATCATCCGCAAGGAGATGGAGGACTACTCGCGGCAGCGCCACGTTGATGCCGGGTACGAATTCGTGTACACCCCGCACATCACCAAGGGCCACTTGTACGAAGTCTCCGGCCACCTTGACTGGTACAAGGAGGGCATGTTCCCGGCCATGCACGTGGACGCCGAACTCAACGAGGACGGAACGGTCCGCAAGCCCGGCCAGGACTACTACCTGAAGCCGATGAACTGCCCCATGCACAACCTGATCTTCCGCTCACGCGGACGGTCCTACCGTGAACTGCCACTGCGGCTCTTCGAATTCGGGTCCGTCTACCGGTACGAAAAGTCCGGCGTGGTGCACGGCCTGACCCGTGTCCGCGGCATGACACAGGACGACGCCCACATCTACTGCACCCGCGAGCAGATGAAGGACGAGCTCACCAAGACCCTGACCTTCGTGCTCGACCTGCTCAAGGACTACGGCCTGAACGACTTCTACCTGGAGCTGTCCACCAAGGACCCGGAGAAGTACGTCGGCGAGGACGCAGCCTGGGAAGAAGCCACCCGGACCCTCGCCGAAGTGGCCGAGGAATCCGGCCTGGAACTGGTTGCGGATCCGGGCGGGGCCGCCTTCTATGGCCCGAAGATTTCGGTCCAGGCCAAGGACGCCCTCGGCCGTACCTGGCAGATGTCCACCATCCAGCTGGACTTCAACCTTCCCGAACGCTTCGAACTGGAATTCCAGGCCGCCGACGGCACCCGCCAGCGGCCGGTCATGATCCACCGCGCGCTCTTCGGTTCCATCGAGCGATTCATGGGCGTACTCACCGAGCACTACGCAGGCGCGTTCCCGGCGTGGCTTTCCCCGGTCCAGGTGGTGGGTATTCCGGTGGCCGAAACGTTCAACGAGTACATGTTCAACGTCGTTGACCAGCTCAAGGCGGCGGGCATCCGTGCCGAGGTGGATACGTCCTCGGACAGGTTCCCGAAGAAGATCCGCACCGCCAGTAAGGACAAGATCCCGTTTGTCCTGATCGCCGGCGGCGATGACGCCGAGGCCGGCGCGGTGTCCTTCCGGTTCCGCGACGGCAGCCAGGACAACGGCGTGCCCGTGGCCGAAGCGGTCAAGCGGATCACGGAAGCCGTCCGTAACCGGACCAGCTAGCGGAAACGGAACAGCATAACGTGCAGGAGAACACAGGCGCAGGATATCCAGGGGATGCCGGCGTGACCGATGACTTTGATCTCGCCGGCGTACCCGACGCGTTCCAGCGCCTGTGGACTCCGCACCGGATGGCCTACATCAAGGGGGGCCAGCACCAGTTCAAGAACGAGAACGACTGCCCGTTCTGCGTGGGCCCGGCCCGGACTGACGAAGAAGCCCTCATCGTCCACCGCGGGAAGACCTGCTACGTGGTACTCAACCTGTTTCCGTATAACCCCGGCCACCTCCTGGTCTGCCCCTACCGGCACGTCCCGGACTACACCGACCTCACTCTGGAGGAGACTGCGGAGTTTGCCGAGATCACGCAGACGGCCATGCGGGTCCTGCGCAAGGTCTCCAACCCGGGCGGCTTCAACCTCGGCATGAACCAGGGTGTGGTGGGCGGCGCCGGGATCGCGGCGCACCTGCACCAGCACATCGTTCCGCGGTGGGGCGGTGACGGAAACTTCTTCCCGATCATCGCCCAGACCAAGGCAATCACGCAGACCCTCGACGAGGTCCGCCAGCTGGTTGCCGAGGCCTGGCCCGGGGAGACGGATGCTGAATAGGCACGCACGCGGGTTCTTCACCGCACTGTTTACCCCTTTTGCCCGCTGGCTCCTGAAGATCGGTGTCTCACCCGACGCCGTGACGGTGGTGGGAACGCTGGGTGTGGTGGTTGGCGCCCTGGTCTTCTACCCCCTCGGGCAGCTGTGGTGGGGAACACTGTTTATCACGGCCTTTATCTTCTCCGACGTACTGGACGGCATCATGGCCAGGATGCGGGACACCGGCGGCCGCTGGGGGAACTTCCTGGACTCCACCCTGGACAGGATCGCGGACGGAGCCCTGTTTGCGGGCCTGGCCATCTGGTTCTTCACCGGCGGATCCGACTATGCGATCGCCGTCGCAGCCATGCTCTGCCTGGTGCTGGGCATGGTGGTCTCCTACGCCCGGGCCAAAGCCGAATCGCTCGGCTTCACAGCGAATGTGGGCATTGCCGAACGCGCCGAACGGCTGGTTTCGGTGCTGGTGGTCACCGGATTCACGGGCCTGGGCCTGCCGCCGGTGGTGCTGCTGGTGACGCTTGGGCTGCTGGCCTTGGCGAGCCTGATCACCGTTATCCAGCGGATCGCGGCCGTCCGCCGCCAGGCATTGGAAGCAACCGCGGCCCCGGATTAAGCCTGATTAAGCCCGCCGCCTGCCGGGGGACTAGTATTGTGACTGCCCGGTCAAGGGATCCGGCAACCCGGTGCGTGTACTTTCGGCTTCTTGCCGCCCTCACGCCCGGCGAAGATCATCTATCTACCCATAGGGGTTTTTGTGTCTACACCTGATGTAAGCAGCGAAGCCGGTTCGTCCGCGAACAGCGTCACGGGCAGCAACCGCGTCAAGCGCGGCATGGCTGAGATGCTCAAAGGCGGCGTCATCATGGACGTCGTCAACGTCGAACAGGCCCGCATCGCCGAAGATGCCGGTGCCGTTGCAGTGATGGCGCTGGAACGCGTTCCGGCCGATATCCGTGCCCAGGGCGGCGTGTCACGCATGTCGGACCCGGACATGATCGACAAGATCATTGACGCCGTCTCAGTTCCCGTCATGGCCAAGGCCCGGATCGGGCACTTCGTTGAGGCCCAGGTTCTGCAGTCCCTCGGCGTGGACTACATCGACGAGTCCGAGGTCCTCACCCCGGCCGACTACCTCCACCACATTGACAAGTGGAACTTCAAGGTTCCCTTCGTCTGTGGCGCCACCAACCTCGGTGAGGCGCTGCGCCGCATCAACGAGGGCGCGGCCATGATCCGCTCCAAGGGTGAGGCCGGCACCGGCGACGTTTCCAACGCCACCGGCCACATGCGCCAGATCCGCGCCGAGATCGCCAAGCTCGCGGCCCTGCCCGAGGATGAGCTGTACGTCGCGGCCAAGGAACTGCAGGCCCCGTACGAACTGGTCAAGGAAGTTGCCGCCGCCGGCAAGCTGCCCGTGGTGCTGTTCACCGCGGGCGGCATCGCCACCCCGGCCGACGCCGCCATGATGATGCAGCTCGGCGCCGACGGCGTGTTCGTGGGCTCCGGCATCTTCAAGTCCGGCAACCCGGCCCAGCGTGCCGCAGCCGTAGTCAAGGCCACCACCTTCTTCGACGACCCGGACGTCATCGCCAAGGCCTCCCGCGGGCTGGGCGAAGCCATGGTGGGCATCAACGTGGACGAGATCCCGCAGCCGCACCGCCTCGCCGAGCGCGGCTGGTAACGGCTCCTAAAGAAGTACGACGGCGGGTGGTACCTTTTCGAAGGTGGCCACCCGCCGTCGTTCTTCCCCATCGATTGCTCCGTAAACGTCCTTTTGGGGCCCCAAAACGACGCCTTCTCAGCAATCGATGAAGGGGTTATTCAAGACCGCGGCGCTTGAGGAGGGGCTCGAGTCTGGCGTCACGTCCGCGAAGGGCACGGAACGAGTCCAGCGGGTCGCGGCTGTTGCCGCGGGACAGGAGCTCGTGCCGGAACTTTTCCCCGTTGGCGCGGTTCAGGCCGCCGTTCTCGGTGAACCAGTCAACGGTTTCAGCGTCCAGGACCTCACTCCAGATGTAGGAGTAGTAGCCCGCCGCATAGCCGTCGCCGGCGAAGACGTGCTGGAAATATCCGGTCCGGTAGCGCGGCGGAATCAGGGCATGTGCAACCCCGGCCGCGGCCAACGATTTTGCCTCAAAAGCCAGTACGTCGTCGGGGATTCCGGGTTCGTCCAGCACATGCCAGGCCAGGTCCAGCAGCGCGGCGCCCAGGTATTCGGTGGTGGCGAAGCCCTCGCCCCAGAGCCGGGAATCATGAAGCCTGTCCACCACGTCCTGGGGGAGCGGCTCACCTGTTATGTGGTGCCGGGCGTAGTTGGCCAGCACCTCGGGCCAGAGGACCCACATTTCGTTAACCTGCGACGGATATTCCACAAAGTCCCGGGGGACCGCCGTGCCGGAAAACCGGGGATAGGTCACGTTGGAGAACAGCCCGTGGAGGGCATGGCCGAACTCGTGGAAGGTGGTCCGCAGCTCGTCCAGCGTCAGAAGCGTCGGCTCCCCGGCCGGCGGTTTGGAAATGTTCAGGTTGTTGATCACCACGGGCCGGGTCCCCAGCAGGGCTGACTGTTCCAGCAGCGAGTTCATCCAGGCCCCGCCCCGCTTGGACCCCCGGGCGTAGTAATCGCCCAGGAACAGTCCCCGCTCCGCCCCGTCCTGGTCCCGGACCTCCCAGACCCGCACCTCGGGGTGGTAGCCGGCAAGGTCGCTGCGTTCATGGAACGTGATGCCAAAGAGGGACGTAGCGGCGAAGAAGACGCCGTCCCGGAGAACGCGGTCCAGTTCGAAGTAGGGGCGGAGCGCCTGCTCGTCCACCGCGTATTTCTCCCGGCGCACCTTCGCTGCGTAGAACGCCCAATCCCAGGCCTCCAGCGGATGCCCGGCAATCCCGGCCAGCGCCGCGGCCTCGGCATCAGCGTTGCGCACTGCCGCAGGCGCCAGCCTGTTGAGCATGGACTGGACAGCTTCAAAGTCGGGGGCCGTCTGCCGGTCCACCACGAGTTCGGCATAGTTCGCGAACCCCAGAAGGGCGGCCTTTTCAGCGCGCAGTCCGGCCATCGATCGAACCAGCTCCAGGACATCGGAGCTGCCGCCGTTGCTGCCCCGGCCAATGGAGGCCTCAAACAGCCGACGGCGGACGTCCCGGTTTTCGAGGGCGGCCATGGCGGGCTGGTTGCTGGGCTGGATCAGGGTGAGCAGGAATTTCCCCTCGTGGCCGGCGGCGCGGGCCGCCTCAGCGGCGCTGGCCACATCGTCCGCCGGCAGGCCGGCCAGCTCGTCAGCGTTCTCCAGAAGCAGGGCCGACGACTTTCTCCCCTCCTTGACCCGCTGCCCATACTCGGTGCCGAGTTTCGACAGCTCCGCATTGATCCCTTTCAGCCGGTCCTGCCCGGACCCATCGAGCTGGATCCCGGACTGGCGGAATTCCCTCAGGTACTCCTCCACGAGCCGGACGGACTCCGGATCAAGTGCGGAGGTGTCAATCGCCGCGAACCGGTCGAAGAGGGCACGGTTGAGATAGACCTCGTCCTGGTGGGCGGAGAGCCGCGGCGAAAGTTCGGTCTCCAGTTCCCGGATTTCTTCAGTGGCGTCGGCGGAAACCAGCGTGAAGAAGGACGCCGTGGCCCGCTGGAGCAGTTGGCCCGCCTTCTCCATGGCCACGGCAGTGTTCTGGAACGTCGCACCCGCCGGGTTGTCCAGGATTGCCTGGACTTCCGCCACATGTTCCTCGAGGCCGGCGGTGATGGCCTCTGCGTAGTCCGAGGGTGCGAGCTGGGCAAAAGGCGGCAGCCCGTAGGGCAGGGCGCCGGTGCTGAGGAGGGGGTTCGTCATCACGCTAACCTTTCATACCGGTGCAGGGATTCTCAATGCGCGGCTCCCGGTTTTGGGCAGGGGCCGAACCTACAATGGCGCGTATGGGGAACATGTCCGGGATTGCTGCGGCCCGAATCGGGTTGGCTGTCCTTGCTGTGGCAGCAGCAGCACAGCTTGCTGCCTGCGGCCTCGTGGCCGAGCAGGGCGGCAACGGCCCGGGCATCAGCGCCGCGAAGCCCGCCGGGGGAACCGCTGCAGCGCAGCAAAGCCCGACGCCGTCACCCGGCCCGGCGCCCACGCCCACCCCGGGCGCCGGGCCGGCCTGCCCCACGCTGCGGTGTACGTCCGTGCTGCTGACCGGGGACATGCTGGTCCACACCCAGCTCTGGCAGCAGGCCCGGGATGACGCCGCCGCGGCAGGCAAACCCGGGCTGGACTTCACGCCGCTCCTGGAAGGCCAGCGCCGCTACATCCAGGCCAGCGACCTCGCCATCTGCCATCAGGAGACGCCGGTTGCCGGGCCGGACGGTCCGTTCGCCGCCCACCCATCGTTCAACGTCCCGCCGCAGATCATCACGGCGTCCAAAGCTGTGGGGTACCGGGCGTGCACCACCGCCAGCAACCACACCATCGACCGGAGCACGGACGGAGTCCTGAGGACTCTGGATGCCCTGGATGCGGCCGGACTCAAGCACACCGGCTCCTACAGAACGGAAACCGAGTCCCAGGGCATCCTGATCCTGCAGACGGACGGCGCGAAGATCGCCATCATCGCAGGGACCTATGGCCTCAACGGGCAGTACCCGGAATACGGCTGGCAGGTGGACATGCTCGACGCGACGGCCATGATCGCCAAGGCCGTCAAGGCGCGTGCCCTTGGCGCAGACATTGTCCTTGGCGCCATGCACGCGGGGGACGAGTATGCCAGTGCGGCGAATGCCCAGCAGCAGGATGTGGCCCACGCGCTGGTGGACAGTGGCCAGTTCACCATGGTCTACGGCCACCACACCCACTCTGTACTTCCCATTGAGAACTACAAGGGCACCTGGATCGTCTACGGACTGGGCAACGGCGTCACGGAGCTCTCGCCCTGGTACGTGGTGAACAATGAGGGGTTGCTGGTGCGCGCGCAGTTCAGCCAGGATGCGGCGGGCAACTGGGCCGCCTCGGACCTCGCCTGGACCCCGTCCGTGATGGTCCGTGACCCGTACCGCTGGTGTTCAGTCGCTTCCGACGCGCCGCAGGGCGTCTGCGCCACGCCTGAGGCCGACGCCGCCACCAGGCAGCGGACACTCACCGTGGTGGATTCGATGGGCGCGGCTGCAGCCGGCGCCCACGAACTGCTGATCACCAGGGAACAGCAGCGGAGCCCTTAGCGCGGACGCCGGGCGGCGTGCTCACGGGCCAGCACGGCGAACCTGTCATCAGGGTTGCCAGGCTCGAACGTGCCAAACCTGCGTTCCGCCGCCGTCCGGATGAGGAAGTCGGCAATGGCCGGGTTCTTCGGCAGCAGCGAACCGTGCAGATAGCTGGCCACCACATTCTTGTAGCGCGCGCCCTCCAGGCCGTCGCTGCTGTTGTTGCCGGTTCCTTTTGCAGTGGTGCCCAATGGGCGGACGCCTGCCCCGAGGGTGGTCTGTCCGCTGTGGTTCTCGTAGCCCAGAACCTCGCCGAACTCCTCCGTGGCCACCTTGACGTTGCCGATCAGGCGTTCCTCCGTGCCGTGGGTTTCCACGTCCAGGACGCCAATCCCCGGAATGACCGTGCCCAGGCGGGTCTTGAAGAAGCGCCCGAACAGCTGGTAGAGCCCGCAGATCACCAGCATGGGCGTGCCGTCCTCGGCCAGCCTGCTGAGGACCGCGGCCTGTGAATGCAGGTCATCCTGGATGACCAGCTGGCCGCTGTCCTGCCCGCCGCCGCCTACAATCAGGTCCACGTCCGCAGGAAACTCGTCGCCCACGTTGTACTCAAGCAGTTCGGGTGTGTAGCCGTGCCAGTAGATCCGCTGCTTCAGGACCAGGGCGTTGCCCCAGTCGCCATAGATGTTCATGTCCCGCGGATACAGCTGCAGGACGCGGATGGTGCCCTTGCTGTCCTGCCCGGTTCCGGTTGATTCAGCGGTCATGAGACCACCTCCACTGTGGTGATTTTGGACAGCTCGCGGCGGATAGCCAGCATGGCTGTGTACGTGCAGAAGATGCGCTTCGGCCGTCCGCTGCCTTCACGGATGAAGGCTGCCAGGGCAGGGGCTATGTCAGTCTGGACAGCGCCGATCCGCACGTCGTCGTACTGCAGCCGCAGCGCCATGTCGTAGGCGCGGGACCCGGTCAGCTGGTCAACACCGCCGTCACGGAGCGACTCGAATTCCACGTCCCACAACCAGGACATGTCCCGGCCATCGGCGTAGTTGTCATTGACGGCGATCATGGTGGCGTAGCCGCCGGCCGGGAAGGACTTCAATCCCAGCCGGAAGCCGCTGGGATTCTTCACAAGCACAAGGTCGAGCGGCTGGCCGTCCACCACAAGGCTTTCGCCGCGGCCGAAGGCCGGTTCCACCCTGGACAGCGCGGTCAGCAGGGCCGCATGGTCGGCGGCCGCCGCACCGCTGCCGCAGATGCTGCGCGCCAGGGCCAGCGCCGCGGCAGCATTAAAGATGTTGTAGACGCCGCGGAGCTTCATCCCGGTGGTGACCGTGACGCCGTCGTACTCGAAATCGGCGGTGTCCGGACCCACCTTGCGGAGTACGACGTCGGCCGGCGGCTTTCCGGGGAGGGCTGCGGGCCCGGGGCTGCCGGGCGCAGCGCGCATGTCGTCGTCATTGGGGAACATGCTCAGCAGGGAATCGTCGAGGCCGAAGTACTGGACGTCCTGGCCGGCGAGGGTGTCCGCGATCCGGGCCACCCGCGGGTCCTCCCGGTTGAGCACCACCGTTCCGGTGGTTTTGCCCGCGATGTGCTCAAGGAGCTGGGCAGTCTTGTCGATTTCGCCGAAGCGGTCCAGCTGGTCCCGCAGGACGTTGAGCAGGAGGCTGTAACGGGGCGGAACCCGGTTGACGAAATGCACGGCGTGGGCTTCGTCCAGTTCCAGGACGGCGACATCGGCCTTGAGCCTGCCGCGCCAGTCCACCTCGCCGAGCAGGGCGGCCGCCACACCACGGGTGAAGTTGCTGCCCGTACGGTTCGTGAATACCTTCAGCCCCTGGCTTTCCAGGAGTTCCACCACCATTTTGGTGGTGGTGGTTTTGCCGTTGGTTCCGCTGACCACTGCCACACCGTGGGGGAGCGTGGCGAGTGTCCGCTGCATAAAGCCGGGATCGATTTTTTCGACCACCAGCCCGGGCAGGGCGGAACCGCCGCCCCTGAGCCGGGACACCCGGCGGACCAGCTTGCCGAGCGGAACACTGATGTAAAGCATGCTCTGTAATATATCCCAGCAACGGCATAGAACTCCGCCGGGGAAGCATTTCCGGCGCTGCCCGGAGCGGGCTTCCCCTTATGCTGAATGAATGACAAATCCCCTTTCGGCCGCTTCCGCACGCGTGGGCGCAGGCCTCCGGATCGGCGTCCTGGCCCTTCAGGGAGACTTCCGTGAACACCTTCGCGCCGTCGACGCCTCCGGGGCGGCGGGCGTAGGAATCCGCCGGCCCTCGGAACTGGACGGCCTGGACGGGCTCATCATTCCGGGCGGCGAATCCACGGCTATAGATAAACTGGCCCGCGCCTTCGAACTCGCCGAGCCGCTGAAGGCCCGCATCCGCGAAGGGCTGCCGGTCTACGGCTCCTGCGCCGGCATGATCCTGCTGGCCAACGACATCGCCGACCCCGCCACGGACCTTGCCGGCAAACCCCAAGAGACGTTTGGCGGCCTGGACATCACAGTGCGCCGTAACGCGTTCGGACGGCAGCGTGAATCATTCGAAACGGACCTGGATTTCAAGGGCCTGGACTTCAGCGCCACGGAATCCGGCGTAGCTCCCGTACACGCTGTGTTCATCCGCGGACCCTGGGTGGAGCGCGTGGGAAGCAACGTGGAAGTCCTCGCCCAGGTGGAGCCGGCAGACCCGGAACACGCGTCCCACGCGGCGAGCCTGCCCGGGACGGCTAGAATTGTTGCTGTGCGTTCCGGCCACCTGCTGGCCACCTCCTTCCACCCGGAAGTGACTGGGGAGAAACGCGTACATGAACTTTTTATCCGCATGATCAGAGGAGAAGCGTAAAGCATGTCAGGCCACTCCAAATGGGCAACGACCAAGCACAAAAAGGCCATCCTCGATAGCCGCCGTGCGAAATCGTTCGCCAAACTGATCAAGAACATCGAAGTCGCCGCCCGCATGGGCGGACCGGACCTCCAGGGCAACCCCGGCCTGGAACTGGCTGTCACCAAGGCCAAGAAGACCTCGGTTCCGGCAGACAACATTGACCGCGCCATCAAGCGCGGCGCCGGCCTGACCGGCGAAGTAGTGGACTACACCGAAATCATGTACGAATGCCGCGGCCCGCAGGGCTCCGCGCTGCTCATCGAATGCCTCACGGACAACAAGAACCGCGCGGCCTCCGAGGTGCGCCTGGCGATCTCCCGCAACGGCGGCACCATCGCCGACCCCGGTTCGGTCAGTTACCTCTTCAGCCGCAAGGGTGTGGTCACCCTGCCCAAGAAGGAACTCACCGAAGATGACGTGCTGATGGCCGTCCTCGACGCCGGCGCTGAGGAAGTGAAGGACAACGGCGACACCTTCGAAATCCATTCGGATCCGAAAGACCTCCAGGCCGTCCGCGACGCCCTGAAGGACGCCGGGATCGAGTACGACACCGACGAGGCCGAGTTCGTTCCCTCCATGGAGGTGCCGCTCGATCTTGAGGCCGCCAAGAAGTTCATGAAGCTTGTTGACGCCCTGGAAGAACTCGACGACGTCCAGAACGTCTACAGCAATGCCGACCTCAGCGACGAAGTCCAGGCCGCCCTGGAATCTGAGTGACACGCAGCTTTGCGGCCTAGGGCGGATGTCGGAGCGTGACGCTGCGCGTACTCGGTGTTGACCCGGGGCTCACGCGCTGCGGCATCGGCGTTGTGGATGTCGAACGGAACAGGCGCGCCACGATGGTGGCGGTCGGGGTTGTGGGGACCTCTCCGGAAGAAACCCTGGATCAACGGCTGCTGGTGATTGCACTGGCCATCGATGACTGGCTGGACCGCTACGAACCCCAGGTGCTCGCCGTCGAACGCGTCTTCTCCCAGCTGAATGTCAGCACGGTGATGGGCGTGGCACAAGCGTCCGGGGTGGTCATCGCCGCCGCCGCGCGACGGGGCATCCCAGTAGCGCTGCATACGCCATCCGAAGTCAAGGCCGCCGTCACGGGCAGCGGAAATTCCAACAAGGACGCGGTGACCAAACTCGTCACCAAGATCCTCCGGCTTGACGCGCCGCCCCGGCCGGCCGACGCCGCGGATGCGCTGGCCCTGGCGATCACCCACGCCTGGCGTGCCGGCAGCGGCGCCGCCGTGGCCACCACCGGCCCGGGCAGCATGTCCCTCACCCCCGCCCAGCGCGCCTGGGCCGATGCCGAGGCGAAGGCGCGCCGCGCACGCTGAATGCCCGCAGCCCTTGCTAGGGTATTCGTAGATATGTTCGGATAGCCGGGTCCTGCTCCGCAGCACCCGGCAGTACACCAGGAGCACGGCCTTGATCAGTTTCCTTCGCGGAACCGTAGCGCACGTTGGCCTTTCCACCGCCGTGATCGACCTCAACGGGGCGGGAATGAGCGTCAATGCCACACCCCAGACGCTCAGTGGCCTGCGCACGGGCGAGGAAGGCAAACTCTTCACGTCGCTGATTGTCCGTGAGGATTCGCTGACCCTGTTCGGCTTCGCCACCGATGACGAACGGGAAGTCTTTGATGTCCTGCTCAGCGTCAGCGGCGTAGGTCCGCGGCTCGCGCTGGCGGTGCTCGCCGTCCACGAGCCCGAAGCCATCCGGGTTGCTGCCCACGCGGAGGACAGCAAGGCCTTCACTAAGGTGCCCGGCATCGGGCCCAAGGTGGCCGGGCGGATTGTGCTGGAACTCGCCGGCAAGCTGGTGCCGCACGGGACCGCAGGTACAGCTGCGCCGGCCACCGCGGCCGAGGCTTCCTGGAAGCCGCAGGTTGTGGCGGCGATGACCAGCCTTGGCTGGTCGGAAAAGGACGCCACGGCAAGCATCGACAAGGCCCTGGCGGACGAACCCGAGGTGTCCTTCCGCGGCAACGTGGCTGAAATCCTGCGGACCACGCTCCGGTGGCTTGGCCAGGACGGTGCGCGGGCCGGCAATCGCGTAGGCAGCCGTGGCTGAGCCTTCCGTGGTAGCGGCAGGGGAGGAGCCGGAGGAACGGGCCATCGAGGCCGCCCTCAGGCCCAAAAACCTGGATGACTTCGTGGGCCAGCACCGCGTGCGGAAGCAGCTTTCGCTGGTTCTGCAGGCCTCCCGGATGCGGGGCCGCAGCGCTGACCACGTACTGTTTTCCGGGCCGCCGGGCCTGGGCAAAACCACGCTGGCCATGATTGTTGCTTCTGAAATGAATGCCCCGCTGCGGATTAGCAGCGGCCCGGCCATCCAGCACGCCGGGGACCTGGCTGCGATCCTGTCCTCCCTGTCCGAAGGCGAAGTCCTCTTCCTGGACGAGATCCACCGGATGTCCCGGCCGGCAGAAGAAATGCTGTATATGGCCATGGAAGATTTCCGGGTGGACATTGTGGTGGGCAAGGGCGCCGGTGCCACGGCCATCCCGCTGGAACTGCCGCCCTTCACCCTGGTGGGAGCCACCACCCGTGCCGGCTTGCTTCCCGGTCCGCTGCGGGACAGGTTCGGGTTCACCGGCCACTTGGAGTTCTACAGCGTGGCCGAACTTGAACTGGTACTCAGGCGTTCCGCCGGGCTGCTTGACCTCAAGGTCAACTCTGCCGGCTTCAGCGAAATTGCCGGCCGTTCCCGTGGCACACCCCGCATCGCCAACCGGCTCCTTCGCCGGGTCCGGGACTGGGCACTGGTCCACGGCATCGAGCAGATCGACGCGCGGGCAGCCTCGGCCGCCTTGGACATGTATGAAGTAGACAAGCGCGGCCTGGACCGGCTGGACCGCGCCGTCCTGGAAGCCCTCATCACAAAGTTCGGCGGGGGACCCGTGGGGCTTTCCACCCTGGCCATTGCAGTCGGCGAGGAAACCGAGACAGTGGAAACTGTGGCCGAGCCGTTCCTTGTCCGCGAAGGCCTGCTGGGCCGTACGCCCCGGGGGCGGATCGCCATGGCTCCGGCGTGGACGCACCTGGGCTATTCAGTGCCCGCAGGGGTGTTCGGGCAGGAACCCCTGGACCTG
Organism: Arthrobacter sp.; assembly: GCA_023264815.1. Lineage (GTDB taxonomy): Bacteria > Actinomycetota > Actinomycetes > Actinomycetales > Micrococcaceae > Arthrobacter. The sequence continues at coordinate 111,252 of JAHFUZ010000002.1, read as the reverse complement.
TTCGAGTCTGATAGCGACTCCAGCGACGCCGCGGCCCAATGGGCGCCGAACAGCCAATAGGCCTTCCTTTCAGCTTTTCCCTTTAGACTGGATATGAAACCCGGCACGTTCGGGCCTTTGTTCCCGCCGGCGGCTCCGAGGGGCCGTTGCCGGCCAGCACGGACATCTGCATGGCGGAACGAAGCGGACGCAGCCACACACCAGACACGCCAGTACAGAACGGAAACTTCCCTGTGGATCCCATGAACATCGTCTTGTTCGCAATGCTCGGCATCTTTATCTTTATGATGTTCCGCCGCAACAAGAAGACCAAGGAGCAGCAGGCAGAACTGCAGTCCAAGTTCGCTCCCGGTGTTGAGGTCATGACGAGTTTTGGCCTGTTCGGCCGGATTGTGTCCATGGACGACGCCGAGAACAAGGTTGTCCTGGAGCTCTCACCCGGAAACCTCGCCACGGTCCACCGCCAGGCAGTCACCAAGATCGTCGAGCCTGCCGTTGTTGCCGAGGATGAGCCCGCCGTTGTCCCGGACGACGCATCCTCGCTGACGTCCCAGGACCTTGGAACCACGCAGCCGGCTACCGCCGAAACACCGGACGAGACCCTGAAGCGCCTCAATGACGAAGGCAAGAAGGACAGCTAGCCCACCGCACCTGCGCAACAGGCTTTATAACACCTCTACGGCTGCGGACCGCCGCCGGTGGGAGCATCAGGCTCGCACCGGCGGTTCCTCCGTAAATAAGAGAAAGATCGACAATGGCACGAAGTGGCCCTAAGAACTCAGGCCTGCGGGTACTGGTGTGGCTCGGCGTAATCCTCGCCGTGCTGACTGCTGTGTTGGCCGGCGGCACCCTTGCCGGCCAGGCCAGCTGGGCACCCAAGCTGGCGCTGGACCTCGAAGGCGGAACCCAGATGATCCTGGCGCCCAAGGTTGAGGGCGGTTCGGACATCAACGAAGAGCAGCTCAACCAGGCGGTGGCCATCATCCGCCAGCGCGTTGACGGCTCGGGTGTTGCCGAAGCTGAGATCAGCACGCAGTCCGGCCGCAACGTCGTGGTCAGCCTGCCGGGCACACCCACGAAGGAAACCCGTGACCTGATCCAGGCATCGGCAGATATGAACTTCCGTCCGGTCCTGCTCAATGGCGACGGCGCAGCGGTCCCGGCCGAGTCGCGCACGCCCGAGGACCAGCTGCCCAAGCCAACGGCCGAGCCTGTCAACAGCAGCGATGTCAACTGGATCACCCCCGATGTGTACAAGCAGTTTGAGGCCCTGGACTGCAACAACCCCGCTCCTGAGAGCCCCGAGGCATCGGCCCCCGCCAAGCCCCTGGTGACGTGCGAGCCGGCGACCGCCACAACTCCCGCGATCAAATACATCCTGGGTCCAGTGGAGGTCAAGGGCAGCAACATTGTCACCTCGTCCTTCCAGCTCCAGCAGGGTGCGCAGGGCGCGGTCACCAACGACTGGGCAGTCAACATCCAGTTCGACGACGAAGGCACGGCCAAGTTCAAAGAGGTCACCGAACGCCTGAACCAGTTCTACGTTGCCGCCGGCGGCCAGACGGGCACGGACCCGAAGGCCCAGTTCGCCATCGTCCTTGATGACCAGGTCATTTCCGCGCCGCGGTCATTGGCAGTGATCACCGATGGCCGTCCCCAGATCACCGGAGGCTTTACCGAGCAGACGGCCAAGACGCTTTCGGACCAGCTGCGCTTCGGCGCACTGCCCATCAGCTTTGAGATCCAGAGCGACCAGCAGATCTCGGCCACCCTCGGTGGTGAGCAGCTGCGGATGGGTCTTCTCGCCGGCGTCATCGGCCTGCTCCTCGTAGTGGTCTACTCCCTGTTCCAGTACCGTGCCCTGGGCTTTGTCACCATCGCCTCGCTGGTGGTGGCGGGCGCGCTGACGTACCTCGCCATCGCCATCCTGGGCTGGACTGAGAACTACCGGCTGTCCCTTGCCGGCGTGGCCGGCATCATCGTGGCCATCGGCCAGACCGCTGACTCGTTCATCGTCTACTTTGAGCGCATCCGCGATGAGCTCCGCGAGGGCAGGGGCCTGGTTTCGGCTGTCGAGAACGGCTGGAAGCGTGCAAAACGAACGGTGCTTGCCTCCAAGGCCGTCAACCTGCTCGCCGCGCTGGTGCTCTACTTCGTGGCCGTCGGCAACGTCCGAGGGTTCGCCTTCACCTTGGGCCTGACAGCCATCGCCGACCTCATCGTGGTCTTTATGTTCACCCACCCGACGCTCCAGCTGCTGGCGCGGACCAAGTTCTTCGGCGAAGGGCACCCGTTCTCCGGCCTGGATCCCAAGCGCCTGGGCGCTGTTCCGCTGTACCGCGGTGCGGGCCGCCTCCGTACGCCTGAAGCCAAACCGGCTGTAGTCCGGGCGAAGAACACCGGTGCGGCCGCAGAAGCTGAACGGCGCATGACCATCGCGGAACGCCGCCTCGCGGAAAAGCAGGAGCAGCTCACGAGCTCCTCCAAGAGTGCAGCCAAGGAGAACAAGTAATGTCCAGCTTTGCCACATTCGGTAACGAGCTCTACACGGGCAAGCGGTCCTACAACTTCGTGGGGGCCAAGAAGATCTGGTTCCTGATCGCGGTTGTGGCGGTTGCGCTCTCCATCCTTATTCCCATGGTCAAGGGCGGGTTCAACCTTGGCATTGAATTCCGCGGCGGCTCGGAGTTCACCGTCTCCAACGTGAAGGACACCGACTCCGCCCTCGGGCAGACTGTTGTGGAGGACGTGGTAGCCGGCAGCGTGCCGCGCGTGGCGAACGTAGCCGGCACCACCATGCGAATCCAGACGGACAAGCTCACGGACGACGAAACGCTCCGGATCAAGGAAGGCCTGGCCACCGCCTACGGAGTCACTGACAACGAAGTGACTTCCACCTTCATCGGACCCACCTGGGGTGCGGACGTCACCAAGCAGGCACTGATCGGGCTGCTGGTGTTCGTAGCCCTGGCCGCTGTGCTGATGGCGCTCTACTTCCGGACCTGGAAGATGTCGCTGTCCGCCCTCGCCGGAATGCTGGTGACCATGTTCATCACCGCCGGGGTGTACGCCCTGAGCGATTTTGAAGTGACGCCGTCTGCCATTATCGGATTCCTGACGGTGCTCAGCTATTCGCTCTATGACACAGTGGTGGTCTTCGACAAGATCCGCGAAAACACTGCGGACCTGAGCGCCTCAACCCGACGGACCTTTGCGGAGGAGGTCAACCTCGCGGTGAACCAGACCCTGGTCCGATCCATCAACACCATGATGGTTGCCATCCTCCCGGTCGGTGCCATTCTGTTCATCGGCGCCGGCCTCCTGGGGGCGGGCACACTGCGCGACCTCTCACTGGCCCTGTTCGTGGGCATCCTGATCGGCACCGCGGCTACGATCTTTGTGGCAGCGCCCCTGTACGCCTGGCTGCGCCAGAGCGAACCTGACCTGATGAAGCAGGCCAAACGGGTCGAACACCGCAGGGCCGGGAACGCGTCCCGGACCGAAGAACCGGCAGCGCCCGCAGGGGCCTGACGGCACAAGGCGCAACGGGCCGGGCGGCGCTGGAAATATCCACGCCGCGCGGCCCGTACGCATTTAAGCGCCGGTTACGGAAGTGCAGAGGCTGGGGAATAGACTGGGGTAATTAACACGGTCGTGAGAGGTGCTTCATTGGAAGAACGTTCGGCATCGGTGCCAATGGCAGGCGGGGACGAGCAGTCCGGCCACGGAGTCCAGGCCGGACTGACCGCTTCAGCACGCCCCGGGACGGGGGTTCCCGTAGACAGTTCCGGTGCCCGCCCCACTTTCCCCGGCCGCCGCGAACGGACGCGTTCCCGATTGGCCCGCCTCACGGGGCGGAGCACCGCAACCTATTCACCCATCCTTGAACCGCTGCTGCGGACAGTCCGGGCGAACAATCCCAAGGAAGATTTCGACCTGATCCAGCGTGCCTTCGACGTGGCCGAGCGCAGCCACCGCGGGCAGAAGCGCAAGAGCGGTGATCCCTACATCACCCACCCAGTTGCGGTGGCCACCATCCTTGCCGAGCTGGGCCTCAGCGGAACCACACTGGCCGCTGCCCTCCTCCACGACACTGTTGAGGACACGCCGTACACGCTGGCGGACCTCAAGCGGGACTTCGGACCTGAAGTGGCCATGCTGGTGGATGGCGTCACCAAGCTGGATAAGGTCAGCTTTGGTGAGGCGGCGCAGTCCGAGACTGTCCGCAAGATGGTGGTGGCCATGGCGAAGGACATCCGGGTCCTGATGATCAAGCTCGCCGACCGGCTTCATAACGCCAGGACCTGGCGGTTTGTCTCCGCCGAGTCATCGGCCCGTAAAGCCCGGGAAACCCTGGAAATCTTTGCGCCCCTGGCGCACCGGCTCGGCATGAATACCATCAAGTGGGAGTTGGAGGATCTCTCGTTCGCGGCGCTTTATCCAAAAGTCTACGAAGAGATCGTCCGGATGGTGGGGGACCGGACTCCGGAACGTGAGAAGAGCCTGAGCGTCATCCGGGACCAGATCACCGAGGACCTGCGTGATGCCAGGATCAAGGCCACCATCACGGGACGCCCGAAGCACTACTACTCCATCTACCAGAAGATGGTGGTCCGGGACAAGGACTTCGACGACATCAACGACCTCATGGGCGTCCGCGTCCTGGTCGACTCGGTGCGGGACTGCTACGCGGCGCTGGGGACCATGCATTCGCGCTGGAACCCCCTGCCGGGGCGGTTCAAAGACTACATCGCCATGCCCAAGTTCAACATGTACCAGTCACTGCACACCACGGTGATCGGGCCGGGCGGCAAACCGGTGGAGATCCAGATCCGAACGCACGAAATGCACCGCCGGGCCGAATACGGTGTGGCCGCGCACTGGAAGTACAAGGACCAGCCCAACCGCACGGCCGTCGGGCCTGGCAGCCCCCGCGATGGCGATATGGGATGGCTGAGGTCCCTCGTCGACTGGCAGCAGGAGACATCCGATCCGGGCGAGTTCCTCGATTCGCTGCGGTTTGAGATCAATGCCCGCGAGGTTTTCGTGTTCACCCCCAAGGGTGAGGTCATGGCGCTGCCCGCCGGGTCAACTCCGGTGGACTTTGCCTACGCCGTCCACACCGAAGTGGGGCACCGCACCATCGGTGCCCGGGTCAACGGCAAGCTCGTTCCGCTCAACAGCGAACTGAACCATGGTGACTGGGTAGAGATCTTTACCTCCAAGGCCGAGGGGGCTGGCCCCAGCCAAGACTGGCAGCACTTCGTCAAGAGCGCCCGCGCCCGGAACAAGATCCGCCAGTGGTTCAGCAAGGAACGCCGCGAAGAGGCAATCGACCGCGGCAAGGAACTCCTGACCCGCGCCATGCGGAAGCAGAACCTGCCCCTCCAGCGCCTGATGACGCATGAAGCCCTGGCGGCGGTGGCCGCGGACTTCAAGTATGTGGACATCTCGGGACTGTACGCGGGTGTGGGCGACGGACACACGTCGGCACAGTCCGTTATGGAAAAGCTTGTCGAAAACCTGGGCGGCAGCGAAAGCACCGACGACGACATCACCGAAGTCAGCATCCCCACCCAGGTCGCCAAGACCAAGTTCTCCGACTCCGGCGTGGTGGTGCGGGGCGTTGGCGACGTCTGGGTGAAGCTTGCCCGGTGCTGCACGCCTGTCCCGCCGGACCCCATTCTCGGATTCGTGACGCGCGGCTCCGGTGTCTCGGTGCACCGGACCGACTGCACCAACATCTCTGAGCTCAAGGACCAGCCCGACAGGATCGTGGAAGTTGACTGGGCACCCACCCAGTCGAGTGTCTTCCTGGTGGAGATCCAGGTGGAGGCACTGGACCGGAAGTCCCTTCTCTCGGACGTGACCCGGGTCCTGTCCGAGAACCATGTGAACATCCTGGCCGCGAGCGTGAACACTTCCAGCGACCGGGTGGCCATCTCACGTTTTGCCTTTGAGATGGGTGACCCCAAGTACCTCAGCCACGTGCTCAGCGCCGTCCGGCGCATCGACGGCGTGTTCGACGTCTACCGGACCACCGGCAACAAGCGCCGGAGCTAACAGCGCAAGTTTGTCCAGCGCGGCGCGTTTGTGCGGGACCCGTGGCGTGGCTTCGATGGCCAGGACCAGCAGGCGGAGGCGGACGTCCTTCTCCGGACGGGCCAAGAGTCCTGCCAGGGCAGGTAGTGCCCGGTGCGTGTCAACGTGCATGGCGATGTCCACGGCCGTCCGGAGGGGGCTCGAGACCATCAGCCCGCCCAGGCTGACGACGTCGAAAGGGCCAAGCCTGACCTCATGGAGGGTGCAGCCCCGGGTGTTGCGGAGGCTGGAAATCCGCCGTTTCGCATCCACCAGCAACGCGAGCCGGTCCGGTTCCTCGGCGCAGCCGTAGATCCATGCCGCCGTCATCCTCCCGGCCACCACCCGCTGCCGGACCGATGCAGGGACTGCGCTGGCTGCCGCCCTCGCCCGCAGCTGGGCGGAGACTGCAGCGTCCGGCAGGGTGAAGCCGTGCTGATGGAACCGCGAGAGTACACCGTCAGCCGCGAGGGCCTGGAGCTCCGGCCATGTGAAGGGTCTTCCCGGCGAGTACAGGTCGGGGGGCTGCGGAGGTGACGAGGTGGCCATCCACCCATCCTGCCGCGTGCGGCTTAACGGGCACAGGCCCGGTTCGGGTTATGTGGATAACTGGAACCGGGCCTGTTTAGGGCCGGGGTGCTTCTGTCCTAGGACAGTTCGCTGGCAGACCGTTGGATCTGGTCGAGCCAGGCCTGCCGCGCTTCGAGGGCTTCCTTGGCGGCCTTGATCCTGCGCTGGTCGCCGGCCTTTTCGGCCTTCGACAGATCGTCTTGGAGACCGGCGATGGCTGCTTCCAGCTGCGACAGTGCACTGTTGGTGCGGGCCTTGGTCTCAGGGTTGGACCGCTGCCAATTTTCCTCTTCGGCGTGGCGGACGGCGTCCTCTACCTTGCGGAGGCCGGCTTCGATCCGTCCCATGTCGGCGCGGGGGACCTTGCCTGCTTCTTCCCAGCGGTCACGGACGGACTGCAGCGCCTTCTTGGCGGCGGCCAGGTCCTTTACCGGGAGGATGGCGTTCGCCTCCACCAGAAGTGCTTCCTTTACCGCGAGGTTGGCCGCATACTCCTGGTCGATTTCTTCATTGGCAGCCTGCCGGGACGTGAAGAACACGTCCTGCGCCGCCCGGAAGCGGGCCCACAGGGCGTCGTCGTCCTTGCGGCTCGCCCGCGGAGATGACTTCCAGTCATCCATGAGCCGGCGGTACTCGCCGGCAGCGAAGCCCCAATCGGTGGACGAGGACAGAGCCTCGGCCTCGGCGATGAGCTTCTCCTTGGCCAGTTTCGCGGCCGAGTTAGTGCTGTCCAGCTGGGAGAAGTACGCACGGCGGTGACGGTCAAAAACTGTCCGAGCGGCACGGAACCGCTTCCAGAGTGCATCTTCGTTGCTGCGGCCCAGCCGGACGCCGCTCTTCTGCGCAGTCTTCCAGCTTTCGAACAGTTCGTTCATCCGGGCGCTGGAGGTCTTCCACTGGATCTGGGCGGGATCCTGGCCCGAGATTTCCTCTGCCTCGGCCACGATGGCCTCGCGGGCAGCGAGTTCAGCGGCGCGAACGGCGTCGTGCTCTGCCTTTTCCGCCTTCTCCAGCTCGGTGATCTGTGCGGACACCGTGTCGAGGCGGGCCTCTGCGGACCGGAGGTCGCCTACCATGTTCCGTTCGGCGAGCTGTTCGCGGAGGTGCGTGACAGTCTTCTGCATGTCCGTGCTGGGGGCCTTGGAACTCACGCGCTGCTCAAGGAGCAGGACTTGGGCCACGATGTCGTCATACTTCCGTGCGAAGTATCCCAGGGCCTCGTCATTGCTGACGCCCGGGTACTGGCCTACGGGGTGCTCTTCGCCGTCGATGGTCAGGAAGACATGGCCGTCTCCTTCGACGCGGCCCCAGCGGGCGGCCTCGGCCAGTGACGTCGCCGGGGCAACGGGCGCGGGCGCCGCCGCAGGTGCGGCCACGGCCGGCTTGGGACGGGCGGCGAAAGCTGCCGGTGACGGAGCAGGGCGGGGGGCAGGAGTGGCGGCAGGCTGCGGCTCCGCGATCGCCTCGGCTTCGGCTGCCGCGGCGTCGTCGGCAGCGGGTGCTGCTTCCTCGGCTCCGGCCGGCTGGGCTGCTGCCTCATCGGCTGGTGCCTGGGCAGCCACTGCCTGCTCGGCCCCGTGGGCCGTTGCCTCGGTCAGGTCTGCTGCTGTTTCGTCGGATTTCTGACTGTCTGTCACCGCTAAAAGTCTTTCGCTTGGAGGAAAATACTCACATACCGCACCGCGGCCTCAGGCCGGGCTTCCTACTTCAGAGAAAACGAGTCTATCGTGACTGGTTCCAGAGGCGCGCCGTCCGTGTCGCTGCTGCCGGGAGTGAGTCCTGCAGCTGCGATTCCGGACACCACATCCAGTCCGGACGTCACTTTGCCCACCACCGTGTAGCCGCCTGCGGTGTCTGCAGGAATGATGGTGTCCTTGTAGACAATAAAGAACTGTGTGCCGTTGCCATAGGCGTTGTTGCCTGTCCTGGCAACAGCGATGGTGCCCGCGGGGTAGAGATTGTCGGCCGGGACGTTTTCCAGCGGCCCCCACGTGTACTCGGGATTTCCGCCGCCTTTGCCGTCAGCAGAACCGCATTGCAGCACGCCGAAGCTCTCACTGGTGGTCAGACGGTGGCAGGTCTTGCCGGTGAAGTAGCCTTCGTCGCTGAGGGACTTGAAGACGGCGGTTGCCTGGGGCGCTTTGGTGCCGTCGAGTTCGACGCCGACAGCCCCTTTGTTCAGCGCCAGCTCACCGGTGAAGGTTTTCCCCGCCGCAGTGTCAGGCAAGGGGATATTTGCCGCGTTGGTGGGCGGTGTGGACGCCGCGGAGGAAGCGGAGGGGGTAGTCAGGCCGGCCTCAAGCGCAGCAAATTCGTCCTCGGTGGGGTTGCCGGCAAAGGCTGTGAGTTGAAGAACGACGGCGAGCACCACGGCGGCGGTCCCGGCGCCGGCGGCGATCAGGTTGTCCCGTTTACGCCGGAGCTCCTGGTCGTGCCGCAGCCCGCGCTTTGCCTCCATCTGCTGGATGCGCCGTTTGGCTTCGCGGGCACTGCGTGAACTAGCCGCCAAGGGTCCTCCTGTATGTCGGTCTGCGGCCGGGGCGGTGTCCTTCCCGGGCGCAGTGGTCTGCAGGCAGCCTGCCACGCCCCTGCCGCTGCATTAGAGATGCTGGCGGAAGGCGCATAAACTGACTGCCGCACATAGTTTATGCACGAGTTGCTGGACAGCCGCCGTTCCTGGCCCGTTTCGGCCGGAATGCCGGCAAAGTCCCAGGCGCCCTTCACCCAGAGGAGAACTTCCACCATGGCACGCACCGCCTCCCTGTCCGGATTCCCAGAGTGGCTTCCCGAGGAGCGGCTGGTGGAGCTGCATGTGCTGGACACCCTCCGGAAGGTTTTTGAACTGCACGGATTCGCGTCAATCGAGACCCGGGCGGTGGAAACGGTCGGCCAGCTGCTCCGCAAGGGCGAGATCGACAAAGAGGTCTATGGCCTCAGCCGCCTCCAGGATGACGAAGCTGACCCGGAGGCAGCCAAAGCCGGAAAGTCGGACCCGCATGCCCTCGCCCTGCACTTCGACCTGACCGTGCCCTTCGCCCGCTACGTCGTCGAAAACGCCGGTTACCTCGCGTTCCCGTTCCGGCGCTACCAGATCCAGAAAGTCTGGCGCGGCGAACGCCCGCAGGAAGGCCGGGCCCGCGAATTCACCCAGGCGGATATCGACGTCGTGGGGGACGGCGAGCTGCCCTTCCGCTATGACGTGGAGATTGCCCTGGTTATTGCAGAGGCCCTCAGTGCACTCCCCATTCCTGATTTCCGCCTGCGCATCAACAACCGCAAACTCGCCGAAGGGTTTTACCGCGGGATCGGCCTGGACGATACCGCCGGTGTGCTTCGCAGCATCGACAAACTGGAAAAGATCGGCCCCGCCAAGGTCGCGGAGCTGCTCAAAACCGAAGTCGGGGCTTCCAGCGACCAGGCGCAGCTGGCGTTGCAGCTGGCCGGGATCCGCACCGAAGACACGTCGTTCGTGGCGCAGGTGCGCGCGCTCGGCGTGACCAACGACCTCCTTGAGGAAGGCCTGAACGAACTGGAACAGGTCATCGAGGCGGCTGTCCAGCGCGCGCCGGGCAAGGTCCTTGCCGACCTCAGCATTGCCCGCGGCCTGGACTACTACACCGGCACCGTGGTGGAGACGGTCCTGGTGGGACACGAGCAGCTGGGCTCCATTTGCTCCGGCGGCCGGTATGACGCACTGGCGAGCAAGGGCAACCGCAAGTTCCCCGGCGTCGGGCTGTCCATCGGCGTGACGCGCCTGGTGTCCCGGATCCTCAGCCAGGACCTGGCTAAGGCTTCCCGGTCCGTGCCTACCGCCGTTCTGGTTGCCCTCACGAACGATGACAGCTGGGGTGCAGCTCAGGACGTGGCCGCCCAGCTTCGCAGCCGGGGCATTGCCACGGAAGTTGCGGCCAAGGCAGACAAATTCGGCAAGCAGATCAAGTTCGCGGACCGCCGTGGCATCCCGTTCGTCTGGTTCACGGACGACGACGGCAGGCACCAGGTCAAGGACATCCAGTCGGGAGACCAGACCGACGCTGATCCCGCACAGTGGACCCCGCCGTCGGAAGATCTCCACGTGCAGGTCACAACGGCAGCAGCACTGCCGGCCTGATCGGCCGCGTGGCTAGCGGCGCCGGCGGAGCACCACCCGGCGTCCCGCCACACCCAGGGCCAGGACGGCGGCCATCCCCAGCACCGAAGCGGACGGCAGAGTAAACGCCAGCAGGAGGCAGCTGAGGAAGCCCGCAATATTCAGCCACCTGGGGGCGTGGCGGGGGTGCTCCTCCAGCGTATAGGCCGCTGCGTTGGCGACCGCGTAGTAGATCAGCACCCCGAAGCTGGAGAAGCCCACCACGGTCAGTACGTCGGTGGTCAGGAGCAGCAGGATCACGACGGCGGCTACCGCCATTTCCGCCACGAACGGCACCGTGTGCCTCCCGCCCACCCGCGCAAGCGGTGAAGGCAGGTCCCGCTCCCGTGCCATGGCAAGGGTGGTCCTGCCCACCCCGGTGATGAGCGCCAGGAGCGCCCCGAGGCTCGCCGCCGCAGCCCCGGCCTGCACCAGCGGCGCACCAGCAGCGAGTTGTGAATTGCGCACGGCGTCAAGCAACGGAACCGCGCTGGCCGCAAGCCGTCCTTCCGGCAAATGGTTCTGCAGCAGCAGGGCCAGCCCCACATAGATCACAAAGGCGGCGCCTAGGGCGGCCAGGATGGCGCGCGGGATGGTCCTCGCCGGATCCTTGACCTCCTCGCCCAGCGTGGCGATCCGTGCGTACCCGGCAAACGCGAAGAACATCAGGCCTGCCGCCGGCAGTACGCCGCCAAGCCCACCCGTGGCCGGGCCGCCCGGACCGGGCCCCGTGGCGCCAGCATGCGGTCCCATGGCGGCGGCTGCCGCCACGAAGGCTAGCGTTGCCAGGACAACGCCCAGCAGGACCCGGGTGAGCAGTGCCGTGCGCGTGATGCCAAAGAGGTTTACTGCGGTCAGCACTGCCACGGCGGCGACGGCAACCGGCACGGCATACCCGGGGGATACGTACTGGCCGAACGTCAGGGCCATGGCGGCGCAGGACGCTGTCTTCCCGGTGACAAAGCCCCAGCCAGCCACAAATCCAGGCCATTCCCCCAGGCGCTCCCGGCCGTAGACATACGTACCGCCGCTGGATGGGTAGCGGGCAGCGAGTTCCGCCGAGGCCACTGCATTGCAGTAGGCAACGGCGCCTGCCAGCACCACCGCCAGGACCAGGTAATTGCCGGCCAGCCCGGCGGCCGGGGCGAACACTGCAAAGACGCCGGCCCCCAGCATGGAGCCAAGCCCGATGGACGTGGCGTCAAACACGCCGAGCCTCCGCTGAAGCTGCCTGTGCGGGTTCATGGGGGAGGCGGCCCTTTCCAGCGGGTAAACTCGAACGGGATTGTTCCCGGAATGATCCTATGCATTTTTAAGTTTGTGAGTTTCCCTGCTGTCTCTTTCAGAAAGGCGTGCTGTGCTGCGCACACATGACCTCGGATCCCTTCGCTCCGAGCACATTGGACAAACCGTAACCCTGGCCGGCTGGGTTGGCCGCCGCCGCGATCACGGTGGTGTTGCATTCGTGGATCTGCGCGATGCGTCGGGCGTGGCCCAGGTTGTGGTCCGTGAAGAAGAGGTCTTCCACGGCCTGCGCAACGAGTACGTCCTGCAGGTCACGGGCACCGTTTCCCAGCGCCCCGAGGGCAATGAGAACCCGGCCCTGGCCACCGGCACCATCGAGGTCATGGCGGACAAGGTGGTCATCCTTAACACCGCCGATCCGCTGCCGTTCCAGATTGATGAGCACGTGGAAGTGGGCGAAGAAGCCCGCCTGAAGCACCGCTACCTGGACCTGCGCCGTCCGGGCCCCGCCCGCAACCTCCGCCTGCGATCCGAAGCCAACCGGGTGGCCCGCGAACTGCTGCACCAGGACGGTTTCGTGGAGATCGAGACGCCCACGCTGACGCGTTCGACGCCGGAAGGCGCCCGCGACTTCGTGGTCCCCGCCCGCCTGGCACCGGGTTCCTGGTACGCCCTGCCGCAGTCCCCGCAGCTTTTCAAGCAGCTCCTGCAGGTGGGCGGCTTCGAGAAGTACTACCAGATTGCGCGCTGCTACCGCGACGAGGATTTCCGCGCCGACCGCCAGCCGGAATTCACCCAGCTGGACATCGAAGCCAGCTTCGTGGACCAGGACGACATCATTTCGCTCGGCGAAAACATCGTCAAGGCACTGTGGAAGCTGATCGACGTCGAGATCCCCACCCCGATCCAGCGCATCACGTATGCGGACGCCATGGCCCGTTACGGCTCGGACAAGCCCGACCTCCGCTTCGGCGTCGAACTGACCGAGCTCACCGAATTCTTCAAGGACACCAACTTCGGCGTCTTCAAGGCCCCGTACGTCGGTGCCGTGGTCATGCCGGGTGGCGCGTCACAGCCGCGCCGCACCCTCGACGGCTGGCAGGAATTCGCCAAGCAGCGCGGCCACAAGGGCCTGGCCTACGTGCTGTTCAAGGAGGACGGCGAGCTCGCCGGCCCGGTTGCCAAGAACCTGACGGACACCGAACGGGCCGGCCTGGCCGACGCCGTGGGTGCCAAGCCCGGCGACTGCATCTTCTTTGCTGCCGGCGAGAAATCTGCAGCGCGTGCTCTCCTGGGTGCGGCCCGCGTGGAGATCGGCCACCGCACTGGCCTGATCAACCCCGCGGACTGGGCCTTCTGCTGGGTAGTGGATGCACCGATGTTCGAGCCGGCCGCCGCTGCTGTGGCATCCGGTGACGTGGCAGTTGGCGCAGGCAAGTGGACCGCCGTCCACCACGCCTTCACCTCCCCCAAGCCCGAGTTCCTGGACACGTTCGACAAGGACCCGGAATCGGCACTGTCCTACGCTTACGACATCGTCTGCAACGGCAACGAAATCGGCGGCGGTTCCATCCGTATCCACGAGCGCGACGTCCAGGAACGCGTGTTCGAACTGATGGGCCTGGACCGGGCAGACGCCCAGACCAAGTTCGGCTTCCTGCTCGAGGGCTTCAAGTTCGGTGCCCCTCCGCACGGCGGCATCGCGTTCGGCTGGGACCGTGTGGTGGCACTGCTGGCAGGGGTTGAGTCCATCCGCGACGTCATCGCCTTCCCGAAGACCGGCAACGGCTACGACCCCCTGACACAGGCTCCCGCGCCCATCACGCCGCAGCAGCGCAAGGAAGCCGGCGTGGACTTCAAGCCCCAGGCCAAGGCGGAAGAGCCCAAAAAGGCCGAGTAACCGGGTCAGCGTCGGAAGGCTCCCCGGGATGAACTGGACCAGTTCGTCCCGGGGGGCCTTTCGCTTCGAAGGGGTTGCCATGGATGTTCCCGCACTGCAGGACCTTGAGCAGTTGATGGATGCTGCCTGGCCGGCTCCTGACCGCCGGCAATCCGGAGGTTGGGTGCTGCGGGCAGCCTCCGGAGTGACCCAGCGCGCCAACTCGGTCTGGCCACGGGACCCAAACGGCGATTCACACGCCCACCATGCGGCACTGCGGGCGGCCCGGCTATGGTACCGGGAACGCCGGCTGCCGCTGATTTTCCAGCTGTTCGAGGACCCCCGGTCCGCAGGATTGCATGCCGTCCTGGACGAAGAAGGCTTCACCCGCCAATCCGAGACAGTGGTGATGTGGCGGAGCGCCACAGAGCCCGCAAGGGTAACGGGGCGGCCTGTGCACCCACCGGAGAAGCCGCAACCCGCGGTTGAACTCTCCGCGGAGCCTTCCACGGAATGGCTGGACCTGTGGTGGCAGGCGGACGGCAGGGGCGGTCCCGGCGAGCTGGCCACCGCACGCACGATCCTGACCGGCTGTCCGTCGCTGTATGCGCTGGTGAGGGCCCAGGACGGGCGCCCCGCCGCCGTCGGCCGCATCGCCCTGCCACCCGCAGGGGAGGCGGGAACGTGGGGCGGGATCTATGGAATGGCAACCCGCCCCGACGCCCGGCGGCAGGGCCACGCCCGCAGGATCCTGCACGCTCTCCTGGATGCAGGCGCCGCAGGCCACGTGGACGGCTACTGGCTGCTTGTCACCGCGGCCAACCACGGAGCGCAGCAGCTCTACACAGGTGCGGGATTCAGCGAAGCAGGCCGCTACCTTTACCGGCAGGACCGGCCGAAGCGGCACCTGACCGGCTGCTGAGAGCCTTCCCAAACGGTCCCTGGGCAGGCGCGCTTAGGGCCGGGGTACGTCAATGCTTATTCCGAAAGATTCGCGGCGGTCGGCAGGGCCGGTGGAGCCGGCAACCATCAGCTTGTCCGCAGCCACTTCCAAGGCGGAGAAACTGAGATGTTCCTTTTCGAGAGCTGGGTGGCTCATGGGCCTGGCCACGAACTGCTTGCCGTCCCGGCTCACCATGAGCACGGGAGTGCGCCGCAGGGGTGGCCCCTGGGCAGTCAGCAGGACAAATCCCTCGCCGTGGAGGGCAACGTGGGGGACCTCGGTTCCCTGATCGGTCGAGGGTGGATCAAGGTCCGTTCCGGGCTCCCAGGTCATGCCATTGTCGCTGCTGGAGAGTGTTGAGTAGCGGGTGGGCTTTCCCGATGTGGATTGACTCACCACCGCGACCGTCCGAGACGGTCCCGCCGTGAGGGAAACAACACTGGCATTGGTGTACCCGTCGGCGCGTGGGAGGAATACCGGTGTCCAGGCCTGCGCGTCCGGTGATGTCCACACCGTCGCCGTACTGGACAGGCCATCACTGACCGATCCGCCCGCCAACACGGTGCTGGCCGGTGTTTCGGCCAAGGCCCAGATGTGCCGGTTGGCAGATTGTTTGCCCCGGAGTTCGGCTGCCTGGATGTGGCTCCATTTGGTGCCATCGTCGGATACGGCGATGCCCGCATGGTTGGCACCGTCTGTACGGAACGAGCCCGCGGCGATAAACCCGTGGCTGGACGGCAGCACCGCTTGGACAGGAGAGCGGCCGTTCTCAGCCTCGGCGCCGAAAATGTTGCCGGTGTATACCGACCACTCACCGTCCCCTGTCCGTGACCAGAGCACCGGCAAGTGGCCCTGTGCGGCCCTGTTACTGCCCAAAAGCATCAGGCCGCGCGGTCCGGAAGCCATGGTGTCGAGGGTCTGGTTCGCCGCACTGACCAGGGCGGTGTGCTTACTGAAGTTCCGGTCGCCGCCCATCTCCCAGATGGTTGGCTGGGAATTGACTGAGCCGAAGGCCAGCAAACGGCCGTTTCGGCTGGTGAAACTGGTGACAACCGGATCCCTGCTGGAATCGCCAAGCGGTGCCGCGGCCTCCAGGGCAGCCGTGCGGTCGGTTACGGATCCGTTTCCGTCCACGTGCCAGAGCATCATGTGATCGTTTCCACGGCGGGAGTCGCTCCCGGCCACCAGAAAGCCGTCAGCCACAGCCGACACTCCGGCATATCGCCGAAGTCCACTCTCGGTGGGTTCCGGCATGTGCACCTCAGACCAGGGTCCGCCCGGTTGCTGATGGAGGACCTTTGGCTTGCCCGAGGCCGGACGCCCGATTACTTGGGTGGCGATGGCACCCATAGGACTGTATGCAACCTTTGACTGCCGGGGGATGTCCTGGGCCTGATTGGTCCAGCCGGTGTCCACAGTCAGCTGCCATGGCCCGCCCGGTGTCCAGCTGCCGGACATGCCAAGGGGATACTGCTTCGGCCACCTGTCGGCTGGCCACGCGTGGCCTGTCACCCTGAATTCCTTACCCGTCCAGGCCGCGGTCCAGAAGGCGTTGCCCGCCGGTCCGATTCCCTGCATGTCAGGGTTGGCGTCCTGCCATGTGCCGCCTCCGTCGGTGGAATAGAAGGCCTTGGCGAAGGGTGGCCGGTCGGGGTTGACTTGTTGGCCCACCAGAAGGATGGCGGCGGGGCCTGCTGCCATGCTGAGGGGATGAAAGCTGCCCTGCGTGGGAGGCAGCCCCGCGGCTGTACCGTCCCGCGCTGTCCAGGTGGCCCCGTCAATGCTTTGATGCAGCATCGGCGCCGTGCTGTTGCTGCTGTCCGCATCCGGTGAGGTGGCGATGAGCCAGCCTTGGGCGGTACCTACGGCGGCGTTCAGATCCAGGCCGGCCGTATCGAGGACCGGCGTGGGCTGGAGGCTGAACTCCCGGCCGTTGCTACTGGTGAAGGCGAACACCTGGCCGTTGCGGTTGCCGAGAAGCAGCCACTGGCCGTCCCGGGTGGCCGGCAGGTTGTAGAGGGCCATGCCCGGATCAGCATTACCGTCAAACATCACTGGTTCCCACGTGGCGCCGCTATCCGGGGAGTACGCGGCCCTTTGACCGCTGAACCCCGGTGTGCCCACGTGCACCACAGACAGAACTTCCGGTCCCCGGCTCACGAGGTCCATGAGTGAACTGTTGCTGCGCTGCTCGCTGGCAAGGGCTGTATTGATGTCCTCTACGGGAAAGGAGAGGCGGGTCGGGTCCAACCGGCTTCCATCTGTGCACGCACTGCACGCAAAGGCAAGCACCACTGCAACCGTCGCAATTTTCAAACACAACTTCATGGTTCCCCCAGCTGTGGCCCAGGCCGCCGAACTGGCGCCCTGACGTTCAGCCTAGGGAGGAATGACGGTTCGCGCCTGCCCCAGGGTTCCGGTTGTGGATAACTTGCTTAAGGCTATTGCTTGAAGCTTCAATGAAAACCGGCTACTATCATTCTATGACTCAAACACTTGGCCAGCCCCCGGTTCTCTTCCTCAGCCATGGCGCCCCGCCGCTCGCGGACGACGCCACCTGGACCCGCCAGTTGCACGACTGGTCCGGCACGTTCAGCAAGCCCAAGGACATCCTGATGATTTCCGCGCATTGGGAGAATGCCCCCGTGACCCTCAGCGCCACGCAGCGGGATCCCGGCCTGGTGTACGACTTTGGCGGTTTCGCCCAAAAGTACTACGAGGTCACCTACAAGGCCCCGCAGGCGCCCGAACTGGCTGCGGAGGTGGACCGGCTGGTGGCCGGCCATGGCCACCATGTTGAGCGCGATGAGAGCCGCGGCCTGGACCACGGAGCCTACGTGCCGCTGAAGGAACTGTTCCCCGATGCGGACGTCCCGGTGGTCCAGATGTCCATGCCCACCCTGGATCCGCAGGGCCTGTTCAACCTCGGCATGTCGCTTGCCCCGCTGCGCGAACGCGGCACGCTCATTGTCGGCTCCGGGTTCACCACGCACAACCTTCGCTGGTTCAACCCTGCCGGCGGTCCGGACAGTGCTCCGCCGGCAGCATCCAGCGAGTTCGACCATTGGGCCGAGGAAGCCATGGCCCGCGGGGACGTGGACGCCATCCTCGACTTCCTCAACAAGGCCCCGGCCGCGCGGCAGGCGCACCCGCGCAGCGAACACTGGGCGCCGCTCTACGTTGCCCTTGGTGCAGCCTACGGCTCCGGCGAACTGCGGGCGAAGACGGCCATCGACGGGTTCTGGTACGGGCTGTCCAAGCGGTCCTGGACGCTGACCTAGATCTGCACGGGTAAACCAGGGGCGGGGCTAAGCCGGCGCGTCGGTGACCTGGATCCGCACGGAGCAGACGTCAGCCGCGGCCTTCTTCAGGACTGCTCCGTTGGGGTCGGCCACATCCAGGAACGCCAGCCGCGGGAGCGCGGCGAAAAGCGTCAGGGACGGATGCTCCATCACCAGGCCGGCAAGGGTCCGGTCGCCGCCCAGGGCAAGGTACTCAAGTGCATGGCCGGCGAACACGGCTGCCGCCTGGGCGGCCACCTTGTCCACCAGCTCATCTGCCTGGTTGGCGCGGCGGCGGGCAAACCGCTGCTGTGACTGGCCGCCCGCAGCGGACCGGGACTGCACATAACGGGACCCGGCTTTGGCCGCCACTGCGGCACCTTCCTGCGCCACGGCCACCGCATACCCGCCGCGCCGAACCAGCACAAGACCCGCCGTCCGGGGCTGGGCCGCCACCGATGCCAGGCGTTCCAGGGGATCCCGGCCACGGCCGGGCCGACCGTCCGGAGGCCACGGCGCCTGGAGCAGAGCGTTGCTGCCGTCGGCCGCCAGGAGCCGCACGCCGTCGTCGTCATCGCTGAGTATGAAGCCGCCGTGAGCGGCTCCAAAGCGTTCGGCCCACCCCGCGAGCCGGGCCGCCGGCACGAAAGCTCTCCGGACTGAGCCCATGTGCGCTGAGTCCGTCCGAGCTTTTCCCGTACGGGCCTCTCCCGTCCGGCTCGCGCCGGGAGTGCTGCGTGCTGTCATGGGGTCCTTCGTAGGCGGGCGCCGGGGAGCGCTGAACTATGAGTAGCCTATCTATGTGGATGATCTCTTCGGCCAAGGGCCCGGTAATGACGACGACGGCAGTGACGGGCCGTCGTCGTCCGACCGTGCAGGGGCAAGCCGCAGCGCGGCCCAGCGCAGCCCCCTGGCCGTCAGGATGCGCCCCCGCACGCTGGACGACGTGGTGGGCCAGCAGCACCTGCTGGGGCAGGGGTCGCCCCTGCGGCAATTGGCCGCCGGCACTGACGCGGTGGGCCCTGCGGGGCCCAGCTCACTGATCCTCTGGGGACCCCCCGGGACCGGCAAAACCACGCTGGCGCACGTCATCGCCAAAGGCACGGGCCGCAAATTCGTGGAACTGTCCGCCATTACCGCCGGCGTCAAGGACGTCCGCCGCGTCATGGACGAGGCCCTGACTGCGCGTGACCTCTACAAAACCACCACGGTCCTGTTCCTGGACGAGATCCACCGCTTCAACAAGGCGCAGCAGGACGCCCTGCTTCCCGGCGTGGAAAACCGCTGGGTGGTCCTCGTAGCGGCAACCACGGAGAACCCGTCCTTTTCCGTAGTCTCGCCGCTGCTGTCACGTTCCCTGCTGCTGACCCTCAAGCCGTTGACGGACGCGGACATCGAAGGACTCCTGCAGCGGGCCGTGGCGGACGAACGCGGGCTGAACGGAAAAGTGGAGCTCACTGACGAGGCCCTGGGCCACCTCGTACGGCTGTCCGGCGGTGACGCCCGCCGTGCCCTGACCGCGCTGGAGGCCGCTGCGGGCGTGGCATTCGGCGACGCCGACGACGCCGATACGGACTCGCCGGTCACCGTGGAACTCAAGCACACAGAACGCGCACTTGACGTGGCCGCCGTCCGCTACGACCGGGCGGGCGACCAGCACTACGACGTGGCCAGTGCCTTCATCAAATCCGTCCGGGGCTCCGACGTGGACGCCGCCCTGCACTACCTTGCCAGGATGCTCGAGGCGGGGGAGGACCCGCGCTTCATTGCCCGGCGCATTGTGATTTCGGCCGCAGAAGATGTGGGAATGGCAGACCCCACCGCCCTGCAGACCGCAGTAGCAGCCGCCCAGGCCGTCCAGTTGATCGGCATGCCGGAAGGCCGGATCGTGCTGGCCGAGGCCGTGGTGCACCTCGCCACGGCGCCGAAGTCCAATGCCGCCTACATGGGCATCAACAAAGCCATCGCAGACGTCCGGGCAGGCCTGGGCAACGGAATTCCTGCACACCTGCGGGATGCGCACTACCCGGGCTCGAAGCAGCTTGGCCACGGCAAGGGCTACAAGTACGCCCATGACGCGCCCCACTCCGTGGCCAGCCAGCAATACCCGCCGGACGACCTGGTGGGCAAGGACTACTACGACCCCACCGCCAACGGGGCCGAGCGCGATATTGCCGTGCGACTGGAACGGCTGCGAAAGATCATCCGCGGCAGCTGAGCCGGGACGGGCGGCTGCGGGCCGAATGCGTGAATGCGGAACAGTCCTGCTAAGATGGTTCGTTGTCTGGCAAGGCACGGACGCCATCTCCCACATTTTCCAGTTTTGCACTGTTTCCTGTTGGGGTAGCCCTGTGCCCAGTAGCAAAAGGCAGCGGTTGGCCGATGCTCTCCATCGTGGAGGCCAGTAACACTGACACACCGCAGATATTGGAAGGACACTAGTGGCTAACAACACTCGTGCTCGCCGTACCGCACGCCTCTCGCGTGCACTCGGCATTGCTCTGACCCCCAAGGCCGCCAAGTACATGGAGCGCCGCCCGTACGGCCCCGGTGAGCATGGCCGTGCCCGCAAGAAGCAGGACTCCGACTACGCCGTACGTCTGCGCGAAAAGCAGCGTCTGCGCGCCCAGTACGGTATCCGCGAAGCCCAGATGACCCGTGCATTCGAAGAAGCACGCCGCACCAAGGGCCTGACCGGTGAAAACCTGATCGAACTGCTCGAAATGCGTCTCGACGCCCTCGTGCTGCGTGCCGGCTTCGCCCGCACCATCGCCCAGGCACGCCAGCTGGTTGTGCACCGCCACATCATGGTTGACGGCATCCGCGTTGACCGCCCGTCCTTCCGCGTCGGCGAGGGCCAGCTGGTCCACGTCCACAGCCGCAGCGAGACCATGGTTCCACTCCAGGTTGCAGCAGCCGGTGCGCACCGCGACGTCCTGCCCCAGGTTCCGGCCTACCTGGACGTCAAGCTTGACGCCCTGCAGGCACGCCTGGTCCGTCGCCCGAAGCGCTCCGAGGTTCCGGTAACCTGCGAAGAGCAGCTCGTCGTCGAATTCTACGCACGCTAAATCCCAGCAGCGTATCCAAAGAAGCCCGTGGCAAGCGCCACGGGCTTCTTTGTATGTAAGGTACTTGGGGGACATCTGCGGAACGCATCATGGCAGCGTGCGCGGTGGGAAGAGATCCACGTCAGTTTCAAGGAGATGAACGTCTATGTCTGGTGGCGATATTGCCGGCCTGATCGCAGCCGGAGTGTTTGCGCTCCTGGTGCTGCTGCTCGCCGTGCCGATCCTGAAACTCGGCAGCGTCCTGGAGGAAATCCGGACGTCCATCCGATCCATCAGCGACGGCGCCACGCCCCTGATGGACGAGGTCACCGCCACTGTTACCACCACCAACCAGCAGCTGAAGAAGGTGGATGGGATCGCCTCCAACGTTTCGGATGCATCTGCGAACCTCTCCGCACTGTCCTCGCTCGTCGCCGCGACAGTGGGCTCGCCGCTGATCAAGGTGGCAGCGTTCAGCTACGGCGTGCGGACAGCCCTCGCCAACCGCAAAAAACCCGCGGCCGGCCGCCGCAGCCGCTAAGCGACGGAAGATACGGAACATGAAACGACTTGTCTGGATGGGAATCGGCGTGGCGATCGGAGTCATCGCGTTCCGAAAAATTAGCGAGACGCAGTCAAGCATCCAATCGAACCTCGGCCCCGAAGGCCTGAACCGGGCGGTAGGCCGGCTGGCCGACGGCCTCTATGATTTTGCGGATGCTGTGCGGTCCGGGATGCACGAACGCGAATCAGACCTCCGCGCGGCACTCGGCGTCGAATCCCCGGCTGCTCCGGCGCGGGACCTGGCCCCGCGCTAAAGCCCGGCAAAAACGCGAGAGAATTAACCCAGCAGTTCCGGCTTGCCCGGACTGCTGCCTGAATCGAACTGTCACGCACCATAAACGCGTGAACCAAGAAGGGTATGTAATCAGCTCATGAAGTCGCAGGAGATCACTAAGCGCTGGATCGACTTTTTCGTCAGCAAGGGGCACACCGCGGTGCCCTCCGCCTCCCTGGTCTCCAGCGACCCCTCCCTGCTGTTCACGGTGGCCGGCATGGTCCCGTTCATCCCGTACCTGACGGCCCGCGAAGAGGCGCCCTATTCCCGGGCCACCAGCATCCAGAAGTGCATCCGCACCGGCGACATTGAGGAAGTGGGCAAGACGGCCCGCCACGGCACGTTCTTCCAGATGTGCGGCAACTTCTCCTTCGGCGACTACTTCAAGGAAGACGCCATCAAGTTCGCCTGGGAGCTGCTCACCAAGAGCGTCGACGACGGCGGGTACGGCCTGCCGCCGGAGCTGCTGTGGGTCACGGTCTACCAGGAGGACGACGAAGCCAGGGAGCTGTGGCTGAAGAACACCGGCGTCCCGGCCGAGCGGATCCAGCGCATGGGCAAGGCCGACAACTACTGGCACACCGGCCAGCCCGGCCCCGCAGGCCCCTGCTCGGAAATCTACTACGACCGCGGCCCCGCCTACGGTGCCGAGGGTGGTCCGCTCGCGGACGAGAACCGTTACGTCGAAATCTGGAACCTGGTCTTTATGCAGTACCAGATCGATAACGTGCGTTCCAAGGACGACTTCGACATCGTGGGTGAACTGCCCAAGAAGAACATTGACACCGGCCTGGGCATGGAACGCCTCGCCATGATCCTGCAGGGGGTCGAGAACATGTACGAGACGGACCAGGTCCGTCCCGTCATCGATAAGGCCGCAGAACTGTCCGGCAAGGAATACACGTCCGCCGAGACAGCCGACGATCCGCACCACACGGACGACGTCCGCATGCGCGTGGTGGGCGACCACATCCGTTCGGCCCTGATGCTTATCGCCGACGGCGTCACGCCGTCCAACGAAGGCCGGGGCTACGTCCTGCGCCGCCTCATCCGCCGCGCCGTGCGCTCGATGCGCCTGCTTGGAGTCGAAAAGGCCTGCCTGCCGGACCTGCTGCCGGCATCCCGTGACGCCATGAAGGGCGTCTACCCCGTTGTGGAGACCGACTTCGACCGCATCAGCCGGATCGCCTACGCCGAAGAACGGGCCTTCCTGCGCACCATCGCCTCGGGTACCGCCCGCTTGGACGACGCCGTGATGGCGTCCAAGGCGGCCGGCGCGCCCCTGTCCGGGGCGGATGCCTTCGCCCTGCACGACACCTACGGGTTCCCCATTGACCTCACCCTCGAAATGGCTGAGGAAGCCGGACTCAAGGTGGACGAGGCCGGGTTCCGTGCGCTCATGCTCGAACAGCGCCAGCGCGCCCAGGCAGATGCCAAGGGCAAGAAGGGCGGCCACGCCGACCTCAGCGCGTACCAGGAGATGCTGGGCGAGGGTGAGACTGTCTTCACCGGCTATGACGAGCTCGACGGCGACGCCCGCGTCCGCGGCATCCTCAGCGCCGGCCAGCGTGTTGCCCACGCGGCGACCGGTGACGAGATCGAACTGGTCCTCAACGAGACCCCGTTCTATGCGGAGGCCGGCGGCCAGTCCGCGGACACCGGGCTCATCACCGGTGACGGCTTCGTGGTGGAGGTCCTCGACGTCCAGCGCCCCGTGAAGGGCCTGAGCGTGCACAAGGCGATCGTCCGGGAAGGCGAGATTTCCTCGGACGCCCTGGTGCGCGCCGCCGTCGACCGTGAACGCCGCCATGCCGCAGAGCAGGCCCACACCGGCACGCACATTGTGCACGCCGCCCTGCACCAGATCCTGGGGCCGCAGGCCACCCAGCGCGGCTCCTACAACAAAGCCGGCTACCTGCGCTTCGACTTCGCCTGGGGCGAAGGCCTCAGCACGGCCACCCGCTCCGAAATCGAGGAGGTGTCCAACCTGGCCATCCGCAACAATTTCCGGGTGGACACCAAGGTGATGGGCCTGGCCGAAGCCAAGGCACTGGGCGCCATGGCGCTGTTCGGCGAAAACTACGGCAGCGAAGTGCGTGTTGTGGAGATCGACGGCGCGTGGTCCCGTGAACTGTGCGGCGGCACGCACGTGGCCAACACCTCCCTGATCGGCAGCCTGTCCCTGCTGGGCGAACAGTCGGTGGGCTCGGGAAACCGCCGCGTTGAGGCCTTTGTGGGCATGGACGCCTTCCGCCACCTGGCGGCCGAGCGTGCCCTGGTGACTGAGCTGACCGAAATGCTGAAGGTTCCGTCCGGCCAGCTCGCCGACAGGATCGCCAGCACGCTGAACAAGCTCAAGGCCACGGAGAAAGAGCTGGACCGCCTGCGCAAGGAGCAGCTCACCGCAGCGGCAGCCAGCCTGGTGGGCACCGCCCAGGACGCCGCCGGTGTCCGGGTTATCGCGCACGATGCCGGCCAGATCGGTGGCGCCGACGACGTCCGCAACCTCGCCCTTGACCTGCGCAACCGGCTCGGGTCGGTTGCCTCCACCGTGGCCGTGGCCGGTGTCAGCAACGACCGCCCCATAATCCTGGTGGCCACCAACGAGGCTGCCCGGGAAGCCGGCGTAAAAGCCGGTGCCCTGGTCCGCCTGGCCGCTGGAATCCTCGGCGGTGGCGGCGGCGGCAAGGACGACGTCGCCCAGGGCGGTGGCACGGACCCGAGCAAGGTTGCCCCGGCGCTTGCCGCCGTCGTGGACGCCATCTCCCGGCGGTAAGGAACACGTGACAGAGCCCGTTGACAACGTCGGCTACCCCCAGGGGATCAAACTGGGGGTAGACGTCGGCACCGTCCGAGTGGGTGTGGCTATTTGTGACCGGGATTCGATCCTGGCCACGCCGTACAAGACCCTGGACCGGAACGCCAAGAAGAACTCCGACGTGCGGGTGATTGCCTCCCTCGCACAGGAGCTCGGAGCCGTCCAGGTTATCGTGGGGCTGCCACGCACCATGAAGGGGGAGGAGCACGCCTCCGCACGGATGGCCGCAGAGTATGCGGAGCTGCTGGTGGAAGAGCTCGCCGGCCGGGGCCTCGACGTTCCCGTCAACCTCGTTGACGAGCGGCTCAGCAGTGTCACAGCACACCGCAACCTGCACGAAGCTGGCATGAGCAGCCGGAACCACCGTAAAGTGGTGGATCAGGTTGCTGCGGCAGGTATCCTCCAGCACGCCATCGACATGCAAAAAGCCAGGGGAACGGATGTTGGCAGCCGCGTCAGCGCGCCGGCCCGCCCCCGGCCCTCCGGACCAGGCGCGCCAGCCGAGGTTGGCTTTGCCGCCTCCGACGGCACGTCTCGATCCCAGAACACGGAAGGCTACAGTGAGCCCGTCCAATAACGACGACGCCCCGGGCGCCATCAGCAATGGTGGCGCCAGGCCGCTGACCCGCAAAGAGCTTCGCGCACTGGAGAAGCACACCGGAGACGGCAACCCCGTTCCGGAGCAGGCTTACGAAACGGGTCACGATGTCAGCGCCCCGGAGCAGGAACCGATGGCCGCTGAGCCGTTCACGGCCGACCCCGTTGTCCCGGCAGCCCCGGACCGCCAGCCTGTCGCTCCGGCCGAACCCGTCACCGCACCTGTGCTGCCGGACGGCCCGGCCGAGGGCCACCACTTTCCACCGGCCGCTGAGCCGGAACTGCACTCGGACTCAACGCAGCATCTCGACACGGTGCCTCCCGCCGACGCCACGCAGCATTTCGAGACGGTTCAGGATGCCCATGCGGCCCCTGTCCAGGACTTCCACACCGACGATGCCCGGCACGGCGGTTTGCACCACGAAGCCGGCTACCACGAAGCGGAACCGTATGCGGGGCACACAGCCGGGTATGCCCACCCTGACGACGTCCATTATGACGATCAGCATTATGACGGCCATTACGAGGACCATAACCAGCACGGCTACGACCAGCACGCCGGGCACGCCGGGGAAGGCCTGCTGGCCGGCGCTGCGGCAGGTTCTGCAGCGGCCAAGCCTTCGAAGAAGGTACGCCGCCGGCGCCGCCTGGTGGCGCTGTTCCTCACGCTGGTGGTGTTTGTTGCCGCTATCGCCGTTGGCGCCCAATTCCTGAAGCCCCTCCTGGGCTCGGACAAGATGAGCGACTACCCTGGCCCGGGCAACGGTGAAGTGCAGGTATCGGTTGAGCCCGGGGAAGGAACACGCTCGGTGGCCTTGAAACTGGAGACCGGGAAGGTGGTGGCCAACTCGGACACCTTTCTCCAGGCGTTCATGGCATCGGGAGGGACGCTCTCGCCGGGCGACTACACGTTCAAGCAGGAAATGAAGAACGCCGACGCCGTAAACGTCCTGCTGGGCCAGGACAAGACCAAGGTCATCTACTTCGCCTTGAGCGCAGGCCTGCGGATCGGCGAATCGCTGCAGGCCATCTCCGAAGGATCGGGGATATCCATCCAGCAATTGAAGGAATACAGCGATTCGCCCCAGCAGTTCGGCCTCCCGGCCAACGCCAGGAACCTTGAGGGCTACCTGCACCCGGGAGAGTACCGGCTGCCCCTGGGAACACCCGCCAAGGACATCCTGCAGTCCCTGGTGAAGACCACCAAGGACGAACTGGAGGCGCAGGGCATCAGCGACCCCGCCAAGCAGTACGAAGCCGTCACGGTGGCCAGCATTGTGCAGGCTGAAGGCGGCCAGGCAGAGTACAGGGACGTAGCCGGTGCCATCTACAACCGGCTCAAGCCCAATGACCAGACCAACGGCTACCTTCAGGTGGACTCGGCTGTGACTTACGGCCTGGGGACCAGGAGCTTCAACTTCACCGAAGAGGAGCGCCGGGACAAGTCCAACCCCTACAACACCTACGCCAACGCGGGCCTGCCCCCCGGCCCCATCGGCTCGCCTGGCAAAACGGCCATCGATGCCGCAGCCAAGCCCAAGTCGAACGAATTCCTGTACTGGGTGACCATTAACCTGGACACAAAGGAGACCAAGTTCTCCAAAACGCTTGCGGAGCACAACGTCTACGTGGAGCAGTACAACACCTGGTGCCGGGCCAACGACGGCCGCTGCGCGTGAGCCTTCGGGCTGCCGTCCTGGGCCACCCGATCAGCCACTCCAAGTCACCGGCCCTGCACCTGGCGGCCTACAGCAAGCTTGGCGTGGACATCGGCTATACGGCCGTGGATCTGACGGGGCCGGACCTGCCGGCCTTTATGCAGCGTGTCAGGAACCAGGATGGTTGGTGCGGGCTCTCCGTCACCATGCCGCTGAAAACCGGCATGGTGTCCGAAGTGGACGAAGTCCGCGGGGTGGCGCGCGCACTGGGCGTGGTCAACACCGTCGCCTTCGAGGAAGCCGGCGGAACTGTCCGGCGCATCGGTTACAACACCGATGTCGCCGGGATCGTCAACGCGGTCCGCAACGCCGGGGCAGCGTCGAGCCCCTCCGCCGTCATCCTCGGCGGCGGCGGGACGGCCGCCGCCGCCGTCGCTGCCTTGAAGGACCTGGGCACCACCCACGCTCAGGTTTTTGTCAGGGACACGGCGCGGGCCGCTGAGGCGCGGGCGGCAGCGGCCGCCGTTGGCCTGGACCTCGATGTCCGGCCGATGACCGAAGCGGCCACTCCCACAGCGAGTGCCGACGTCGTGATCTCCACCCTGCCGCCGCGCGCGGCGGACAGCCTGGCCGCTGAAATCGCCGCATTGGGGACCGGGACGCACGGGGTCCTGCTCGATGTCGCGTATGACCCGTGGCCCAGCGCCATCGCCACCGTGTGGCAGGCGGGCGGCGGAGCGGTGGTGCCCGGCCTGGAAATGCTGCTGTACCAGGCGGTGGAACAGGTCCGCCTGTTTACCGGGCGCGGTGATGACGTTAATGCAGCAGTCATAGATGTGATGTGCGACTCAGTCGGCCTTCCCCGACGGGCGCTCTGACGGCCACACGTGGCAGGATGGAAATTATGTTGCGTTGGTTGACAGCCGGTGAATCCCATGGTCCGGCTCTGATGGGAATTATTGAAGGCGTCCCGGCCGGTGTTGAAATCACCAGCGGGCAGATCGCCGAATCGCTGGCACGCCGTCGCCTGGGCTATGGCCGGGGCGCCCGGATGAAGTTCGAGCAGGACGTGGTGACCATTCTGGGCGGAGTCCGCCACGGCCTCACGCAAGGCGGGCCGGTAGCCGTCCAGGTGGCCAACACCGAATGGCCCAAGTGGGAGCAGATCATGGCTGCCGACCCTGTGGACCCCGAAGTCCTCGCCGACCAGGCACGCAACGCACCCCTGACACGGCCCCGCCCGGGCCACGCAGATTTCACCGGCATGCAGAAGTACGGCTTCAACGAGGCACGCCCTGTCCTGGAACGCGCCAGCGCCCGCGAAACCGCCACCCGTGTGGCCATGGGAACGGTGGCTTCCCAGTTCCTCAAGCAGTTGGGCATCGAACTGGTCAGCCACACGGTCTCCATCGCCAGCGTGACTGTTCCCGAAGGCAAGCCACTTCCCGTTCCGGCCAACGTCCTGGCCCTGGATGCCGACCCGCTGCGATGCTTTGACCGCGAGACGTCCGATGCCATGGTGGCGGAGGTGGATGCCGCCCACAAGGAAGGCGAAACCCTCGGCGGAGTGGTGGAGGTCCTCGCCTACGGACTGCCCCCGGGCCTGGGAAGTTACGTCCACTGGGACCGCCGTCTGGACTCCCGCCTCGCCGCTGCCCTGATGGGCATTCAGGCTATCAAGGGCGTGGAGGTGGGTGACGGATTCCTCACGGCCGCGCGCCGCGGCTCTGCTGCCCACGACGAAATCGTGAAGGACGCGGAAGGCAAGATCATCCGGACGTCCAACCGGGCCGGCGGCATCGAGGGCGGGATGAGCATCGGGGATGTCCTGCGCGTCCGCGCCGCCATGAAGCCGATCGCCACGGTTCCGCGTGCCCTGCGCACTGTGGACGTCAGCACCGGGGAGCCGGCCAAGGCGCACCACCAGCGTTCGGACGTCTGTGCTGTACCGGCCGCCGGCGTTGTCGCCGAGGCGATGGTGGCGCTGGTCCTCGCCGAGGCCGTCACCGAAAAGTTTGGCGGCGACTCCGTGGCGGAGACCGCACGGAACATCAAGGGTTACCTGGACAGCATTCCGGCATCCCTGGACTCGATCGGGCACTAGTGCCCCGCGGGAACAAAGGCGTGGTGCCGGGCAACCGGCCCATCGTCCTCATCGGCCCCATGGCGGTGGGCAAATCGGCTATTGGCCAGGAACTGGCCAAGCTGCTGGACGTGCCGTTTGTTGACACGGATGTCCTGATTGTGGACGCCCATGGCAGCATTCCGTCCA
Source organism: Arthrobacter sp. (assembly GCA_023264815.1). Classification (GTDB taxonomy): domain Bacteria; phylum Actinomycetota; class Actinomycetes; order Actinomycetales; family Micrococcaceae; genus Arthrobacter. The sequence goes on along the minus strand of JAHFUZ010000002.1, from coordinate 81,894 downwards.
TCTTTGCCGGCCGCGGGGAACATGCCTTCCGGGAGATCGAGGCCCGCACGGTGGCCAGTGCGGTGGAGCATGCTGATGCCACTCCCACAGTCATTTCGCTCGGGGGAGGCGCCGTCCTTGACTCCGGGACGCAACAGATCCTGGACCGCTGCACCGTGGTGTACCTCGAATGTGATGAGAGCACCGTAGCAGCGCGGATCGCCCGGAACTCGGGCCGTCCCCTGCTGGCCGGTGACGCCATGACACGCTGGTCCGCGCTTTTTGCCACCAGGAAACCGGTCTATGAACGGCTCGCCGATCTGGTCCTGGACGTCCGCCACGGCTCGATCAACGAGTTGGGGCACCGGCTTGAAGATGCGCTGCGTGACTACGCAGCCGCCAAACAGGAAGTTGAAAATTGAGCGTCGATTCAACAGTCATCAAGGTCACAGGCGAATCCACCGGGCAGAACTACGACGTCGTGGTGGGCCGGGGCCTTTTGGGTGACCTCCCTGCCCTGCTGGGTGAACGGGTCCGGCGTGTGCTGGTGATCCACCCCCGGGCCCTTCGCCTGACCGGCGACACCGTCCGTGACGAACTGGCAGCCGCCGGGTTTACATCCCTGACCGCCGAAATCCCGGATGCCGAAGAGGGCAAGCACATCCAGGTTGCCGCCTTCTGCTGGCAGGTACTGGGCCAGAACGATTTCACCCGCTCCGACGCCATCGTTGCAGTTGGCGGCGGCGCCGTGACGGACCTGGCCGGCTTCGTGGCGGCTACCTGGCTCCGCGGCGTGAAGGTGATCCACATGCCCACCAGCCTGCTGGGCATGGTGGACGCCTCCGTGGGCGGAAAGACCGGGATCAACACCGCCGAGGGCAAGAACCTGGTGGGCTCCTTCCATCCGCCCGCCGGCGTGCTGGTGGACCTGGACACCCTGAAGACCCTGCCGCGCAACGAGGTCATTTCCGGCATGGCCGAGGTGATCAAGTGCGGTTTCATTGCAGATCCCGCCATCCTGGAACTCGTGGAAAAGGACGCCGCGGCGGCCACCGACCCCGGTTCTGACGCCCTGCGGGAGCTCATCGAACGCGCCATCGCGGTCAAGGCGAGGGTGGTCTCGGAAGACCTGAAGGAATCCGGGCTGCGGGAAATCCTGAACTACGGCCACACCCTCGGCCACGCCATTGAACTGGTGGAACGCTACTCCTGGCGGCACGGTGCCGCAGTGTCAGTGGGCATGATGTTTGCCGCCGAACTGGCACGCAGCGTAGGCCGGCTCAGCGATGCCGACGCCGACCGCCACCGCAGCATCCTCAAGCTGCTCGGGCTTCCCATCACCTACCGAAGGGACCGCTGGCAGGGCCTGCTGGACGGCATGCGGCGCGACAAAAAATCCCGCGGCGACCTGCTCCGCTTTGTGGTCCTGGACGGCATCGCCAAACCGGGCATCCTGGATGTTCCGGACACCTCGCTGCTGTTCGCGGCCTACCAGGAAATAGCCTCCTGATGCAGGGCGACGTGGCAGGCACCAGCGACTGGCCCGAGGCCGGTTTCCCTGGAGTGCGGATCAATCCGGTGTCACTGCTTCCGGAGATCGTCAACGACGAGGTGTGCCGGGCCGCCCTGGCACAGTCCACGGATCCCGCTGACCACATCTTCGTCCTGCTTGTGGAAGGACACGCGGCGGAAGCGGCGGAGCTGCTGGCGGAAGCCCGGTTCAAAGACCCTGAATCCTTCCGCCTGCGTGCCTTCGAAGCCGAAGTCCTGCGGGTCTCGCACCGTCCGGACCGTGCCTTGGAGCTTTTCCGGCAGCTGCTCACAGAGTTCCACGGAACCGACCGCGAGGCCCTTGTGCTGCAGTACATGGGCAAAGTGCAGTACACCTCCGGCAACATTTCCGGTGCCGTTGAAGCCTTTGCCCGTGCCCTGGACCTGCGGGTTGCCCACTCGGCTGACGCCGCACTGATCTACTCGTCCACTGTGGCCCTCCAGCGTGCCCGCGACGTCCTGGACCTCGCCTGCTGAGAGGCCCAGCAGCGACTGGACACCGGGCGCCCGGGATTTACCGGTAGAATGGTTCTTGGATTTTTGACAAACACGCGCTGGCGGGCCGTTCGGCCTGCCTGGCCGGCATAGAACGTCTGACAACTCGCCAGACATAAGAAACCAGAGGAAACCAGTGGCAACCACTAACGACATCAAGAACGGCACGGTCCTGAAGCTCGAGGGCCAGCTCTGGAACATCATCGAATTCCAGCACGTCAAGCCCGGTAAGGGCGGCGCCTTTGTCCGGACCAAGATGCGGAACGTGATGTCCGGCAAGGTTGTGGACAAGACGTTCAACGCCGGCCTGAAGATTGAAACCGCCACGGTTGACCGCCGCGACTACCAGTACCTGTACCAGGACGGTGCGGACTTCGTGTTTATGGACACTTCCGACTACGACCAGATCACCGTTTCCGGTGCAACCGTAGGCGACGCCACCAACTTCATGCTCGAAAACCAGATGGTCAACATTGCCATCCACGAAGGCAACCCGCTCTACATCGAACTCCCGCCCAGCGTTGTCCTGGAGATCACCTACACCGAACCCGGCCTGCAGGGCGACCGTTCCTCGGCCGGCACCAAGCCCGCCACCCTGGAAACCGGCTACGAAATCCAGGTCCCGCTGTTCGTCGAGAACAACACCAAGGTCAAGGTGGACACCCGCGACGGCAGCTACCTTGGCCGGGTCAGCGAGTAGTGAGCGCACGCGGAAAGGCCCGGAACCGGGCCCTTGATGTACTTTTCGAGGCGGAGCAGCGCTCCGTGTCAGCCTTTGACGTGCTCAGGGCACGGCGGGAAAAAACCGACCAGATCGTGAACCCCTACACCCTGGAAATCGTGGAAGGCGTCGTCTCCCAGCAGGCTGCCATCGACGAATTCCTTGAGACGTACTCGCAGGGCTGGACCCTGGACCGGATGCCCTCGGTGGACCGCATCATCCTGCGGATCGGCACCTGGGAATTGCTCTACAACGATGACGTTCCCGACGGGGTCGCAGTCAGTGAGGCGGTGGCCCTGGCCAAGACGCTCTCAACTGACGAGTCGCCGTCGTTCATTAACGGACTCCTGGGACGCCTGCAGCAGCTGAAGCCCTCGCTGCTCGCCTGAACATGCCGTTCATCTGAGCTGCACGTCGTGACAGAAAAAGGACCGGCACCACCCTGCGGTGGTGCCGGTCCTTTTCTGCGTGTCAGCCCGCGACGGCGGCGCGCAGCGACAGGACGCGCTGCAACTGCTGCTGTTCCTCGGCCTGGTGGAGGGGCACGTCGCGGCCGCTGAGGATCCGCTGCCGGATGAACGCGAGCTCTGTGGCAGCATGCAGGAACGCCTTCATCTGCGGCCGGCGGTGGTAGCCGGCCGCCCAGTGCAGTGCTGTCCGCCGCCCGCGTGGGGTGGCCAGCAGTTCCACTTCGGCGGGGCTGAACCAGCCAGCCGCGGAATACTCCATCAGCCGTTGGCGGGTGAGCCTGTTTTCTGCCACCCGGAGCAGGACGATGCCCACCACGGCCAGCACAAAGATCGGCACCTGGACCAAAACGTACTCGGCGATGAAGCCCGCACCCATGCTGTTCCACCGGTTGTGGAGGAGCATGGCCGGGACCAGGCCTATGAAGAACGCCAGGACGGAGGCTCCGGAGTGCCAGCGCCGGGCCGCAAAACCCATGATGAGGCCGGTTGTCCCGGTGAAAATGGCGTGGGCGAACGGCGACATCACGCCGCGGAGCAGGAACACCTGGGCCAGGCCGGACGCCGGGCTGGCGGATTCGGCAATGGCGCGGCCGAAATAGAGGATGTTTTCGGTGAATGCGAAGCCGCCGGCGATGGTGAAAGCAAACACCACGCCATCCACCGGACCGTCGAAGTGCTTTCGGGCCAGGAGCAGGAGCAACAGCAGGCCCAGCGATTTGGCGAATTCCTCCACTATGGGTGCCTGGACGGTGGCCATGTACGTTGGCAGGTCCGTGGCATCACTGAATTGGAACGTCAGGGCGAAAAACGGCTGAATCAGGAGCGTGACAGCCACAGACACAGCAGCGCCCCACGTAAATGCGAAGAAGAGGAGCCGCTTCGGTTCCGGTTCCCAGCGGTCGATGGCGTGAACCGTCAGGAGCACAGCGGACAGCGGTATGAGGGACACCACAAACCCCACAATGAACCCACCCACCCCAGTGCTTGAGACCAAGAAGGGCACCACCAGCAAAAGGCTCAGGAAGGCCAACGCGGCGCCGCCTATCGTCAAAGCCAGCAGGCCGCCGGAGCGCATGCCCGAACGGTCCCAGGCAGGCTGCGCCGGTCCCACGGCTGGCAGCGGGGCACCGTACGTCCCTGGCGCAGGCCGGTAATACTCCGGCTCGATCCGGCCCATCCAGGTGGGGTTGGCCTGCCCGGGGAACGGTTCCTGGGGTCCGGGGGACCCGCCGGCTTGGCCGGGACCCCGCTGATAAGGGTTGGTGGACATACACGAAAGCCTAGTGCCCGGCGCCAATGTGGTAATTTTGAACCGCACATAATCCTTTTTTAATTCCGTCCCGTGAGGCGGGGAAAGGGGAGACGAGCGTTGACTTCTGACACCAGCGCACCGGTTCCAGCCAGGGTTGTCCTCAACTCGGCCGACATTGACCGTGCCCTCACTCGTATCGCCCATGAGATCCTTGAGGCCAACAAAGGTTCCAAGGATTTGGTCCTGTTGGGCATTCCGCGCCGCGGCTACCCGCTGGCCCTCCGCCTGGCCCGCAAGATCGCTGCCGCTGACCCTACCGTGGATGCCACGGCAATTGTCGGCCAGCTCGATGTCACCATGTTCCGCGACGACCTCTCGCACCAGCCCACCAGGCCGCCGCACCCCACCCAGCTTCCGCGGACGGGAATCGACAACAAGGTTGTGGTGCTCATTGATGACGTGCTGTACTCCGGACGTACTATCCGGGCAGCCCTTGACGCCATTGTTGACCTCGGCCGGCCCCGGATTGTCAGGCTTGCCGTGTTGATCGACCGCGGCCACCGTGAACTTCCCATCCGGGCGGACCATGTGGGCAAAAACCTTCCCACCTCGTCCGCCGAAAAGGTCCGCGTCCGGCTGGAGGAAACAGACACCGCCGCAGGCGGCGGCACCGTCAACGAAGTGGTCATCGAGGGCGGCGCATGAAACATCTCCTCTCCACTGAAGACCTCAGCCTGGCCAACGCCATCCGCATCCTCGATACCGCCGAGGAAATGGCGGCGGTGGGGGACCGCGAAGTCAAAAAGCTCCCGGCACTGCGCGGGCGCACCGTGGTGAACCTCTTCTTCGAAGACTCCACCCGCACCCGGATCTCGTTTGAGGCGGCAGCCAAGCGACTGTCCGCCGATGTGATCAACTTCGCTGCGAAGGGCTCCTCCGTCTCCAAAGGCGAATCCCTCAAGGACACCGCCCAGACCCTGGCTGCGATGGGGGCTGACGCCGTCGTCATCCGGCACTGGGCCTCCGGCGCACCACACCGGCTTGCCGCCACCGACTGGATCGACGCCGCCGTGATCAACGCCGGTGACGGCACCCACGAACACCCAACCCAGGCCCTCCTGGACGCATTCACCATGCGCCGCCACTGGGCCAGGCTCTCCGGCGGCGGGTCCACGGGGGCAGACCTCAAGGGAATGCGGGTGGCCATCGCCGGCGACGTCCTGCACTCACGCGTGGCACGCTCCAACGTCTGGCTGCTCCGCACCCTGGGTGCCGAGGTGACGCTGGTGGCGCCGCCCACCCTGCTGCCCATCGGCGTCGAACAGTGGCCCTGCAAAGTCAGCTACAACATGGACGAAACCCTGTCGCTGGGGGTGGACGCGGTGATGATGCTGCGCGTGCAGGGGGAGCGGATGAACGCCTCGTTCTTCCCGTCCACGCGCGAATACTCCCGCCGCTGGGGCTTTGACGACAACCGGCTCCGCGCCCTGGACAGCCTGGGACTTAAAGACACCATCATCATGCACCCCGGCCCCATGAACCGTGGCCTGGAAATTTCCGCCGCTGCCGCAGACTCGCCGCGCTCCACTGTGCTGGCACAGGTGCGCAACGGTGTCTCGGTCCGCATGGCCGCCCTTTACCTGCTGCTCTCCGGGGACACCCGCGAACCAGCCGCCACCACCGCAGCCCGTTCCACAGAGGAGACCAACTAATGGCAGAGAACAACGGAACGTACCTGATCCGGGGTGCGGCGATCCTGGGCCGCGACGCCGAGGACCTCCTCATCCGTGACGGCGTCATTGCCGCCCGGGGCGCCGGTGCGGCCACCCATGAGGACGCCCAGGGAGCCACCGTTATTGAGGCCGCCGGACTGGTGGCGCTGCCCGGCATGGTGGACGTGCACACCCACCTGCGCGAACCCGGCCGCGAAGATGCCGAAACTGTGGAGACCGGCACCCGTGCGGCAGCCCTGGGCGGCTTCACCGCCGTCCACGCCATGGCAAACAGCAACCCGGTGGCCGATACGGCCGGTGTGGTGGAACAGGTCCACAGCCTGGGCCGCGCTGCTGGCTGGGTGGATGTCCGTCCCGTCGGCGCCGTGACCGTGGGTCTTGCGGGGGAGCAGCTCGCCGAGCTTGGCGCCATGGCGGACTCGCGCGCGCAGGTGCGGATGTTCTCCGACGACGGCATCTGCGTCCACGATCCGGTGCTGATGCGCCGCGCACTCGAGTACGTCAAAGCGTTCGACGGCGTGGTGGCCCAGCACGCGCAGGAACCACGCCTCACCGCCGGGGCCCAGATGAACGAGGGCAACGTATCCGCAGTCCTGGGACTCACCGGCTGGCCGGCCGTTGCCGAGGAGAGCATCATCGCCCGCGATGTGCTGCTGGCCCAGCACGTCGACTCGCGGCTGCACGTCTGCCATGTCTCCACCGCCGGCTCCGTGGAAATCATCCGCTGGGCCAAGGAACGCGGCATCAACGTCACCGCCGAGGTCACCCCGCACCACCTCCTGCTCACCGACGACCTGGTCCGCAGCTATAACCCCGTCTACAAGGTCAACCCGCCGCTGCGTACGGATGCCGATGTGCAGGCCCTGCGCGCTGGCCTGGCGGACGGCACCATCGACGTGGTGGGCACCGACCACGCGCCGCACCCGAGCGAGCACAAGGAATGCGAGTGGGCGCAGGCGGCGATGGGCATGACCGGGCTGGAAACAGCGCTGTCCGTGGTCCAACATGCCATGATCGAAACGGGCCTTATGACCTGGGCCGATTTCGCCCGCGTAACGTCCACGGCCGCCGCCCGGATCGGCCGGCTCGCAGACCAGGGCCGGCCCCTGGAAGCGGGCGAGCCCGCCAACGTCATCCTGGTGGACCCCGCCGCCCGCTGGACCGTTGATCCGTCGACGATGGCCACCATGGGCCGTAACTCCCCGTTCGCCGGCCTGGAACTTCCGGGCAAGGTGGTGGCCACCTTCTACAAAGGACACCCCACTGTCCTGGACGGTACACTCAACACGCCCTACCGGGAATCGGCGGCGTCAGCGGCAGGTGCCTCCTGATGGATACCCAAATGCTCACCCTGGTCAGCACCTTGGCGATCATCGCCGTCGTGCTGGTCCTGATCGGGATCGGCTGGCGGAACCGCCTCAGGCGGCAGGCCGACGTCGACCCCCTGCCTCCGGTGCCTGCGGAACCCGGCGAGCCGAGCGCCACAGCGGAAGGCCAGTACGTCGCCTCCACCACCGCCGGTGACTGGCTTGACCGGATCGCCGTGCACAGCCTCGGCATCCGGACCAACGCCGTCCTGAGCGTCTACCCCCACGGCGTCCTCCTGGACCGCTCCGGAGCCCCGGCGGTCTACATCCCCGTCCGGAGCCTGGCAGCCGTCAGGCAGGAAAGCGGCATGGCCGGCAAGTTCGTGGAAAAGGACGGGCTCCTGGTCCTGACGTGGGACCTCGGAACCCACACCCTTGACACCGGTTTCCGGACCCGCCGGGCCGCCGACAAAGCGGCCCTCTTTGACTCCCTTCGGCACCTGATGGCCGCAGCCCCGCAAGAACCTTCCCAGGATCCCCAGAGTGGAAAGTAAGACAGTGACAGAAACAGCTACAGCAAATCCAGAGACTGCGGCACAGGCAGCCGTTTCCACGCCGGCGGTGCTGGTCCTCGAGGACGGCCGCATGTTCCGCGGCACCAGCTACGGCGCACAGGGCACCACCCTGGGCGAAGCGGTTTTCGCCACCGGCATGACCGGCTACCAGGAAACCATCACGGACCCTTCCTACGCCCGCCAGCTCGTGGTCCAGACCGCGCCGCACATCGGCAACACCGGCGTGAACAGCGAAGATGCCGAATCCCGGCGCATCTGGGTGGCCGGCTACATTGTCCGCGACGCCGCCCGGCGTCCGTCCAACTGGCGCTCCGAGCGCTCACTGGACGAGGAACTGGTGGCCCAGGGCATCGTTGGCATCCAGGGCGTGGACACCCGCGCCATCACCCGCCACCTGCGCGAGCACAAAACCATGCGCGCCGGCATCTTCTCGGGTGAGGCAGCCCAGGCCTCGGACAAGGAGCTGCTCGACGCGGTTCTGGCCAGCGCCCCGATGGAAGGCGCCCGCCTGGCCGAGGAAGTCAGCGTGGACCAGGCCTATGTGGTGGATCCCAAGGATCACGGCTGGGACGGCGAGCCGGCGTTCAGCATCGCCGCGATTGACCTCGGCATCAAGGCCATGACCCCCATCCGCTTCGCCGAGCGCGGCGTGCGTGTCCACGTGCTGCCCGCCACCGCCACCCTCGAGGATGTCCAGGCAGTCAAACCGGACGGCTTCTTTATGTCCAACGGTCCGGGCGACCCCGCCACCGCCGACGCCCAGGTCAAGCTGCTCCGCTCCGTCCTGGACGAGAAGCTGCCCTACTTCGGCATTTGCTTCGGCAACCAGATCCTGGGCCGCGCGCTCGGCTTCGGTACCTACAAGCTCCGCTATGGCCACCGCGGCATCAACCAGCCGGTCATGGACCGCCGCACCGGCAAGGTGGAAATCACCTCCCAGAACCACGGCTTCGCCGTGGACGCCCCGCTGGACGGTGCCACGCAGGCGCCCGAAGAGCGCTACGGCCGCGTTGAGGTCAGCCACGTCAGCCTGAACGACGACGTCGTGGAAGGCCTCGCGTGCCTTGACATCCCCGCCTTCTCGGTCCAGTACCACCCTGAAGCGGCAGCCGGCCCGCACGACGCCGCCTACCTGTTCGACCGCTTCATCGCCTTGATGGCGGAAACTAAAGCAAACACCGACGGCGCAAATAACACCACCGATTCCAAGACTGAGGACAAGAAGTAATGCCCAAGAGAACTGACCTTAAGAGCGTCCTGGTCATCGGTTCCGGCCCGATCGTCATCGGCCAGGCCGCTGAGTTCGACTACTCCGGCACCCAGGCACTGCGTGTCCTCAAGGAGGAGGGCCTCCGGGTCATCCTGGTGAACTCCAACCCGGCCACCATCATGACGGACCCTGAGTTCGCCGACGCCACGTACGTTGAGCCCATCACCCCCGAAGTGGTGGAGAAGATCATCGCCAAGGAGCGGCCGGACGCCGTCCTGCCCACGCTCGGTGGCCAGACGGCCCTCAACACCGCCATTGCGCTGGACAAGAACGGCGTGCTGGAAAAGTACAACGTGGAACTCATCGGCGCGAACATCGCAGCCATCGAACTCGGCGAAGACCGTGAAAAGTTCAAGGGCGTCGTTGAACGCTGCGGCGCGGAGTCCGCCCGCAGCCACATCATCCACACCATCGATGAAGCCCTGAAGGCGGCCGAGGACCTCGGCTACCCGATGGTGGTCCGTCCCTCCTTCACCATGGGCGGCCTTGGCTCCGGCCTGGCCTACGACGAGGGCGATCTCCGCCGGATCGTCGGCCAGGGCCTGCAGTATAGCCCCACGTCCGAGGTGCTGCTCGAAGAAAGCATCCTCGGCTGGAAGGAATACGAGCTGGAGATGATGCGGGACAAGAACGACAACGTGGTGGTTGTCTGTTCCATCGAGAACTTCGACCCCGTGGGCGTCCACACCGGCGACTCCATCACCGTGGCCCCGGCCCTGACCCTCACGGACCGCGAATACCAGCGCCTCCGCGACATTTCCATCGCCGTCATCCGCGAAGTGGGCGTGGACACCGGCGGCTGCAACATTCAGTTCGCCGTCGAACCGGACACGGGACGCGTCGTCGTCATCGAAATGAACCCCCGCGTCTCCCGGTCCTCGGCGCTGGCCTCGAAGGCCACAGGCTTTGCGATTGCCAAGATCGCCACCAAGCTCTCCCTCGGCTACACCCTGGACGAGATCCCCAACGACATCACGCAGAAGACCCCCGCGTCCTTCGAGCCCACCCTCGACTACGTTGTGGTCAAGGTGCCGCGCTTCGCGTTCGAGAAGTTCCCGGCAGCGGACAACACCCTCACCACCACCATGAAGTCCGTGGGCGAGGCCATGGCCATGGGCCGCAACTTCACCGAAGCCCTGCAGAAGGCACTCCGTTCCCTGGAACAGAAGGGATCACAGCTGGACTTCAGCCACGTTCCCGAATGGGAAGTGGCAGAGCTCATCGAAAAGGCCAAGCGCCCCACCACCGAACGCCTGCACCAGGTGCAGCGCGCGCTCCTCGGTGGCGCCACGGTGGAGCAGCTCTTCGAGGCCACCAAGATCGACCCGTGGTACCTCGACCAGCTCCAGCTGCTCAACGAGATCTCGCAGGAAATCCGGAAGTCCACTGCACTGACCCAGGAGATGCTGCAGCGCGCCAAGCGGCACGGCTTCTCCGATGAGCAGATCGGCGCCCTCACCAACAACCAGGAAGCCGTTGTCCGTGGCGTCCGCCAGGCGCTGGGCATCCGCCCGGTCTACAAGACCGTGGACACCTGCGCCGCCGAGTTCGCCGCCTACACCCCGTACCACTACTCCTCCTATGACCAGGAGGACGAGGTGACGCTGCATTCCAAGCCGTCCATCCTGATCCTCGGCTCAGGCCCCAACCGTATCGGCCAGGGCATCGAGTTCGACTACTCCTGCGTCCACGCCTCCATGGCGCTGCGCAAGGCCGGTTACGAGACTGTCATGGTCAACTGCAACCCGGAAACCGTCTCCACCGACTACGACGTCTCCACCCGCCTGTACTTCGAGCCCCTGACCCTCGAGGACGTCCTGGAGGTCATCGCCGCCGAAGAACGCACCGGCGGCGTGATGGGCGTGTTCGTTCAGCTCGGCGGCCAGACCCCGCTCAAGCTGGCCCAGCAATTGGCCGATGCCGGTGTCCCCATCCTGGGCACCTCCCCGGAAGCGATCGACCTTGCCGAGCACCGCGGCGAATTCTCCCGCGTCCTGGACAACGCCGGGCTGATCGCCCCGAAGAACGGCACTGCCGTGTCCTTCGAGGACGCCAAGAAGATCGCTGACGAGATCGGCTACCCGGTCCTCGTGCGTCCGTCCTACGTGCTGGGCGGACGCGGCATGGAGATCGTCTATGACGAAGCCAACCTTTCCCGCTACATCGCCAACGCCACCGAAATCACCCCGGACCACCCGGTGCTGATCGACCGCTTCCTCGAGGACGCGGTCGAAATCGACGTCGACGCCCTCTTCGACGGCACCGACATGTACCTCGGCGGCATCATGGAGCACATCGAAGAAGCCGGCATCCACTCCGGCGATTCCGCCTGCGTGCTGCCTCCCATCACCCTGGGCAACAACGTGATCGACCGCGTACGCACGGCCACCCGCGCCATCGCCGAGGGCGTGGGCGTCCGCGGCCTGATCAATATCCAGTTCGCGCTGGCCTCGGACGTCCTCTACGTCCTGGAAGCGAACCCGCGCGCCTCCCGTACCGTGCCGTTCGTCTCCAAGGCCACCGGAGTGCAGATGGCCAAGGCTGCAGCCCTGATCGGGACCGGCGTCACCATCAATCAGCTCCGTACCGCCTACAAGATGCTGCCGGAGACCGGCGACGGGTCCACCCTGCCGCTCGACGCTCCGGTCTCGGTGAAGGAAGCGGTCTTGCCGTTCAGCCGCTTCCGCACCCCCGAAGGCAAGGTAGTGGACTCGCTGCTGGGCCCGGAAATGCGGTCCACAGGCGAAGTCATGGGCATCGACAAGCACTTCGACACCGCGTTCGCCAAGAGCCAGGCAGCGGCCAACAACGCCCTGCCCACCGAAGGAAAGATCTTCGTTTCCGTGGCAAACCGGGACAAGCGTGCGGTCATCATGGCCGTGAAGCGCCTCTCGGACCTCGGCTTCGAGATCGTCTCCACCGGCGGCACCGCGGATGTCCTGCGCCGCAACGGCATCCAGGCCAGCACGGTGCGCAAGGTAGCCGAGGGCAGCAGCGCTGAAGGCGAAGGCACCATCGCGGATCTGGTGGTTGCCGGCGAGATCGACATGGTGTTCAACACACCCTCCGGCGGGGAAGCCCGCAGCGACGGCTACGCCCTCCGTGCCGCGGCTACGTCCATCGGCATTCCCTGCATCACCACGGTGGCGGAGTTCAATGCCGCCGTGCAGGCCATCGAGGCCATGCGCACCTATGAGTGGTCCGTTACGAGCCTGCAGGAGCACGCGGCCGCCCTGACGGCATCCACGGCAGCAGCGCAGATCGGGGCAGCACAAAATGCCTGAGACGGCCTCCACACCGTCAGGCGGCACCAGCCGGGAGTCCTTCGGCTCCCGGCTGGGGGCAGCCATGGCCCTCCGCGGCCCCCTGTGTGTGGGCATTGACCCGCACCCCGCGCTGCTGGCGGGCTGGGGACTGGACGACGACGCCGCGGGGCTGAGGCGGTTCTCGCTGACGGTCCTGGAAGCGGTGGGTTCGCTCGCTGCCGCGGTGAAACCGCAGGTGGCGCTTTACGAACGCCATGGCTCCGCCGGGATGGCCGTCCTCGAAGAGCTCCTGGCCGTGGCGCGGGACGAGTCAATCCTCACCATTGCCGACGCCAAGCGCGGCGACATCGGCTCCACCATGGCCGCCTACGCGGACGCGTGGCTGCGGGACAGCTCGCCGCTGGCCGCCGACTCGGTGACCCTGAGCCCCTACCTCGGCTTTGAGTCGCTGCGTCCTGCCCTGGACCTTGCCGCGGAGCATGGGCGGGGCGTCTTTGTGCTCGCGTTGACGTCCAACCCGGAAGGGGCCTCCGTCCAGCACGTGGGCGGCGCCGACTCGGTTGCCCGCCGCATCACCGAGGCGGCAGCGTCTGAAAACCGGCGCTATGAGGGTGCCTTGGGGTCAGTTGGCCTGGTGGTTGGCGCAACAGTTGGCTCGGCGCTGACCGACCTGCAGCTGGACCTGCAGGCCGTACGCGGTCCCATCCTGGCCCCCGGACTGGGCGCCCAGGGCGCAACCCCGGCCGACCTTCGCAGAACGTTCGGCACGGCCTACCCGCAAGTGCTGGGAACATCGAGTCGGGACATCCTGGCCGCCGGACCCGGCGTCCCGGAGCTCCAGGCAGCGGCGCGCCGGACGCTGGACGGCCTTCGCGGCGCCTGACCGGACGGTTGCATGGCGGGTGCCCGCTCCGGGGGGCTCCGCGAATTTGACCCACCGCGGACTTGCCGGTCCCCTGAACCGGCGGTCCATTGATTCGCGGGGCACCAGAGGGTAGGTTTCAGGAAAAGTCCAATGGCGGCCGCCCTTGGATGCAGCTGAAAATCCCGGGGGTGTCCTCCATGAGCCTGCGACCCTTATCCGCGTCAGAACGCGCTGATGCACTGCAGAAAGCTGCCGCCGCCCGGGCAGCCAGGGCTGAGGCGAAGGAACGGCTGAAAAACGGCCAGACGTCCGCGGCGGACATCATCCGATCGGCCGCAGAGGATGACGCCCTGGCCCGGATGCGGGTGGCGGAGCTGCTGGAGGCCCTGCCCGGCATCGGCAAGGTCAGGGCCGCCGCCATCATGGAACAGCTGGGCATCGCGGCGTCCCGGCGGGTCCGCGGCCTGGGCATCCACCAGCGCCAGGCGCTGGTAGATTTTATAGACGAGAAGTAAGGCGGATTACCGCCGCCCCTCCATACTGCGCCGCAAAGGAATACGTGAGCAAGAAACCTGGACTGACAGTCCTCGCTGGTCCGACGGCTGTTGGCAAAGGCACCGTGTCCACCTACATCAGGGACAACTACCCGGAAGTTTGGCTTTCCGTATCGGCCACCACACGCGCTCCGCGCCCGGGTGAGCAGGACGGTGTGCACTACTTCTTCAAGTCCAAGGAGGAGTTTGAAGCCCTCGTGGCCGCTGGTGAGCTGCTCGAGTGGGCCGTCGTCCACGGCCAGAACACCTACGGCACGCTCAAGAGCACCGTCAACCAGGCCATCGCGGACGGCAAATCCGTCCTGTTGGAAATTGACCTGCAGGGCGCCCGCCAGGTTAAGGCGGCCGTTCCGGACGCCCAGTTCGTCTTCCTGGCGCCGCCCACCTGGGACGAAATGGTGCGCCGGCTGGTGGGCCGCGGCACAGAAAGTGCCGACGAGCAGCAGCGACGCCTGGAAACCGCTAAACTGGAACTTGCCGCTGAACCGGAGTTTGACCACACCGTCATTAATGATGACATTCGCCGGGCAGCGGACGAGCTTGTTTCACTCATGGGGCTGACACCGCACCCGCACCTGTAGCCGGTACCAGCCAGCCCGTTAGAAATTTGGAGAATTCGTGTCCACGAACCTTGAAGGCATCATCAACCCGCCGATCGACTCACTGCTCGAGGCAGCTGATTCCAAGTACGGCCTGGTGATCTTCGGTGCCAAGCGTGCACGTCAGATCAACGCCTACTACGCCCAGTTGCACGAGGGCCTGTTCGAGTACGTCGGCCCGCTGGTCGACACCAAGCTGAACGAGAAGTCGCTGTCCATCGCCCTGCGCGAAATCAACGAAGGCAAGCTCGTTTCCACGCCGATCGAAGCTGCAGAGTAAACCAGACTGCCTGTTGACGGAGCTCACGTGCGCATAGTCCTCGGAGTCGGGGGAGGGATTGCGGCCTACAAGGTCGCATCGCTCCTCCGGCTTTTTACTGAAGCCGGCCACAACGTCACGGTGATTCCTACCGAGGCGGCCACCCGCTTTGTGGGTGTTGCCACGTGGGAGGCCCTTTCGGGCAACCCCGTCAGCAACAGCGTCTTCGACGACGTCCACCAGGTCAACCACGTCAGGCTCGGCCATGAGGCGGACCTGATCGTGGTGGCGCCGGCCACGGCAGACCTGCTGGCGCGCGCGGCTACGGGGCAGGCCGGCGACCTCCTCACCAACACGCTCCTGATGGCACGGGGGCCCGTCCTGTTCGCCCCTGCCATGCACACGGAAATGTGGCAGCACGCCGCCACCCGGGCCAACGTTGAGACCCTGCGGAGCCGGGGAGCTGCCGTGCTTGAACCGGCCAGCGGCCGCCTGACAGGCACTGACTCCGGCCCGGGCCGCCTGCCCGAGCCGGAGGCCATCTTCGACGCTGCCATGGCGCTGGCCCAAGGCCAGTCCGACTACCAGCTTCCGCTGGCCGGCCGGACGGTGACCATCAGCGCAGGCGGCACCCGTGAACCCCTGGACCCCGTCCGCTTCCTGGGCAACCGGTCCTCCGGAAAACAGGGGGTCGCACTGGCAGTCGCAGCCCGCAACGCCGGCGCCACCGTGCGGCTTATCGCCGCGCACATGGACGTCCCGGCCCCGGCGGGCGTCGAGGTGGTGACCGTCGAAACTGCCGTGCAGCTTCGCGAAGCCGCGCTGGCGGCGGCGGCCGACTCCGACGTCGTGATCATGGCCGCTGCGGTGGCCGACTTCCGGCCGGCGGAGATCTCCGGCACCAAAATCAAGAAACGCGATGACACCGCGGATCCGGTCATCACGCTGGTCCGCAACCCGGACATCCTGCTTGAGCTGGTGGAGGCACGCAACGCTTCCGGGAGCCACCCGGCCCGCCGCAACCAGCTGATTGTGGGGTTCGCGGCCGAAACCGGTGACAGCCAGGGGGACGTCCTGGCCTACGCCGAGGCCAAGCTGAAGCGCAAAGGCTGCGACCTCCTGGTGGTCAACCATGTGGGAACGGACAAGGTTTTTGGCCAGGACACCAATTCGGTGGTCATCCTGGCCCGTACCGGCGCCGAACCACAACTGGCCGCAGGTTCCAAGGCCGAGGTTTCGGCTGCCGTGATCACGCGGGTCGGCCAGGAACTGAGACACGTTTCCCCACGCGCCTGACCCACGGCCAAGCACCGTTTCCTTAGCACGGGGACACACGCGGCCGGACGTCCGATTCCCAACCAGTAAGGTAGTTGAGTGACTTTACCGCTGCACATTCCCCACACCCACGGGGCCACGCCCTCCGCCCTCCGGCTCTTCACGTCCGAGTCCGTCACTGAAGGCCACCCGGACAAGATCTGCGACCAGATCAGCGACGCCATCCTGGACGCCCTGCTCGCCGCCGATCCGGAGTCCCGTGTCGCCGTCGAAACCATGGCCACCACAGGGCTGGTCCACGTTGCCGGTGAAGTCACCACTGACGCCTACGTCGAAATCCCGCAGATCGTCCGGGAAACCATCCTGGGCATCGGCTACGACTCCTCGGCCAACGGCTTCGACGGCGCCCGCTGCGGTGTCTCCGTTTCGATCGGCCAGCAGTCCAACGACATCGCCGGTGGCGTGTTCAACTCACTCGAAGCCCGCGAAGGCCGCCAGGAGGACGACTACGACCTCCAGGGCGCCGGCGACCAGGGCCTGATGTTCGGCTACGCCAGCGACGAAACACCGTCCTACATGCCGACGCCGATCTGGCTGGCACACCGCCTGTCCGAGCGGCTCACCGAAGTGCGCAAATCGGGCGAACTGTCCTACCTGCGCCCGGACGGCAAGACCCAGGTCACCGTGGGTTACGACAAGGACGTGCCGGTTTCCGTGGAAACAGTGGTCATCTCCAGCCAGCACGCCGAAGGCACCAGCCTGGAGCGCCTGCGAGCGGATCTCGCCCAGTTCGTGATTGCGCCGGTGCTGGCCGCCGCCGACCTGGACATCTCCCGGGCAGCCAACATCCTCAACCCTGCCGGCGAGTTCGTTATTGGCGGACCTGTGGGCGACGCCGGCCTGACCGGCCGCAAGATCATTGTGGACACTTACGGCGGCATGGCCCGCCACGGCGGCGGCGCGTTTTCCGGCAAGGACCCGTCCAAGGTGGACCGTTCGGCGGCCTACGCCATGCGCTGGGTTGCGAAAAACGTCGTGGCCGCGGGCCTGGCCAAGCGCGCCGAGATCCAGATCGCCTACGCCATCGGCCAGGCCCGTCCCGTGGGCACCTACGTGGAGACCTTCGGCACCGAGACCGTGGATCCGGCCAGGATCAGTGCCGCCATCGCAGAGATCTTCGACCTCCGCCCCCGCGCCATCATCGATGCCCTGGACCTCAAGCGACCCATCTACGCAAAGACAGCTGCGCACGGTCACTTCGGGCGGGACGACCCCGATTTCACCTGGGAGCGGCTGGACCGCGTGGATGACCTGAAGGCCTTCTTTAACGCCTGACCGGCCGTCAACGCCCAGCCAACCACGTGAGCCTGCGGACAATGTCGGAGCCAGGTGGTTGGCTGGTTCGTGAAAGGGGGTGGCCGCCATGGCAACACCGGAGACGGTCCACACCGGCGCCGGCTTCGATGGTGCCGTGCAGCCTTCCCTGCTCCAGGGCTTTGCGTCCCGTGCACCGCAGGCCGGAACTCCGCTGGCCGCACAGTTGCCGGTGGCCCGGGTGCTGGTCGAATCATCGCTGCCGCACCTTGACCGCCCGTTTGATTACAGCGTGCCGGCCGAGCTCGACCAGTCCGCCCAGCCGGGTGTCCGTGTCAAGGTCCGGTTCAACGGGCAGGAACTTAGCGGGTTCATTGTCGAACGCACCGCAGAGTCCGACGCCGGGCATACCCTGGTGCCCCTGTTCAAGGTAATTTCCCCGGTCGCCGTCCTGACGCCCGCCGTGCGGGACCTCGTGGGCGCCGTCGCCGCCCGGTACGCCGGCACGGTCAGTGACGTGCTGCGTGTTGCCGTGCCGCCGCGCATGGCGCGGCTGGAGAAGGACTTCCTGGCCGGGGCCGCGCCCTACGCATCTGCGCCCGGAGAAACCAAAGGGCCGTCTTCGTCTACCGCATGGGCCAGCTACCGCAATGGGACGGCCTTTGTCCGCCACCTGCAGGAAGGCGGATCCCCACGGGCGGTCTTCAGCCCCCTCCAGGGGTTCGGGCCCGCGGCGTGGCCGCGGCTGGTGGCGGAAGCAGTGGCCGCCGTGCGTGCATCCGGCCGGGGCGCCGTGCTGGTGGTACCGGACTACCGCGATCTCGACCAGCTCGAACAGGCCCTGCAGCAGCTTCTGCCTGCGGAAGACATCGCCAGGCTGAGCGCAGAGGACGGGCCCACGCCCCGTTATCGGAATTTCCTGCGCGTTCTGGACGGATCCGCTCGGGTGGCCATCGGCACAAGGTCGGCGGCGTTCGCACCCGTCCACGATCTGGGCCTCGTTGCCTGCTGGGATGACGGGAACGATCTCCACCTTGAACAGCGGGCCCCGTACTGGCATGCCCGCGACGTGCTGCTAGTGCGGGCCGACCAGGACGGCACGGCATGTTTGATGGCGGGCCATGCCCGGAGTACGGAACTGCAGAGGCTGGTTGAGGCGGGCTGGGCCATGCCCGTCGACGCGGAGCGTGCAGTTGTGCGCCGGACGGTTCCCCGTGTCCTGAATACCGCTGACAGCTTTGAACAGGAACGCGATCCCCTCGCCCTGGTGGCCCGGCTTCCCGGTGCCGCCTGGCGGGCCGCCAAGGAGGGGCTGGACCGCGGGCCGGTGCTGGTCCAGGTGGCCAGGGCCGGGTACGCGCCATCGCTGGTTTGTGAGACCTGCCGGGAGCCGTCGCGCTGCCAGTCCTGCCAGGGGCCACTGGCCGTTGCAGGTGCCAGCGGCAGTTCCGCCATCCCGCAGTGCCGCTGGTGTTCAACGCCCGCCCCGGGCTGGCAGTGCGTGCACTGCTCAGGCCGGAAGCTCCGGAAAGGCGCCACCGGGGTGCTGAGGACGGCCGAGGAGCTCGGCCGTGCCTTCCCCGGAAAGACCGTCGTCACCTCCTCCGGCGACCATGTGAAGGCTGCAGTCGGCAGCGCCAGGGCACTGGTGGTGGCCACCGTCGGGGCGGAGCCGGTCGCAGACGGCGGCTACGCCGCCGCCCTCCTGCTGGACGGGGACTCGATGCTGCGCCGGGAGAACCTCCGCGCCGGCGAGGACACTGTCCGCCGCTGGTTCAATGCCGCCGCGCTGGTGCGTCCCGCATCCGACGGCGGCCTGGTGGTCATCACCGCGACGGAAAGCGCCGCCGTGGGTGCCCTGCTGCGGTGGGACCCGGCCGGGTACGCGCGGCGCGAGCTGGAGCTCCGGATGGAACTCCAACTGCCGCCCGCCGTCAGGATTGCCTCCGTCACCGGCCCGAGGACCGCCGTCGTGCATTTCACGGCGGCGGCGGAAAAGCAGCTGGCCGCCTCCGGCGTGGCCCTGCGGACCGTGGGGCCGGCACCCGTGGTGCTTATGGGCCCGGCGGCGGCCCAGCAGGGCGACGACGTCCGTACCCTGTTGTTCTTTCCCTACGGACAGGCCGCCACGGTGACCCGGGTCCTGCGGTCCACCAAGGCTGCGGCCGCTGCCAAGCGGAGCGAGGAACCCGTGCAGGTCAGGCTCGACGGCGTTGACGTCCTGTAGCGGCCCCTACCGCGGACGCCTGCCACGGGAGCGGGCGGCCACAATATCGTGCGCCACCTCGATGAGCTGGCGGGCCGACTCGTCCCAGCTGAATTCCGCCGCACGGGCCACCGAGCGGCGGGAAACGTCCTGCCAGTGGTCCGCGTCGCGCAGTTTCTGTGCGGCAGCGGAGAATTCCGCGGCAGAGTCCGGGTCAACATAGGAGGCGGCGTCCCCGCCCACCTCCCTGAAGATCGGAATGTCGCTGGCAATCACCGGTGTGCCCAGCGCCATGGCCTCCACCAGGGGCAACCCGTAGCCCTCCGCGCGGGACAGGCTCACCAGTGCGGTGGCGCGCCGGAGCAGGACAGCGTATTCGTCGTCGGTGACGCCGTTGTGGAAAACCACCCTGGCGCCCGCCGCGACCACGGCCTCCAGCTCTGCCCGGCGTTCGGGGGTGATCCTGCTCAGCAGGTGCAGCGTGAAGTCCGGCAGCCCGGACATGCCGGCCACCAGGGTCTCCACATTCTTGTACGGCATAAATGAACCCATATACACGAGCGTATGGTCAGCCCCGGCAGCGGGGTCCCTGGGTTCCTGTCCCGGCTGCGGGGCGTTGCTGATGATCCGTACCGGCCGCCGCGTCAGCCGGTACTTCGCCATCAGCGCTTCGGTGGTCCTGCTGATGGTAGCTACGATGTCGGCACGGTTCAGGAGCAGGCGCTGCGGCCAGAATGCCTTGTGGTACAGCCGCCAGAGGACGCGGACAGGTGCGGGCAGGAATCCCGGGGGAGCGGGGTGCTCGTAGTAGATGAGGTCATGCAAAGTCAGGACCAGGCCGTACCGGCGTCCCCAGGTGCCCATGGTCTGCATGGGGCAGACCACCACGTCCGCGCCGAGAGGGTTGATTTTGCGGGCCACAAAGAGTTCCAGCGGGGACAGCGGACTGCTGATGAGTGTGTAGGGGACGTCCGGGAGCAGGGCAAGCTGCCGCACGTCACTGATCAGCATGGAGACATCCGCTACCTTGGCCGTCGCGGCGATCAGGCTCGCGCCGTAGCGGCTGATGCCGTCGTGGTGGTCGGTCCTGGTAAATCGTGCATCGATGACAATCTTCACGCGGGGTTTTCCTTGAGGAAGCTGCGGATGAACCCGGCGGCCGGCGCGGGAGTTTCGTAGTGGATCAGATGGCCGACGCCGGGAATGACTTTGAGGGCCCCGTCCGGGAGGAGCGTGGCAAGGTGGCGCTGGTCCGGGAGCGTGGCGATCTCGTCTTTTTCGCCGGCCACCAGCAGGACCGGCAGGGTCAGCTTCTCGGCAACCTCTGCCACATGGCCGCTCACGGAGGCTGTGAACGACTCCAGCAGGCTTTCCCGGTTGGCGAAGGCGCTGAAGTAACTGTGGTGCTGGGCATGGATGAAAGCACGCAGTTCCCTGTCGCCCGTTTTGGCCATGGCCTCGCTCATGACCCGGACAATCAGCGGGCTGCGCAGGAGGGCCAGGCCCAGGGCGCGCGGAAGCCGTGCACCCAGCCGGTAGTACAGTACGGCGAGCTTGGTCATGACGCCCTTGGGGCCTTCCAGGGCAGGTGCGGCGATGGGATTGATGAGGATCAGTGGCCTGACGGCCCCTGGATGGCTGGCCACAAAGTGGGCTGCGACGATCGAGCCGAAGGAGTGTCCCAGCAGGACCGTGTCCGGGCCGAGGCCCAGTGCCGCCATCAGGCCCGTGATAAACGTGCCGTACTGCTCCACCGAGTGTTCACCGGCCGCGAACGCTGCCGAACTGCCGAACCCGGGAAGGTCAGGCATGATGAGGCGCATTTCCGGCAACTGGTCTGCCACCCGGAGCAGGCCATGGTGATCGCCGCGGAAGCCATGGATGACCAGGATGGTGCGCGTTTCCGCTGTTTCCCTGACGGGCTCGTAGGTCCAGTACGCCACGGTGCTGCCATGCAGCTCCAGCTGGCCGGCGTGGGTGCGCGCCTCTAGCCCGGGACTGAAGTAGGACGGCGCGTCGGATGGCTGATGGGCGGCTGTTGTCATGACGGCAGGTCCTAGTGAACGTTGTCAGGGTGGGAGCCGGTGCGCTGGCCGCGGTCAAGCTCCGCCAGGGCCATCATGTCCCGCTCAGAGAGGGCAAAGCCAAAGACATCCAGGTTTTCCCGGATCCGGGACTCGGAACTGGCCTTGGGTATGGCGATATTCCCCAGCTGGACGTGCCAGCGCAGGATGACCTGGGCAGGTGTCCTGCGGTGCTCGGAAGCGAGGGCCATCACCACGGGATCGGACAGCACGTGCCCCCTGCCCAGGGGGCTCCACGCTTCGGTCCGGATCCCCAGGCTGAGGTGCTTTTCCCTGAGTTCAGTCTGCTGGAGCCAGGGGTGCAGTTCAATCTGGTTCACTGCCGGCACCACTTCGGCGCTTTCCAGCAGGCGGTCGAGGTGGGACGGTTGGAAGTTGCAGACGCCGATGGCGCGCACTTTCCCTTCGCGGTAGAGCGTCTCCAGGGCCCGGTACGTTTCGACATAGAGGCCGCGGCGGGCACAGGGCCAGTGGATCAGGTACATATCTACGTAATCCAGGCCGAGGTTGACCATGGACGTATCAAACGCCCTGAGGGTTGCGTCGTACCCGTGGTCGTCGTTCCAGACCTTGGTGGTGACAAACACATCCTCGCGCCGCAGCCCCGGCGAGGCTTCCCCTGAACCGCCGCTCCCGCCGTCGGAATCCACTGCCGCGCCCAAGGCCCGCGCCACGCCCGCCTCGTTGCCGTACATCGCGGCCGTGTCCAGGTGGCGGTAGCCGGTGCCCAGGGCGATCGCCACCAGCGATGCGGCGTCGGCGGGCGGAACCTTGTAAAGCCCGTAGCCCAACTGGTCGATCAGCACACCGTTGTTCAGGCTGAGGCGCGGTGAGGTTTTCATAGGACTGACTCTACCCATTCAGCTAGGCCATGCCGCCAAAACCCACCAGGCGCCGCGCGGTGGCTTCGTCCAGGATGAGGTCCGTGGCGAGGCCGGCGCTGAGGGCGCCCCGCAGGCCGTTGATCTTCGATGCGCCGGACACCACGCAGATCCGGCGCCGGACCTGGCGCAGCTGGGAGAGTGCCGGGCCCGTGGACCGCTCATTCAGGACGATCCCGTCCGATGACCCGTCCCGCCGGAAGAAGACGGTGGCAACATCGCCCACCACGTCCGAATGGGCCAGCACCCTGAGGTCGTTTTCGTCCAGGTAGCCGCCGGCGTAGACGTGGCTGGGGTAATCAGCTTCGACTGAGCCCACGCCAAAGATCGCGATGCTCATACGGGCCTGCAACGCCAGGATGCGTTGCACGCTGCGCTCATTCCACATGGCGGTCTTGGTGGCTGCATGGTCGAAGAACGCCGGTACGGGGAACTGCTCCACCCGCGCCCCATAGGCACTGCCGAAGCGGCGCATGATGTCACTGGCATAGGTGATACCCGTGGTGTGCATGTTGCCCGCGCCGTTCAGCTGGACCACCACGGTGTCGTGGGTGATCTTTCGGGTCAGGTGCCGGCTGACAGCGCTGAGAGTTGATCCCCAGGCCACGCCGATGATCGCGTTGGAGTCTACCAGCGGGCCGATGGTCCGGGCAGCCTGGATGGCCACACGATCCAGTGTTTCCGCCTCATTCAGTGACTCCAGGACCGGAACAACGTGGACGTCAACGTTGTACTCGCGCCGGATAATTCCTTCCAGCTCCGGACCGGTGTCCAGCGGATTGCGGATCTGGATCTGGACCAGCCCCGTCTCCCTGGCAGCGGAAAGGAGCCGGGAGACCGTGGACCGGGACGTCCGGAGCTCCCGCGCAATCGCATCCATCGTGAGGTCCTGGAGGTAATACATCTGTGCAGCACGAAGCGCGTCGGAGTGTCGTGAGAGCGTCATATCGCTTCCAATCTGCACGTTTGTGCATAGAGCTTGACGGTATTTTCCATAACTCCAAAGAATAGTTGAAGAAGGGCGGCTGACCTGCGAAGGTAGCCCCAAGGACTTAACCCAAGGAGCATTTTTTGGGAACCAGGAACTTATTTGGCCACGGTGGCACCACGCCCGCCCCGGCCAAGAATGCACGGAATTCCCTGCAGGCTCTCCGTGAGCGTCCGCAGGCCAAAGTGCTGATCATCGGCGGCGGGATCAACGGCGTCGGCACCTTCAGGGATCTTGCCCTGCAGGGTGTGGACGTGGCACTGGTGGAGCGGGGTGACTACTGCCAGGGTGCCAGCGGCGCCTCCTCCCACATGATCCATGGCGGGATCCGCTACCTGGAAAACGGTGAATTCCGTCTGGTCCAGGAGTCGGTGGTGGAGCGCAACCGCCTCCTGCGCATTGCCCCGCACTATGTGAAGCCGCTGCAGACCACCATCCCCATCTTCAGCACATTCTCCGGTGTGCTTGCCGCGCCCCTGAGGTTCCTTACCCACAAGCAGCAGGGGAAGCCCACGGAACGCGGCGCCTTCCTGATCAAGCTGGGCCTCAGCATGTATGACTCCTTCTCCCGCGACGGCGGCACCGTACCGCGGCACCAGTTCCGGGGCCGCAAGCGTGCCCTGGCGGAACTTCCGCGGCTGCACCCAGGAATCAAGTACGCGGCCACCTATTTTGACGCTTCCGTGCACAATCCGGAGCGGCTCACCCTCGACGTCCTGCGGGACGGCGAAAAAGCGGGGCAGCTCACAGGCCCTTCCGGGAACGCCACGGCACGCGCCAGCAACTACGTCTCGCTCCAGTCCATGGCCGCTCCTGCTGCCTCCGGAAGCGCAGCCACCCGCAGCACGGTCCAACTGCGTGACGAACTCACCGGCGAGCTCTTCGACTTCACCGCCGATGTCATCGTCAACACCACCGGCGCCTGGGTGGATCTGACCAACCAGGCCATGGGCGCGGCGACGGCGTTTATGGGCGGCACAAAGGGATCGCACATTGTGCTGGACCACCCTGAACTCCTGGAAGCGTGCAATGGCCGGGAGATCTTCTTTGAACACACCGATGGCCGGATTGTGCTGATCTACCCCATGGGGGACAGGGTCCTGGTGGGAACAACCGATGTGGATGCGGACATGGCGCAGGATGCCGTGTGCACCGATGCCGAGATCGACTACTTCCTTGAGCTCATCGGCCATGTCTTTCCCGATATCCCCGTTGACCGGGAGCAGATCGTCTACACGTTCTCCGGTGTGCGCCCGCTGCCGCGGCACGACGCAACCCAGCCCGGATTCGTCTCCCGTGACTACCGGATCGAACGGCAGGCAAACGGCACGGGCGCCGTCGTCTTCAGCCTGGTGGGCGGCAAATGGACAACCTTCCGCGCACTGGCCGAGCATCTGGCCAATGACGTGCTGGCCGAACTCGGCAGGGAACGGACGGTATCGACGGCGAAACTCGCCATCGGAGGCGGCGCCGGCTTCCCGGCGGACGACGCCGGGATCCAGGAATGGATCAAGGCCCATGTCTCAGCCGGCCGCGACGCCGACCGGACCGAGACCCTGCTGACCCGCTACGGCACCAGGGCGGCGGAGGTCATCAGTTTCCTTGATGCCGGGGCTGACCGGCTGCTGCATTCGACGCGTGAACTTAGCGTCCGCGAGCTGGAATACATGGCCCTGCACGAGCAGACCGGGCATCTCGTCGACGTCCTGATCCGCCGTACTTCCCTTGCCTTCCGGGGTCTGGTCACCGGAGAACTGCTCAACGAGGTGGCGCAAGTTCTGGCCGGACCGCTGGGCTGGGATGCCGCAGCGCAGGCCCGCGAGATTCACCACGCGCAGGAGGTGCTGAAGCACTTCCACCGTGTAAAGGTGCACAGCCTGGTGGCCTAGGCAGGCCAGGCTGCAACCGGAGCGCCAACGCGCTCCGGAACAACGGTCCTTCAACCCGCTAAGGACCGACAACAGAAAATAAGGAGTCAATGATGTCTCTTGGAATTGTTTTTCTCTCCGAAGTGTTCGGAACCGCGATGCTCACCCTGTTGGGTTGCGGCGTCGTGGCCAACGTGGCCCTGAAGGGCACCAAAGGTAACAGCGGCGGGTTCTTGATGGTTACCTGGGGGTGGGGCATTGCCGTCTTCTCCGGTGTGTTTGTTGCCGCCAAGTCCGGGGCCCACCTCAATCCTGCCGTCACCTTGGGCCTGTTGGTGAACGGCAAAGCCGAATACGCGCCGGACGTTCCCATTAATGTGGCCTCGACGTTCACCTACTTCGGCGGCGAGCTGCTGGGCGCGTTCCTGGGCGCGGTGGTTTGCTGGGCTGCCTACAAGCAGCACTTTGACGCCGAGCCGGAGGCTGCCAGCAAGTTGGGAACCTTCTCCACCGGCCCTGCCATCCGATCCACCCCGTGGAACCTGGTCACGGAAATCATCGGCACTTTCGTCCTGGTCTTCGTGATCCTGACCCTCGGCGGAACGCCTTCCGGACTTGGCCCGCTGGCCGTCGCCCTCCTCGTGGTGGGCATCGGTGTCTCCCTGGGCGGCCCTACCGGCTACGCCATCAACCCCGCCCGTGACCTGGGCCCCCGTATTGCGCACGCCCTGCTCCCCATCAAGGGCAAGGGCAGCAGCGACTGGGGATACTCCTGGATTCCCGTGGTGGGCCCGCTGGTGGGCGGAGCCCTCGGCGGACTGCTCGCCAAGGTCGTCCCCATTATCATCACCGCCGCTTCCTGACCGCACACTACCCAAACCCTGCATACAGACAAGGACGTCACCATGAACCAGTACGTAATCGCCATCGACCAGGGCACCACCAGTTCCCGCGCCATCATCTTTGACCACAGCGGCAACATTGTCTCTTCCGGCCAGATGGAGCATGAGCAGATCTTCCCGCAGGCAGGCTGGGTGGAACACAACCCCGCAGAAATCTGGAATAACACCCGGGAGGTCATCGCCTCCGCGCTGTCAAAGGCGAACCTGACCCGGCACGACATTGCCGCCGTCGGAATCACCAACCAGCGCGAAACGGCCGTGGTCTGGGACAAGAACACCGGCGAAGCCGTGTACAACGCCATCGTCTGGCAGGACACCCGCACACAGAACATCGTGGACGAACTGGCCAAGGACGGCGGCCCGGAACGGTTCAAACAGAAAGTGGGCCTCCCCCTGGCCACCTACTTCTCCGGCACCAAGATCAAATGGATCCTGGACAACGTTGAAGGTGCCCGGGCCAAGGCCGAGGCCGGTGACCTGATCTTCGGAAACACAGACTGCTGGGTGCTCTGGAACCTGACCGGCGGCGTGGATGGCGGCGTCCACGTCACGGACGTCACCAACGCCTCGCGGACCATGTTCATGGACCTGGACACCCTGACCTGGGATGAGGAGATCCTGGGCATCTTCGGCGTTCCGCTGAGTATGATGCCGGCCATCAAGTCCTCCTCCGAGGTATACGGCAATGTCCACACGTCCCAGCTGCTTCGGGAGGTGCCGGTCTCGGGCATCCTGGGCGACCAGCAGGCCGCCACCTTCGGCCAGGCGGCATTCGAAGCCGGCGAGGCGAAGAACACCTACGGCACCGGCTGCTTCCTGATCTTCAACACGGGCGAAGAAATCGTGCACTCGAAGAACGGCCTGCTGACCACCGTGGGATACAAGCTCGGTGACGCCCCGACGCACTACGCGCTGGAAGGCTCCATCGCGGTCACAGGATCCCTGATCCAGTGGCTGCGGGACAACCTGGGCATGATCAGCAGCGCCCCCGAAGTGGAAACCCTGGCGGCCGCCGTGGAGGACAACGGCGGCGTGTACATCGTCCCCGCGTTCTCTGGGCTCTTCGCCCCGTACTGGCGTTCGGATGCCCGTGGCGCCATTGTGGGACTCACCCGGTTCGTCAACAAGAACCACATTGCCCGCGCCGCCCTGGAAGCCACCGCCTTCCAGACCCGGGAGGTGCTTGATGCTGTCAACGCGGACTCCGGAGTTCCGCTCACCGAGTTGAAGGTCGACGGCGGCATGGTGGCCAACGATGCGCTGATGCAGTTCCAGGCGGACATCCTCGGTGTCCCCGTGATCCGGCCCAAGGTGGTGGAGACCACGGCACTGGGCGCGGCCTACGCTGCCGGCCTCGCCGTCGGCTTCTGGAAGGACCTCGGCGAACTGTCGGCCAACTGGTCGGAGGACAAGCGCTGGGAACCGCAGCTGGACCAGGCCGAGCAGGACCGCCAGATGCGGCTGTGGAAGAAGGCCGTGACGAAGTCCATGGATTGGGTCGACGAGGACGTGAAGTAGCCAGATTCCGTCGTTGACGGGGGTCGCACCTGCCCCGCCCGCTTCGCGGTGCCCACCACACCCGGGCGAGGTGCGACCCCCGTCAACTTATCTGCGCGCATCAGCCGCTCGCTTGCGACTGGAGGCTTTTGGGGTGCGCTAAAGTAGTCTTATGCGTGCGATCCTTCTGCTTAGCTAGCCGCCCGGTATCCGGAAACCACCGGAGTGCCGTGCGGCTGCCCCTCCATGGCGAGGGGCTTTTGTGTGTCCGGGCATGTTTGCCGGGTCGGCAGCAGACGTAGGGATCAGAGAAGTTGGGGCAGCACGGATGCCGCAACAGAACAGAAGAGGGCAGCAGTGGGCGTAAAGCCGGAGACAGAGACCGGAACAGCAGTAGCAGCGGAGGCACCCGAAGAGGGTGCGTACAGCTTCGCCGCCATGGAGGCCAAGTGGCCCCAGGTGTGGGAGGACCTTAAGGTCTTCACTCCCGTGGATGACGGATCCCGCGAGCGCCGCTACGTACTGGACATGTTTCCGTACCCGTCGGGCGACCTTCACATGGGCCACGCCGAAGCGTTTGCCATGGGCGACGTCGTGGCCCGGTACCTTCGGCAGCAGGGCTTCGATGTCCTGCACCCGATCGGCTGGGACTCCTTCGGCCTGCCCGCGGAAAACGCTGCCATCAAGCGCAACGCCCACCCCAGCGAGTGGACCTATGCCAACATCGACACCCAAGCGGCGTCATTCAAGCGCTATGCCATTTCCGCCGACTGGTCACGCCGCCTGCACACCTCGGACCCCGAGTACTACCGCTGGACCCAGTGGCTGTTCAAGCGGTTCTACGAGCGCGGGCTGGCCTACCGCAAGGATTCCCCGGTCAACTGGTGCCCCAAGGACCAGACCGTGCTGGCCAACGAGCAGGTAGTCAACGGTGCCTGCGAACGCTGCGGCACGGCCGTGACCAAGAAGTCCCTGAACCAGTGGTACTTCAAGATCACCGAGTACGCTGACCGGCTGCTTGATGACATGGACGAACTGCGCGGACACTGGCCGGAGCGGGTCCTCGCCATGCAGAAAAACTGGATCGGCCGCTCCGAAGGTGCGCACGTCAACTTCGTCGTCGAGGCCGCCGACGGCAAGCCCGCCAAGGACGTCACCGTCTTCACCACCCGCCCTGACACCCTGTATGGCGCCACGTTCTTCGTGGTCGCTGCCGACGCGCCGATCGCCGTCGAACTCGTCACAGAAGAGCACGCAGCAGCACTGGACGCCTATCGCGAGCAGGTCAAGGCGCTGAGCGAAATCGAACGCCAGTCCACCGAGCGTGAAAAGACAGGCGTCTTCACCGGTCGGTACGCCATCAACCCGCTGAACGGCGAGAAACTGCAGGTCTGGGCCGCGGATTACGTCCTGGCGGATTACGGTACCGGTGCCATCATGGCCGTCCCGGCGCACGACCAGCGTGACCTCGACTTCGCCAAAACGTTCGGCCTTCCCGTCCGCGCAGTACTGGACACCGGTGAGGAAGACCCTGCCGTGTCCGGCAAGGCGACGGCAGGGGAGGGCACCCTGATCAACTCGGGCGAGCTGAACGGCCTGCCCAAATCGGATGCCATTCCGGCAGCCATTGCCATCCTCGAGAAGCAGGGAACGGGCGAGAAGTTCGTCAACTTCCGCCTCCGCGACTGGCTCCTGAGCCGCCAGCGGTTCTGGGGCACGCCCATTCCGATCATCCACTGCCCGTCCTGCGGTGAGGTTCCCGTCCCGGACGATCAGTTGCCGGTGACCCTCCCGGCGGACCTGCGCGGCGAGGACCTGTCCCCGAAGGGAACGTCGCCGCTGGCTGCCGCCGAGGCCTGGGTCAACGTGCAGTGCCCCAACTGCCACGGGCCGGCCAAGCGTGATACCGACACCATGGATACGTTCGTGGATTCGTCCTGGTACTTCCTGCGGTTCGTTTCGCCGCAGTTCACCGAGGGTCCCTTCGATCCCGACAAGATCAACGAGTGGATGCCGGTAGGCCAGTACGTGGGAGGTGTGGAGCACGCCATCCTGCACCTGCTGTACGCCCGGTTCTTCACCAAGGTCATCCACGACCTCGGCATGATCGACGCCGATGAACCGTTCAGCGCGCTGCTGAACCAGGGCCAGGTACTCAACGGCGGCAAGGCCATGAGCAAGTCGCTGGGCAACGGCGTGGACCTCGGCGAGCAGCTGGACAAGTACGGCGTGGACGCGGTGCGCCTGACCATGATCTTCGCCTCCCCGCCGGAGGACGACGTGGACTGGGCGGACGTTTCGCCGTCGGGCTCCGCCAAGTTCCTGGCACGCTCCTGGCGACTCGCGCAGGACGTCACCAGCGAACCGGGTGCCGATGCCGCTTCCGGTGACCGCACGCTGCGGTCCGTCACGCATCGGACCATCGCCGACGCCGCCGCGCTGCTGGACAACAACAAGTTCAACGTGGTGGTGGCCAAGCTGATGGAGCTGGTCAACGCGACCCGCAAAACCATAGATGCAGCTGCCGGAGCCGGCGGGGCAGATCCTGCCGTCCGCGAGGCAGCCGAGGCTGTCGCCGTCATCCTGAGCCTCTTCGCGCCATACACCGCTGAGGACATGTGGAACGTGCTGGGCCACCCCGCGTCGGTGGCCAACGCCGGCTGGCCTGCCCACGATGAGGCGCTGCTGGTCCAGGACACCGTCACCGCCGTGGTCCAGGTCCAGGGCAAGGTCCGCGACCGCCTCGAGGTTTCTCCGGACATCAGCGAGGACGAGCTGCGCGAACTGGCCCTGGCCAGCGAGAACGTACAGCGCGCCATGGACGGCCGCGCCATCCGCACAGTCATCGTGCGGGCGCCTAAACTGGTCAACATCGTCCCGGCCTAGCCGGGAACGCCGGCCGCCGGACCATCCGGCGGCCGGCCACACACCAGGAGGCCACTTGCCCCACCGCGATGCCGCCGCATGGCTCTGGCTCAGGCAGCGCCTCGCTGCCCTCCGCCCCGCCGCACGCCCGGGCGCCCCCACGGACGCATCCACCGTCGCGGTCCGTACTGCCGTGGTGACCGATTCAGCGTCAGCGCTGCCGGCGGAGTGGGTGGCTGCCTGTGCCTCCGACGGCCTGCTGACCGTCATCCCAATGCCGGTGATGGTGGGCGAGGAGATCTACGGCGAGGGCGAAGACGACATCACCGAAACCATCGCGCTGGCACTCGCGGCCGGCACGTCAGTCAAGACCTCCCGCCCCTCACCCGGGCAGTTTGAGCAGGCTTTCCTCGCAGCCGAACGCCGGGGCTACGAAGCGATTGTCTGCATTCACATTTCCAGCGGGCTCTCCGGCACCGCCGACGCCGCACGGCTCGCCGCGGGCCGCGTGAACATACCGGTGGAGGTCCTGGATTCCGGCACAGTGGGAATGGCCCTGGGCATGGGAGTCCAGGGCGCCGTGACCGCGGCCGCCGCCGGGCTGGACGCTGTAGGCGTCAGCGCTGCCGCGGCGGACCAGCTGGCCCGGACCAGGGTCTACTTCTACGTCCCCAGCCTCGAACAGCTCCGCCGGGGCGGGCGGATTGGAGCCGCAGCCTCGCTGCTGGGCACGATGTTCGCCATCAAACCCATCCTCGCGGTCGAGGGCGGAAAGATCGTCCCCCTGGAAAAGGTGAGGTCAGCGGCCAGGGCCATCGCCCGGCTGGAAGAGATCGCCGCGGCCGACGCCGCATCCCGCCCCGCCGGACTGGCCCGCCTTGCGGTCCACCATTTCGGGAACCCGGCCGAAGCGGAAGGGCTTGCCGCCAGGCTCGCTGCGGCCTTGCCCGGCTGTCCGCCGGCGCAGATCAGTTCCCTGCCCGCCGTCCTTGCTGCCCACGCCGGCCTGGGTGTGCTGGCCGTCATTGTCGGTGAGGTCGCCTCCCTGCCCCCGGAGCCTCTTTCCACATAGGGCATCCCCGGCCTGTCGCCGGCGGCCCGGTGTCCCTAGCGTTGGGTGCATGTCACGCCGGGACGCCGCAGCACGCCAAGGGGTCCGCCATGCCCGGGAGCGGCTGCACTCCACTCTGGGGGACGGCGCCGGGCTGCTGACCGACAGCGGCGGGAATGTTTTCGAGTACGACGGCGGTGCCGCCCCTGCCAGCGCCGGTCCTGTTCCTGAATCCCTTGACGCGGACGCTGCCGGAGCGGGCAGGGACGGTCCGGCTCTCAGATGGCGGATTGGCCTGCCTGTGGCCCTGTTGATCGCCGCGCTTGCGGTGGTGGGCGGCGCATGGTTCTGGACGCAGGTGGCTGCGGGGCAGCCTGACGTGGTAGCGCTCAGCGACATCCCGGCCGCGGAAAGCGAACATTCCGGCGCGGGGCCGCCCGGTCCGGGAACTGAGCGCGCCGGGCCTGGAACACCCGCCGCGGGTTCTTCGGCCGGTATGGTCATTGTCCACGTGGCCGGTGCCGTGGCCTTGCCGGGAGTGGTTCAGTTACCCGCCGGCAGCCGGGTGCACCAGGCCATCGCCGAAGCTGGCGGCAGCACGGCCTCGGCAGACCTGAACCGGCTCAACCTTGCCGCTGTGCTGGTGGACGGACAGAAACTGTACGTGCCCCTGCCCGGCGAATTCCTGCCGTCGGATTCCCCGGATGCTGCCGGCGCAGGAACCGGCGGCACGGGAACCGGCAGCACGGGGCCGGGCGGGTCCGGGGCCGGCGGGGCAGCAGGCAGCGGGAAGGTCAACCTCAACACTGCAGGCGTCGAGGAACTGGATGGCCTGCCAAAGGTAGGGCCCGTGCTGGCGCAACGCATTGTGGACTGGCGCAAGGAACACGGCCCCTTCAAATCCGTCGAGGAACTCGACGCTGTGGACGGAGTGGGGCCCAAGATGCTGGAGACACTCCTGCCGCTGGTGGGGATCTGAGATGGCTGCCCGCAGTCCGTGGAGCCGCTTTGTCGACTCCGCAGTCCAGGGTCCGGCACACGCGCCGCCATCGACCCAATCACCCCACGCCGCTCGTGTTTCGTCCAGACGCCCGGCCGGGGAGACGGCACCTCTGATCCCGGCGGTTCGCCGGGAGACCGCCAGGCTGGCGCATCAGGTCCGGAACACACTGGGCGGTAA
This sequence comes from Arthrobacter sp., assembly GCA_023264815.1. Classification (GTDB taxonomy): domain Bacteria; phylum Actinomycetota; class Actinomycetes; order Actinomycetales; family Micrococcaceae; genus Arthrobacter. The sequence continues at coordinate 48,887 of JAHFUZ010000002.1, read as the reverse complement.
AGAAGCGTCCGCCGATCCTGCTGACAGGCCGCGCCGTCGAACAGACGTCAGGCTGGGGCTGCCTGCCCTGCTGGTCTGGGGCGCCGCGATGGCCGGAATGTGGCTCACCCCCGGGATGCTGGCGGCGATGTGCGGTGTCCTGGTGGTGTTGGCAGGCTTCCTGCTGGCCCTTGCTGGACGGGCCAGGAAACGTCAAGACCGCCGCCGGAGCTTCCTCATGACCACGGCGGTGGCGTTAATGCTGGCCGCGGCCGCGGCAGCGCACTCGGCGGTCTCCTCCTCGCAACGTCACGACGGACCCCTCGCAGAAGCCGTGGATGCCGGAAGGTCCGTGGTGGCAGTGCTGGAAATTACGGGTTCCCCGCGTCCCCTCACGCTCCCGGGACAGGCCGGGATGCCTGAACGGTGGTCAGTGCCTGCCAGGACGGAAGAAGTCACAGCAACCGGCCAGGTCATCCGCACCCGGGCCGACCTCGTGGTGATGGGCGGCGAGGGCTGGAATAACGTTGTTCCGGGCCAAATGGTCCGGACCGCCGGGAAACTGAGGTCACCCGATGCGGGGAAAGAGGAGGCGGCCATCCTTGCGGCTTCGATGGCGCCGGGTGCCGCCGGAAACCATGCCGAAGGCGCAGCCCGCCCGGACGCCAGCGTCGACGCCACTGCCGGCGCCGAGTCCAGTGCAGGCGCGGCCCCGCTCTGGCAGGTGGTGGCCCGGGAGTTGAGGGGCAGGTATGTCGCCGCAGCGACGTTCCTGGCAGCGGATCCGCGGGGCCTGCTGCCAGGCATGGTCACCGGTGACACGTCCGCCCTGGACGAAGCTCTGAATGGGGCTATGAAAACGGTGGGCATGACGCACCTGACCGCGGTCAGCGGGGCCAACTGCAGCCTGGTCCTGGGTGCCCTTCTGGTTGCGGCACGCAGCCTTCGGCTTCCCAGGTTCCCGGCGGCCGGCGTGGCACTCTTAGGCTTGGGCATGTTCGTGGTGCTGGTTGGCCCTGACGCGAGTGTGCTGCGCGCCGCGCTCATGGGCTCCATCGCCATCGCCTCGCTGGCCGGCGGCCGGACTGGCCGCGGGCTCAGCTTCCTCTGCCTCGCAGTGATGGGTCTACTGCTGATAGACCCCGGCCTGGCTGGCAGCTTCGGCTTCCTGCTGTCCGTCCTGGCGACGCTGGGGATCATCGTCTTGGGTCCTCGGCTGATGGAATGGACCCCGGCGGTAATTCCGCGCTGGGCAGCGGCGGCCTGGGCCGTGCCGCTCTCTGCGCAGTTGTTGTGCGGGCCCGTGATCGTGCTGCTTCAGCCGCAGTTCTCCACCTACTCGCTGCTGGCAAACGTGGTGGCCGCTCCGCTGGTGGCGCCGGTGACCCTGCTGGGCACGGCTGCGGTACCCCTGGTGTTGTGGCTTCCCTGGCTGGCTACGGCTCTGATCGCCGTGGCAGGAACATTCAGCGCAGGCGTGGCGGGGATTGCCAGGACAGCGGCTGGCCTGCCCGGGGCGGCGTTGCCATGGCCGGAGGGGCCGTTTGGCCTCCTGACCATGGTGCTGCTGTCCATGCTGACCCTTGCCGCCGTCTGGGCGGTGGTCCGCCCGTACCGGCTGCTGCGGCTGGTGCTGGCGCTGCATGCCGCAACCGTGTCCCTGCTTGATTCGGTGGAACGGCGTGCGCGGGCTGCCCGCTGGTGGTCTGCGCGACACCGCGCTTTTCGCGGCTTGGAGCCCCGCGCCCAACGTGGCAGGCTTAGACCCTGCCCCAAAATCTCCGGGAGGAATCCACCATGGCCGCTGCCCAAACCACTCGAACCAGGACACCGGCATCGAACGTCACCTCCTGGCGGGACGTAACGCCCGCGGGGGTCGTCCTGGTGGGCGGACCCGAGGAGCACCTTGGCATCCGTGCCATGGACCATATCCGTGCCCAGGTACGGGCAGCCTTCCCGGACGTTGAGGTCAGCCGGCTAACGGCCGGCAGTTACGAGTCCGGGACCCTTGCCATGACCGTCAGCCCATCACTCTTCGGCGAACACAAGCTGATCGAAGTGGACGGCGTTGAAAGCATGAACGATGCTTTCCTGGCGGACGCCCTCGCATACCTGCCCCATCCGGAACCTGATGCGGTCCTGGTCCTGCGACATGCAGGGGGAGTGCGCGGCAAGAAGCTCCTTGATGCCGTCAAAGCCGGTGGCTGGCCCGTGGTCGACTGCCAGCCCCTGAAAAAAGATGCAGACAAGGCTGCCTTTGTGGCATCCGAGTTCCGCGCCGCCGGCCGCAAGATCGGCTCAGACGCGATACAAACGCTCGTCAACGCCGTGGGCGCCAACCTGTCGGAGCTGGCAGCAGCCTGCAGCCAGCTGATCGCTGACGCGCCGGGAGCAGTGACACCGGAACTGGTGGACCGGTATTACGGCGGCAGGATCGAGGCGACCGCCTTCAAGGTAGCCGATGCCGCCATGGCCGGCAACGGTCCACTCGCCCTGTCCACCCTCCGCCACGCCCTGGCCACCGGGGCGGACCCCGTTCCGCTGGTTGCCGCGCTGGCAGCCAAGCTGCGGACGCTGGCGAAAGTGGCCGGGGCACAGGGATCCTCTGCCCAGATCGCCAGGGAGCTTGGCATGCAGCCCTGGCTGGTGGAGCAGGCCCAGCGGGATGTCCGCCGGTGGACCCCGGACGGCCTGGTGCGGGCTATCCAGGCCACGGCGGAGGCCGATGCGCAGGTCAAGGGCCTTTCGCGTGATCCGGTTTATGCCGTTGAACATGCAGTGACCGTCATCGCCACCTCGGCGCAACGCCACTGATCCCCAGCCCCCCTCGACAACAGGCGTCGTGCCAGGCGCTGCCGGCCATGCAGGAACAGGCGGCCGTGCCGGAACTGATCCGCCGGGCAGAAACCACGTTAAAGAGTTGAGGCCGGCACCCAGGGGTGCCGGCCTCAATCATCAGTTCACATGAACTGGAAACCTTACAGTGCGTTGACCTTCTTGGAGATCGCCGACTTGCGGTTTGCTGCGTTGTTCTTGTGCAGAACACCCTTGCTGACAGCCTTGTCCAGCTTGCGGCTGGCAGCAACCAGGGCAGCAGTAGCTGCATCCTTGTCAGTGGACTCAACGGCGGTGTTGACGGCGCGGATGGCCGTCTTCAGCTCAGACTTGACTGCATTGTTGCGCAGGCGTGCCTTCTCGTTGGTGAGGATGCGCTTCTTCTGGGACTTGATATTAGCCACGTGTGAACTCTCTTTTTAATGCGGAAATGGTCTAGAGGGCTTTCAGATTGGCCATTGACTGAGCGGCGTGGGGATACCTATGGCGGCCAACCATCAGTGGCCGTCGACCTGCACGGACACACAGCTATAAAGAATAGCAGAACCCCAGTTGAGTGGCCATTTGTTGGGTGGCTACTTCCAGCCGTGTCGCCGACGCAGCCCGGCAGCCACCTGATCAAAGCGCTTCCGGTCGAGTACAGCCCCTTCACGCCGGATGCCGGCCGGGCTCAGTTGCAGGATGCGGCCCAGGTTCGCCTCGCTGGGGCGCTGCTGCCGGTCCCAGGCTCCGGTACCGATGTCCACGTAGTCGCCGGACCGGTTACCGTCCAGGTCGTGGTCCTTGCTGGTGAGCATTACGGCTAACAGGTACTGGCCGTTCCGTCCAACCAGCAGGACCGGACGGTCCTTGCCCTGCGAGTGGTCCTCCTCATAAGGCACCCAGGCCCACACAATCTCGCCCGGATCCGGGCTGCCGCCAGGTTGGGGGGCGTACCGGATCCCGGCGCTTCCGCGGAAGTCGCCGGGATATGCAGCAGGCGAGGCGTCAGTGGCGTGCGGCGCCTGACGGCCTGCCCGTGGTGCGTTCAGTGGCTTCGGGCCGGGACCGGACCGGAGTTTCTGGAGGATCCGGACTGAGGACCGGACGGCATTGGCGAGCGATCGGAGGGTAATTGGCATGGGAAAAACACTATCTCGGGCGGCAACACGTCTTTATTGCCGGATGCGGTGCGTTACGGCCGGACGTGGGACACTGGAGGTTCAAAATGTGCGGTCGGGCCGTAGCGTGCCATTGGCGCGTCCTGCCTGGTTGCCCAAAGCCATCAGTGAATGCCAAGAGTAAGGACCCTGCGTGTCTCCCATGGCCCGCACCGCCCCGGTGCCCGCCGCGACAGATCCGGCCATCATTCGGAATTTCTGCATCATCGCGCACATTGACCACGGTAAGTCCACTTTGGCCGACCGCATGCTGCAGTTGACCGGGGTAGTACAGCCCCGCGATATGAAGGCCCAGTACCTGGACCGCATGGACATCGAACGCGAACGCGGCATCACCATCAAGTCCCAGGCCGTCCGGATGCCGTGGGAACTCGATGGCATGAGTTACGCCCTGAACATGATCGACACTCCTGGCCACGTGGACTTCACCTACGAGGTCTCCCGCTCGCTGGCGGCCTGCGAAGGCGCCATCCTGCTGGTGGATGCGGCCCAGGGCATCGAGGCGCAGACCCTCGCCAACCTCTACCTGGCGATGGAAAACAACCTCACCATCATTCCGGTCCTGAACAAGATCGATCTTCCGGCAGCCCAGCCCGAGAAATACGCGGCGGAACTCGCCAGCCTGATCGGCGGCGACCCCGAGGACGTCCTCCGGGTGTCCGGCAAGACGGGCATGGGTGTGGAGGCCCTGCTGGACAAGATCGTCCGGGACCTGCCAGCACCGGTGGGCAACCCTGACGCCCCTGCACGGGCCATGATTTTCGACTCCGTCTATGACACCTACCGCGGCGTGGTGACCTATGTCCGGGTGGTGGACGGCATGCTGCACCCCCGTGAACGCATTCAGATGATGTCCACCCGCGCCACCCACGAACTGCTGGAGATCGGCGTGAGCTCCCCGGAACCCACCCCCTCGAAGGGCCTGGGCGTGGGGGAGGTCGGTTACCTCATCACCGGTGTGAAGGACGTCCGGCTGTCAAAGGTTGGCGATACCGTCACCAACCTTGCCAAGCCGGCGTCCGAGTCACTGCCCGGTTACGCCGATGCCAAGCCCATGGTCTTCTCCGGTCTCTACCCGTTGGACGGCACCGACTACCCGGTGCTCCGCGATGCGCTGGAAAAGCTCATGCTCAACGACGCCGCACTGGTCTACGAGCCCGAGACCTCGGCTGCGCTCGGGTTCGGATTCCGCGTCGGCTTCCTCGGCCTGCTCCACCTGGAGATCACCCGCGAACGCCTGGAACGCGAATACAACCTCGACCTGATCTCCACCGCCCCCAACGTGGAATACGAGGTCACGCTCGAGGATAAAAAGGTGGTCCATGTGACCAACCCGAGCGAATATCCCTCCGGCAAGATCGCCGAGGTCCGTGAACCGATGGTGTCCGCCACCATTCTGGCGCCGAACGAATTCGTCGGGGCCATCATGGAACTCTGCCAGAGCCGGCGCGGTGTGCTGGGCGGCATGGACTACCTGTCCGAGGACCGCGTCGAAATCCGTTATCGCCTCCCGCTGGCCGAGATTGTCTTCGACTTCTTCGACATCCTGAAGTCCAAGACCCGCGGCTACGGCTCGCTTGACTGGAAGGCGGACGGAGACCAGGTGGCCGACCTGGTCAAGGTGGACATCATGCTCCAGGGCGAACAGGTGGATGCATTCTCCGCAATCACCCACCGCGACAAGGCCTACCCCTACGGCGTGATGATGACCACCAAGCTGCGTGAACTCATTCCCCGCCAGCAGTTCGAAGTGCCCATCCAGGCGGCCATCGGCTCGCGCATCATCGCCCGCGAAAGCATCCGGGCCATCCGCAAGGACGTCCTGGCCAAATGCTACGGCGGTGATATTTCGCGTAAACGGAAGCTGTTGGAGAAGCAAAAAGAGGGCAAGAAACGCATGAAGATGGTTGGCACGGTTGAGGTGCCGCAGGAGGCGTTTATCGCCGCCCTCACCACCGACGAATCAAAGGACAAGGCCAAGAAGAAGTGACCCACGCGCAGCGGGGGGCGCGCTGATGCCCAGCGTCCTTCCCCTTGGTGACCCGGCGCCGTCGGACGGTCTGCTGCCTGCCCAGGCGGCGGAGGGTGCGGCGGACCGGAACTTCGGGCTGTACGTCCACATCCCGTTCTGTGCCGTCCGGTGCGGCTATTGCGATTTCAATACGTATACCGCCACGGAACTCGGCGGCGGCGCCTCCCAGGACGCATACGCGGACACTGCCATCTCCGAAGTCAGGCTGGCCGCCAGGGTCCTCACGGAATCCGGGCTGCCTGCACGCCCTATGAGCACAGTATTCTTCGGGGGAGGCACGCCCACGCTCCTGCCGGCCCGGGACCTCGCCCGGATCCTGCGCGCCGCGGTTGACGAATGGGGTCTGGCGGATGGTGCGGAAGTCACTACCGAGGCGAACCCCGATTCCGTTACCCCCGAGTCACTGGCGGTGCTCAAGGACGCCGGTTTCACCCGTGTGTCCTTCGGCATGCAGTCGGCCGTTCCCCATGTGTTGAAGGTCCTGGACCGGACCCACACGCCCAGCCGGGTGCCGCAGGTTGTGCAGTGGGCCCGCGCCGCCGGACTGGCCGTGAGCCTGGACCTGATTTACGGTACACCGGGTGAATCGCCTGATGATTGGCGGTTCTCGCTGGAAACTGCGTTGTCCTACCAACCGGACCACATCAGCGCCTATGCGCTCATCGTGGAGGACGGCACCAAGCTCGCTGCCCAGATCCGCCGCGGCGAGGTGCCGGGCATCGACGACGATGACCATGCCGACAAGTACGAACTCGCAGACCAGCTGATCGGCGCCGCCGGGCTCAGCTGGTACGAGGTCAGCAACTGGTCCAGGACGCCGGAGCAGGCGTGCAGGCATAACCTCGCCTACTGGCGCGGGGATGACTGGTGGGGTATCGGCCCCGGCGCGCACTCCCATGCGGGCGGCGTGCGCTGGTGGAACGTCAAGCACCCCACCGCCTACGCAGGCAGGCTCGCCCAGGGTCTGTCGCCGGCGGCCGGCCGGGAAACGCTCGACGACGGTACCCGGGACATGGAGCGGATCATGCTTGAGGCCCGGCTGGTTTCGGGGCTGGCGATTGCCAGCCTGGGGGAGGGTGGCCGCCACGCGGTGGCCGGCCTGATGGCTGAGGGCCTGGTGGAAGCTCCCGCCGCGATCCGGGGGAGGCTGGTGCTGACCCTGAAAGGCCGCCTGCTGGCGGATGCCGTGATCCGCAGGATCCTGCCCGACTAAGCGGCCCAAAAACCAGCGCGGTTTGTGGGGACTACTTGATCCAGCGCAGGTTGTATTGGTATCGGTGCGGCTGGCCCTTGTTGACGTGGATGCCGGCAGCCACGGAGAAACAAGTCAGGGCGATCCAAATAAGGGTGGCGATGACGGCGAAGATGTTTCCCACTACCGGAATGAAGACCAGGATGTTGGCCAGCAGCGCCGCGATGGTGGGTGGCAGGCTGAAGTTCAGGGCTTCCTTGGATTCCTGTGCGGTGAACGGACCGCGCTCACGGAAGATCAGGTAGATCAGCAGGGACGGCACGCAGCCGAGGATCCCGCCGAAGTGCGCCAGTGTGGCCCATTGGCGGTCTTCGGTTGCCGTCAGGGGCAACGCATTTGCGGGAACGCCCTGGTACTCGGAACGGCCTTGGTCGTCCCGGTGCTCGCGTGCGTTTTGTGCCACGGTTTCTTCCTTCGAAAGTGCAATGGTGCTGGTTCTGGAAAGGCCGCTCTGATGCAACAACAGCCTCCCCCGTACCAAGAATACTGGTTCCGGCGCCAAATGCCGCCGCCGGTGGCGACGACTGGGCCTGGCCCCTGCGGAGGCGGCTACGGTGCCGTCAGGAAGTCGATGACTTCCTCCACCCGCCCGAGCAGGGACGCCTCCAGGTCAACGTAGCTGCGGACCGCACCCAGCAGCTTTTGCCACCCCAGCCCAATGTCTTCCTTGGTGGCGTGCGGCCAGCCAAAGGCACTCAGGATCCCGGTCTTCCAGTCCTGGCCCCGCGGCACCACTGGCCATCTTTCAATGCCCAGCACGGCGGGACGGATGGCCTGCCACACATCCACATAGGGGTGCCCGACGATCAGCACGTTCCCGGCGGCGCCGGGCGAGGCCATCACTGCCTGGGCAATGCGCCACTCCTTGGAATCGGGCAGCAGATGGTCCACCAGGACCCCCAGCCGGCGCCCGGGTCCGGGGCCGAAGGCGGCCACCGCCCCCGCGAGGTCATCAATGCCATGCAAAGGCTCGACGACGATGCCCTCCACCCGGAGATCGTCACCCCACACCTTTTCCACGAGTTCGGCGTCGTGCTTTCCCTCCACCCAGATCCTGCTCGCTTTGGCCACCTGCGCACGCTGCCCGGCCACCCGGACTGACCCCGACGCCGTCCGGCCGGCCGGCACGGCGGTGTTCTGCCGGGGTGCCGGCGGCATCAGCCTGATGGGCTGCCCTTCCAGGAGGAACCCAAAGCCAAGCTTGAAGGACCGGGATTTGCCGCGCCGGTCCTCGAGGGCCACCAGATGCATTCCACCGGACTTCTCCACCCGGGTGACAGCTCCCACCCAGCCGGACTGGGCGTCTTCGAGGACCATGCCGCGTTCCACGGGAATTTCCGGGAGTTCGTTCCTGGCGGGCGCGGTGATCTCCTGCGGACCCCAGTTCTGGTATTGCATGGATTGATTCCGCCTTGCGCTCGATGGCGCCCCGTAATGTTCGCCCGGAGCGGTACCAATGCTAACAACGGGGTGAGTCATATTAGACTGTTAGCACTTGGGCATGTCGAGTGCTAACCAGCCATGGCGAATGCCTGTTGAATGGGGCCCAAACCAGGGATGGAGGTGGAGTGTGAGCGAACCGCGCAAACTTGAGGTACTGCGGGCCATTGTGGAGGACTACGTGCACTCCCGTGAGCCCGTGGGTTCCAAAGCCCTGGTTGAACGCCACCATCTCGGTGTTTCCAGCGCCACCATCCGCAACGACATGGCAGCGCTGGAGGATGAGGGCCTGATCACGGCCCCGCACACGAGTGCCGGCCGGATCCCCACTGACAAGGGCTACAGGCTGTTTGTGGACCAGATTTCCGCAGTCAAGCCGCTCTCACCGGCGGAGCGGAAGGCCATCCAGTCGTTGCTGGAGGGCGCCGACGATCTTGATGATGTCCTGGACCGGACTGTCAGGCTGCTGTCCCAGCTGACCAACCAGGTGGCTGTGGTCCAGTACCCGCACCTGAGCCGGGCAACGATCCGCCACATCGAGTTTGTCCTGCTGGCACCGCGCCAGGTCCTCCTGGTCCTGATCGCCACCACCGGAAAGGTGGAGCAGCGGGTCATCGACGTTGGCCAGGACCTCGGTGAAGACGCCATCGCTTCCCTGCGGACCCATTTCCTCGGCTCGCTGGCGGGCACACCGCTGAGCCGCCTGACCCAGATGCTTCCCGGCGTCGTGTTCTCCGTAGCCCCCGGTCAGCGGGCAGCCGCCCAGGCGCTGGCACATGGCCTGGAAACGCTCGCCCACAGCAGCCGGGAAGACCGCATGGTGATGGCCGGTACCGCCAACCTTGCCCGGTCCAACGTGGACTTCCCTCTTAGCATCGGTCCGGTCCTCGAAGCCCTGGAAGAACAGGTGGTTCTGCTCCGCCTGCTCAGCGACATGGCCCAGGACCCGCGTGGCGTGACCGTCAGCATTGGCCGGGAAAACCCCTACGACGGGCTGGCCGAAGCCTCAGTGGTGGCCACGGCGTACGGGCCGGACAGCTCCGCCAAGATCGGTGTCCTGGGCCCCACCCGGATGGACTATCCCACCACCATGGCAGCCGTCAGGGCAGTCGCCCGTTATCTTTCAAGAATTCTGGGTCCGTAACAGCTGCGGTCCAGGCCAGAAGAGCAAGGCCGGCGGCGCGGTTGCCGGCAGTACAACAAGGAAGAGATACGAACTTTGAGCAGCCACTACGACGTCCTCGGAGTCTCGCCGGAAGCCACCGGGGAAGAGATCAAGAAGGCCTACCGCAAGCTGGCCCGCACCCTTCACCCGGACGTAAACCCCGGGGACGATGCGTCGGACCGCTTCAAGGCCGTTACCCACGCCTATGAGGTACTTTCGGACCCCCAGAAGCGCCGCGTCTACGACACCACCGGCAACGAGAACGGGACGGACAACGGCTTCGGCGGCGGCGGATATGCCGGCCAGGGCTTCGCTTTCCAGGACATCTTTGACACGTTCTTCGGCGCCGGCGGATCCGCCGGCCCTGCATCGCGGGTTCGCCGCGGCCAGGACGCCCTCATCAGCGTCCGGATCGAACTCCGGGACGCCGTGTTCGGTGTGAACCGGAAACTCGAGGTGGACACTGCCGTCACCTGCCCCACCTGCAACGGCTCATGCTGCCGCGAAGGCAGCCACCCCGTCCGCTGCGATATTTGCGGCGGCAGCGGCCAGGTCCAGCGGGCCGTCCGCTCCATCCTGGGCCAGGTTATGACGGCAGCCCCGTGCGGCAGCTGCGAGGGCTTCGGGACTGTCATCCAGGATCCCTGCAATGAGTGCAACGGCCAGGGCCGCATCCGCAGCCGCCGCTCGCTCACCATCAAGGTGCCGGCCGGCGTGGCCACCGGTACCCGGATCCAGTTGTCCGGGCAGGGGGAAGCCGGACCGGCCGGTGGACCGTCCGGTGATTTGTACGTAGAGATCCGCGTCAATAACGACCCCACCTATGTGCGTGAAGGCGATGACCTCCACGCGACCCTGCACATTCCGATGACTGCCGCAGCCCTGGGCACCGAGGTGTCACTGGACACCTTTGACGGAGCCCAGGCAATCGACGTCAAGGCCGGAACGCAGTCCGGTGAAGTCATCACGCTCCGTGGCCTGGGCGTGACGCACCTGCGCGGCTACGGCCGCGGCGACCTTCAGGTCCACCTGCAGGTGGACACCCCGGCGAAGCTGGACTCCGCCCAGGAAGACCTGCTCAGGCAGCTGGCCAAGTTGCGGGGCGAACAGTTCACTGAAGGCAAGCTCGCCGCCAGCGGCGGCGTCTTCGCCAAGCTGCGGGACCGGTTCGGTAACCTGTAGCGGTGAGCAATCCCGTCTTCTTCAGCGGCGCCGGCTCGCTGGACCACATGGTTCCCGGTGCCCTCTTTACCCTGCAGGGTTCAGAGGCCAGGCACGCCGTCACCGTGAAGCGGCTGGCGCCGGGGGAATCCGTGGATATCGCCGACGGCGCCGGCAAGCGGCTGAGCGGGAAAGTGGTGGCGGCATCATCGTCCGAACTGACCGTTGAATGTGGCGAAATAGCCGTCGAAAAACGGCCCGACACACGGCTTGTCCTGGTCCAGGCACTGGCCAAAGGCGACCGTGATGAACTGGCCGTGGAAACGGCCACGGAGTTGGGGATCGACTCCGTGATCCCGTGGCAGTCGGAACGCTCCATTGTGCGCTGGAAGGGTGAGCGTGCCGCCAAGGCCCACGCGAAATGGCAGTCTGTGGTGACGGCAGCGGCCAAGCAGGCACGGCGCGCCTGGATTCCCGAGGTGCGCGCCGCCGTCGAAACCTCCGGCCTGGTGGCCGCGGTGCATGCTGCGGACCTCGCCGTCATCCTCCACGAAGACGCGGTCCGGCCATTCAGGTCCGTGCTGGAGGCATGGCAGGCAGCCGAGGCATCGCCGGGCCCCCGCGAAATACTGCTCATTGTGGGCCCCGAAGGCGGAATCAGCCCCCGCGAAGTCACCAAACTCTGTGGTGCCGGTGCCGTGACCGCGCTCCTGGGCCATCACGTCCTGCGGTCCTCCACCGCCGGCCCCGCGGCCGTTGTGCTGGCAAGCGATGTTCTGGGGCGCTGGAGCGCCCCGTAGCCTGCAGATCAGCTGACGTTGAACTTCCGGGTGTCCACATTCAGCTCATCGCTATTGCTGCCGTCCGATTGCGACACACGGAGCTCATAACTGCCGGAGGAGAGGCTGAGGGCGAGCGTGAAGAGCCCGGACTGCGTGGCCTCAGTACTCGCGGTGGTCTCTCCAGTCAGGTACGGGGTCTTGTCGCCGTTCCCTGCGGTGCGCAGGATCTGCCAACGGAGCTTGCCGCCCGGGACGGTGCTGCGGCCGGTGATCTTGACGCTGCCGCCGGCAATGTCAGTGCCCTCCTGGGGATCGATGATCCACACCGGCGCCACCATCCCGGCTGCCCGGGACATGGGAGCCCCCAACTTGACATGGTCAAAGGCTACGTAGTCCGTATGGCTGTCCACCAGGATCCGGACCTGGATCTGTTGGCCCGCATCGATCAGGCCGGAACTCGCCGCCGCCGCCGTTGCGGTGAAGACCAGCTGCTGGATGGCACGCACGGCCATGTCCGCATCGAGATTGCTGTTGAAGGCGTCCTGCGAGACGTCAACGGTGATGACGTTCTTTCCGGAGATCGAGGTAGCCAGTTCGGTGGGGTTCTGCCAGGGGGTGAAGAAGTCCGGGTCCAGCGGTTTCTCGGACATCATGGCGCGCAGGGCCCGCGTGACGGGGTTCTCCTGCTCCGGGACGTCCCGGAACTCCCGGTACAGGAACACGTTGCCGTTGCTGCGGCCGATCCAGTACACGGGTGCCTTGTTGGAGGACTGGGTGGTCTCCAGCGGGGCACTGGTGGAAGGAGCCGCCGGGAAACCAGTGGCTGCCGTGCCAGTGTTCGCCGAGAGGACAGGCTCCGGGCCGGCGTCCGCAATGCATCCGGTCAGCAGCAGGATGGCCGGCAAAAGTACCAGAGCGCCCCGCGCACGCACCGGCCGGGCGGCGCGTCGGGCCGAGACGGGTTTGGGAGTTTGCGGCACTCTGATGGCACTTGTCCTTCCTGGCTGCTGCTGATGAGGGCACTAACCCCTGAGCCGGTCCCCGGACGGCCTGGAATTCCAGCATCGCATAGCGCGGCACCCCAACCCGGCCATCCGGCCGCTATAGGCCCAACTGCAACGGGAACGATATGCGGCCGATATGAAGTTGATATCTAAAGTCGCCATCCTGCCTGCTGGACGATTCGGTGGCATCGGTATGGCTGGGCGCTGTGGCCGCCGCGGACGTGGTCCTGCTGGCGTAAGATGGAAGGAAACCGCTGGCCACCGCGTGTTCGGCTGAAGGCCGGCCCACGCAGCAACCGGCGGTATTTAGGTTCAAACCGGAGGAGACCACGGGCCCGCGGGCCAGCACCATGACTGAATCAGCGAACGGAAAGCGCCGGCTGAACACCGACCGCGCCGCCGGAGAATTTCCCCATACACTTCCCGGTCTCCGGACGGAGGTGGTTCTCTTTGACAACTCCGATCAGATGGTCCAATCGCTCGGCAGCCATGATGAGGCCCTGCGGTACATCGAAGAACAGTTCCCGTCGGTCAACTTCCATGTCCGCGGCAATGAACTCTCCATCAGCGGCCCCGCCGACGAAGTGCCCCGCATCATGCGGCTGCTGCACGAGGTGCGCGGCCTGGTGGCCCGAGGTACCGTGATCAGCCCGGCGGTCCTGCAGCAGCTCGTGGCGTTGCTCCGCACCCAGTCCCTGCAGAACCCCGTGGACGTCCTCACCCACGACATCCTCTCCAGTCGGGGCAAGACCATCCGGCCCAAGACGCTGAACCAGAAGAACTACGTGGATGCCATCGACGCCAACACCGTGATCTTCGGCATTGGCCCCGCTGGCACCGGCAAGACTTACCTGGCCATGGCGAAGGCGGTCCAGGCGCTCCAGCAAAAGGAAGTCAGCCGCATCATCCTGACCCGGCCGGCGGTCGAAGCCGGCGAACGCCTGGGCTTCCTGCCCGGAACGCTCAGCGACAAGATCGACCCCTACCTGCGCCCGCTGTACGACGCGCTGCACGACATGATGGATCCCGAGTCGATCCCGCGGCTGATGGCAGCCGGGACCATCGAGGTTGCGCCCCTGGCCTACATGCGCGGCCGTACGCTGAACGATGCCTTCATCATCCTGGACGAGGCACAGAACACCACGCCGGAGCAGATGAAGATGTTCCTGACGAGGTTGGGCTTCGGCTCGAAGATGGTGGTCACGGGAGACGTGACGCAGGTGGACCTTCCCTTCGGCACGCGCTCAGGGCTGCGCATTGTGGAGGAAATCCTGCAGGGCATCGAAGACGTCAATTTCACCGTCCTGGACTCCACCGACGTTGTCCGCCACCGCCTGGTGGGCGACATCGTCCGGGCCTACAGCCTGTGGGATGATGCCCAGCGGAACAAGGTCAAGCACTCGGTAAGCCGTGAAAAGCGGGGGGAACACGCGTGAGCATTGAAGTAAACAACGAATCCGGTATCCAGGTCGATGAAGCGGAGCTCGTGGCGCTGTCCCGGTATATTTTCGAGCAGCTGTACATCCACCCCCAGGCCGAACTCTCCATCCTGCTGGTGGACGAGCCTGCCATGGAAAAGCTGCACATCGAACTGATGGATGAGCCAGGATCCACGGACGTGCTGTCGGTGCCCATGGATGAGCTCACTCCCGGCACCCCGGACCGGCCCACGCCCCAGGGCATGCTCGGTGACATTGCCGTATGCCCTCAGGTGGCGCAGGTCCAGGCCGCCAACGCCGGGCACGGGCTGCAGGATGAGATGCTGCTCCTGACGACGCACGGGATCCTCCACCTGCTGGGTTATGACCACGCAGAGCCGGAGGAGAAGGAAGAAATGTTCGGCCTCCAGCGCCAGCTGCTCTCCGGATTCACCGGCAAAGAAGCACCCGCCGAGACTACCCAGTGACGCCCCTGCTCCTTGTTGGCATGGCCCTGGTTTTCCTCAGCATCGCCGCACTGCTGACCGCTGCCGACGCCGCATTCACCTTCCTGCCCCGGCATGATGCCGAGGATGCGCTCCTGAAAAGCAGGGGAAACGCCATAGGCCGCATCCTCGCCCAGCCGATGGCGCACATCAGGGCTTTGCGTTTTTGGCGGATCTGGTTCGAGATGGCTTCCGCGGTGGCCGTGGCTGTCCTGCTGCACAGCCTGCTGGACAACGTGTGGCTCGCCGGCCTGGCCGCCACCGGCATCATGGCACTGCTGGGGTTCGTGATCGTCGGAGTTTCGCCGCGGCAGATCGGCAGGCTCCATTCGGGTGCGGTGGTCCGGTACACGGCACCGCTCATCCGATTCCTGACCTGGATTCTGGGCCCCATCCCGGGGTGGCTTGTGGCGCTCGGCAGCGCCGCAGCACCGGGGGCGCCGGCGGGTGATGACGCATTCTTCAGCGAACAGGAATTCCGCGAACTCGTGGACCGTGCTTCCGAATCGGACATGATCGAAGACACCGAAGCGGAGATGATCCAATCCGTCTTTGACTTCGGCGACACCCTGGTGCGCGCCGTCATGGTGCCAAGGACGGACATCCTTAGCATCGACGCAGGGTCCAGCCTCAGACGGGCCATGTCGCTCTTCCTGCGCTCGGGCTACTCCCGGATCCCCGTCATCGGAGACAACACGGACCAGATCCTCGGCATCGTCTACCTCAAGGACGTGGCCGCAACACTCCACGAGCTGGGACCGGATGAGGAGCCGCCACCGGTTGAAGCCCTGGCCCGCGAAGTGCGGTATGTGCCCGAGTCCAAGCCGGTCAGCGACCTGCTGCGTGAACTCCAGAAAGAATCAACCCACGTGGCCATTGTCATCGATGAATACGGCGGCACGGCCGGCCTGGTCACCCTGGAGGACCTCATCGAGGAAATTGTCGGCGAAATTGTCGACGAATACGATACCGAAAGCGCCGAAGCTGTGGCCCTGGAGGGCGGCGCCTTCCGCGTCAGTGCCCGGATGAGCATTGACGACCTCGGCGAACTGTTCGACGTCGAACTTGACGACGACGAGGTGGACACCGTGGGTGGGCTGCTGGCCAAGGCCCTGGGACGGGTCCCCATCGTTGGCAGCCATGTGGAGGTGCATGGCGTCTCGTTGCGCGCTGACCGGCTTGAAGGCCGGCGCAACAGGGTCAGCCACATCATTGCGGCGGCCGTTCCAAAAGTAGACACTGACCTTGAAGACCTCTTCGACGAGGCGGAAGCAACCCAGCAGGGAGTTCCACGTGAGCAAGAAAAATAACCGCCCGGCCGGCCACGGTTCCGACACCCCTGACTACGGTGGCTACCGGGCCGGTTTCTCGGTCTTCGTCGGACGCCCGAACGCCGGCAAATCAACCCTGACAAACGCCCTGGTGGGGCAGAAGGTGGCCATCACCTCCGCTAAACCACAGACAACGCGGCACACGATCCGCGGCATCGTCCACCGGGAGGATGCCCAGCTGGTCCTGGTCGACACGCCGGGCCTGCACCGTCCCCGCACCCTGCTGGGCAAGCGGCTGAACGACCTGGTGGCGGACACCCTGGCCGAAGTCGACGCGATCGGCTTCTGCCTGCCTGCCAACGAGAAGATCGGTCCCGGCGACAAGTACATCGCGGCCCAGCTCGCGCAGCTGGGCCGGAAGCCCGTCATCGCCATCGTGACCAAAGCGGACCTGGTGGACCGGCAGGCCCTGACCGAACAACTGCTCGCCGTCGCGGCGCTCGGCCGGGAAGTCCTCGGTGAGGAGGGCTGGAAGGACATCGTTCCGGTCTCCGCCGCCGATGGTTTCCAGGTGGGCACCCTGGCCGATGTGCTGATCAGCCACATGCCGCCGTCGCCACCGCTGTACCCGGACGGGCACCTGACGGATGAACCGGAAGCGGTGATGATCGCCGAACTCATCCGCGAAGCAGCCCTCGAAGGCGTACGCGACGAACTGCCGCACTCCCTGGCCGTCGTCGTTGATGAAATCGTCCCGCGGGAGGACCGGCCCGAAGACCGGCCGTTCCTGGACGTCCGGGTCAATCTTTACGTCGAACGGCCGTCACAGAAGGCCATCATCATCGGCAAGGGCGGCGCGCGGCTCCGCGAAGTGGGCACCAATGCACGCAAGGCGATTGAAGCCTTGCTGGGTGCCCGTATCTACCTTGACCTGCACGTTAAGGTTGCGAAGGACTGGCAGCGGGACCCCAAGCAGCTGGTCAAGCTGGGCTTCTGAGGCATCGTTCCACCTTGTCCCGGCCGGTCATCGGGAAGTTCCCAGCCTTGGCGACTAAAATAGACCGGATTCAGTTTTTCGAGGAAGGTACACCACATGGGGCGAGGCCGCGACAATCGCGAGTACGGAGCTGACGCGTCACCCGGAACCCGTCCGGTTTCCCGGCACGCCGATGCCAGCGCCGTCGGCGTTGCCCGGCACCTCGGCGGACAGCGCCGCATGCCTGCATGGCTGAAGGTGACTACCGCCGTCCTGACCGTTGCCTTGCTGGGCGGCCTCGGGTTCGCCGGGTACTGGTACTTCCGGCTGCAGTCGAACATCTCCACCGCACCCCTGAGTGCCGGGGACGGTGCGGCCAACGCCTCCAACGACTCAAAGGACAGGATGCAGATCCTGATCCTGGGCTCCGACACCAGGGAGGGGAAGAACGCTGAGTACGGCAGCGTTGATGATTCCAAAGGGTACGGCAAGTCCGACGTCATGATGCTGATGGACATCTCTGCCGACAACAAGCGCGTCAGCGTGATCAGCTTCCCCCGCGACCTGCTGGTGGACCTCCCGGTGTGTACCGACCAGAAAACCAAGCTGACCTACCCCGCCCGCAGCGGCGTGATGATCAACGAAGCCATGAACGAGGCAGGCATCGGCTGCGCCGTGGATACGGTCAACAAACTGACCGGCCTGGAGATAGACCACTTCATGATGGCTGACTTCAACGCCGTCAAGGAGCTCTCCAACACGGTGGGCGGTGTGGACGTGTGCATCAGCGATGCCGTCTATGATCCCGATTCACGGCTCCGGCTCCCTGCCGGAACGTCCTCCGTACAGGGCGAAATGGCACTGGCCTTCCTGCGTACCCGCCATGCCTTTGCCGACGGCGGCGACCTCGGCCGGATCAAGGCTCAGCAGGGTTTCCTGTCGTCCCTCACCCGGAAGATCAAGGACGACGGCACCCTGTCCAACCCGGCGAAAATGCTAAGCATTGCTGACACCGTCACCCAGAACCTCACGGTGGATGACGGGCTGGCGTCCGTGCCGTCGCTGCTGACCATCGGCAACCGCCTGAAGGACATTGATATCAGCAAGGTGGCGTTCGTTTCCGTGCCCACCACCCCGGCGGTGTCAGACCCCAACCGCCTGCAGATCGCCGAGCCGGCCGGGTCCCAGTTGTTTACGGCCATGCAGAGGGACATTGACCTTACCGATCCCACGGCTCCGGCCACGCCATCACCGTCGGAGACCGCGGCTCCCACCGAAACCGCCCCGCCCGCACCGTCCTATAACAAGGCCATCCAGCCGGTCACCGTGGCCAACGGCAGTGGCGTGCCGGGACGGGCGAAGGAGATCGTGCAGGCCCTCGTGGCCGGCGGCTTCACCCAAACCGGGCAGTTTGCCGCCACCCCCGTGACGCAAAGCGTCGTCTACTACGGGGCGGACTTCGCCGACGTGGCAGCCGATGTTGCAGCGCTGCTCGGAATCCCCGCGGCGCAGGTACAGCCGTCTGCCGGCGTGGTGGGTGTCCAGGCCTATCTGGGGACCGACTTTACGTCCGGCACCACTTACGGCGCCGCTGTCGCCCTGCCTGACGACATCGTCAACCAGACTGCGGGCGATACCCGCTGCCAGCAGGCGAATCCGTACCTGATCGTCCGGTGACATCAGGGGCATAAAAAGGCGGGGCCCGCGGGCCCCGCCTTTTCCGTACCCGGGCCGGACTACCAGATGCTGACCCGGTCTTCCCGCGGCATCCACATGCCGTCCTGGTCCGTGACGCCAAAGGCCTCATGGAAGGCGTCAAGGTTCTTGGCGATGGCGTTGGTCCGGAACTCGTTGGGGGAGTGGGGATCCGTGGCAAGGCGCCGGATGGCTTCTTCAGGCCGGATCACCTGACGCCAGCCCGCCGCCCAGGACGCGAAGAAGCGCTGCTGGCCCGTCAGCCCGTCGAGGATTTCCGGTTCCTTGCCGTCCAGGCTGAGGAGGTAGGCCTTGTAGGCAATGGTCAGGCCGCCGAGGTCGCCGATGTTCTCCCCAAGCGTCAGCTTGCCGTTGACGTTGTGCCCGGGAGCAGCGTAAGGGGAGAGGGCGTCGTACTGGGCTACCAGTTTCGCTGTGAGTTCCTCAAATGCCTTGCGGTCATCTTCGGACCACCAGTTCCGCAGGGCTCCGCCGCCGTCGAACTGCGAGCCCTGGTCGTCGAAACCGTGCCCGATCTCGTGACCGATCACTGCCCCAATTCCGCCGTAGTTCACGGCGTCATCGGCATCGGCTGTGAAGAACGGCGGCTGGAGGATGGCTGCGGGGAAGACGATCTCGTTCAGCATCGGGTGGTAGTAGGCGTTCACCGTTTGCGGGGTCATGAGCCACTTATCCAGGTCGACCGGTTTGCCCACTTCGTCAAGGTGCCGGTCAACGTCGGCGTTGTGCGCCCGCTCCACATTGCCCAGGAGGTCAGCGGGATCGATGGCCACCGCCGAGTAGTCGATCCACTTGTCCGGGTACCCAATCTTGGCCCGGAATGCCTCAAGTTTCCGCAAAGCTTCCGCCTTGGTTTCCTCACCCATCCAGTCGAGCCCGGTGATGCTCTGCCTGTACGCCTCGATGAGGTTGGCCACAAGAGTCTGCATGCGGGCCTTGTGGGACTCAGGGAAGTGCCGGGAGACGTAGATCTGGCCGACTGCCTCGCCCAGGGCCGCTTCGACGACGGCGACTCCGCGCTTCCAGCGGTCCTTGTTCCGGGGGGTGCCGCTGATGGTGGTGCCGTAGAAGGCGAAGTTAGCGTCCACGAAGGCTGCGGACAGGTAGGGGGCGGCGGCGCTAATGACCCGCAGCGCCAGCCATTCCTGCCAGGCCTGCAACGGTTCGGAGTCCAGGAGAGCGGTTGCTCCGCTGAAGAAGTCCGGCGTGCTGACCACAAGTTCCGTCCGCTTGGCGGCGTCGATCCCGGCAGCCTCGAACCACGTGTCCAGGAGCGGGAAAAGGGCTGTGGCTTCCTCGGCGGACTTCAGGTTGTAGGTCTTTTGGGTGTCCCGCAACGTGACGTTGTCCCAGTGGTGGGAAGCCAGCCCGGTCTCGAGGGCCACAACACGGCCGGCCGCAGTACCGGCATCGTCAATCCCTGCCAGTGTGAACATCGTCCGGATGTGTTCCTGGTAGGCAGCGACCGTCGGCGCAAACTTCTCTTCGCGGTAGTAGGATTCGTCGGGCAGCCCCAATCCGCCCTGGCCGGTGTAGAGCAGGATGCGGTCAGGGTTGCCCGCATCCGGCGCGGGGTAGATGTAGAACAGTCCGGAGACGTCAGCGCGGAACAGCCGCCCGGCCAGTGCCACAAGTTCGTTCACGCTGGAGGTGGCGAATACCTCGGCGAGCCGGCCGCGGATGGGATCCATGCCCTTGCCCTCCACAGTGGCCTCATCCATGAAGCTGTTGTACAGCTCGCCCACTTTCCGTTCGATGCCGCTGGCGGCTTCGCCCTTGGCCGCTGCTTCCTCGATGATGTCCCGGACCGCTATTTCCGATCCGTCGCGCAACGCCGTGAAGGTCCCTTCGAGTGGCCTGTCGTCCGGAATTTCGGTGGCCTTGAGCCAGGAACCGTTCACGTGCTGGTAGAGGTCATCCTGCGGCCTGACGGTGTGGTCAATGTTGGACAGATCAATCCCCGAGATGGGCACAGAAGCTCCTTCGTATGACGTACCGCGGGTGCTGGCACCGGCGCGGCGTCTGCATGGTGGACGTAGCGGGTGATGTTGCACCTTCATCTTACGCACGCGTGTTATTCTCAAAAGGTGCGCGCAGAACTCCTTCTTCTTAGTTGCCGCGGCGAGGCCTCAGACGCGATCTAGCGCAAGGCCCACCCTCGCTGCGGAGTTTGTGTTGCCCGGCCACCTTTCAGATTAGAACCACAGAAAAGGCCCCGATTGTAATGCGAAACGCACAGAAGACCTCTGGAATGCCCGCCCACCGCTACCTGCCGTTCCAGGACCAGATCACCGTTGAACTGCCTGACCGCACGTGGCCGGACAAGGTCATCACCGAAGCCCCGCGCTGGTGCGCGGTGGACCTGCGCGACGGCAACCAGGCGCTCATTGACCCCATGAGCCCGGCCCGCAAGATGAAGATGTTCGACCTGCTGGTCCGGATGGGCTACAAGGAAATCGAGGTTGGCTTCCCGTCGGCATCTCAGACCGACTTTGACTTCGTCCGGCAGCTCATCGAGGGCAACCACATCCCGGACGATGTCACCATCCAGGTCCTCACCCAGGCGCGCGAGCACCTGATTGAGCGGACCTATGAGTCACTGGTGGGGGCCAAGCAGGCCATCGTCCACCTGTACAACTCCACTTCCGTCCTGCAGCGGCGCGTGGTGTTCAACCAGGATGAGGACGGAATCCTGGACATTGCCCTCCAAGGCGCCCGCCTGTGCAAGAAGTACGAGGAAACCCTCGCCGACACGCACATCACCTACGAATACTCCCCGGAGTCCTTCACCGGTACGGAACTGGAATACGCCGTCCGCGTCTGCAACGCCATCGCGGACGTCTTCGAAGCCTCGGCCGACAGGCAGGTCATCATCAACCTGCCCGCCACGGTGGAGATGGCCACGCCAAACGTCTACGCAGATTCGATCGAGTGGATGAGCCGGCACCTGCACCCCCGTGAAGGCATCATCCTGTCGCTGCACCCGCACAACGACCGCGGCACGGGCGTCGCCGCGGCTGAACTGGGCTACCTGGCCGGCGCTGACCGGATCGAAGGCTGCCTGTTCGGCAACGGCGAGCGGACCGGCAACGTGGACCTGGTCACCCTGGGCCTGAACATGTTCGTCCAGGGCATCGACCCGATGATCGACTTCTCCAACATCGACGAGATCCGCCGCACGGTTGAATACTGCAACCAGCTGCCGGTTCCGGAGCGGTCCCCGTACGGCGGCGACCTCGTGTTCACCGCGTTCTCCGGCTCGCACCAGGACGCCATCAAAAAGGGCTTTGAGGCTTTGGAACGGGACGCTGCTGCCGCCGGGAAGGACGTAGCCGACTTCACCTGGGCGGTCCCGTACCTGCCCATTGACCCCAAGGACCTGGGCCGCAGCTACGAAGCGGTCATCCGCGTGAACTCGCAGTCCGGCAAGGGCGGCGTGGCGTACCTGCTCAAGAACGAGCACAGCCTGGACCTGCCCCGGCGTGCCCAGATCGAGTTCTCCGGGGTGATCCAGAAGCGTACCGACACCGTGGGCGGCGAGGTCAGCGGTTCCCAGCTCTGGCAGATCTTCCAAGATGAGTATCTGCCCTCGAGCGAGGCTGACGGACAATGGGGCCGCTACTCACTGGGGTCCTTCAGTACTGAAACAGGCGACGACGGCGGGCTGACGCTGCACGCCTCCCTCACCGTGGATGGTGTCCAGGCCCGCCGCACCGGAACCGGCAACGGCCCCATTGCCGCGCTGCTGAGCATCCTGCACGAAGACGGCGTGGACGTCCGCGTCCTGGACTACAGCGAACACGCGCTGTCCGAGGGTGGCAGCGCCATGGCCGCGGCCTACGTTGAGTGCGCCGTGGGGGAGCGGGTTTTATGGGGTGTTGGGATGGACGCCAACACCAGCACGTCCTCGCTGAAAGCGGTCATCTCCGCGGTCAACCGGGCCATCCGGGACGCCCGCGCCTGATCTGGAAAGGCGTTGCGCGCCGGAAGTCACGGCGCGCAACGCACCGGCATGCCCGGCTTTCCGGAACACAGTGCGAAGATTAACCGTGGTCCAACAATCCTTTGCCGCGCGGTCCTACCGCGATGACGCCGTCGTGCTTCGAACGCACAAGCTCGGCGAAGCCGACCGCATGATCACCCTCCTGACCAAGCACCACGGCCAGATCCGGGCCGTGGCGAAGGGTATCCGGCGGACCAGCAGCAAGTTCGGCGCCCGGCTGGAACCCTTCATGGTGGCTGACCTGCAGCTGGTGTCCGGAAAAACGCTCGACATCGTGACCCAGGCTGTTGCCAAAGGCGCATATGGCGGAAACATCGCGGCCGACTACGGCCGCTACACCGTTGCCGCTGCCATGACGGAAACAGCCGAAAAACTCACCGACGTTGATGGCGAAGCAGGTACAGCCCAGTACAACCTGCTCGTGGGGGCACTGGCCTCGCTCAGTCGCGGCGACCATGCACCAGGGCTGATCCTGGATTCGTACCTGCTCCGTGCACTGGCCACCGGCGGATGGGCGCCGAGCTTCACGGACTGTGCCCGCTGCGGTTCGCCGGGGCCGCACACGGCGTTCGCGGCACCCCTGGGCGGGATGGTCTGCGCCGACTGCCGGCCGCCAGGCTCCCCGGCGCCGGCAGCTGGGACGGTCACCTTGCTCAGTGCCCTCCTCACAGGAGACTGGCCGACGGCGGACGGATCCGATGTGCCACACCGCCGGGAAGCCGCCGGACTGGTGGCCGCATACCTGCAATGGCACCTTGAACGTGTCCTGAAATCACTCAAACATGTGGAGCGTGGCTGACAGTGGCCTTGGGTAGAAAGAACATCACCTCGCGGAGCCGGACCACCCCTGTGGTGGCACCCTACCCGCACCCTTCAGGTGCGGTGGCGCCGGCGATTCCCGCCGAATTCATTCCCCGCCATGTGGCAATCGTGATGGACGGTAACGGGCGCTGGGCCAATCAACGTGGGCTGCCAAGGATCGAAGGCCATAAAGCCGGCGAGCCTGCCCTGCTGGATGTGATGGCCGGCGCCATCGAGCTCGGCATTGAGTACGTGAGTGTTTATGCGTTCTCTACTGAGAACTGGCGCCGCTCACCGGAGGAGGTGCGCTTCCTCATGGGATTTAACAAGGATGTGCTGCGCAGGCAGCGGAACCAGCTGAACGACTGGGGCGTGCGCGTAAGGTGGTCCGGTCGCCGGCCCAAGTTGTGGGGCTCTGTTATTCGCGAACTGGAAGAGGCTGAGGAGTTCACCGCCGGCAACAGCACCTGCAACTTGACCATGTGTGTTAATTACGGCGGGCGGGCAGAGATTACGGACGCTGTGTCCGCCATTGCCGCCGAGGTGGCGGCAGGCAGGCTCAAACCGGGGTCAATCACGGAGAAAACCATCCAGAAGTTCCTGGATGAACCTGACCTTCCGGATGTGGACCTTTTTCTGCGCAGTTCGGGGGAGCAGCGGCTCTCCAATTTCCTGCTGTGGCAGTCGGCCTACGCTGAATTTGTCTTTTTGGACACACTTTGGCCGGATGTGGACCGCCGGACACTCTGGGAAGCAGTGGAAATCTACGCCCAACGGGACCGGCGCTACGGCGGTGCCGTGGACGCCGCCGCGCCGAAAGGGTAGGACAGCGCCCACCGGGCAACGTCGCCGTAGGCTTCCTGCCGGATCCGTTGGCCGGAAAGGAAGATGTCGTGGACCGCGCCGGGGTACCGAAACACCGCAACCCGTCGCCCCAGCCGAAGCGCACGTGCGGCGGTCTCGTCAACATCAATCACGGCGTCTGCATGCATCAGCTCCTCGGACCACTCCGCCTGGATCCTCGACCGGTCTGAAAGCATCACCAGCATGGGTGCCGTGATGTCCAGCCCTTTCGCCACAGCTGAATGCCCGGCGAGGACGGCACGCACCCATCCCGCCCTGAGGGGAAACGAGGCGGCTGGCCGCCAGACGGGGTGGAGCTGCCACTCACCGTGCGCCTCGCTGCTGATGCTCTGCCAGTAGCCGGGCATGTCCGGCAGATGGAAGGGACGGCGTGGATCGGCCCGTGCCACCGGCTCCACCAGGTGCATGGCAAGGTTTCGGATCAGGCTGCTTCCCTGCAGCTCAAGCCACGGCGCGTTGAGCACCAGGGTGCCGAGCATGCCCGGATGCCGTGCCGCCCAGAGCACCGCCACCAGGCCGCCAAAGGAGTGCGCCACGAGATGCACTGTGGGTGATGCGTAGGGCCCGGCCAGAGGCGAGAGCTCAGCCCGAATGGCTGCTACCGCCGCATCGAGGTCTTCGTCATAGACGCGGAGGTCCGTCGCATAGCCGGGTGTCTGCCCGTCACGGAGGCTCCGCCCGAACTTCCTGAGGTCCATGGCATAGAAGTGGAGCCCCTGCGCTGAGAGCTCTTCCGCCAGTTCCGCCTGGAGGAAGTAGTCCGCCCAGCCGTGGAGGTATAGCACTGCCTGGACGTCCGCCGGATGGCGGCTTTCCACAGGCGGCTCGTCGTTGGGAGCGGCGTACCGGATCAGCGTGGCTGTGACGTCCCCTTCGTCATCGGGTGTGAGGACCAACGGCCGGAACTGGAAGCCCGGGCCCAGGAAATCGTCAGTCCAGGGATGTCCGGCAGCCTCCGATGCCGGCCCCGTGGCTGCATGGGTGTGCTGCCCCGGTCCTGTCATGCGCCGGGTCCATGGCCGGTGGGCCCTGGCACGGCAGGTCCGTAGGCGCGCAGCCAGCGGGAAAGCCTGGCATAGGCGTCCGTCCGTACTGTGGCCGGGGACAGGAAGACATCGTGCAGGGCACCGTCTATGCGCTCCACGGTGACGGTGCGGCCCAGTGTGAGCGCACGGAGGGCTACGATGTTCACGTCCAGCACGGCGTCTGTCCGCCGCATTTCCTCGGTCCAGAAGAGGCCAGTGGCGCTGCCGCCGGAGAGCAGCACCAGCACAGGGCTGGCGATGCCGAGCCCCCTGGCCACCCTGGCATGTCCGGACAGGACGGCGTTCAGCCAGCCGGCCCGGAGCGGGAAGGCCATCGGCGGCCGGAACCTGTCGTCAAGGCTCCACTCGCCGTCGGCCGAACTGCTGATGGTCCGCCAATAGAATCCCCGTTCGGGAAGGCGGAGGACCGCCTCAGGCCGGAAACGCGCCACCGGACCAACCATTGTGGAAGCGGCGCGGCGTACCAGCGAACTGCCATGCATCTCCAGCCAGGGGCTGTTCAGCACCAGCCGGGAGGCTTCACCAGGGTGGCTGCTGGCCCACAGCGCGGCCACCAGGCCGCCGGTGGAGTGGCCCATGAGTGTGAGGTCCGGTGTGTCCGGACCCTCCGTGTCGCTCCGGATAAGGGCGATGGCCTGGGCGATTTCGGCGTCATAATCGGCCAGGTTGGCCACATAGCCGCCGGGTGCCCCGGGCCGCAGGCTGCGGCCGTGGTTGTGCATGTCCAGGGCATAGAAGCCATAGCCGTTTCGCGCCCAAAATTTTGCCAGGTCTACGTTGAAGAAGTAGTCGGACCAGCCATGAAGAAACAGGACCTTCTGCCGCGGGCCATGCGCTGCACCGGGCCGGTTCCCGTCCGCCAGGTCCGTGCCGGGGCGAAACCGTACCAGCGTCGCCGTCCGCCGAACGCCGTCGGCGGCTTCGGCTTCGAACGTGCAGGCTTGGAAGCCCGCACCGAGAATGTCTGGCTGCCACTCCATGGGTTTATGCTAGCCGGACAGCAATGCTGGCGGACCGGTTTGGTCTGGACCGCCGGAGACGGAAAACTAGAGCCATGCGCGTATATCCGACTTTCTTCAAGCTGGCCTTTTCATGGATGGACGCCGAACGCGCCCACAAGATCGGATTCAAGGGCATTAAGCTGGCCCATACCTCCGGTGCAGGCCGGCTGCTTCAGCGGCTTACTGCACCCGCACCGTGCCTCCGCACTGAGGCCTTCGGCGTGACCTTCCCGTCCCCCTTCGGTCTTGCGGCCGGATTCGATAAGGAAGGCCTGGGCATCGAGGCACTGGCCGAACTGGGCTTCGGTCACGTCGAAGTAGGGACTATCACGGGCCAGTCCCAGCCAGGCAATGAAAAGCCGAGGCTCTTCCGGCTGGTGGAGGACCGGGCGGTGATTAACCGGATGGGATTCAACAACGACGGCGCGGCCGCCGTCGAGCCCCGCCTCAAGGCAGCCCGGGCTGCCCTCCAGCGCAGGCACCCCAACGTACGCCCCGTCATCGGCGTGAACATCGGCAAGAGCAAAGTGGTGGAGCTGGACGACGCTACGGCTGACTACCTGATCAGCGCCCGGAGCCTCGCTCCGGCGGCGGATTACCTGGTGGTCAACGTCAGCTCTCCCAACACGCCCGGACTCCGCCTCCTCCAGGACGTCAACACCCTTCGTCCGCTGTTGGCTGCCGTGGGGACGGAAGCAGACAGGGCGGCCGGCCGGCACGTCCCGCTGCTGGTTAAGATCGCCCCGGACCTCAGCGATGAGGATATCGACGACGTTGCGCGCCTTGCACTTGACCTGAAACTGGACGGGATCATTGCCACCAACACCACCATCGGGCGCTCCGGACTCACGTCCCCGGCGGCCGTGGTGGACGCAATTGGTGCCGGGGGCCTGTCCGGCGCGCCCCTGAAGCAGCGCTCACTGGAGGTCCTGAGGCGGCTCAAGGAGGCCACCGGCGGCGCCATCACGCTGGTGGCGGTCGGCGGCGTCGAAACCGCAAAGGATGTCCAGGAACGCCTGGACGCCGGCGCAACCCTGGTGCAGGGCTACACTGCGTTCCTCTACGAGGGCCCCTTCTGGGCGGCCCGGATCAACCGCGAGCTGGCTAAAAACCGCAGGCCCTGAGGTCTGATGACAAGAAATCCCCGGCGGTCAGACCGCCGGGGATTTCTTGTCATGTGGGGGAGTGAGCTGCCGCCGCGCGGGTAGTAGCGCGGGCAGTAATACCAGGGGCAGCCTGATCAGTGCAGTTGCCTCAGGAGGGGTACTGACCGCGCTTCACCAGCGGCTTGGGAAGGCGCAGCTTGCGGAACTGCATGGAACGCATGGAGCCGTACCAGACGGTGCCGCGCTCAACGTCCCCGAATTTCGCGGTCAGTTTCTTGCGGAGCTGGCGGGACAGAATGAAGACGTCCACAAACACGGCCAGGAACATCACCCAAAAACCGCCCAGGACGTACACCATCTGCTCGCTGGATGCCGGCACAATCAGGGAAATGATGACAAACACCAGGGCGCCGAACATCAGGTATTCGCCGAGGCTGAAACGGGCATCCACGTAGTCGCGGGCGAAACGCTTCTGCGGGCCCTTGTCGCGGATGGGCAGGAATTTTTCGTCGCCGGTGTCCAACGCCTGGCGCATTTTGGCCCGCTGGTCCTGGATTGCCTGGCGCTCGGCAGCCTTGGAGGCTTTGCGGTCTTCCGGCACCAGGGGCCGCTTGCGGGCAGCTTCCTGCGCTTTGCGTTTAGGAGTGGGCGCGCCCTTGCCCAACGCGGCATCCTGCCGGGCGGCCGCTTCAGCGGCCTGCTGGTCTATTGATTCCTGCGCCGTAGGCGCTTCCTTTTTACGTCCGAACACCTGAACAGAATACCTTGCGGCCCCATGGATTTTGCCCGGGTAATGTGATCGCCATGACACCCACACCAACACCAACGCCCTACGACGCCAGAACCCCCGCGGCCAACACCCCCGGCGCCGGTCTCCCTGGTGGCTCCGTCGACGGGGCAGCACTGCGGCGAGCCGTAGCCGGTTCCTTCGATGCCACCCTGACCCGACTCAAGGAACTTGTGGCCATTCCCGGCATCGCCTGGCCAAGTTTCGACCCCGCCCCCTTGGACTCCAGCGCCGCCGCCGTGGCGGAACTGCTCCGGTCAGCCGGGGTCAAGGACGTTCAGATTCTCCGCAGCCCGAAAGCGGATGGTACCGCGGGTGGGCCCGCTGTCGTCGCGCGCCGGCCGGCAGCGGCAGGGAAGCCGACCATCCTCCTGTACGCCCACCACGACGTACAGCCGCCGGGTGATCCGGCGTTTTGGGAATCAGAGCCGTTCACCGCCGTCGAACGCAACGGACGCCTCTACGGGCGCGGCGCTGCCGACGACAAAGCCGGGATCATGGCGCACCTGGCCGCTTACACTGCGGCCGCCGAGACTCTGGGCGGCGAATTCGGCCTTGGCGTCACATTCTTCTTCGAGGGCGAGGAGGAAGCCGGCTCACCCACGTTCCGTCCGTTCCTTGAAACGCACCGGGAACTCCTGCAGGCTGACGTGATCGTCGTAGCGGACTCCAGTAACTGGAAGGTAGGCATACCCGCACTGACCACCAGCCTGCGCGGACTCGTTGACGGCACCATTGAGGTGCAGGTCCTGGACCACGCTGTCCACTCAGGCATGTTCGGCGGGCCGGTCCTGGACGCTCCCACCCTGCTGTCCCGGCTGATCGCCACCCTCCACGATGAAGCGGGAAACGTCGCCGTCGAAGGACTGGTGTCGTTCGACAACGCCGGCGTGGACCTGACGGAAGAGGAGTACCGGGCGGATGCCTCCGTTCTTGACGGTGTCCGCCTCGCCGGAACGGGTTCCATCGCCGCCAGAATGTGGACCAAGCCTGCATTGTCCATCATCGGATTCGACGCTCCCGCGGTGGACGTGGCGTCGAATACCCTCCTGCCGCGGGCGCGTGCCAAGTTCAGCCTCCGGCTGGCGCCCGGCCAGGTGCCGGAAGAGGCGATGGAGGCAGTGCGCCGGCACGTCGAGGCCCACGCACCGTTCGGTGCGAAGGTGGTTTTCACGCCCGGCGAGAGCGGTAACTCATTCCTGGCTGATACGTCCTCGGCAGCTGCGGAGTTCGCCATGTGGGCGCTGGGGGAGGCCTGGGGTGTGCCGGCTGTGGAGATGGGCATCGGCGGATCAATCCCGTTCATTTCAGACCTGTTGGAGGTCTACCCGGACGTACAGATCCTCGTGACCGGAGTGGAGGATCCGGATTCCCGCGCCCACAGTGCCAACGAGTCATTGCATATCGGTGACTTCAGGAATGCCGTTGTTGCCGAGGCGCTGCTTTTGGCGCGGCTTAACTCGGAGGGCCTGGGCTGAGCGGCCGGTGGCGTGTGGACCGGCCAACGGCCCAGGGAACAAATGACCGGGCCATTACGGTTACGTCTGCAGTTAGAGCTACACGACTGACCGAAGTAGCATGTAGCTATAGCCCATACCGTATCTGTAGGGGCAGGTGCCGCTGACGCGGTGCCGCCAAGACCGTCCAAAGGTAGGCCACATGAGCACCGCAACAAACGAGAACACCACGGAAACCGCAGCCGCTGCCGGCGATGAACTGGCCACGCACGAGGTCAAGCTGACCGACGTCGCTGCAGGAAAGGTCCGCAGCCTCCTGGAACAGGAAGGCCGCACAGATCTCCGGCTCCGTGTTGCAGTCCAGCCCGGCGGATGCTCGGGCCTGATCTACCAGCTGTACTTCGACGAGCGCCTCCTTGACGGCGACGCTGTCCGCGACTACGACGGCGTTGAAGTTGTGGTGGACAAGATGAGCGTTCCGTACCTCAGCGGCGCGAGCATCGACTTCGAGGACACCATCTCGAAGCAGGGTTTCACCATTGACAATCCCAATGCCGGGGGTTCCTGCGCATGTGGTGATTCGTTCCACTGACCCGGTCCTTTCGCCCGATGCCGGCGCATGCTTTCCGTCCGCCAAAAACGGCACGGGGGCACGGCGCCGACATGTGGGCGAAAAGCCCGGCGGAGCGGTAAGCTCTACACCGAGTAGTAAAACTTTTGTGCCCGGAAGGCAGTAGAGCCTGCCGGGCAACAGCAACAAGTAGGAAGGGCCGTCTGTGAGTTCGCAGAACCGAACCGGCAGCCGACGCAAAACGATCACAAAGATCTCAGGCTTGGCAGTTGCCGGCGCGTTGGTTTTGACTGGATGTTCGCCAGAGGTATCGAAGGGGTGGCTGCCCACCGAGCGTGGCACCACAAACCACACTGATCGGATCATGGACCTCTGGGTCAACTCATGGATTGCAGCCCTTGTTGTGGGCATCATTACGTGGGGCTTGATTGTCTGGTGCCTTGTTGCCTATCGCCGCCGCAAGGGGACCGTAGGGTTCCCGAAGCAGATCAGCTTCAACCTGCCGCTTGAAGTCTTTTACCTGACCATCCCGATCTTTATGGTCCTGGTGTTCTTCTACTTCACCGACCGCGACCAGCAAGCCATCGATGACCGCTCTCAGCCGGCCGACGTCGTTGTTGACGTCCGCGGCAAGCAGTGGGCATGGGACTTCAACTACAAATCCGGCGAGGTCATCGAGGAAGACGTCTACGAAGCAGGCGTCCAGGCTCACCTCACAGGCAACACCATCGACAAGGAAGCTCTTCCTACGCTCTACTTGCCGGTTGGCAAGTCGGTAGACCTTGAACTGAACTCACGCGATGTCATCCACTCTTTCTGGGTTCCCGCCTTCCTCCAGAAGCGCGACATGATCCCGGGTAAGACCAACTACATCCGGTTCACCCCCACCAAGGAGGGGACCTATGACGGAAAATGTGCAGAACTCTGCGGCGAGTACCACTCCGAAATGCTGTTCCGCGTGAAAGTTGTCTCCGAGACTGAATTCCAGGCTCACATGGACCAGCTCAAGGCCGCAGGAAACACCGGTCTCCTCGGTGCAGAGTACGACCGCAACCCGAACCTGAACGAAACGAAGTAGGGGGAGCGACGTGGCTACTTACACCCAGTCCGCACCTGTGGGAACCCTAGAGGCTCCCGTAGTTCCTAAATCCAAGGGACGCATCGTCGTCAACTGGATCACCTCAACGGACCACAAGACCATCGGGTACATGTACCTGATCGCGTCGTTTGTGTTCTTCTGCCTGGGCGGCGTCATGGCGCTGCTGATCCGCGCCGAACTGTTCGAACCCGGCATGCAGATCCTGCAGACCAAAGAGCAGTACAACCAGATGTTCACCATGCACGGCACGGTCATGCTGCTGATGTTCGCCACACCGCTGTTCGCCGGCTTCACCAACGTGATCATGCCGCTGCAGATCGGTGCGCCGGACGTGGCGTTCCCCCGTCTCAACGCCCTGGCGTTCTGGTTCTTCCTGTTTGGCTCCACGATCGCAGTCTCCGGCTTCATCACGCCCCAGGGTGCTGCGTCGTTCGGCTGGTTCGCCTACGCGCCGCTGTCCAATACCACCTTCAGCCCGGGCATCGGCGGTGACCTGTGGGTCTTCGGCCTGGCGCTGTCCGGCTTTGGCACCATCCTGGGTGCGGTCAACTTCATCACCACCATCATCTGCATGCGCGCTCCCGGCATGACCATGTGGCGGATGCCCATCTTCACCTGGAACGCCCTGATCACCTCGATCCTGGTCCTCATGGCCTTCCCGCCGCTGGCCGCCGCACTGTTTGCGCTCGGCGCCGACCGTCGCTTCGGAGCGCATATCTTCGACCCGGAAAACGGCGGTGCGGTACTCTGGCAGCACCTGTTCTGGTTCTTCGGCCATCCCGAGGTGTACATCATTGCGCTGCCGTTCTTCGGCATCGTGTCGGAGATCTTCCCGGTCTTCAGCCGCAAGCCGATCTTCGGCTACAAGGGCCTCGTCTACGCCACCATCGCCATTGCCGCACTCTCCGTCACGGTGTGGGCGCACCACATGTACGTCACCGGTTCGGTGCTGCTGCCGTTCTTCGCGTTCATGACCATGCTGATCGCGGTGCCCACCGGGGTGAAGTTCTTCAACTGGATCGGCACCATGTGGCGCGGTTCGCTGACCTTCGAAACCCCCATGCTGTGGAGCATCGGCTTCCTGGTCACGTTCCTCTTCGGCGGCCTGACCGGCATCATCCTGGCCTCTCCCCCGCTGGACTTCCACGTCTCGGACTCATACTTCGTGGTGGCACACTTCCACTACGTGGTCTTCGGCACCGTGGTGTTCGCCATGTTCGCAGGCTTCTACTTCTGGTGGCCCAAGTTCACGGGCAGAATGCTCAACGAGCGCCTCGGTAAGATCCACTTCTGGCTGCTGTTCCTGGGCTTCCACGGAACCTTCCTCATCCAGCACTGGCTCGGCGTGGAAGGCATGCCCCGCCGCTACGCTGACTACCTGGTGGAGGACAACTTCACCTGGATGAACCAGTTCTCCACCATCTCCTCGTTTGTTCTGGGTGCCTCACTGATCCCGTTCTTCTGGAACGTGTACGTGACCTGGCGCAGTTCGGAAAAGGTGGAGGTTGACGATCCCTGGGGCTTCGGCGCCTCACTGGAGTGGGCCACGTCCTGCCCGCCGCCGCGGCACAACTTCACGTCCCTGCCCCGGATCCGCTCGGAGCGTCCCGCCCTGGACCTTCACCACCCCGAACTCTCCCAGGTACACACAGTCGAGTCGCCTGCTCCGGTAGCGGCAGTGCTCGGTAACGCCGACCAGAAGGACACAGCCCAGTGAAAATCGAATCTTGGATTTTTGGAAGCGGCGTTTTCTTCTTCACCCCGGTGGCACTGGTTTACGGGTTCCTGACGAACTGGAATGAACCGGTAGGCCTGCTCGGTATCCTGCTGGTCGCAGGTCTGTCAGGCATGATCGGCGGCTACCTTGGTTTCACAGCACGCCGTGTAGGGCTCCGTCCGGAGGACCGCAACGATGCCGAGATCCATGAGGGCGCCGGCGAGCAGGGGCACTTCAGCCCCTGGAGCTGGTGGCCGCTGGTACTGGGCCTCTCCTGCGCTGGCGGTTTCCTTGGGCTTGCTGTTGGCTGGTGGATTGTCTTCATCGCTGCCGGCCTGGCCGTGGTCGCGTTGGTTGGCTGGGTTTTCGAGTACAGCCGCGGAGACCACGCACACTAGGTCTACCTGATATCCCAACAGACGAAGACGCTGGGCCTCACCTCAAGGTGGGGCCCAGCGTCTTTGTCTGTTTGCAATGCAGACGGCATGTGGCAAGTCAGCCTGGGGGTGGCGCTTTAAGCGCTGGGCCAGGCCTATGCGGCTCCCTGGGACTCGAGGAGACCTGCAAGCATTGTCAGTGCCTCCACAGCCTGCTCCTGGCCTGCAGGGCCGGCGAGGGAGCTGTCAGCGACGGCGAGCTCAACCTCGCAGCCAAAGGGGAAATCGGCGGTCATGACTTCAAGCAGCGACCGCGCATCAACACCCTGGATTCCCGCCTTCCGGATGGTTACCGGCAGGCCGGTGGCTGTCACCGCCCTGACGAACTCGGCCGCGGGACGCGCATGCAGTCCGATCGAAGCCTTCACCACTGCTTTGTGAATCGGCAAAGTTTCTCCTCTGTCCTGACGGACCCCCACCGTCCTGCTGAATTCTCCAATCCAATATATCGGTCCGGATGTCACAGCCACTAAACGGGGTCTTGGTAGTAATGGGGACGGATTGAGCGCTAAGCCGGTGGGGAGTTACTGGCGGTGGGACACGCGCCCGATGCTTGATTTATGCAGGTGGCCGTAGACCGTGGAGCGCGGGACCTTGAGCAGATCGGCGATGCGCTGGACGGTGTGGTCCCCTGCGTCGTAGAGCTGTTGGGCGTGCTGGACCTGGTCGGGGGTGAGCTTTGGGCATCGTCCGCCGGTCAGTCCCCATTACTACCAAGACCCCGTTCAGTGAGGTGACGCGGATGTTCTCGCTGTCCTCGTTGTAGCCTGCCTCGTCCACGACGGTGCTGCCTGCAGCTTCCAGCTCGGCGGTCGGTGCTGCGTGGGCGGCGGCGCGGTCGCCGCGGTCGCGCAGCAGCTGGGTGAGGTGGGCGAGCATGTCGGGTTCGTCCTGGATGACGGATTCCAGTTCCTCGGTCGCGTCCTCGTCGTTGGCGATTATGTGGAGAAGCAATGGCCGTCAAGAGATTTTCTGTGTCAGTGGGCTGATGAGGGTTTCAGTGGAGCTGGAATGAAGTCAGGGTTGTCCGGGGTGCACGCTTGAAGGTCAGAAATCTTAACCACGAGGTCCGGGATCTTCCTGGTGAATTGAAGATTCAGGCATCCTGTCGTCATCCCGGCTTCGTTGCTTATCACCCACCAATGAGGGGAATCATCAGCCGATGTAACCACGCTGATTTGGTTCTCCGGTTGGAGGTTGAGGGGTTCATAGAAGATTGCGCATCCTTGGGGATCACACTCGCGAAGAAGGACTCCTTCTGGCGTGTCGTTCAAAATAATCGCATTGAAGCGATATGGGGCTGGGTCGACAGTCCGGTAGAGGAACACCGCTGAGAACACCCAAAACATGAGTCCTACGAGGAGGATGCCAATGGTAATTACAGCAATTACAAGAGCGATCGGGTGACGGCTTTTTCTTAGGTTCATGGCCGGGGGCTCCTGACTGGCCTCTAGCGGATCTAGCCTAAGGGTAGCTTCTCACAAAACTCTAAGAGCCTTTCGTCACTTGGCCCTTTGCATCACCATCAGCTCCGCTGCCGCCCGGAGAACCGGCAATCGCACTATGCATGAGGAGATTCCAGAAATAGCCGCCGGTAGACCTAATGCGTCCACGGCGGTCGATTCTCGAGGTCGGTGCACTAAGTCCGGATCGTTTTGACGGTCATGAACGCTAACGGGCGTCCTTTCGTGCGTCATAGTCGCTTGACTTGATAACGCATGAGTCAACTCGTATGGTCCTCCCACCAACAGCACTGTTGGTACGCGTCATCTTTGGGGGCTGAACGCATCAGATTCCCCTGCCATTCGCTACCCGCCGCAGACAACGTGTCCAGGGTAGCCAACAGCGTCGCCGTGCGACGCGGCTCCGCCAACCGGCGCAGCAACTGTGCCTTAGCCTCCAACCCATACCGCGCCAGCGCCCGTAACCGGGATACCGGGACCTGTGAAGTGTCCACCATGCCAATCCCGAGAGCCCGGATCTGCTCGACCCTGCCCAGTGCCTGATTCATTGCCGGGCCTGACAACCTCACAGGCCCGGCACGCAACACTTCCAACCTGGACCCACGGGCGCCCTCATCAACTGCCAGCAATCCACGCAGCCTGCCCGGCAACTGAGGATCCGCGGCCTTCGCTGCTTCAGCCAGCAGTTCGTACAGTTCCGACACGGCACTTTCACGAGCAGCCCGAACCGTCTTCGACAGCCTCGTCACTCCGGGCAGAAGGACCCGTCGCCGACGTAACCAGGCCACCGCGTGGGTGAACAACACTGTCGGCCCCTCACCATGCGTCCATGCCCGCGAGTAAACGAAGCCGCTCAGATCCTCAACCGCAGCTCCAGTAAAGTCCCCGTAAGCGTAGAGCCGGCGGATCTCCCGCGCATGAGCGTTCGGTGTCGCAACCCGCTCGGGGTAACGCTTGATAACCGACGGATCAGCGATTCCGAGCTGCGCCGCCAAATAGTCCACCACGGACCACGGCACATCAAGCGAATCCGACAGAAACGCCCCCAGGAACCGCACTGTCCCAACCTGAAGCGCAAAACCTAGCCGATTATGGTCGCCACGGTGCTCAGCAATCCTTTCCAGATCAGCCTCGTCCAGATAGAAGAACTGCTCCAGCTCCGCTCGAGACAGTTCGCCCACGAACCGCCCGAACACCACAGCTTGTTCCTCAGTCAAAAAGTGATGAGCCGGCACATCCTCACACTACCCCGCACCTTCGCAGGGCTTAGCGCTCAATCCGTCCCCATTACTACCAAGACCCCTAAACGGGGAATCCCACTGTCCCCGCTGGTCTAGACCTCCTGCGCTGTGCCTTAAGATTGGATCGTGAAGAGCGAATCAACGGTGATGTTTTATGCCGGCTAGCGCCGACGGCATCCGTGGCGACATTGACCGCAGCAGCGGTGTAGCCATCTATATCCAGCTCCGTGAAATCCTGCGGGCCTACATCAGTGAATCGTGTCCTCCGGGTTCGGCCCTGCCGTCCGAGCGCGATCTCGCTATGCGGTTCAGCCTGGCGCGCATGACGGTCCGGCAGGCCATCGATGCCCTTGTGGGCGAGGAAGTCATTGAGCGCGTGGTGGGGCTCGGTACGTTTGTCCGTAAGCCGAAGCTGGACCTCCAGGTCAAGTTGACCTCGTACAGCGAAGAGATGCAGCGCCGCGGAATGGTACCGGCTGCCAAAGTCCTCAGCTTCGAACAGATTGGCGCCAGCGCTTTCCTTGCCCGGGAGCTCCAGGTGGAGGAAGGGACGCCACTGGTCCGTTTCCGGAGGCTGTTGCTGGCTGACGGGGAGCCTATGAGTGTGGATGAAAACTTCATTCCCGCGCAGCGTGTTCCCGGGTTGCTCGACGGCGAGCCGCCCACTTCCTTGTACAACGTCCTGAACGAACAGTTCGGCCTGGTGATGGAGTGGGGGGAGGACATGATTGAGGCGACGGCAGCGTCACCGTCCACGGCACGCCTTCTGAACGTCGATGTTGGGACGCCGCTGCTGAAGATCCAGCGCCATGCGTTCGTGGCACGATCCATGGTGGACTATTCGGTGTCCTATTACCGGGCTGACCGCTACAAACTCTGGGTGCCACTGCAGCGGCCGGGCGTGCGCACTGCACGGAATCATTCCTCCGGCTACCGCAGCCACTAAGACTAACTGACAACAACAGGAAGGGCCCGGTCCGTCTGGACCGGGCCCTTCCTGTTGGATGCTGCCTGGCTGTTGCTAGTGGCTGAGGCTCTTGTTTTCCTCAGCCGACCCTACTGCCGGGTGGCCATGGTGGCCGTGGGCTGCTTCCAGCTCAGCCGGAGTAGCCGGTGCGACACGGTCCTCGAAGAACCACTTTGACAGGAACGCGCGGCGCTTTTCCTTACGGGTCACGATGCCGTGCTCGTTCGGAACTGCTGGGAGCGGCGCCGGTGACTCGAACCCGACCAGCTTGTAGCGCTTGTATTCGTCGAGGGGTGCGTGGACCTCGATGAATTCGCCGTGCGGCAGACGCACGATGCGACCTGTCTCGCGGCCGTGGAGCGCGATTTCGCGGTCCTTGCGCTGAAGGGCCAGGGCTACGCGCTTGGCAACGACGAAGGCGATAACCGGGCCGATGAAGAACAGCGCCCGCAGCCAGTACGTCACATCATTCAGGGACACATGGAAGTGCGTGGCAATGAGGTCAGAGCCTGCGGCTGCCCACATCACGCAGTACCAGACGAAGCCTGCCACGCCGATGGCCGTGCGGGTTGGGGCGTTGCGCGGACGGTCCAGGACGTGGTGTTCGCGGGTGTCCTTGGTAACCCAGGCTTCGATCCAGGGGTACATGAACATCACGGTGAACAGGATGCCGGCCGGAACCAGCGCCGGAAGGAGGACGTTCAGCGTCAGCGTGTAGCCAAAGACGACGTACTCGAAGTGGAAGTCGCCAATAACACCAGGCATCAGGCGCAGGGCGCCATCAACGAATCCGATGTACCAGTCAGGCTGGGTACCGGCGGATACGGGGGAGGGGTCATACGGACCGTAGTTCCAGATCGGGTTGATCGTAAAGAACGCCGCCATGAGCGCAATAACGCCGAAGACAATGAAGAAGAAGCCGCCAGCCTTGGCTGCGTAAACCGGGCCCAGGGGGTAGCCTACGACGTTGCCGTCGTTGCGGCCGGGGCCGGGGTACTGGGTGTGCTTGTGAACAACCACCATGAAGAGGTGGAGGACGATCATCAGAAGGATCAGGGCAGGTACCAGCAGGATGTGCAGCATGTACAGGCGACCGATCACCGCCGTGCCCGGGAACTCGCCGCCGAAGAGGAAGAACGAGATGTAGGTGCCCACCACCGGGATGGACTTGATCACGCCGTCGATAATGCGCAGGCCGTTGCCGGACAGCAGGTCATCGGGGAGTGAGTAGCCAGTGAAGCCGGCAGCCATGGCGAGGATCAGGAGGACGCTGCCCACAACCCAGTTCATTTCACGCGGCTTGCGGAAAGCTCCGGTGAAGAAGACCCGCAGCATGTGCACGGCAATGGAGGCCACGAACAGCAGGGCTGCCCAGTGGTGCACCTGGCGCATGAAGAGGCCGCCGCGGATATCGAAGGAAATGTTCAGCGACGAGCTGTAAGCCACCGACATTTCAACGTTCTTCAACGGCACGTAGGAGCCTGCGTAGTGCGTCTCCGCCATGGAAGGGTCGAAGAAGAAGGTCAGGAACGTGCCTGACAGCAGCAGAATGACGAACGAGTAGAGCGCCACTTCACCAAACATGAATGACCAGTGGTCGGGGAAGACTTTCCGCCCGAACTCGCGGAGGATGCCTGACCCACCAACACGGGCGTCAACGAAATCAGTGATTCGTCCGGTCTTGGTCTTGGCTACGAAGGCGGGGGCTTCAGCTGTTGATGCTGCGCTCATGCTCATCACGCTCCCAGTAACTCGGTCCTACAGGTTCTTTGAAGTCGCTTGTGGCGACCAGGTAGCCCTCGTTGTCCACCGCAATGGGCAGCTGGGGGAGGGGCCGGCTGGCGGGGCCAAAGATCACCTTGCACTCTTGAGTGAGGTCGAAGGTGGACTGGTGGCACGGGCACAGCAGGTGGTGCGTCTGCTGCTCATACAGGGCAACAGGGCAACCGACGTGGGTGCAGATCTTGGAGTAGGCAACGATTCCGTTGTAGCTCCAGTCCTCGCGGCCTGCAGAAGGCTTCAGGGATGCTGGATCCAGGCGCATGAGGAGAACAACAGCCTTGGCTTTTTCGTTGAGCTTGCCTTCGTGCAGTTCGTTGAGGCCTTCGGGAATCACGTGGAACGCAGAGCCCAGCGTGACGTCGGAGGCCTTGATGGGCGTACCGTCCGGGTCACGGGTGAGGCGCTTGAGCTTGCCTTCCTCGGGAGCCCACATGGTGTGCGCCAGTTTCTTGTCCGGACGGGGGCCGAGGTCACCAAAGACTGCGATGGCCGGGAGGGGCGCCAGCGCCACGGCACCGAGGAGGGTGTTGCGGATGAGCGGGCGGCGCTTGATGCCGGTCTCTTCCACAATGTCATCCACAATGCGCACGGCGGCCTGGCGGTCCTCTTCGGTGCGGATAGCGTGGCGCTCTTCCGACACTTCGTGGTCCGGCATCAGGGCTTTGGCCCAGTGCACAATGCCCGTACCGATGCCCAGCATGGCAAAGGCCGTGCCCAGGCCCAGGAGGGCGTTCTGCAGGCGGATTGTCGCAATGCCCGCACCTTCGCCCAGATCGATGGCGAAGTACGCCACCAGGAAGATCAGGGTGCCAACAACGGAAGTGCCGAAGAGTACTGCGACCTGCCGTTCTGCCCGTTTGGCTGCCTTCGGGTCCGTGTCAGCCAGGCGCAAACGATGCGGAGGAAGTCCAGGATCCTGGAATTTCTCCACCTCATTCTGACCAGCCGTAGCTACGGTGCCCGAGTGGTTCGGACTGCCGTCACTATGGTTGCCCATAATTCGCCTCATCCTTCTCTCGTCCCGGCGATTGCCGGGTTAGTTTTCAATGTCAAACTGCTGACTGGGCAGCAGAAGTTCTTTAGGAGTCCCGTGTCCTAGGACGTTCGGGAAGTCAGCCAGATGGTGAAGCCGATGATCACGCCAAGTCCGGCGATCCAGACGAAGAGACCTTCTGCGACCGGACCAAGTGAGCCAAGGTCGGCGCCGCCGGGCGAGCCGTTGGATTCGATCTGCTTGAGGAAGGTGATGATGTCGCGCTTGCCTTCGGGAGAGACGTTCGCGTCGCTGAAGACGGGCATGTTCTGCGGGCCGGTGACCATGGCCTCGTAGATGTGCTTGCCGGAAACGTCTGCAAGGGCCGGTGCGAACTTACCGCGGGTCAGGGCGCCACCGGCGGCGGCAGCGTTGTGGCACATGGCGCAGTTCACACGGAAGAGCTCGCCACCTGCAGCAGCGTCACCCTTTTCGTCCAACAGGTGCTCTTCAGGAATTGCCGGGCCTGCTCCCAGGGAAGCCACGTAGCCTGAAAGCTGGTGGGTCTGCTCTTCGTTGAACTGGGCAGGCTTCTTGTAGGCCTGGGGACCGTTCATCTGCATTGGCATGCGGCCGGTTCCCACCTGGAAGTCAACGGCAGCGGCGCCGACACCCACCAGGGACGGTCCGTCCTGAGTGCCGCTGGCACCCATACCGTGGCACGTGGCGCAGTTGGCTTCGAAGAGCTTCTCACCCTCGGCGGTGTCACTTGCGCTGTAGCTGGTAGTGGAAGCCTTGGCCTCGTTTACAGTGGTGGCAACGGCATAGAGCCCCCCAGTGACGAGTAGTCCCATCAGGAGCAGCGCAATTACTGCTAGTGGGTGACGCCGCTTTTGCGAGAGAGCCTTCACGTGGTGGTTCCTTTATTCGATCCTGCGCCGGCTCTGTGAGCCGCTTCTTGAAATTCTGCCTCTTGTAGAAAAGGAATCAAAGCTTGACTACTTCAGTACGTAGATGACCAGGAAGAGGCCGATCCAGACAACATCCACAAAGTGCCAGTAGTATGACGTGACAATTGCCGAGGTTGCCTCAAAGTGGCCAAACTTCTTTGCCGCAAAAGAGCGGCCGATGATGAAGAGGAAGGCTACGAGGCCGCCAATGACGTGCAGGCCGTGGAAGCCGGTGGTGATATAGAACGCCGAGCCGTATGCGTTGGAGGAGAGCGAGACGTGCTCCGAAACGAGCATGGCGTATTCAGTAGCCTGGCCTGCGACGAAGAATGCCCCCATGATGAACGTCAGGGTGAACCATTCGTTCATGCCCCAGCGGGAGAACTGGAAGGGTCCGCCCGTCTTGCGGGGCTGGAGCCGTTCGGCGGCAAACACGCCCATCTGGCAAGTAAAGGAACTGGCCACAAGGACGATGGTGTTGACGAGCGCAAAGGGGAAGTTGAGCTTGGCTGTCTCTTCGGCCCACATCAGTCCGCTCGTGGAGCGAAGCGTGAAGTACATGGCAAAGAGACCGGCGAAGAACATCAACTCGCTGGACAGCCAGACAACGGTTCCGACAGAAACCATATTGGGGCGGTTCAGCGTGGGGTGCGCCGGGGTACTGGGGGCATGGGTCGCAGATGTCACATAGACATTATGTCTATAAAAGTCCGCAGTTCCCAACGCGAACCGCCTTTTCGGGGGACTTTTTCTACAAAGACGCGAAATTGCCCTGAAAAGTTCCCGGGCTCGTTCACATTGGTCAGGGCTTGGGTGGCTCGATAGCATCAGGAGGTGACTTCTCAGGCAACCGCGCCGGCGGACAGCAACACCTGGCCCCGGCTCATCTCAGCTCTCATTAACCGCACGGACCTCACTGCGGACAGCACCGCCTGGGCCATGGACAGGATCATGTCCGGGGAGGCGACGCCATCCCAGATCGCCGGATTTCTGGTTGCACTAAGCGCCAAGGGCGAGACTGTGGCCGAAATCTCCGGACTGGTGGAGGCGATGCTGGGCCATGCAACTCCCATCAGCATTCCCGGGGAGAAGCTGGACATTGTGGGCACCGGCGGCGACCAGCTCAACACCGTAAACATCTCCACCATGGCTGCCCTGGTGGCAGCCGGCGCCGGCGCCAAGGTCGTGAAGCACGGCAACCGCGCAGCTTCCTCGTCGTCCGGGTCTGCGGACGTCCTGGAAGCCCTGGGCGTCCGGCTGGATCTTCCGGTTGAGCACGTGGCCCGCAACGCTGGGGAGGCAGGCATTACCTTCTGTTTCGCCCAGGTCTTCCACCCCTCGTTCCGCCACACGGCCGTGCCGCGCAAGGAACTGGCCATCCCTACTGCCTTTAACTTCCTGGGACCCCTCACGAATCCCGCGCGGGTTCAAGCCTCAGCCGTAGGCGTCGCGAACGCCAGGATGGCCCCGCTCGTTGCCGGCGTCCTGGCTCAGCGGGGGAGCCGCGGGCTCGTGTTCCGGGGCAATGACGGATTGGATGAGCTCACCACCACGGGGCCCTCGACAGTCTGGGAGATACGGGACGGAGCTGTCACCGAACTGAACTTTTCGCCGTCCGATCTGGGGATCCGTCCTGCAACTGTGGAGGAACTCCGCGGCGGGGACGCCCAGGCGAACGCCGCCGTCGTGCGTGATGTGCTGGCCGGCAGGGCCGGTGCGGCTCGGGACGCCGTGCTGCTCAACGCGGCCGCCGGGCTGGTGGCGTTCGATATGACGGCGGACGGTCCGTTCCTGGACCGTATGAGGTTGGCTATGGAACGCGCCGCCCGATCGATTGACTCCGGTGCCGCGGCCGCTGTCCTGGACAAATGGATGGCTCTGACCCGCCCGTAGCGTTACCTGCAAAAAGGTGCGGGCCCGGCAAATTGCCGGGCCCGCACCTTTTTGGTGCCCCTACTGTTCGAAGCCGAGGGCAAACGCTGCGTCGAGGTCGTGCTGCGAGTAGGCGCGGAAGGCGATGTGGGTGGTGGTGTGGACAACGGCCGGAACCTTGGAGAGTTTGTCGGCAATGACATCGGCGAGGTCCTCGTGCCGTGCCACGCGGGCAACTGCGATCAGGTCCCATTCCCCGGTAACGGAATAGACCTCGCTGATCCCCTGGATAGCGGAAATCTCCTCGGCAGTTTCCGGGATGCGTGCGGCGTCGGTCTTGATCAGAACGAATGCGGTGATCACTGTTTCAATCCTTCCGGATCTGTCGGCCGTAGCTGTGCCCGGCAAGTCTCTGTGGTCCAGTCAGCCTATTACATGGGCGCTGCGCGTGATGCGGCAGGCAAGAGGTGTCCCACGCGTGGGATCAGGACTTTCTAAGCCGGCGCCGCAGTGCCAGCAAGGCACGGTAACCCACAAGGAATAGCCCCAGGCTGAGGAGCGCCACACCTACGAATGCGGGCACGACTGTCTGGCCAGTCAGCGCCCGGAGAATCATGCCTCCGGCAACCGTACCCAACCACACTGCTGCGCCCGTTGGCAGGGAGAACGGGCGGCGCCAGGCCCGGGCGGCAATCCACGCGAGCGCGGCGCCCGAAAGGAAAGGCCACGCGGTGAGGAAGACTCCTGTGATGATGTCACCGCGTTGATGCGCGTCCCGCCCGATCGCGGCGAAGACGAGGATCAGGATGGCGTCTGTCAGGGCTGCGGTCACTGCGGCGCGGGTGCTGCCGGAGACGGATCGTTGTTGGGTCGG
The DNA here is from genome assembly GCA_023264815.1 of Arthrobacter sp. GTDB lineage: Bacteria > Actinomycetota > Actinomycetes > Actinomycetales > Micrococcaceae > Arthrobacter. The sequence goes on along the minus strand of JAHFUZ010000002.1, from coordinate 5,179 downwards.
TGAACTCATGGTTTCGAGCCTAGCGCGGGCAACTGTGAGGCACGGGCCCAGGAGCCCTGCCGCATCTACCGGGTGAGGATGGTGTTTCCATAGCCCGAGTCGCAGATGCCGTCATGGATGACGCCGGTGCCGGGTGCCACGGCGTAGTTGCTCGCCGGGTTGAACACCGCGGCACGCACTCCCGTGACTTTAACTGCGCAGGCCTGCACGAACCCCACGCTTTCCTCCTGCCCACCGATCCACATGTCAATCCATAGGGACGCGTCACCGTGCTCGGCCGCCCCGGTGTGGCATGGCCCGTCCTCCGGGCGCGGACCGTCCCCGCAGGTGTCCTCAACGATGAAGTAGCGCCTGACATCGGGGAGGTAGATCCGGGTCCCGGCCGCGAAGTCCAGGACATCCTGCCCGGTTGCCCGGGAATGCCCGACGGCGATAGTCACCGGGTCGTCCCATGTCCCGGTTCCGCCTGCCGACCCGTGCAGCACGGGGTGGCTGATGATGTGCGAACCCGGCGGTGTGTTGTCGTGCCAGGAGTAGGCAGTGATAAAGGTGTTGCCCACCAGCGTTTCCCCGGCGGCGCGGGACGACATGCTGACGCAGGCGGCGATCACCAGCATGGCCGACAGCAGGCCTGCGGTCTGCCATAATGCTCTCCGCATTTTCCGCCTCCTATAACAGTCTGGAAAGTTGCCGGCACCCTGTTCGGACCGGCCGGACCCTAAGGGTGGTGTGTCATGGAATTGCCAAGTACCTTGGCGAACATGCCCGGCTCCTGCTCCACTCCGCTGCAGTTGCTGGCCAGACTGCCGTGGGCCTGCCCTTGGCCGTCAACTGTGCACGCGGCGTCCCTGTTGAGTGACCACAGTGATACGCGGCCGACGGCCCGTTCCACTGCAAACCTGTTGAGTTCCTCGGCATCCTGGAGTGTAAAGATGTTGCCTTCCACGTCGTTGACACCGATCATGGGCGTCAATCCGATCCTGTTCCAGATCTCCGGCTCGCCAAGGGGCTTGCCAGCCTTCCCGTAGAGCTCCGCCAGTGTCCGGTGGGTGGCCTCGGCAGCACCCGCCGCCGTCTCCGCCATGGAACTTCCGGGCGCCAGTGGGCCGAAGTTCATGGTCATGATGTTGACCCCGGAGAGTTCGACACCTGCCGCCAGCATGGTTTCAACCGAAACCACAGCAGCGGAGGTGAGCCCCTTCCGCGAGACGGGAACAGTCAGCCAGACCTTCAGGGGTTCTGCAGGTGTCCGCTCCGCCTGGAGCCTGGCGATGGCAGCCGCTCGCCGCTCGGCGACACCGTGGTCTGATGCATGTGGTCCCTCCACATCGAGGTCAATGGTGTCCAGGCCGTATCTGCCGATGACCGAAGCGTACGCCCGGACAAGAGCGCCAGGGTCGCTGCAGGCCGCGGCCAGCTCCGTGCCGCGCTGCCCGCCGAAAGACACTGCGATCTTGTTGCCCGCCGTTCGGAATGCCTCCACCTGGGCGTCGAGACCCAGCTTGTCGCTGGCCCGGTCGAGATCATAGAAACCGCCCCAGGCCGGCTCGCACGGCCGGCCGGGATCGGACGTGATGAACGAAAGGACTGAGGTCGAAGCACCAGGCGCTGGGGCCTCGGCAACGCGCAGGCCCGGCAACACCGTGACGTCCAGATACCCGCCGAACCACCCGGTGCCCACCGGTGGTGTCAGCTCCTGGCCAGGTCCGCCGGGGGCAGTCAGGCTGCAGCCTGAGAGTAGGGCGGCAGCCACCAAACAACCCAGGGCTTTGAACCGCCATCGGAATCCTGGCATGTGCTGACGCCACCTAGCTGCACTTCCCAGTGCGTAGTCGGTAGGGCGATCAGCATAACGCAGGCGGAATGCCCCGGCTATCGGGAGTCCTGCAGGCTCATCGGTGCGGCAGCGGCCAGGACCGGAATGGTGGCGGGCGGGGCGATGGGTCCCAGCGAAGCCGGAAGCGTCACGCTGTTGGTCCGCTCGGGCCTGTACCAGCCCACTGCCGTGCCCCGCAGGGCCATGAGTGCGGAACCAAAGACCACATACGCCCGAAGCGGTTCGTAGATGAGCCGGTAGATCGGCACCATGAAGAGGTGGAGGGCACTCTCGCGGACCATCAGAACGGCTACGAGTGAGATCACCATGTGCGTCCCGGCAACAAAGGCGGAGAAGAGGGCGATGGCCTCCCATTCCCCGTGGATGAGGCTGTTGATGGCAACGATGATGGTCAGCGGCATAAAGACCAGGGGAACAAGGACCGAGATGAGGGCATAGGGCATGGTGAGCATTCCGAGCGCCCCATATTTGGGGTTGAACAGCATCGACCGGTGCTTGAACAGGGTCTGGAAATTGCCGTAGGTCCAGCGGAGCCGCTGCTTGAACAGGCCACTGACCGTCAGTGGGGCCTCTGTCCAGGCCACGGCCTCATTTTCCTGCACGATGCTGTAGCCAAGGCACTGCAGCGAAAGGGTCAGGTCCGCATCCTCGGCGAGGGTGTCGTTTGAGTAGCCGCCGGCCTTGATGAGGGCGTCCCTGCGCCACGCGGCGCAGGCACCGGGAACGATCGAAATCGCGCCCATAAGGCCTTCCGCCATGCGGGTCACACAAATACCGGACAGGTACTCCAGGCTTTGCCAGGCGGTGATCAGGTTCCGCCGGTTCCCCACCTTAACGTGACCGGCGACCGCCCCCACTTCCTTGCCATGCCGGGGTGCCAGGAAGTGCCGGGCAAACATCTTGACAGTCTGCGGTTCAAACAGTGTGTCGCCGTCCAGGGTAATGACGACGTCGCCACGGGCCCGGGCGATGCCGTTGTTGCTGGCCGCGGACTTGCCGCCGTTGTGCTGGTTCACGACACGAAGGTTCGGCCATATTCTGGCGTAATCCTTGAGCACGGCGAGGGTGCCGTCCGTTGAACCGTCGTTAACTGCGACGACTTCCATCCGGGGGTAGTCACTGGCTCTGAGGGCATCGAGTGTCCTGGACACGACGAGTTCTTCATTGAAGACCGGAAGGACCACGCTGACGAAGGGCCAGTCCTTGTCATCGACGGCGTCCCACTGGCGCCTCTTCTGCCGCCAGTTGTTGATCAGGGCAAGGACTACGAAGACGAACGTGAGGATGGTCAGGGACCCGATGCCGAACCAGAAGAGCCACGTGAGGACGACGTTCGGAGTGACCAGGTACGTCGAGAGCGCCGCGAGGGTCATGGTGTCTTCGACGGCGGGGGGAGCACCGCGCTGGGGTACGTATTCGCTGGGGAGCATGGACTGGAGGGTGGTGAAGGTGTAGCCGTGCGCCTTGGCCGCCGGAATGAACGCTTCGAGCATCTTGACGGTTGCGGTGCGGTCGCCGCCGGCGTCGTGGATCAAAACCACATGTCCCTGGTAACCGTCCAGCTTGGGGACTTCGATCGGCACGCCAGGCCCAAATTCCCAGTCGCGCGTATCAAGGTCCATGTTGATGTTGAGATAGCCGAGCTGCTGTGCCTGCAGGAGCGCCAGGGTGTTGTTTTCCGGGTTGCCGGTGGGAATCCTGAACAACCTGGTCTGATAGTTCTCCACGGCACGCATCACGCGGTCCGCTCCGATGATCTGCTGGCGGTTGTAGGCGTCGTCGTGGGCCCAGAAGTCGACGTGGGACTGGGTGTGGTTGCCCACCATGTGGCCTTCGCGGACGATGCGCCGGAAAATATCGGGGTACTTGACGATGTTGTCGCCCACCGGGAAGAACGTGGCCGGCACACCTTCGCGGGAGAGAAGATCGAGGATCTCAGGTGTGAAGCGGGGGTCGGGTCCGTCATCGAACGTCAGCATGAGCGTGCGTTCCTTGGCCTGCCCGTAGGCCTCGACGACGTAGCGGCTGCTGCCAATCACGGTCTTTTCAGAATCTGTGGCTTCCCGCCAGACCGTGTCACTGAAGGGGTCCTTCAGCAGGATCTTGCCATCCTTGGGTTCCACCAGTGCGATCCGGTGGAAGATGGCGGTGCCCTCCCTGAACCCGATCTTGGGGATGTTTTCCAGGTCCTGCAGGGCCAGCAGGCGCCGCGGATACTCGGCAGCCTGGTTTTGGGCTCCCTGCCGCACAGGGGCGGTTGCCGCGGGGAGGATCCAGACGAGGGACAGGAGCATCAGCATCACCATGGCTACCAGGCAGCTCACAACCTTGCGCCAGCGTGTTCCGCTGGCGTCGAAGAAAACTGGAGCTGCGGCAGATGTCGGGGGAGTGGCCGGTTTTCTCATACGTGCCTCGCGTGGTAGCCGTACGTGCAGGGCAGACGGTGACCACCAGGGGTGGAGGAGAAAGGGATGAATCTGCCCCCAACCTGGTGCCGCGAAGCCAGCCACTCCGAAGTATCACCTTACTTAGGAGACTAAAGGGGGCAAATGCAAGTACACATGCGTAGCAGGTACTCTAGTTTTTCCAGTGGGCTACTTGCTGTCCGTCATGTTCTGCGGCATACCGGTTACGAGCCCTGCGGGACCCGGCGCACCAGCCAGTTCGCCTCCCATTTGACGTTGAGTTCGCCGCCGGACTCCCACTCGACCAGCACGTGTGTCACCGTATATGCGACTGCATGTCCAATGATGGAGCGGACTCTGACCGGAGCCGGCCGCAGGAGAACCACGGGCCTGCCCGGCGCTTCGTCCAAAGCCTGCTCCCGGGTCCGGGAGGTGCGAGTCTGGGGTATGAGGGCCTGCAGCATGTGACGTCCTAAGAGCCAGGAACTGGGCAATGCCGCTGTCTCCCGTTGGCGGAAAGATCGACACTGACCTGCCCAGTGGTGCATGGGAAGCAGACTACCCAGCGTGCCGCCATGCAATGACAGTAGGACCTCGGCAGCCACAGGACATGCGTACGGTGTACTCCATTTTTTCCGGCGGGCTACTTGCTCCGGGCTGGGGAGTTGCGGGGGTCCGCCGGTCCAGCGAAACGGCCGGCGCCAACTGATCCCGACGATGGCGCACCTGGCGTTTCAGCTGCTGGCTGTGGGGCGGCCATCATGCAACGGATGCAATAATCATTGTTCTACTTTACATAATGTAGATTATCGGCGTTTGACCAGGACGAGTTGCGTTTTATGCAAGAACTCGTCTTACTGCATCAATTGGGTGTTTCCGCAGGTCAGACGGGACTTCCTGGTCAACATTGTTCTCGCGACGAGTCGCCAGCAATGTC
>JAHFUZ010000045.1 GCA_023264815.1 Arthrobacter sp. | reverse complement strand
GGAGTCGTCACCGCCGCGGACATCGCTCCGCCGGCCGGCGTCGAATTCCACAACCCGGATCTGCACATTGCCACGCTGAACTCGAAGGGCAAGTTCGAACTCGAACTGACCATCGAGCGCGGCCGCGGCTACGTTTCGGCAGCTCAGAACAAGTCCGGCGACGCCGAGATTGGCCGTATCCCGGTCGACTCGATCTACTCGCCGGTGCTGAAGGTTACTTTCCGCGTGGAAGCAACCCGTGTTGAGCAGCGCACCGACTTCGACAAGCTCATTGTCGACGTTGAGACCAAGCAGGCCATCGCCCCGCGCGATGCTGTTGCTTCCGCAGGTACCACCCTGGTGGAACTCTTCGGCCTGGCCCGCGAGCTGAACACCGCAGCTGAAGGTATCGAGATTGGCCCGTCGCCGACGGATGCTGCCCTGGCAGCAGACATGGCACTGCCGATCGAGGATCTGGACCTCACCGTCCGTTCCTACAACTGCCTCAAGCGTGAGGGCATCCACACCGTGGGTGAACTCGTTGCCCGCTCCGAGGCTGACCTGATGGACATCCGTAACTTCGGTGCGAAGTCCATTGACGAGGTCAAGGCAAAGCTGGTTGAACTGGGCCTGTCCCTCAAGGACTCGCCTCCCGGTTTTGACCTCGCAGCACGCGCAGCAGCAATTGAAGAGGACGACGCCGCCTTCGGCGACGACGAACTCTAAAACAGATCTTGGCCGGCGGGCACCATGGTGTGCCCACCACCGGCTTCCACATGAGGAGAAACAATTATGCCTACCCCCACTAAGGGTCCGCGCCTCGGAGGCGGCCCGGCTCACGAGCGTCTTATGCTCGCGAACCTGGCAGCATCCCTGTTCGAGCACAAGCGGATCACCACCACGGTGACCAAGGCCAAGCGCCTGAAGCCGTACGCCGAGCGTCTGGTGACCTTCGCCAAGCGCGGCGACCTCGCTTCCCGCCGCCGTGTCCTCGGCCTGATCAGCAACAAGGGCGTTGTCCACGAGCTGTTCACCGACATTGCACAGGCAGTGGAGAACCGCGATGGCGGCTACACCCGCATCACCAAGATCGGCAACCGCAAGGGCGACAACGCTCCCATGGCTGTCATCGAACTGGTTCTCGAGCCGGTTTCCGCCAAGCAGGCTGTTGTAGCCGAGGCTACCCGGGCCGCCGCCAAGGCTGCTCCGGCTGCTGAAGAGGCTCCGGCTGCCGAGGCCGAGGTTGTTGAGACCGAAGCTGCTGAGGAAGCTCCGGCTGACGAGGCCAAGTACGCCGGCTCGCACTCCGCCACGGCAGACAACGAAGCTCCTGAAGGCTTCGAGGTCAAGGGTAACGAGGACTCCATGAAGTACCACGTTCCCGGCTCACGCTGGTACGACGCCACGACGGCTGAAGTTTGGTTCGACTCGGCTGAGTCCGCTGCTGCTGCAGGCTTCGCGCCTGCCGGTGGCGAGGCCGCACAGGCCGTCGAAGCTGAGTAATCAGGGATGACGCTCCAGTAGACTTAGGTCTATGAACGACCAAAAACCCGCGGCCCCCGTTTTGGGGGGCGGCGGGTTTTTGCGTGTCCGGCTTGATTTGTCGTACGACGGCGGCCCCTTCAGCGGGTGGGCGCTCCAGCCCGGGCTGCGCACCGTCCAGGGCGTGCTGGAGGAGGCGTTGGCTTTGCTCGTCCGCCGTCCCGTCCGGGTGACCGTGGCGGGCCGCACCGATGCCGGCGTGCATGCCCGGGGCCAGGTGGTGCACCTGGACCTGACGGAGGCTGAGTGGCTGGGTCTGCCGCGCGGTCATGAGCTGGATCCCGGCGTCGCGCTGCTGCGTCGTCTGCGGGGCGCGTTGAGCCGAGGGCTCGGAGACTTGTCCGGGGCGGTTGAGGTGCATGAGGTGTCCCTGGCACCGGAGGGGTTCGACGCCCGGTTTTCCGCCCTCTGGCGGCGCTACAGCTATCGGATTGCTGACGGTCCTGCCCGGTGGGACCCGCTGGAACGCTACTTCACGCTCTGGCACAAGAACCCGCTGGATGTTTCGCTGCTGAACGAGGGTGCGTCAAAGCTGCTGGGCTTGCAGAACTTCCTCGCCTTCTGCAAGCCCCGGGAAGGTGCCACCACCATCCGCGAGCTGCAGCGCTTTGAATTCCGCCGCGGCGAAGACGGCGTCATTGTGGCCACTGTCCAGGCAGACGCCTTCTGCCACAACATGGTGCGGTCCCTGGTGGGCTCGGCCCTTTTTGTGGGGGAGGGCGCGGAGCAGCCGGGCTGGCTGTATGAGCGGCTGCTGGCGAGGAAGCGCGACGCCAAATCCGTGCTGGCCGCCCCGCATCCGCTGGTGCTGGAGGAAGTGGCCTACCCGTCCGACGACGAGATGCTGGCCCGCGCCGAGCTGACCCGCGCCGTCAGGGACTCATCGACTGCTCCGTAAACGCCCTTTTGGGCCTCGAAAACGGCGTTGATGGAGCAGTCGATGGGGGTTGACAGGCTCAACTGCCGGGGATGGATTCGACCGGGAGGGTCATGGTGAAGGTGCTGCCGCTGCCCAGGGCGCTGGCGCAGGCGATGGCTCCGCCGTGGCGTTCCAGGATGGTTTTGGTGATGGACAGGCCAAGACCTGCGCCCGGGATGGCCGCCTCGCGGGCGGACTCTGCGCGGAAGAACCGGCTGAAGACTTTGGCGGCGTCCTCCGGTGCCATGCCCATCCCGGTGTCCTGCACGGCGAGCCGGACCCACTTCCTGGTGCCGGTGGCGCTGATGGTCACCGTGCCGCCGTCGGGGGAGTACTTGATGGCGTTCGATACCAGGTTGTCCAGCGCCTGCCCGATCCGCAGCGGGTCGGCGTAGGCCCACAACGGAGAGGGAACATCGGCCACCAGGGCTACAGCCGAGCGTTCGGCCTGCGCCTGGGCTGAGCCAATGCTGGTCTCCACCAAACCTGAGATGTCCGTACGTTTCGGGTGGATGGTCAGCGCGGATGAGGCCTCGAGTGTCAGGTCCGAGACAAGGTCCAGAAGACGCTCGGAATTGCGCTGCACCACAGCCAGCCGGCGGACAGTGGATTCGGGCAGGCCGTCACTGTCCTCCAGGACCAGGTCAATGTTGCCGATGATGGAATTGAGCGGGGACCTGAACTCGTGGGAAACATTGGACACGAGCTCCTGGTTGGCGGCCATGGCCTCAACCAGCCCCGTGACGTCGCTGAAGACGACCACCGCTCCGGTGAGGCGGCCGCCGTCGTCCATGAGCGGCCTTGCAGCCGTGGACACCGCACGCTGATCCGGCGCTTCGCCAATCCAGACCAGATAGTCCGCAAAGGATTCGCCGTCCATGGCCCGCCGGAGGGGACGCTTGTCCGGCGGCAGGGGAGTGATTTTGTCCTGGGCAAAGACGTGCTGTTCGGTGCCCTCTGAGGGCCCGGCGCCGGCGGGTGCGGCGGCCTGCTGCCAGCGCCTCATCATGTTGTTCGCCAGCAGCTGGTTGCCGTTCGAATCTACGGCAACAATGCCGACGTCGGTGGCGTCCAGGATGGTCATCAGCAGTTTCTCGCGTTCCCGGCTCTCGCCGAGAAGCTTCCGCAGTTCCTCGCCCATCTCCTGCAGCTCACGCTGCTGGCCGCGCATGTTGACGCTGGCGAAGCGGATGGCCAGGGACACTGCCAGCATCGTCAGCGGGAAGAGCAGCAGCACCGTGATGTCCGCGGCTGTGAAATGGGGAAATTTGGCCACCGTTGAGGGGAGCATGATCAGGAAGGGTCCCACGGCGCTCAGCACCAGGTTGGTGCGGACCAGCATGCCGGAAGCGGCGAGCCAAATGATCGGGAAGACCACCAGGATTGCCAGGCCCGGCAGGAGCGGGGCCGCGCCGTTTCGCAGGAGCCCTATTCCCAGCAGGTCCAGCACGGGGATGACCAGGTATGCGCTGCTGTGCAGCCGCTCCCAGGGCGTGAGAAAACAGGCCACAAACAGCAGCACGTGGAGGGCAAGGCCGGCAACGTAGGCAGGACTGGACAGGAGGGTTGGCCACGTCAGCGGAGTCACCAGGCCGATGATGCTGACAATGAGGAACAGCGGCAGCTGGCACAGCGCTACCTGCGTGCGGCGGCCGAGCTTTCGGAAATAGAGCGCCACTCCCCGGGGTGAGGGGTGTGCAGCCATAGGGGTCTCCCACGTTCCTGACGGCCCCCATCCGTCCCCAATGAATCCTGCAGCCGGTGTTCTGAAGCCTGGGCCAAATCGACCCCAGAATCCGTTTGTGCAACTGCTGTCATAGTAATTGACTTTTCAAGACTAAACGCGGAGAGGGGTGTCATCTGCCGTTCATACTTGTAGCGTATAGAGAGTTGGAGTGAATAAGTGATCGGCGCTGGGCTGATGGGGGCCTTATCCACCTGGCATCAGGGATAGCAAATGGAAGATCTTGGGGTAGCAGTAGTAATTGAAGACGACGCGGATATCCGCAACCTCCTGGAGGGTGTGCTGCGTCAGGCAGGATTTCAGGTCCATACCGCCGCCGAGGGGCGGGAAGGCGTGGAGGTGGTCCGGAACAACATGGCCCAGGTGGTTACGCTGGACATCGGACTTCCGGACATCGACGGGTTTGAAGTCTTGCGCCGGATCAGGAATTTCAGCGATGCCTACGTGGTGATGCTGACCGGCAGGACAGAGGAGCCCGACCTGCTCTCCGCCCTGAACGCCGGCGCGGACGATTACATTGCGAAGCCTTTCCGGCCGCGCGAGCTCAGGGCGAGGCTGGCCGCGATGATGCGCCGGCCACGCCATCAGAACAGCCAACCACCGCAGGCACAGCGGACATGGGCCGCGGCCCCGGCAGCACCGGTGACGTTCGGGCATGCTTCGCTGGGCCAGGTTTCGTGGGGAACGGGGACCTGGGGACACACGTCGCTTCCGCAGGGTGGCCACACAGCGGCCGCTCAGTCTCCCTCCGGAGACACGGGGGTCCTGCGGCACAACGGACTGGTGCTGAACTACCGGACGCGCACGGTGCTGATTGGCGATGCAAACCTTGGGCTGACCCGCAGCGAGTTCGACCTGCTGCATACGTTGCTCCGGGGCGAGGGTGCCGTTTGTACGCGGTCGGATCTGGTCCGTGCGGTGCGGGGGGACCTCTACGAACCGGACGCCTACATCAGCGAGGCCGACGAGAGAGCCGTTGAAGTTCACATCGGGAACCTGCGGCGCAAGCTCAAGGAGGATCCGCAGTCACCGCGCTGGCTGCAGACGGTCCGGGGGGTTGGCTACCGGCTGGCACCGCAGCGGGCGGACGGACCAGGCGGGCCGGGGCAGCCCTGACTGCTGGCTGTTTCAGCGAATGTAGCTGGCGTTGAGTTCTGCGACCGTCCGGACACCATGGTCCGCTACGCCGGTCAGCAGTTCGTGGCTTCGGACAAAATCATTCCGTCGGATGGCATCCTCGAGGGACTGTGCCAGTGCGGCAAGCCGGATTCCGCCCACCATGGCGGAGGTGATCCGCAGGCTGATGACGGCGTCCAGGGCGTCGGGGCGGTCGTGGGCGCGGACGGCTGCGGCCAGCCGGCCGAAGCGCTGATCCCACAGGGAGGCATAGTCGCGAGCGAAGCCGCGGGCGAGCTCGGGGCCGTCCAGTTCGGATTCGAGCTCAGCCAGGACTTCAGGGTCCACCCAGCGCAGGGGCTCGCGGGCCGTGGTCGGACTTTCCGAATCAGCGGCTGGCTCTGCGCCGGAGTCCACGCCCGCAGCGGACCCTGAAGGGGTCGGCTCTACGGGGACACCCCCGCTGCTGGAGGTGAGTGGTGGACTGTCCATGCTTCAAGGCTACTTCCTGTAATAACGTGGGCGTCCATTTTCAGCAGATCCTGTGGAAACCTTGAGTCATCCTTTGCCGTTGTGCGCGCCGCCGTCATTGGCTGCTGAACGTGACAACGGTGTTGATAACCGCGGGGCCCAGAATTGCGATAAAGAGCACGGGAAAAATGAAGAACAGCAGCGGGAAGAGGATCATCACGGGAAGTTTCATCGCCTTTTCCTCGGCCCGCTGGCGACGCTTGACCCTCATGACTTTGGCCTGGATCCGCAGCACGCGGCTGATGGCAATGCCGTACGTGTCCGCCTGAACCACGGCCTGCACAAAGCTTCGTAGCTCCGGGATGTTGGTCCGCTCGGCCAGGGCCTGGTAGGACTCTCTGCGGCTCCGGCCCACCTGCATGTCCTGCAGGGTGCGGACCAGTTCGTCGGCCAGCGGGCCCTTGCCGTTTTCGCCGGCACGGGCCATTGCCCCTTCGAAGCCGAGGCCGGCCTCCACCGAGATCAGCATCTGGTCCAGGGTATTGGCCAATTCCAGCTGCATGGCCTTCTGGCGCTCCAGGCCCTTGCTGTACAGGAGCAGGTCCGGGATGAAGTAGCCCAGGACCAGGAGGAAGAGGCCGGCGAGCTTGATGATCGGCTGGGGACTACTGGTGCTGATGAGGTAAAACAACGTGGCGCCAATAATTCCGAGGAGAGGCTTGGCCATGAGGATGCGGCCCATGGGCCAACTGCCGGGCCGGCCGGCAAGTGCCAGCAGCCGGTCCAGTTTGCGGACATACGCCGGTGGCGTCAGCCGGTAGCCGAGGGTTGCCAGAAACCCTGCGCCCTTCTTTTGCGGCGTTTCGGCAGCACGGCGGCCCCGGTTCAGGATGGCAATGGTGGCAGCGCGGCCCTTGCGGTCGATGGACAGGATTGACCAGGCCAGGTATCCAATGGGCAGCGACACCAGCAGGAGGGACGAAAGAACCAGTGGACTCATGAGTGCCTCAGAACTTCAGATCGATGATCTTGCGCATCCACAGGCTGCCGATGGTCATGAGGATGACTGACGCGGCGATCATGCCCCAGCCGAGGGGGTGGGTGAACATGGAGTTCATGTAGCCGGGGTTGACTGCCATGAGCATGAGGACAATACCGATCGGCATGGCGATGAGAATGTACGCCGAGAATTTGCCCTCCGCGGCGAGCGATTTGATATGTCCCTTGATTTCGCTGCGTTCGCGGATGGTTTCGTTGACCTGGTCCAGGACCTCGGCCAGGTTTCCACCCACTTCCCGGTTGATCTGGATGGCCTGGGCGATCCAGACGAAGTCCTCGTTTTTCATGCGTTCGGACGTGTCGGTCAGGGAATCCAGCAGGTCACGGCCCAGGCTGGTTTCGGTGATGACACGGCGCATTTCTTCCGACGTGGGGCTCTGCGACTCTGCCGCGGCGGCGTCGATGGCGCGCAGGATGCTGTGGCCTGCACGCAGGCCGCCGGACAACAGCTGCAGTGTGTCGCCGAGCTGTTGATCGAACTTGGCTCGCCTTTTGCCGGCCAGGAAGCCCAACACCAGATGACCCATGATCGGGGCCAGGATCACCAGCACGAAAGAGACAAAGGGTACGCCTATCACCAGGCCCACCAGCACGCCGACAATGGCGCTGGCGGCAACCAGCACCATGAACTCGGCCTGGCTGAGGCGGACGCCGGCATTCTCCAGCGCCTCACGGCTGTAGAGGCGGACGTTCCTGGTGGCCAGGAACCGGTCCAGGGCACCCACTGTAGTATCGGCCAGGCGGGTAAGGCCCGACGGCGGGTCGGCCTGATAGGGCCGGCGGCGGTCCAGCGCAATATCGTGAGTCCTGGGCAGTACCAGCGCGAAGCCCACCAGGATAGGGGCCAGGAAGAGGAGCGCGGCTCCAACAAAAATGAGCATGGTGGCCTAACCCCGTCCTTCGCCGGCTGCGCCAGCCGCCGGCGGGGCCGCGAACACTGCAGGGGAGACGTGAATGCCCAGGTCTTCGAACCGGTCGATGAACCGAGGCCGTATCCCTGTTGCCACAGGCTTTCCGAGGAAGCGGCCGTGGGCGTCCACGCCCGCTGAGTAATCGAAGACAAAGGCGTCCTGGAGGGTCACTATGTCCCCTTCCATGCCTTGGACTTCGGTGACATGGGTGATGCGGCGGCTGCCGTCACGGAGCCGGGAAATTTGGACGATCAGGTTCACGGCCGAGGCAATCTGTTCGCGGATGGCGCGCAGCGGCAGGTCCATCCCGGCCATCAGGACCAGCGTTTCCAGACGGGCCACCGCATCGCGCGGTGAGTTGGAGTGCACGGTGGAGAGGGAACCGTCGTGGCCTGTGTTCATGGCCTGGAGCATGTCCAGCGACTCTCCGCCGCGGACCTCGCCCACCACAATGCGGTCGGGGCGCATACGCAGGGAGTTCCTGAGCAGCTCACGGATGGTCACCTCGCCCTTGCCTTCGGTGTTGGGCGGGCGGCTCTCCAGCCGGACTACGTGGTCCTGCTGGATCTGGAGTTCCACAGCGTCCTCGATGGTGACAATCCGTTCGTTGGCCGGCAGGAAGGACGACAACACGTTCAACAGGGTGGTCTTACCTGTGCCCGTTCCGCCGGACACAATGATGTTGAGCTTGGCCTTGACGCAGGCGTTCAGCAGTTCCGCCATCTCCGGCGTCAGGGTGCCGAAATCAATGAGGTTCCGGACCGTGAGCGGCACCTTGCTGAACTTACGGATCGTCAGCGATGACCCGCCGACGGCCAGGGGCGGGATCACGGCGTTGACGCGTGACCCGTCCTCGAGCCGGGCGTCCACCAAAGGGGAGGACTCGTCAATACGGCGTCCCACCTTCGAAACGATGCGTTCAATAACCCGGCGCAGATGTTCCTCGGAGCTGAACCGGGTCTCGGCCAGCGTCAGGTGTCCCTTGCGCTCCACGTAGATCTGGTCCATCCGGTTGACCATGATTTCCGTAACGGCCGGATCGTCGAGCAGCCGCTGCAATGGGCCGTAGCCCAGCACGTCATCGGCCACATCCTGGACCAGGCGCGTGCGTTCGTCAGCTGAGAGGGGCACCTGCTCGCTGTCGATGATCTTGGTGAGTTCGTCCCGCGCCGAGGATTTCAGCTCGTGTTCGGTAATGGCGGAGTCGTTGAAGCGGGCGCCAAGGTGCTCAAAGAGGGCGGTGGCCGCCCGTTCCTTGAGGGCCGCAAAGGCGTCAACCGGCTGCTGGGGTTTTGCCCTCACCTCGTCCGGCAGGTGGGGGACGACGACGGCGGTGGGGGCTTCCGCCGTCGTCGGGCGTTTTTCATTGGCCTGTTCAAACCACTGAGTGCGTTTGGCTGGGAGTTCCGGGCGGGGCAGCTCCAGCGTGGATGAGGTGGCGCGTGGGGGAGCCGGCTGCCCGTCTGGCTGGCTTCGCGCTTGGGCGGCGGTGATGCGTTCGGAGAGTTTCATCTAGACCACTACCCTTCGGTGCAGCCTGCGCTGGGACTTTTCCCTCCGCGCAGGGTTGAAGCGTTCTACGAGTTGGTTAAGGCCCTTGGTGGCGGGGTCCTTCTGTGGCTCCTGGAGCAGGGGGATTCCACGGTTGGTGGAGAAGGCCACAGCCCGGGACCGCGGGATGCTGACATCCACGGGCGCACCGATGGTCGACTCAAGGTCCTGAACGGTGAGGCCGATTTTGGGGTCTGCCATGTTCAGGACCACATGCCGGGTTTCGGGAAGGATATCCAGTTGGCGGAGGATTTCCAGCCCGGAGCGCAGGCCCCGGACGCTGGGGATATCCATGCTGCTGACCCAGACCACATCGGTGCACTTTTCCATGGCGGCAAGCCCGATTTCCGGCAGGCCGGGGGCGGTGTCCACCACCACGTACTGAAACTGCTCTGCGAGCTGCTCCAGTAGCCGGCTGACCTGTTCTGCCGTGATCTCGTCCGCGTCGATAGGGCTGTGTGGGGCGCAGAGTGCGTAAATGCTGCCTGGATGAACTGTGAGGAAGGCTTTCAGGACGAGTGAGTCCTGGCTTGCGGCCGGCGTGACGGCGTCGGTAACGGTGTGCTCGGGGTCGAGGTAAAGCCCGGAGGCAACGTCGCCGAACTGCAGGTCCAGGTCTACGATCACCACGCTCATGGGCGCCAGTTTGCCCAGGCCGATGGCAATGTTGGTGGCGAGCGTGGTTTTTCCTACCCCGCCCTTGGGCGAGAACACGCCGATGACGAGGCCCTTGTTGGTTGTGGTCGGTTGCAGGGGGTCCGGTGTGCGGTGACGGCTGGCGAAGGACTGGCCGGCCCGCTCCAGCAGGACGCGCATCTGGGCGAAGTCCGAGTCGGGCGCGATGATGTCCCGGACTCCTGCACGCATGGCCTGGAGGAGGAGGCCGGGGTCGGGCTCGGCGGCGAGGATGACGCACAGTTCGGGGAAGCTGACGCTGATGACGGTGGCGAGGCGCAGGGCATCGTCGATGGGCACGCCCGGTCCGAGAACCAGGACCTCGGGCCGTCCCTGATCAAGGTGCGCGAAAAGTTCGTACGGATCCGTGGGCAGCAGGTTGGTGAAGAACGTCTGTACACCGCCCTGCAGTCCGCCGGCGACGGCCTGGCGGAGGCGGGCGTCGAAGTCGACATCAGGGGTAATCAGGACGAAGCGGCTCATTTGTAGAGGTCCTGCCGTGTCATGATGCGTGGTCCGCTGTCCGTGGCGTCGAGAGGTTCCCGGCTGAGCCAGAGGGATGCATACTCCGCGGCAAACACGATTTTGCCGGCATTGACGTCGTTCACGGCCACGGTGACCATGAGCAGCCCGGTGGGAAGATTCACGTCGCGGGGATCAGGCTGCGCGGCGCCGGTTGCGGTGGGCGCAGGCTTCGCGGTTGCCCCTTCGGGCGCGCGCTGGACGGCTGTGACGAGTGCCTTGTGGATGGAGAGCTGGACGGCTTCCTTGTCAGGTTTTGCCTCGATGCCGCCGGTGGCTGTGGAGATGAAGATGCCCACGTTGTCTCCGGGAGCCAACCGCCCGCCGACGACGCGCTGCGGTTCGAGCTGGAAGGAGACTTCCTGGAGGCCGGCAGGCACGGGCACCGAGCCGGCGGTCTTCAGTTCTTCCGGGGAGACCAGACGTTCGGAGATCAGTTGCTCGCCGGGGGCAAGATCGGCGGAGGTGACTTTTCCGGCGGACCCATCAAGGGTGGCCAGGGCGGTTTTCGCGACGGCAGTGCCCGGCAGTTGCTGGAGTGTCACGGATGCTTTGAGGGTTTCTGCGGTGGACCCTGCCGGCACCTTCTTGGTCACCACCAGGACATCCACGGGGTCCAGGTTTTTGACGGCCCGTTGGTCCGCGCCCTGCGCATAGGAGACAACGATGACCGCCCCCACGACGGCCAGCAGCACTGCCACCACTCCTGCCAACAAACGAGACTTCACTGACTGCTCCTGTAGTTTCTGCGGTGCTAGGGGGTGAGACGGACAACGGATGTGCCGTAGTCAGGGGTGTCGCCGAGCTCGAAGGCCTCGGAGAGGGACACGAACTTTACGAAATAGCCCCTGATGGCTTTGTTCGGTACGGCCCCTCCGGTGGACCAGTTGAAGCTGGCGAAGTGATATCCGGTGACGTGGAATGCCGCGAAGCCCTTGACGTAATACTTGCCGCCGGAGCCCGTCCCGGTAGCAAGGTCGTAAAGGGGCAAAAGCACCGTCTTGTCCTGGATTTTGACAAAGTCAGCGGCAGTGCAGACGGTCGGTGCGCTGGCGCCGGTGTCACTGGCGAACCAGATTCCTGGATTATTCGCCGCCCCGGCCGTCATGGTGACTGTGCACGTTGTCTCTGTGGTCTGGATCCAGCCGAAACCACCGGGGATCCCGCCGCAGCCGTTGACGGCCTGTTCCAGCACTTGGACAGCGCCGGACGGGGAACCGGCCACGAGATCAAGTTTGCAGAAGGCAATCGCCAGCGGCAGGATGGCCGGTCCTTTGGAAGGTGTTCCCCACCGGGCTGTTGAAGTGGCTGTGACCGTGGCTGAGTCGATGCCCAGGGCCCGCGCGAAGAACAGCGACACTTCATTGGGGGAGTGGCCGGACTCTTGCGCTCCGGATGTCACGGTGACAGTGCGGTTGGTTTTGTCCAGGTTCGTCGACTGGATGTTGCTGAGGCTGTCTATGGCGTTGCCGTTGTTAAGGCTGGCTGCCAGGGACGAGGTATTTGTGCAGTCAACGTCGGTGAGGTTCCGGCTGCACTTTTGTGCGATGGCCAGCGCGGCGGCGTCGGCCCCGTTTCGAAGCTGGGTGCGTTCGGCCTGCAGGAGGCCCACGTCCACAGCCATGGCACCGAACCCCAACAGCACCACGAGCATGAGCGCAACAAGTACGCTCACGGCGCCCCGTTCGCGGTCGTGTGCCCTCTTAGCGTGATTCAGCCGCCGCACAGCATGGCCCCCTTGCTTGTCATGGCAAAGGGACCGGCGATGCCGGTTATGGTGGTCAGGCTGTAGGTGATGGTGACGGTTACCTGGGGGCTGGTGCCCACGGCGGGCGTCGCCGGACACGCTGCGCCAAAGGTGATGTCAGTGTCTTGGAGAGCCGGACTCAGCGATGCCGTGGTTTTGGCGACGTTCTTGGCTGTGGTTGAGTTTCCCGTAATGGCCATCACCCGGACGCCCTCGCGGGCAGCAGCCGAGAGAGATGCCTGGACACCGTAAGCCCGGCTGAATTCCACAATGCCCAGAACCAACATCACCAAGACGGGCGCCACGATCGCAAACTCGACCGCTACCGCGCCGCGCTCGGATGCCCTGGACATGGGGGTACCTTTCAGTCATCCGGCTCTGCCGGAGAAAAACCGAGTGGCGGCGGCTGAACGCCGCCGCCACTAATGACCTGTGGTCGTTGGGTGCCTCAGCCCGCGAGACTACGGCCTCCGGCTACGGAGTGCATGTCGCGGTGCCTGCAGCTGCGCCCGCAGCCGGAGGGTTGAACGTGCCGCTGCTGATGGAACAGGAAGTCTGCGTGAACATATCAGTCAAGGTTCCGCCGAGGAGTGTGACAGCAACGATGATGACGACGGCGATGAGCGCGACCATGATGCCGTATTCGACGGCGGTGGCACCCTTTTCTTCACTGCGAAGGCGGATCATGAGGTTGGTGTGGAGAGAAAGCATGGGGACTCCTGAGCGAGTGGGAAAGCTGGCCCTGCACCAGCACAACACGACGCTAGCAACCCTTGATGCGACGCTGATCGGAACTTGGTGCATCCTTTGCAAAACCTTCTCCGTTACGGCGTACCCGGCGGTTGACCTTGGATAACACTGCGCAAATCCTTGGAAAGTCATTCTTCGGGCACACAAGCGGACCCCCTCGGTTCTGGGTGCCGAGGGGGTCCGGTATGTGGGGCGCCGGGTGGCGCCGGGGTGAAGGGCGTGACGGCCCGGAATGTTAGTTAGCGGACTCAGGGAATGCCTAGAACCGCTTTCAGATGAGAGGCTAATTCGTTGTACCAGCCGCCGACCGCGAGCCCGAAAAGTGATACGCCGGCCAGGGCTATGACGACGAGGAAAGCCATTAAGATGCCATACTCTGTCGCCGTCGCTCCCTTTTGATCGGATAGGAGTGTTTGGACCTTTGCGCGAAGGCGGATGCTTCGTGCTGTGAGCCGATCCATCATTTGGTCCCCCTCATCGCGAGCTGTAGCCCGACGTTACTGGTTGCTGAACATGGACAGGATGCTCAGTACGGCCGGCCCAAGCACGACGATGAACAACGCAGGAAGGATGAAGAAGATCAAAGGGAAAAGCATCTTGACAGGCATCTTCATCGCGTGCTCTTCTGCGCGCTGTTTGCGCTTGATGCGCATGTCCTTTGCCTGGGCTTTGAGCACCCCGGCAATCCCGATGCCGTATGTATCGGCTTGTACAACGGCCCGCACAAAGCTGCGTACGTCCGGTACGTCCACCCGATCAGACATTGCGGAATAGGCCTCCTTTCGGGAACGCCCCACTTGGATGTCCTGAAGCGTCCTAACCAACTCCTCCGAAAATGGTCCAGTGCTGTTTTCGGCCGCCCGCCCCATTGCGGTCTCAAACCCTAGGCCAGCCTGCACGGAGATAAGCATCTGGTCCAAAGCGTTCGGAAGTTCTAACCGAATCGCCTCCCGCCGCTTCGTCGCCCTATTCCGGATCAGGATGTCCGGGAGGAAATAGCAGAGCGCTGTGATGGCCACGCCAAGAACGAACCGGCCAGCTGAAGGGTCTGCGATGAAGGTGAGGTATCCCAGGACCGTGCCCGCGAAGGCCAGCAGGGGCTTGACCATGATGATTCTTGCCAGCGGCCAGTCCTTGGGCCTCCCCGCCCCAGCGAGCTGCTGGTCAAGCCAAGCCTCATAACTCTTTGGTGTGAGCTTGCGGGCCACTGCCGCGTACTGCTCATTGGCAGTGCGTGCTGTGTTGGTCTTCCGCCCGAGCCCCAGATTGGTCTGGATGTTCCGAATCCCAGCCCGGTCCCCAGTGAAGGCCAGCCACATCATCAATGAAATAGGGACGATGATGGCTAGAACCGCCGCGTATGCAATCGGCTGCATCTCTTCCTCCTAGAACTTCGGCTGAATGAGCCGGTTGAGCCAGAATCCGCCAGCACTCAACAAGACGATGACTGCGGCGATCATGATGTATCCCGGCACGGTGGCCGTGAAGGTGTGGGCGAATAGCTCATTCGTCAGCAGTAGTCCAAAAAACATGACGACGGGGAGCGCCATGAGGACAATGGCAGACATTCGCCCTTCCGCGCTGAGTGCCCGTACTTGTCCGCGCAGTTGGTTGCGGTCACGAATGGTTTCACCCAAGTGGTCAAGAACTTCAGCGAGGTCACCGCCGACTTCGCGGTGGATATCGATGGCCTGCGCTATCCAGTGGAAGTCTTCGCTCTGAGTACGCTCGGCTACATCTGTAATGGATTCGCCGAGGTCACGGCCAATCCTCGTTTCGTTCACGATCCTGCTGAGCTCCTCCGACATCGGTGCCTGGTTCTCTTGCGCGGCGGCATCGATGGAACGGAGCAGACTGTGACCGGCGCGAAGTCCACCTGAGAACATCTGCAGTGTGTCCGGAACCTGATCGTCGAACTTACGGCGGCGGCGTGCGCGAAGTAGATTCAACACGCCGTAGAGTCCCATGGGGGTAGCCAAGAGGAGAAGGACTGCCATGAAGATTCCGCCGAGCAGAAAACCAATGACGGTGCCGGTGAAGGTGATGGCCCCAGCCATCAGGAGGTAATCGCCCGGCTGGCGCTTCAACCCTGCCTGCTCAAACCGTTCAACTGAAAGACGTCCTGTTCCCCGCCGTCTGAGTCGCTTGTTCAGGCTGCCCACAGCCTGGGCCGTGAGTTTTGTAAGACCGGTAAACTTTTCCTGTGCATCGGGCCTGCGCCTTGAGAGCGGCACTCCCTGCTTTGGCTTGAGGACAACGGCGAATATCAGCCCGGCCGAAAGGTAGACAAGGACCAGCCCAGTGACCAGGATTCCTGAAGGTAATTCCGGCAACACAGTTATCGCCCCCTGGCAGCGGTCGCCCCGAAGACGTTCGGTGAGATGTGAATCCCGAGTTCGATGAACCTATCGGTGAACCGCGGACGAACCCCTGTAGGAATTGGTTTGCCGAGGAACTTGCCGTGCGCGTCGACCCCAGCGGAGTAGTCGAAGACGAAGGCGTCCTGAAGAGTTACGATGTCTCCTTCCATGCCCTGAACCTCGGTGATGTGGGTAATTCGGCGTGAACCATCGCGGAGCCGCGAAATGTGCACGATCAGGTTCACCGCCGACGATACCTGCTCACGAACAGCACGAAGCGGGATGTCCATACCAGCCATCAGGACAAGGGTCTCGAGGCGGGAGATTGCGTCACGCGGGGAGTTGGCGTGAACGGTGGAGAGCGAGCCATCGTGGCCAGTGTTCATTGCCTGCAACATATCCAGGCACTCACCACCGCGGACTTCGCCGACCACGATCCGGTCAGGCCTCATGCGAAGTGAGTTCCGGACCAAATCACGGATGGCGATTTCGCCCTTGCCTTCGATGTTGGGAGGCCGGCTCTCCAGACGGATGACGTGTTCCTGCTGGAGTTGGAGTTCTACAGCATCTTCGATGGTGACGATTCGATCAGAAGCTGGAATGAAGGAGGATAGTGCGTTCAGTAGCGTTGTTTTTCCGGTGCCGGTGCCACCGGAAACGATGATGTTCATCCGCGCCAGCACGCAGGCCTGCAGTAGTTCCGCCATTTCCGGAGAGAGGCTGCCATACGAGATGAGCTTTTGGACTGTGAGGGCGTCGCCGCCAAATTTTCTGATCGTGAGGGCGGGCCCGTTGACAGCCAAGGGCGGAATGATCGCATTGACTCGAGAGCCGTCGGCGAGGCGGGCATCAACCAGGGGCGACGATTCGTCAATTCGCCGCCCGACGCGGGAGACGATTCTTTCGATGACGCGACGCAGAGCTTCGTCGGATGTGAACTTCACATCCGTTGCGGAGAGCTGACCGTTGCGCTCGATATAGACCTGGTCAAAGCGGTTCACCATTACTTCGGTGACTGAGGGGTCGTCCAGGAATCGTTGGATCGGTCCATGGCCCAGGACATCATCCGTAATTTCACGGATGAGCCGCTGCCGCTCACTGTTCGAGAGAGGAACCTGCTCTTCGTCGACGACGATCTTGAGTTCGTCCTTGACGAACTGGTGTAGTTCCGAGTCTTCCAAGGACGAGTCTGTGATGCGCGATCCCAGCCGTTCGAACAGTGCTTGGCTGGCACGCTCCTTCAGCGCGCTAAGTGCTTCACTGGCATTAGCCGTCGTTTGTGGCAGTTCCAGAACGGCCACAGAACTCGCCGTCTCCGCTGCCATTGCTTCGTGCATCTTGCCTAACGTGGCCGGTGCTGCAAAGACGCTCTCAGCGGAACGCGTTTCGGTGCTTTCGGTATCAGGCGCATCTGGGCTGCTGCCCCTGAGTTGTTCCAGCCGGCGTGCGAGGTTCACTGTACTACCGCCCTTCTGTGGAGCTTCTTGTGTGGTCTGGCGTCCCAATCCGGTTTGAACCGATCTACCAATTGCCGCAAACCCTTAGTGGCGGGGTCCCGAGTGCCATCCTGGAGAAGCGGGACTCCCTTGTTTGTTGAGAAGGGAAGACTGCGTGACTTGGGCAGGACTACGTCGACGGGGGCGCCGATCGTGGCCTCGACGTCCTGGAGCGAGAGTCCCGCTCTGCGATCGGCCATGTTGAGGACAACATGCCTGCGTTCAGGCAATAGATCGAGTTCGGACAGTATCTTGATTCCGGTCCTCAGTCCTCGGATGCTGGGAATGTCCATACCGCAAACCCAAACAGCATCGGTGGCCAGTTCGAGGGTGGCCAGCACATGCTCGCCTAGCCCTGGCGCCGTGTCCACGATGACGAACTGAAATTCCTGTTGCAGTTGCGACAGGAGGTGTGACACATGCTCACCTGAGATTTTGTCCATCTCGATCGGATTCCGCGGCCCGCACAAAGCATAAATGCCGGCCGGATGAACGCTGAGGTAGGTCTTGAGAACCATCGAGTCTTGGCTGGCTGCCCCCACCACTGCTTCGGTAATGGTGTGCTCAGGTTCCAATAGGAGTCCGCTGGCAACATCGCCAAATTGCAGATCCAGGTCGACGATAACCACGCCCATCGGGTACGTCTTGCCGAGTCCCACTGCGAGGTTTGTGGCGATCGTTGTTTTGCCCACACCACCTTTCGGTGACATCACTGCAACGATGCGCCCCCCTCGATGGTGTTCCTGATGCTCGGAGCTGCTTGGCATGAGGCCTCGACGGCGTCCGGCGGCTGCAAGGCTGGCACGCTCCATGATGATGCGTACGGTGTCCACGTCTGCTTCCGGTCCCAGCACGTCCCTGACGCCAGCGCGCAGGGCCTGGATTACCACCTCGGGATCCTCGTCGGCGACCAGAACGATGCTGATCTCTGGATACTGGAGGTCCATGACGGCTGCGAACTTGAGTGAGTCGGCAATTGGCAGGCCGGGCCCAAGAACGAAGATTTCGGGCGGCTCGCCTACCAACTGACGGAACACTTCGTCCGGGCTCTCCGGAAGGTAGTCGGCGTTGAAGTGGTGAAGTGAACCGCTCATGCCGGCAGCAGCTAGGCGGACACGCCGCTCGAAGTCAGCATTTGGCGTTATGGCTACAAAGCGGCTCATCGGAATACTTTCGTCTTATCAACAATCCCGGAATTACCTTCCACAGCATCGGCAGGCTCCTTGGAGAGATAGACCTTGCCGTATTCAACGGCGTAAATGATCTTCTCTGCGTCCACGGAGTTCCTGGCGAGCGTTATGAGGTAGGTACCGTCACTCTTAGTCTCAGAGGCTTTGGTAAGGGCGCCATCGGATGCAGCGGACTGGTTCGTGGACTCAGGCTGTGCTGCGGCTCCGTTACTGAATTGGGCCGCAGTCACGAGGACCTTGTGGAACGTAAGTTGCGTACCACTGGACTTCGTCGTCACAGCGCCGTTTGCCGGATCGGTCGCGGATTCGTCGAGAGAGATAAAGATACCTGCGGTGTCGCCGGCAGTGATCTTGCCGCCCGCGACACGTTCGATGGGTAGGCGAAGCGTGAATTCCTGCATCCCGTCCGGTACGGCGACTCGGGCAGGACCCATAAAGGAGCCCGGATCAACCATGCGGCTGTCCAACAACTGTTCTCCAGGCACCAGCGCGAGGGCTGTTACTTTGGAGCCGAGATTCGAAAGTTCGGTGATGGTTCCGGTTGCGAGAGCGGCCTTCGGGACCGACTGCCGGCGAACTGCGTCACCCAGCTCTGCGGCTGGCGTTCCCGCCGCGATGGGTTTCTGGACTACGTAGACGTCTTCGGTTTCTGTGTTGGCGAGTGCACGCTTGTCTGCACCCTGGACATATGTGACCAATAAGACGGTCCCAATTATGGCCACAAGCAGCGCCGCGATGCCTCCCAGTAGGCGAGTTTTCACTGTATCCCCTTAGTATTTTCTATTTGGTGACAAGGCGGATTTCCGCGGTGCCTAGGTCAGCTCCGCCTACGCCACCACCCCCGCCCGATGCGATTTTTTCGAACTTGACGAACTTGCCGATAATGCATCGATCGTTTCCGCCGCTGCATGACAGTGCAGTGTTCATGGAGGGGTCGGTAGCTTTGTTGTGGTATTCGTAAACATCGTTGTTGCCGAACTTCCAGCCCCAGATTTCGAACGTTGCGTACCCGATGATGTGATAGATCGCGTTGTTGCCCGTACCGGTGGTCGTATCAAAAACCGGGAACGGAACATCAACCTTGCCGCCGGCATTGAGGGTTGCGATCCAACCTTGAAGAACTGTTTTGCATTGGTCAGGCTTGTCGTTGCCTGGATCACTTCCAGCGGTGTTGCCCGTGGAGGTAACTGCGTAGCAGTCGTTGTCGGGATCCTTGAGCCAACCCCAGCCACCAGAAACCACCGTGCCGGACGGGTTGGTGCACGTGGTGCCGGGCTTCCACGAAACCTTCTGAAGATCCCCCGTTTCTTTGCCCCCGGCGAGGTCCCAGCATTTGTTCGAGAATGTGAGCGGAAACCCTCCGCCACTGCTCGGGGGGCCGTAAACCGCAATGGCATAGGCGCCGACTGAAGCTGCCGGTGCGTTCAACGCGCTGGCGAACATCTTGCTCAAGAAACCCGGGCCGTCCTTACCTTGGGCCGTAGACGTACTTACGGTGACCCGTTTGGGTTGCGTTAGATCTACAGGTGTAAGGACCTTGGATCCTCCATCGTTCGCGTTCGCATTCGCAAGCTCCTTCGCCATGGCGTCCGCAGTGGCCTGATCGCACCCCGTTTTGTGGCATTTCCTGGCTACCGCCAATGCAGCAGCGTCTGCTCCGTTTTGAAGCTGCGCTCTTTCGGCGTATATCTGGCCTACGTCCACGGCGAGGGCGCCGGCGCCAATAAGAACTAGCATCATCAACGCCACCAGGACGCCAGCTACTCCCCGCTCGTTCTCATTCTTCGCGGCAACTCTTCGCGCCAGCTTTAACCGCCGCATGCCATAGCTCCTACCCCTGTGACTGTGAAGTTCTTGGCGACCGCAATGGACTTACCCTGCATTACCAGTGCAAATCCTGTGACCGAGTTCGCTGCATACGTCACCGTCATAGTTACGTTCTTTCCCGGTTCACAAGCTGAAAGGCTTGGAGTAAAACTAAATTTCGCCGCTGTAAGACCAGGAGCGCCATCTGTCCCGGCCTTGGACGCTTCGGTCAGATTGCTGCTGATGGCAAAGTTTCGTGCCGCCTCGCGCGCTGCCTGGGTTACAGAAATCTGTATATTGTACCCGTGGGCAAACTCCACAATGCCGGCGATCAACAAGAGAAGAACAGGTGCTACGAGTGCAAACTCGACAGCGACCGCGCCGAGCGAGTGCTCTGTTTTGTGTTTTCCGCGCTTCTTCAACGTTCCCCCTGAATTAGGTTGCCGCTAAATGGAGTGGGCCGCTCCCGCCACCGGCGAGAGCGGCCCACGCTGGATGATCAGCCGACTAGGGTGCCTTCCAGCTCGTGACGGTGGTGCCGAGGGTGGAGAACCAGTTGCTGAGGGCCGTGCCGAAAAGGGAAACGCCCACAATGATGATGAAGGCGATGAATGCGATCAGCAGCGAGTATTCCGTTGCGGTTGCACCTTTTTCTGAAGAGAGACGATCTTTGATGCCGGCAATGAATGCAGTCATTGAGACCAGGAGGGAAGTCATTGTTTTTCCTTAATTCGATGAAAGTGATTTTTGTGATGTTTCAACGAATTTCCAGCTGCCCCCATATTTCTTAGCGGTTGCTGGACTTCGCTAAGAAGAGATTGTCACTTGGGCGTTTCGGCAACAATGCGTGGAGGTACTCGACTTTTACCGGGCCATTTCAAGGTCGTACTCGAAATGCGATCCTAAGTACTCGCAGTAGGCAGGTATGTACGCACGCTACTACTTGCATGTGGCGGCACGCCGTGACGCTTGCCGCCTGGAAGAGCGTCGCTGCTTAGGGAGTGAAGACGGCAATGCCCGCCGCAGCAAGGAGCATGGAAGGCCCGTGAGGCACCTCGGAGGCAGGTTCTGAGCGGTTCCTGCGGAGGGCAAGGATGGTGACGAATCCATTGAGGACGAATCCCAGGAGGCCGCCGTACAGGAGATGACTCCAGCCTAAGTACCCTAGGTAAAGGCCGATTGGTGCCGCGAACTTCACGTCCCCCATTCCCATGCCAGAGGGGGAAATTAGCGCCAAGATGAGGTAAAAGAAGAAGAGAATCCCCGCGCCGGCGACACCGCGCAGCAGCTCTGTCCACTGGGATCCGCCAATATTCGCCAGCAAAAGGCATGCGAAGCCCCCAACTAGGAGGGACATAACCAGAGGGTTAGGCAGCAAATGGAGCGAAATGTCAATTCTGGCCAGCTGCACCCCGACAACGGCGAGCAGAACAAAAGCCGCGAGTGTGGGTTCCGCTCCGAACCGGTATGCAAAGGCACTGCAGAGAACGCCGGTGATCGCCGCCGTCGTGATCCGTACGCGTGTAACGGGCAGTCCGCCAAAGCGAGGGAGGAGCCTGGCAATCAGCAGCTCAACGACAGGTGAAAGAATAAGTCCCAGGAGTCCGATGCCAGCCGCAAACAGTGGCACCGTCGAGCCGGCGTAGCCCGTAAACGTCATCGCGTCCCCCTGCTTGAGTCAGGCCGGCGGCAAGCGAATACTGTCCGGCTCACCTATTTTGACCCTAGGGCCGGGTTCAAGCTAACATTGGTAGTCGTTGTGCGTGTCCTTTCTCGATGATGCGTGCCCGCTTGAGAATCCGGTTGCAGGATAGCTACTCAACGAGCACATTCGAGACCTCAGGATGACTGGTTACATGGAGCCCTCACCTCTGTTCCGGTAGCGCATAGATAGTAGGTGCACATCGTTTGAGTGACACCT
>JAHFUZ010000044.1 GCA_023264815.1 Arthrobacter sp. | reverse complement strand
TCTTCGCGTACTGCACTCAAAACCGGACTGGACATGATTACTGATTTCCTGGTTCTCGCCCCACGCGATTAAACGGACTTGCTATGACCCCCTGGTACCGTTCCAGCCTGACACGTAGGGCATTGCGGCGGATGCTGTCCTTTGGATGAACGGCAAGCAGATAGCCACGCAGGCACTCGCCCGCACCGCGAAATAAGAAAAACCGGAGTCATTATGGCCCTTTACCTGGACGAACTCGCATTGAGCGTAGCCCGTTGCAGTGAGCTCGTACGTGCGGACACGGAGACGAATGAGCCCCTCCGTCACCCTTGCCGAAAGATAGTGGACTCTCAGAATGCGTTCGACGGGCCGTTTCAAGTGCCCGAAGCCTGGGCCGGAAACCTGGCGGCCGCCCGCATCGTCTATTTGTCGTCGAACCCGGCCATCAGCGCCGGCAACCCTGCATCCAAGTGGCGCGCTAAGCGCATCGCCGAGAAGTACCCCACCGTTGACTGGCGAGACGCGGACATTGCCGATTTTATGGTCAACCGGTTCAACCCGGCGCACGGATGGGTCGTGGATCGCCGGCACCGAAAGGTGGACACAGAAGGCGGGCCGGCATGGGGAACTCCCGAACCCTACTGGGGGTGGGTTGAGCAGCAAACAGTGGCTCTGTTGGGTACAGAAAAGCCGTGGTACGAGCAGTCAGTCATGACCGAAGTCGTCCACTGCAAGTCCAACAAAGAGGAGGGCGTCGTCGAGGCGGCAGCGCTTTGCGCTTCTAAACACATGGACCGCATACTGGCCGCGTCGCCAGCAGAGTTGGTTGTGGTGGTCGGCAGCAAAGCAGCGCACACACTAAAGCTTGCGTATTCCGATGTGTTCAAGGACCGCCCACTTTTCGGGAAGTACACCGAAGTGGGAATGCCGGGCCAGGACCAGAATCTCTTCAGGATGACGATCGGCGGTCGGGACAGACTTATCTGCTTCCTGAGACATCCCAGTGCCCACGGCACCCGTCCATCACTGGCTCTAAGCTACCCCGACGACATTGAGCGTCTGCGGATGGCTGCTGAGGGAACTGCATGAGGTGCATTCCGGACGAACCGGAGTTCGGCGAAGGACACCACGCGGAAAAGGCAGTCTGGACCGCCCTGCGGAACAGCCTCCCCGACGACTGCGTTCTGGCCCACTCGGTCCACGTCCGCGATGGCCGGAACGAATACGAGATTGACCTGCTGGTCCTCTGGCCCAACGTTGGCATGGCCGCCATCGAGATAAAGGGCGGCCAGGTCAGCATCACGGACGGGCAGTGGTACCAGTCTGACCGCAGCCAGAAGCGCAGGATCCAAAGCCCTGTGGCACAGTCCCAAAGCTCACTCCACGCCCTCAAGAACTGGCTTGAAGACCAGCTCGGAACGCGGTTGAGCAGCCGCTGCGTCTACATGGTCAGCCTTCCCTATACCGACGTGCCGGGCGACTGGGCCATGGCCGGCTGCCCCCGGCCGCTCATCCTCGACCAGGCGGAGAGCAAGTCACCCGCCGAGCTCGTCCGCCAGGCCATCGAAAACGAAGGCGGCGGAGCCTCCCCTCTTGCCCCGGCCTTCCTGGAACGCATCGTCCGCAAGCTGGGCGGAAACCTGGACACCGCCGTCGTACCTTCCACCACCTCGCAGGAGGACGAGGCAGCGCAGGACCACCTCACTGAGCGCCAGTCCGTACTGCTCCAGGCCACCCGGTCGCTCCCCCGCATCCGCTTCACCGGCGGCGCCGGCAGCGGAAAGACCTGGCTCGCCGTCGAAAAGGCCCGCATGCTCAGCAAACAAGGCAACCGCGTAGGTCTCTTCTGCTACAACAAAGGCCTGGGGCAATACCTTCAGGACCGCGTCGCACCCTGGCGCCAAGCCAAGCCGGTGTTCACGGGCGAGTTCCACGAATACGTGCGCGGACTCGGCGTTCCGGACGGTTCCGGGCAGGACTACTTCGACGTCGAGATGCCCCGCCTCCTGAAGGAGCTGGCAGCGGGAATGGCGCCGCATGAGCGGCTGGACGCCGTCGTCGTCGACGAAGCGCAGGACTTCGCGCCCCTGTGGTGGGACGCGCTTCTCGCCTGCACCACCGATCCCTCCGCGGGTGAGGTCTACGCATTTATGGATGACCGGCAGGACGTCTACCAGCGCTGGGGAGGTGCGACGGCGGACCTCACCAACGGGCCGATGGCGACCTTGGTGCCTATCCACGTCGACGACAACCTCCGCAACACCGTTAAGATCGCTGAGACGTTCAGGCCCTTCGCCGGCGAATACTTCAAGCCCCGCGGCAGCACCGGCCTGCCGGTACGCTTCGTGGACTGCCCCACCGGGGATGCCCTCGGCATCGCGGAGGACTGCTTGAATGCGCTGATCGACGAGGGCTGGGCGAACAACCAGATCGCTCTCCTCACCACCAAGGACCGTCACCCCATCCACCTGGACTATTTCGAGCGGGGCGCCACGGAGGAGTACTGGCGGGACTTCCACGCCAACGACGGTGAGTTTTACGGCCATGTGCTGGGGTTCAAGGGCCTGGAACGGTCTGTTGTTGTTCTGTGCGTCAACGGGTTCAAGGACATGAGCAGGGCCCGGGAACAGCTCTACGTCGGGCTATCGCGGGCACGGAGCCTGCTGGTGGTGGTGGGTGATTCCGGGGTGCTGGAGGAGGCCGGCGGGCGGGAACTAAAACTCGCGCTCTCCCGTGGTCAGGCATGGACGCCGTCAGTGGCTGAAAACTAGCGAGTTACGCTAGCCCCACTTGGTCCGCAGCGTACTGGGCCTGCTCTGGGGTGAACTGGTTGCCGTATGGGCTCGTTAGTTGGTCGATCAAGCTCTGGCGTGAGAAGCCCATACCTGATTTCATATAACCCTTCGCAGCCTTGACGGCCTGTTCGTTCCAGTCCGCACCAGAATTGGCGACAGCGTACTCTGCCTGCTCTTGAGTGAACTGGTTGCCGGACGCCGCAGTCAACTGCGCGGTCAGCGAGGCTTGTGAGAACCCGATACCTGAGGTCAAATAACCCTTTGCGGCCTTGAGCGCCTGCTCGTTCCAGTCTGCACCGGAGTGAGCGACGGCCCATTCGGCGTCGGCTTGCGCGAATTGGTTGCCGTAGCTCGACGTGAGCTGTGCGATGAGTGAAGCCTGCGAGAATCCAATACCTGAGACTAAGTAACCCTTCGCCGCTGCCAGGGCCTGCAACTGCGCGGCTGTCCCTTCTGGTTCAGTTTTTGCGGGCGGCGCGGGCGCGGGGGGAGCTGCAGCCGGTTCACTAGCAGGGGCTGTAGTCTGCCCTGCCGTGGACGTGGGGGCCGGTTCAATGGAGGAACCCGACTGTTGCCGGTTGCCGCCGGTGCACGCACCAACGATAACCAAGAACACGACGATCCCAGCCAGAATGATGAATCGTTTTTTCTTCCAGAAGGGCTTTTTTTGTCCTACGCTCTCAGCCGGCTCTTTGGGTGCTGGTGGAGGTGTAACACCAGTGCTCATCGTGTTCCCCTTTCACACGAACTGTGACTACGTTGTCACTCTCAGCAATTTGGCCTCGATATTTGAGTTTAGATCTGAAATGCCATTTATTGAATGGGCCTTGTCCTAAAATCGCCGAGCAGTTTCCGCAGTCTTACCGGTTTAGAATCAGTTTCCCGTGACTTAGTTGGATGCCATGGACTCACCCGCAGGAACGGTTTCATCTCGGCGGGAACAACGTCAGGGATCTCCACCACCGTCGACGTCCCTCCGAGCCCTTCGACTACTCATGCCTCTCTCCTAAGGAATCGGCACGGGTCCATTAGTCGGGCATTAAAGGCAAAGGCGCGCCCGGCCAAAGCCGGACGCGCCATCCGCGTTCACGCAACCCGCGATGTAGTTCGCGGCAGCTAATTCAGTCGATAAGCACCGACTGCTTGGCACCGTCCGACGGCTCAACAACGGCCGCAACCTTCCGGTTCCGTTGGTTCACCCAGCACCCCACCGCCAGAACCGCCACAAGCCCGAACGTACTCAGGAGCTGCGGACGCGAATCCTCGCCGACCAACCCAACCGTGAAGATCGCCGCCAGGATGACCAGACCGAACACCGTGAGCCAAGGGAAGCCGGGCATGCGCAAGGGAAGCTCCGTCCCCTCGCGGTCGGCGCGGAGGCGCAGCGCCAGCTGGGCGAGGAGCGCTGACGTCCACACCAGCAGGCAGGTCGAGCCCACGATGTTGAGCAGAACGCCGAGGACCATCTCAGGGAACATCAGCTCCAGCACCACCGTGACCACACCGAAGGCCACGCTGGCCAGGACTGCCACAACCGGGACCCGCGCCGAAGACACCGAAGCGAGCCAACGCGGAGCTTCACCGCGCTCCGCAAGGGAGAACGCCATCCGCGAAGCACCGTAAAGGTTGGCGTTGAGGGCGGAGAGCAGCGCCGCGACGGCCACCAGGGTGATGGCGGTGGCCGCGCCGGGCATGCCGGCGGCCTCCAGAACCGCGGCGAACGGGCTCTTCAGCCCGGCCGAACCCACGGGAACCACTGCCGCGATGATGAAGATCGCGCCGATGTAGAAGATGAGGATGCGCCACAGCACCGTCCGGACTGCCTTCTTCACGCTGCGGGCCGGCTCAGCCGTCTCAGCTGCCGCCACGGACACAATCTCAGTGCCACCGAACGCGAACGCCACCACAAACAGGGCTGTGGCAATCCCTGCGAAACCGCTCGGCGCGAAGCCCGCACCCATGAAGTTGCCCAGGCCCGGCGACTGCACACCCGGTACCAAGCCGAAGAGCAGTGCGAAGCCCACCAGCAGGAACACGACGATGGCCGCCACCTTGAGCAGGGCGAACCAAAACTCGAACTCGCCGAAGTTCTTCACACTGGTGAGGTTCACGGCGGTGAGCACCACGATGAAGACGAAGGCCATCAGCCACACCGGCAGGGCGGGGAAGATGGTGGCCAGCAGGCCGGCCGCGCCGAGCGCTTCGGCGGCGATGACCACCACCAGCTGGATCCACCAGAGCCAGCCCACCGTGGCGCCGGCCACCGGTCCGTAGGCCTTGGCGGTGTAGACGGAGAAGGCACCGCTGTCCGGATTGGCGGCGGCCATCTCGCCGAGGGCCCACATCACCAGGATGATGAGGGTGCCGGCCACGAGGTAGGAGATCAGCACGGCCGGCCCCGCGGCCTGGATGCCCGCGCCGGAGCCGATGAACAGGCCCGCGCCGATGGCGCTTCCGAGCCCCATCATGGTGAGCTGGCGGGGTTTGAGTGCCGCGCCCAGTGCGCGGCCAGACGTCTTTGTCTGTTGTTCCATGGGGGATTCCTCTGGTTGTGGGTGGAACGGGTTGGTAAAAATGTCAGTCGATTGTCGAAGGTGCGTGGGCTTCCAAAAGCCGGAGCACGCGGTCGTTGGAGGCGGGATCGGCCACGGTGATCCGCACGCCGTCCCCCTGGTACGCCCGGACCAGGATGCCGGCGGCGTCGAACGCGGCCACCAGCCTCGCGAGCAAAACTTCATCCGCACGGATCCACAGGAAATTGCCCTGGCTCGGCTGCAGCTTCCAGCCCTGGGCCTCCAGCTGCGCGGCCATCCGGGCGCGCTCCTGCTTCACCGCAGAAACGCGGGCTTCCATCTCCTCCCCCGCGTCCAGCGAAGCGATGGCCGCCTTCTGTGCCAGCGCGCTCACGGCGAACGGCAGGGCGGTGCGGCGCAAACCTTCGGCGATTGCCGCCGTCGCAATCGCGTACCCGACGCGCAGGCCGGCGAGCCCGTACGCCTTCGAGAAGGTGCGCAGGATGCACACGTTCGGGAACCGGCGGTAGAGCGCCAGGGAATCCGGGCCGATGCCCGCTTCGGCGTATTCCACGTAGGCCTCGTCGATCACCACGAGGATGTCCGGGCGGACGGACTGCAGGAAGCCCTCGATGCGGTCATGGCTGATCGGCACGCCGGTGGGATTGTTCGGGGTGCACAGCAGGATCACCTTCGTGCGGTCAGTGACGGCCACGGCCATGGCATCGAGGTCGTGGCCCTCGGCGTCGTCCAGCGGAATGCGGACCGGCCGGGCGCCTGCCAGCTCCACCAGGATGGGGTAGGCCTCGAAGGAGCGCCACGCGAAGATCACCTCATCCCCGGCGTCGCACAGGCCGGTGATGATCTGCTGGAGGACGCCCACGCTGCCGGGTCCCACGGCCACCTCTTCGGCGGTGACGCCCAGGTGGCGGGCCAGCCGTTCACGGAGTTCGACGGCGGCGCTGTCCGGGTAGCGGTTCATGGTGCCGGCCGCTGCGGCCACCGCAGCGGCGGCAGCGGGCAGCGGTTCGTAGTGGCTTTCGTTGCTGGCGAGGGCCGCAATGTCCGCGCCGGCGCTGCGCCGGCCCGGGACGTAGGGCGGAAGTCCGGCCACGGCGCCACGAAGGGCGGGGAGCGCGGTGTCCGGTGCGGTCAGAAGCTGATCACGGGTCATGAGGACCGATCATGATTGTGACCCCGCCCACAATGCAAGATACCCTCATCACATTGGGACTTCTGCTCAACCTCGACTGACTCTGGTGACAATATGACCATCACGAACGCCCGCACCCTGGATTCCCTCGACGGCAGGATCATCCTCGCCCTGGACAAGGATCCCGAAGCCAGCGCCCTGGCACTCTCCCGGACACTCGGCGTCGCACGTAACACCGTCCACGCCCGGCTGGCACGGCTCGAGCGCAGCGGCGCGCTCCGCTCCTTCAGCCGCAGGCTGGATCCCGCCGCTTTGGGCTACGACCTGATGGCCTTCCTCTCGCTGTCCATCAGCCAGACCCGGACCGGTGCCGTGGAGGACGGGCTCGCCGCCATCCCCGAGGTCATCGAGGTGCACGCCACCACCGGCGACGCGGACCTCATGGCCAAGGTGGTGGCCCGCAGCACGGCCGATCTCTACCGCATCACCAACCAGATCCTGGAAATCGAGGGCATCCAGCGGACCAGCACGGCCATCTCCGTCCTGGAACTCATGCCGCCCCGCTACGACGGCCTCCTGAACCGGCTCACGGAACAGGAATCCCGCGCAGCGGGCTAACCACGTCCGGTGGCGTGCTGCGTCGTGATTTCCGGGCCTGCGGGTGAGCCGTGACCCTCGCCTCCGCGTGCCGGTGAGCGCATACTGAACACATGCCAACGCACCGGCTGTCCACGTTTGTCGCAGCGCCTCCCGAGCGGGTTTTCGCAACCTGGACCGATCCCGACCGGTTCCATGAATGGATCGGCGGAGTCACCGGCGTGACCCACCGCGTCGGCCCTGTCGATGAGGCCGGCAGCCGCTACACGGTGCAGTTCGGTCGGATGGCGAGCGCCACCGAGGTCCTCGCGGCCGAGCGGCCCCGCCACATCCGCACCCGCTTCGGCAACGCCATCCTGAAGGGCGAGTCCGATGTGACGTTCACCGCCGATGACGCGGGCACCCGCATCGACCAGGTCATTGTGACCCGCGGGTTCGTGTCCGCGATTTTCGGCCGGATCTTCGCGACCGGCTCGTATCAAGGCAGCTTTCAGGG
This sequence comes from Arthrobacter sp., assembly GCA_023264815.1. Lineage (GTDB taxonomy): Bacteria > Actinomycetota > Actinomycetes > Actinomycetales > Micrococcaceae > Arthrobacter. Next base: position 14,733 of record JAHFUZ010000044.1, on the reverse strand, counting down.
CGAGCTGGAGACGTTCCGGAAACTCGTTGAGCGGGAGACGCCGCCGCCCGGGGAACACTAGCGGCTTGCAGTGATGCGTGCCACAGGTGGGCAAATTTTCACTCCTACGGGCCTTCGCCTGCCAAATATCCCACTCTGAATCAACTCTCTTGCTCATCTGTGAACCAGCCCACAAGATTCCTGCATGACTACTCTCACCGTCTCAGGCCGCGTCGCGCAGGTTCTCGGCAGCTACGTCACCGATGTCTTCGGCGTGATGGGCAACGGCAACGTCTACTTCCTGGATGCCGCGGAACAGCTGGGTCTCCGCTTCTCCCCCGTCCGCCATGAAGGCGCCGCCATCGCCGCGGCCGACGCCTACTACCGGACGTCGGGTCGCCTCGCCGCGGGCACCACCACCTACGGCCCCGGCTACACCAATGCACTCACCGCCCTCGCAGAGTCGGTCCAGGCCCAGATCCCCGTGGTGCTGGTCACCGGCGACGCCCCGAGCAGCGGCGCCCGGCCCCAGGACGTAGACCAGGCGGCCATCGCCACGGGCCTCGGCGCGGCCACCTTCACCGTCACCCGCAGCGACGCGGGCGCTATCACCCGGCAGGCGGTGGAGTACGCACTCACCAAGCGCACCGCCGTCGTGATTGCCATCCCCTACGACCTCGCGGCACTCGAGGCGGACGACGAAGAGCTTCCGGCGCCGCTGGCACCAACGGTGACTGACGACGTCGACGGCGGCCTGGGGCAGGTAGCGCGCCTGCTCGCCGGGGCGAAGCGGCCGCTGATCCTGGCCGGCCGCGGTGCGCACCTCGCCGGAGCCGGCCCTGAGCTCCGCGAGCTCGCCGACCGCCTAGGCGCACTGACCGCCGGAACCGCCCTGGCGCTCAACCTCCTCAACGGCGAGGGGTACCTGGGTGTGGCCGGCGGTTTCGGCACCGACACCGCGGCCGGGCTCATGGGCGAGGCCGATGTTGTCCTCGTGGCCGGGGCAAGCCTGAGCCCCTTCACCATGCGGTTCGGGCACCTGCTCGGCCCGGACAGCACCGTCATCCAGATCGACGCCGCCCTGCAGCCGACGCACCCCCGGGTGGATACGTTCGTCAGCGCGGACGTGAAGTCTGCCGCTTCGCGCCTCCTGGGCATGCTCGACGACGGTGCATCGGCGGGTGCCCGCCCGGACGTATGGCGCGCGGAAGCCCGCCGGCGCCTGGCCTCAGGGCCGGGGCATGCGGCAGGCTCGGACGAGACTGTGGACGGACGGCTGGACCCGCGCGCCTTGGCTACGGCACTGGATGCGGTGCTGCCGGAGCACCGCACGGTGGTCCAGGACGGCGGGCACTTCGTCGGCTGGGCACCCATGTACTGGAACATTCCGCGGCCGCAGGACCTGGTGATGGTGGGGACCGCGTTCCAGTCCATCGGGCTGGGCCTTGCCAGCGCCGTCGGGGCAGCCCGCGCGGTGGAGGACGGCCGCACCCTGGTGCTCGCCTCCGGGGACGGCGGTTTCCTGATGGGCCTCTCGGACCTCGAATCGCTGATTGGCGCCGCTCGCAGCGCGATTGTGGTCATCTACAACGATGCCGCCTACGGAGCCGAAATCCACCAGTACGGCTCCCAGGGCCTGACCGAGAAACCGATGCTGATCCCCGAGGTGGACTTCGCTGCTGTTGGGCGGGCGCTGGGTGCCGAGTCCGCAATCATCCGGTCCCTGACTGACCTTTCCGCGCTTCAGGACTGGATCGATGCCGGCGCGAAGGGAACCTTCGTGGCCGACTGCCGGATCACCTCCTGCGTCCGGGCCCCGTGGCTGAACGAGTGGATGGCGGCCAAGCAGGGGGCGAAGGCAGCGGTGGCTGGCTAGATGTAGTGGTACCTGCAGGACAGGGTGCGCGACGGCAGGACGCCACCGTGTTCCTTCAGCGATCGGCTGAACGAGAACCACGGGACTGGTTTGTGCTCCCGGGAGACGGCGACGTGCTGCAGCATTATCGTGGAGCGCTGCCAGCCGCGGGCTGGGAAGTGGTCGAGGATGACGGGCGCCACGTGCGGGCGCACCTTAACGGCCGGGCGTTTGACGTGATGCCCTGCCCCGGCGGCGGCGTCATCTGGGCAGGAAGCGCCGACGAACCCTCCTTCGGCCAGGGAACACCAGGGCTGGCTGGCACTGAAATTTGTCCGCACGATCTCTAAGCGCGACCTATCCGGCCGCCCGTTCGGTAAAACGTCCACACTATTCCCGCAAACGTCTGGAATAAGACCGGATGTTTGAAATGGCTGCTGCTACACTCTGCTCATGATCGGGCTTCCCTTCGCGGGAGACGGGCTGGTGCACGCCGGCTTGTTGGGGCTGGGAATCCTCACAGCCCTCCTGTTCTACGCCTATGAAAAGCGTCGGCGCGGCCTGTCCGACCCACGATTGTGGCCCATTGCGGGTTTCGCGATCGCCTTCGGAGCCATCGGTTCAAGGGTTCTCACGTGGGATGTTTCGCGGCAGGTCTCCCTTGCGGATTGGTGGGGCAACGGTGACCGCAGCATCCTCGCCGGCCTGGTCGGGGCATGGTTAGGCGTGCATCTGGGTAAACGGCTGACCGGCTACCGCGAGTCCACCGGGGACCTGCTGGCGCCGGCGGTCGCCCTGGCACTGGTCATCGGGCGGGTGGGCTGTCTCCTTACTGAACTGCCCGGCACTCCGACGGGCGGAGCCTGGGGGATCATACTCACGTCCGAGCAGGCCGCGATTCTGGGTGGAGTTCCCGGTGTAGGACTCCACCCTTCCTTTGCCTACGAAATCGTCTTCCACGCGGCCGCATTCGCCCTCATGTGGCGTTACCGGGACCTCCTGCCCCGATCCGGCGATCTCTTCATTTGCTACGCGACTTCCTATGCCTTGTTTCGCTTCGGCGTCGAATTCGTCCGCGGCAACGAGGTGCTGTGGCTGGGGATGAGCCGTCCCCAATGGTTCCTTCTGGTGATTCTCCCCCTGCTGCTCTGGCGGATGCTGGGGGTCTTCGGCAAGCCACTCCGGCCGAAAACGGAAGGAGCCGTGGCATGAGGGAAGACGGCCGATCGCCCCACGAAGAGGACGAACCTTCCGAACCAGCGCTCGGCCCCATGGGGTACGGAATCCTACTCGGGACTACTGCCCTGTATGCCATCTATGTGGGGATACCGATTGCTTTCCGTGGGCCCGCTTCCATGCCTTTCCTGACAGGTCCTTACGCCTTCATTCCAATCGCCGTCTTTCTGGCGGTGGCCATTGTGCTGGCTGTCCGTCCCCGCACGTCCCGGTGGGGTGCCGGGCTACTGATCGGCTTGGGAATCTTCACCCTGCTCGGCGGTGGAATATGCGTCGGAGCCCTCGCCGCGCAGACGGGTGGCCGGATATGAACCCTTCACCGTTCTCTTCCCGGCGGACACTGCCCTTTTTGGTGATTCTCCCCCTGCTGCTCAGGCGGATGCAGCGGATATCCGGGAAACCACTCCGCCCGAAGGTGGAGGGAGCAGCAGCATGAGCGATGACAACCCAGAGCCACGGGACGAGGAACCGCCCAACAAGTCCGGGGGCGGCGGCGGCCTCCCCATTCTGCTCGGAATCCTGGTAGGAGCTATTGCCCTCTATGCCCTCTACTTCGGGACAACAGCCGGCATTGCACCGGATGAAGGGTACAAGACACCCCTCGCCGGGCCTGCAGTCTTCATCCCCATCGCCGTGTACCTGGCAATCGCCGGTGCCCTGGCAGTCTGGCCGCGCACATCCCGGCTGGGTGCCGGGCTGCTGATCGGTCTGGGAGTCTTCACCCTGCTCGGCGGCGGGATCTGCGTCATGGCCCTCTCCCAGATGAGCAGCCGGATATGAACCCGGCCTCTTCCGGGCGGACACTCCCAGGCCCCGGCCAGCCGCTGCGCGGAGACCGCATCCACCGGTACGTCACCGCCTTCTGCCCCTCCTGCCACGAGACAAACCCTCCGCTCGCACAGGTGCGGCGCCTCTCCGGCGTCCTGCTGGTCCGCGATGGCCGGGTCTGGCTCGAACGCGGCTGCCCGGACCACGGCCTCGTCCGCACCCTGTACGACGAGTCACCGGAAATTCTGCGCTACCTGGAGAAGTGGCAGGCACCCACCAAGCAACACATCCCGGACCAGGCCGCCAATTACCGCCAGATACCGGAGGCCTACGCGTACGGTCTGCCCGCCATGCAGACGCAGCACACGTGCCTCCTGCTGCAGGACGTCATCGAGCACTGCAACCTGCGTTGCCCCACCTGCTTCACCGCCTCCGGCCCTCAACTCCAAGGGGTGGCGCCACTGGACGAGGTCCTCGCGAATATCGACACCCGGATTGCCCGCGAAAATGGGCGCCTGGACGTGCTGATGCTCTCCGGCGGCGAACCGACGCTTTATCCTTACCTGGCCGAACTCCTGGATGAACTCGTCGCCCGCCCGATCGTCCGGATCATGGTGAACAGCAACGGCATGCTCATCGCCACCGACGACGAACTCCTCCAACTGCTGGCCAGGCACCGGGACCGCGTGGAGGTGTACCTCCAATACGACGGCCCGTCCAAAGAAGCATCCATCCACCACCGGGGCGGAGACCTCACCCGCTTCAAAGGCATGGCCATCGCACGTCTTTCCGAGGCAGGAGTCTTCACCACCCTGACCATGACGGCAACACTCGGTATCAACGACGGTGACGTCGGCGCCGTCGTCATGAGGGCATTGGAAACCCCGTTCATTGGCGGGGTCGCGCTCCAGCCGGTGTTCGGTTCCGGGCGCGGCCACGGCATCAACCCTTCCAACAGGCTCACCCACACGGGCGTGCTGGAACGGCTCGCCGAGCAAACCGGCGGGGTGGTCTCCTGGCACGACCTCACAGCGCTCCCCTGCTCGCATCCGCACTGCGCATCCGTGGGCTACATGCTGAAGGACGATGCAGGGGTCTGGCGTTCCCTGACGGCCCTCATCGGGCACGACCAGCTGCTCGCCTGGCTGGAACTCAACCCGGACAGCATCGCCAACCGCATCGCCGACAGCCAGATCCCGCTCGAACTGCGCAACCTCATGAAGACCTCCCTGCTGGACCTGCTGAGCGAGCAGGCCTCCCTGTCCCACCCGCGGACCTTGGACCTCTGGAAGAACATCTGCACCCAGTGCGACCTCGGCATCGGCACACTCACCACCCTCGCCGCCGGCAAGCTTCCGGGGCAGCAACAGCGGCTGCGCCGGCTCCTCGCCGAACGCGTCACCCGCATCATGGTCAAGCCCTTCATGGACATCTCCACCATGATCGAGGAACGGCTCACCCAATGCTGCGTCCACGTGGGCACAAAGAGCGACGCCGGCGACCACCAGTGCGCTCCGTTCTGCGCAGTCCAGGCCTGGCCGGCCCTTGCCCGGCAACGCATGAGTACGGCGACGGGCCGGGCCCTTCTCCCGGTCCGCCAGGTCTGAGCAAGCGATGAGGAGGAATGATGGCTTCCGATTCTGATGCCCGGCGGATCGCAGCCGGGCCACAGCCGTCGGAGCTCGTGCGCTCCACGCACGCGGCCCGGCACGAACAGACGCCTGACCCTGAATCGGATCCGCAGGCCCCGGCGCCCTTCGACCCACTGCGGCTCTGCATCTTCGCGACCATTGCCCTGCTCGGCTGGGTGGCCGGTCCCGTGGCACTGGCCGTGTTCGCCGCCGTCGGCTTCGCAGGCTATTGGAAAGCACGACGGCGGGGCCTCACCAGGTCGAAATGCTTCCTCCGCGATACGCGGCTGGTCCTGGCCTACCTGGGCGTCCTTTTTGCTGCCGGGTTGTGGGGCATCTACTCGCTGGCCGCCCAGCTGTTCGGCATCTAAGGGAAAGGACCCCGGGCACCCCCAGCGCTTCGGCTATATCAGCTCACGCATCGCAGAGGTCATGATCCCCAGCGTTCGCAATGCATCCCGTGGACCGCTCAGCTCGGGCATGACCTCCTGGACCAGGCGCAGCATCGTTGAGCCGGCTCGTCGAGCAGCTCGTTGATCGAGCTCTGCCCTTCCAGCTCGCCGTTCCTCCTCCTGTCCACAAATCGACCTTACGGGCGCCACGCCCGGACCGGCTTCCGTGACACGGACTATGACCTGTTCAGGAACGGGGTGTGGGCCGCCGTCGAACGCTCGCGGGTTAGCCCGGCCGTGCGATACACCACGTTGCGTCGGGATTCGGAATAGCGACGCCCGGCCGCGAGGTTACGCCAGGCATGAAGGCAATCACTTACAGCAAGTACGGAAACCCTGACGTCCTCGAGTTGACTGATCAGCCAATGCCTAAAGTGGGGCCGGGAATGGTCCTTGTAAAGGTGAAAGCAGCCGCTGTGAATCCGGTGGACTGGAAGATCATGGCGGGGTACCTGGACCCCATCATGGATCTGCAGTTTCCCGCCATTCCCGGCTGGGATCTCGCCGGCGTCGTAGAGTCGGTGGGCATCGATTCCCGGCAGTTCCAGCCCGGCGACGAGGTCATCGCCTACGGCCGCAAGGACTACGTCCACGGCGGCAGCTTCGCCGAGTACATCGCGCTGCCGGAGCGGCTCCTGGCCCGCAAACCCGCCTCGCTCGACTGGAACGAGTCCGCGGGCCTGCCGCTGGCAGGGCTTACCGCCTACCAGGTCCTCAACCGGCTGGGCCTGAAATCCGGCGAAACCGTCCTGATCCACGGCGGTTCCGGCGGCGTCGGGTCGCTGGGCATCCAGATTGCTATGGCCCGGGGCGCCAGTGTCATTGCCACCGCCTCGGAGAAGAACCACAAGTTCCTCCGCTCCCTCGGAGCCGAGCCGGTTGCCTACGGGGACGGGCTCACGGAGCGTGTTCGCGCGCTGCGCCCCAACGGGGTGGACGTCGTGGCCGATTTTGTGGGCGGAAACCTCGAGGCGACGCTGGCCGTGCTGGCCGAAGGAGGCCGGCACGCCTCGATCGCCGACAGCGAAGTGGAAGAGCACGGCGGCGACTGGATGTGGGTCAATCCCGTGGGAGCCGACCTGCAGGAGCTTGCCGACCTGGCGGACAGCGGGACGATCCGGGTGGAAGTTGCCGAGGTCTTTCCGCTGGAGAAGGCCGCGGATGCTTTCCGATCCAACATGGAAGGCCACACCCGCGGCAAAATCATCGTCGCGGTGAACCAGGACTCCTGATCCGGCCAGCTGACTGACGAAGGCTCCGTTCCCGAAGGGACGGAGCCTTCGCTGCGTGGAGGATCCGCCGACACACGCAAACCAAGCGGCCGGCACCCAAGCCAAGCGCCGCCGTCGTACGTCCCCGCTTACATCACCGTCGGCTTCCCAGGCCGCCCCTTGCGCTCTGCCCGCGCGGTCTCGAAGCTGCTCTCGAACGGCAGCGAGTCCAAGTCCAGCAGCGGATCGGTGTCCAGCCTCACCACAGGTCCCACTGGTACCGTATCCAGTACAAGATGGAGGAAGACATGGCAATCACCGCAAGCGAGGCACGGCGGGATCTCTTCGGCCTCATCGAACGCGTCAACCTCGATCACACCGAAGTCGAGATCACGTCCAAGCGCGGATCCGCAGTCCTCATGTCCAAGGAAGAGTACGACGCCTTGGTGGAGACCACCCACCTGCTGCGGTCGCCTAAGAACGCCCAGCGATTGCTCTCATCCCTTTCTGCCGTCCGGGATGGTCACGTCACCGAGCACGAGCTTACTGATCCGTGACTGACGGCCGCAGGCTGGCATGGACTGCCGAAGGGTGGGAGGACTACCTCTACTGGCAGACCCAGGACCGCAAGACACTCAAGCGGATCAACACCCTCATCGAAGACGCGCTGCGCGACGATCCCTTCGAGGGCATCGGAAAGCCGGAGGCCCTGAAACACGCGCTGGCCGGAGCGTGGTCCAGGCGCATCGACCAAGAACACAGACTCGTCTACATGGCGGATGACCAGCACGTGACCATCCTGCAGGTCCACTACCACTACTAACGGCTGGTCCACGGAGCGCCAGCGACATCGGACCGCGCCCGGTCGTGACGCCCTGGTGAAAACAGCTCGGCCACCGGAGGCCGGCCGCACGCGCGGTTTGTCAGCCGCGATCCTGCAGATCGACCCACGAGACGGTGGTCGCTGCTTGGAACGGATTGCACCGCGCCCGCCCCGTATTCGGCCACCACGTCCGGCAGATATTCCAAACGCGGCCGCAGCGACGTTCCGATAAGCCAGGCAATATGCCGGCCGTGCAGCCAAACGGCGAGCCGATCGCTCCGCTTCACCTCTTCACTTCCAGACGCGAGAAGCGGGGAATCAAAGCAATATCCCGTTCCAGCGCCCTCACCGCCGCCATCGCGGTTTCCAGGGACACGTTTTCTCCCTGCTCAAGCCGGACAACGGTATGCCGACTCGCGTTGATGAGTTCCGCCAGGCCGCTTTGCGTCAATTTGCGTTCCTGCCGCGCCGCCCTCACCGACGCGCCAAATGACCTGGCATCCACCGCACGAAAGAACGACGTTTCCCGTTCGTGTTCCATATCTTCACCATATCAACCACGGGTCCAAAATGGTGAAGATATGGAACATTTACTGAGTGTTGGTCACAGTCCAGTATCTTCACCACGCATGGCCACGCGGATGCCATGGTCAGCGAGGAACTCGCGGGCGCGGCCCATCTGGCGGTCAGCGGAGAAGGTGTACCACTGTTCGCTGATGTCCTCGCCGTGGACGAGCTCGCGGAACCGCGAGAAGGCACCTTTGCCTTCGATGGCGCGCTCCAGTCGTTCTCGGAGGGCCTCATCATGCTGCCGCTCGGCGAAGCCCGCCATGTCCTGCCAGGCATGCCGCGATCCGGCGATGCTGACTCGTAGCCAACGGTCCGGCTCCTCCTCCACATCGATGGCGGCATCCTCCCCAACTATCATCGGGTCAGTGGAGATCGCGTCATACACCTCGCCGGTACGCAAGTCGACGTAGCCACCCAGCGACAGGTCCATTGCTCCCTCCAGCACGGTGCTGAGCATGTCTAGGTCAACCGGCACCACTCGGTCCGGCAGCGGCTCGCGCCGTAGACCGGCCAGCAGGTCCTCGGCCAGCACCCGGTCACCGGCGCCGCCGCGCCAAGTCAGCCGGTTGATGACCGACAGTGCTACCGGCTCAGCTTCCTGAGGTCTCTGCGCCAGCGCCATCGGGATGCCCACCCCCACCTGTTGCAGAGCATCATCGATGTTGTGCCCAGTCACGGCCGCAAGAAAGCGCTGCGCGTCTCCTGCGCCGATAGCCGTCCGCAATTCGGACACGTCAATATCCGGTATTTGCGCTTGTGCGGGCCATGCGTGCAGCAGCATGGGGTGCGGCCGGCTCGGTTTCCCTGGCGCCTTGCTCTCGCCGTCGTCGGTTGCCCAGCGGCGTCCATACTGGTCCGGGATGCTGCCCCAACCCCAATAGGGCAGGGGAACGCCAGGACAGATGCCCAATACCTCCAGCGGGTCCACCTTCGCCTCCCCGACGACGCAGCGGTGGGTCCAACCGTCACCGAGGTCAAACGTGAACTGAAACTCGGAGCCCGGCTCCACCGTCCGCACGACCTTGGCTACATCAATGTCCATCGGTGCGATGATCGGGCCCCGGACCGATGCGGCCATCTCGGCTCCTGTTTCTTCATCGGTGATGACCCGGCCGTCGGCGAGGGTGAACACCGATAAGTGCGAACGATCCCACCGGGCGAAGGCATCGTTGATGGCATTGGCGAGATCCATAAAAGTGTGCGACGGTCCGACCGCGAAGATACGCCCAGGCCACGGCCACAACTCCCCACCACGTCCGCCGAGCAGTTCCACCGTCACCGATAACCAGGTTCGTGCCATATTTCAAGGATGGCACGGCCGAAGCTCCTCCCGAACCACCTGGGCAACGGCTTTGTCACCCCCGCCCGGTAGCTTTAAGCCGTGACTCTTGAGCACCCTCCCGTGATCCACGACGCCGTCATCACTTCCCTGGTGGGCAGCACTTTCCTGAGCCGCGGCCGGACCTACTCACGCAAAGGCGCTGTCTTCGGCGTCGAATGGAACCCCAAGTCCCTGGAGCTCAAGGGAAAGGTCCAAGGCACCCGCAGCAACCCCTACCGGGCCAAAGCCTCTTTCAAGAAAGGCATCAGCGGCCTGCGGCTTGACTGGGGGCACTGCTCCTGCCCCGTGCAGTTCAACTGCAAGCATGTGGCGGCCCTGCTGCTCGAAATCAGCAGCGGCCCGGTGATGGAACAGCCTCCGCTGCTGGAAGTTCCACCGGGGGCAGCTCCCCCGGCGCCACAGAAGAAATCCGCGCCTGCCCCAGGGGAAGCTGCCCGGCAACAGGTTCGAAAAGACGCATCCCCCGCCCCTTGGCAGGAACAAATCCAATCCCTTCTACATCCGGAGGCCGTGCCACGGTACGCGGGTGTCAGCGGAGGGACAGGCCGGCCTACCGCCACGCTTGGTGTGCAGCTGGAGCTCAGCGAATCCACATCGGGCTTGTCCCCGTGGTACCAGCGCGGACGCAGCGATCCGTGGCAGGCCAACTCTGCACCGCAAGTCACCCTGACTGCCAGGCCGGTCAAGCAGAACGCCAAGGGCTCGTGGGTGGTGGGCCAGCTGCGTTGGGATACTTTCCGCCGCTCGAACTACGGATACCAGCTCGATGAATTCGCCACCGAACAGGTGCGCTGGATGCAGACCTTCGACGCTCTCTTCGCCGCCGTGGCCAGCCAAGGGCCGGCCACGCACCTGGCACTGGAACGCTTCGACAGCCCGCTGCTCTGGGACCTTCTCGCCCAGGCCGGCAAAATCGGGGTGGCGCTGATCGCAGCGAAGTCCGGGGACGCCGTCGTGGTTCATGAACCCGTCAACCTGTCGCTGGATCTCCGGGATCACGACGGCGGGCTCCGGCTTGCACCGTATGTGGGCACCGGGGACGGCGGCAGCCTGGCGGAGACCGCAGCCATCGGCGCCATTGGGACGCCAGGGCACGGCGTGTTCTGGTGGGACGCCACCACCGGACCCGGCACCAGCTCGGCAACCCGGGACCTCCACCTGGCTCCCACCACGGCAGCGGTCCCGGCCGCCATCCGTACGCTGATCAGGCACCGGACGGACCTGCTGGTTCCAGCTGAAGCGCGCGACTCTTTCCTCGCGGACAGCTTCCCCCAACTGGCGCAGTCGGCCGGCATCATCTGCAGCGACGCGTCCGTGGAGTTGCCGGAGATCCTGCCGCCGGAACTGGTCCTGACCGCCGCGCACGCTCGCCGCGAACTGCAGCTTGCCTGGCACTGGGACTATCACTCCTCCGGCACCGCCACCCGCCGGCCGCTGACGCCTTCCGGCGAGGGATACCGGGACTACGCGTTCGAAGAACGGCTCCTGGCCCAAGTGGCCGGCGCGCTGGCCCGGTTCCCGGCGGCCTGGCAGGAGCAGTTCCCGGACAGCGGCTCCGGGCATCCGGGCAGCACGGCGCCTGCAGTGTTCAAGGATCTGCCCGCGGCCCGCTTCACTGCCGAAGCGCTGCCGCTACTGGAGAAGCTCGAGCACGTCCGGGTGGTCACCACGGGAACGGCTCCGGACTACAGCGAGCTGACGGACAGCCCGCTCATCGGCGTCCGCACCCGGGAAACGGAGCACGCCGACTGGTTCGATCTGGGCGTCACCGTCACCCTGGGCGGCCAGGAAGTGCCCTTCAACCTGCTCTTTATTGCCTTGGCCGCCGGCGAAGAGCATCTGATGCTGGCCAACGGCAACTACTTTCGGCTGGACCAGCCCGAGTTCCTCCAGTTGCGCCGGCTCATCGAGGAAGCCCGTGCCCTCCAGGAGGACAACGGACCGCTGCGGATCAGCCGGTACCAGGCCGGGCTCTGGGACGAACTCGAGGAACTCTCAACCAACGCCGAGCAGGCGGAGTCATGGCGGCGCAGCGTCGGAGGCCTGCTGGGGTTCTCTGAACTCCTGGACGCACCGCAGCCGACGGGTCTCGATGCATCGCTGCGGCCCTACCAGCAGGAAGGCTTCAACTGGCTGGCTTTCCTCTGGGAACAAGGCCTGGGCGGCGTCCTCGCGGATGACATGGGCCTCGGCAAAACCCTGCAGGCCATCGCCTTGATCCTTCACGCCAAGAACGGCATCGGGGTTCCGGCCCGGGACCAAACCGCGCGCCATCCCTTCCTGGTGGTCGCACCCACCTCCGTGGTGCCCAACTGGGCCGCCGAAATCGGCCGCTTCGCCCCTGGGCTCCGCGTCACTGCCGTCACGGACACGCTGCAGCGAAGCGGCACCGATCCCGCGGCACTCACGGCCGGCGCCGACGTCGTGATTGTCTCCTACACCCTGTTCCGGCTGGACTACGAGGCCTATGCCGCCCGGCAGTGGGCCGGGCTGGTGCTGGATGAGGCACAGTTTGTGAAGAACCCCGCCACCAAGGCCAGCCAGAACGCGCGCCGCTTCCCCGCGCCGTTCAAGCTCGCCATCACAGGCACACCCATGGAGAACAACCTGACGGAGCTGTGGTCCATGTTCGCCATCACCGCTCCGGGGCTGTTCCCGTCGTCGAAGAATTTCACGGACTACTACCGGAATCCGGTGGAGAAGGACGGGGACGCGGAGAAGCTGGCGCAATTACGACGCCGGATCCGGCCGCTGATGATGCGGCGCACCAAAGAGCTGGTTGCCAAGGACCTGCCCGCCAAACAGGAACAGGTGCGGGAGCTGGATTTGTCCCCGCGGCACCGCACCATCTACCAGCGGCACCTGCAGCGGGAGCGGCAGAAGGTCCTCGGTCTGCTGGAGGACATGGAGAAGAACCGCTTCGCGATCTTCAAGTCCCTCACCACCCTGCGTCGGCTGAGCCTGGACGCCTCCCTGGTGGACGAGAAATACGCCTCCGTCCCGTCCAGCAAGCTGGACGCCCTGCTGGAACAGCTCGGCGATATTGTGGCCGAAGGGCACCGCGCGCTGATCTTCAGCCAGTTCACCGGTTTCCTGGCCAAAGCCGCGGAGCGGCTCGACGCCGAAGGCATCGCCTACGCCTACCTGGACGGCAAAACCCGCCGGCGCGCGGCCGTGCTGGAACAGTTCAAGTCGGGCAGCGCCCCGGTGTTCCTCATTTCGCTGAAGGCCGGCGGGTTCGGCCTGAACCTCACAGAGGCGGACTACGTCTTCCTGCTGGATCCGTGGTGGAATCCGGCCTCCGAGGCGCAGGCCGTAGACCGGACCCACCGGATCGGCCAGACCCGCAATGTCATGGTCTACCGGCTCGTCGCCAAGGACACCATCGAAGAGAAAGTCATGGCACTCAAGGAAAAGAAAGCCAAGCTGTTCACCGCTGTACTGGACGACGACGCCATGTTTTCCTCGGCCCTCTCAGCGGAGGACGTGCGCGGCCTGTTTGAGGGCTGAGACGCCTAAAGCCGCCGGCACCATGGCGCGGCGCCTACTGGGTGCCTCGCCCACGCGCCCGCCCGGCATACTGCTGAAAGCATGGCAGCCCACGGCAGCTCCCTGCTCACCCTGGCGGGAGGGGTAAAGGCGGCCTATGGCAACCTTCCGCTGCCGGCGCAGGTGGTGGAAGCATTGGCCGTTGATTTCCTTCTCGCCAGGCTCCGTCCCCCTGCCGCTGAGTGGCCCCCGGTCCGTCCGAGGGCGGCCGTGGCGGGCTAACGCCGACCGGACTCAGCCACTGCCACCTGGCGTGGGCTGGGCGGACCCGCCCCGGTAACACTTCAGGACGGCGGACGATGTCTCTGGCCACAGGCGTGTGGCCCAAGGCCCGAAATCGACGGTGGACAGGGCTGCGCAGGCCAAGTCCGCTTCCCGGTCAACCCAGAGGAAGCTGCCTGCCATGCCGAAATGCCCAAAAGTTGCGGGGGAATTATGCGGACTCGTCCAATGGGGTTCCTTCGTGCCGCGCACCTCGGCGCCGAGGCCCCAGGAGTTGTCCCAATGGCGGCCGAAGCCTGGCAGCATCCCGGCCAACCCCTGAAACTCCACCGAGGATAGGGCGTCCACCACGGAGTGGGTGAGGGCGCGGGGCCGCAGGAGTTCCTGGGCAAGCCGGGCGATGTCAGCAATGGGTGCCATGCCTCCCTTGGACGGCGGGCCGGCCAGCGATGTCCGGTCCATTCCGAGCGGCTTAAGGACCCGCTCGCTCAACTCACTTTCGAAGGGCCTGCCGGTGCGGGCGCTGAGGTACTCCGCGGCCAGGTCTATGCCCCGGTTCGAGTAGATCCTCCTGGCCCCGGGCGTGGCCCGCACCCTTTCCTCCTCGAACCCAATGCCCGAGGCGTGGGCCAGCAGGTGGCGCAGGGTGGAATCCGGGGGGCCGGCCGGAGCGTCTAGCGAGGCGTCCCCCTGTTCTGCGGCGACGAGCAGGGTAAGTGCGGTGAGCAGTTTTGTCACCGAAGCGAGCCGATAGACGCGCCCTTCATCATGGCAGCCCAAGACCCCTTCGGCCCCCACGACGGCGAGTGACGGGGCGCCCGGCCAGTGTTCCAGCTGGACCAGCACGTCGGCGGCCAAGTCCGCAGGCTGGGTGGCATGGTCGATCATTGGTCCTCTTTCGTTTCTGCCGGGCCCCGGCCGGGAGCCTGAAGACGCCGGCGGCGAGTCGTTGTGATTTCAGCGGGCCAGGAGGGTGCTGGCTTCCTGGCGGGTGGTGCCGGAGTCCTGGATGCCTTCGGCGATGTGGGCCAGTTCGGCGGGGATGTCGCGGCCTTTTTTGCGCATGGCGGTGGCCCAGAGGCGGCCGGCACGGTA
>JAHFUZ010000074.1 GCA_023264815.1 Arthrobacter sp. | reverse complement strand
TGGACTTGGTCACCATGCCCAGGTCCCGGCCCTGCGTGATGACGTCCAGGGACCGCTCGTACCGGAACGCCGGCCGGATCCGCTTGAAGATCCGCGGCACGGTCTCCACGTTGTGCGCGAAGACCTCGGGTTTGGAGTCGCAGATCGCCGCGATGTGCTCGGGTTTGCCGGAGAAGTCCGGGATCAGCAGCTCCACCCCGGTGCCGGGGTTCAGCTCATGGATCTTCCGGACCGTCTCGGCATACAGCCACACGCCCTCATCCGCGAGGTCGTCACGGGCCACCCCGGTGACGGTGGCGTACCGCAACTGCATGGCCTGGACACTGCGGGCCACCTTGGTGGGTTCGAACATGTCCACCGGGGAGGGCTTGCCGGTATCGATCTGGCAGAAATCACACCGCCGGGTGCACTCGGACCCGCCGATCAGGAACGTGGCCTCCTTGTCCTCCCAGCACTCGAAAATGTTCGGGCAGCCGGCCTCCTCACAGACCGTGTGCAGGCCTTCCTTTTTGACGAGGTTCTTGAGCTGGACGAACTCCGGGCCCATCTGGACCTTGGCCTTGATCCACTCCGGCTTCCGCTCCACCGGGACAGCCGAGTTACGCTGCTCAACACGCAACAGCTTCCGGCCTTCAGGTGCCAGTGTCATGAGAACTCTTTCCTTAGCATTCCACGACGTTGACGGCGAGGCCGCCCATCGCGGTTTCTTTGTATTTGTGGGACATGTCCCGGCCGGTTTCCCGCATGGTCACAATGACCTCGTCGAGGGACACGCGGTGCGTGCCGTCGCCCCAGAGCGCCATTTTCGCGGCGTTGATGGCCTTCGCTGCCGCGATGGCATTCCGCTCGATGCAGGGAACCTGCACCAGGCCGCCGATCGGATCGCAGGTCAGGCCCAGGTTGTGTTCCATCGCGATTTCCGCGGCGTTCTCCACCTGCTGCGGTGTGCCGCCCATGACCTCCGCGAGCCCTGCCGCCGCCATCGACGACGCCGAGCCCACCTCGCCCTGGCAGCCCACCTCAGCACCCGAAATGGACGCCTGTTCCTTGTAAAGCACCCCGATGGCACCGGCCGTGAGCAGGAACTTGACCACAACGTCGTCGCGGTCTTCCTGCGTGGCCTTGTCCATCCCGGGTGCGAAATGCAGTGCGTAGTACAGGACCGCGGGGATGATCCCGGCAGCGCCGTTGGTGGGGGCGGTGACCACCCGGCCGCCGGATGCGTTCTCCTCGTTGACCGCCAGGGCGATCAGGTTCACCCATTCCTGCCAGTACTTGGGGTCCCGGTCCTTGTCCTCCTTCAGGAGGCGTTCGTGCCAGTCGGGCGCACGACGGCGGACCTTCAGTCCCCCGGGCAGCAAGCCTTCGCGCTTGAGGCTGACTTCCACGCACTCCTCCATGACGGAGTAAATGTGCAGCAGCCCTTCGCGGATCTCTTCCTCGGTGCGGGAGGCACGCTCGTTGACGAACATGATCTCGCCGATGGACAGGCCTTTGGACTGGCACCGGCCCAGCAGTTCAGCGGCCGTCCGGAACGGCAGCGGGAGTTCCTTCTTGGACTCGTCGAGTTCCTTCAGGGCCGCGTCCTCTTCGCCTTCGCGGACAATGAAGCCGCCGCCCACCGAGAAGAACGTGGCCTTGTGGAGCTCTTCGCCTGCTTCATCAGAGACCGTGAACGTCATGCCGTTGGTGTGGCGCGGCAGCACGGTCAGCGGGCGCAGGATCATGTCCGTCACGCCGTAGGGAAGCTGCACGCCGCCGCCTTCACCGGCGCCGGCAAGCTGCAGCATCCCGGTCTCGGCGATGGCGGCGAGCCGTTCCTCCACCTCGGCCGGCAGGATCTTTTCGGGATGGTACCCCTCCAGGCCCAGCAGGATGGCCGTCATGGTGCCATGGCCGTGGCCCGTTGCGGCGAGCGATCCATACAGGTCCACCCGCAGCCCGGCTACCCTCCCCAGGACGCCGGAGCTCTTGAGCTCCTCGGCAAACACCGCGGCGGCCCGCATGGGACCCACCGTGTGCGAGCTCGAAGGCCCGATCCCGACGGAGAACAGATCAAAGACTCCAACGGCCATGATGACTTCCTTTCTGTACCGAGAGCGCAGTTCGCGCTGATGCTTTTGTGAAACACTGCCGCGAACTGCGCTCTCGATGCGTGGGTGGGCCTAAAGCCCGGGGTACAACGGATGCGCGGCGGCGAGTGCCTCCACACGGTGACGGAGACCGGAAAGGTCCGCGTCGGCGTCGGCAATCAATGCCTCGGCGATGATGTCCGCAACTTCACGGAACGCAGCCTCGCCGAAACCACGGGTGGCCAGCGCAGGGGTGCCGATGCGGAGCCCGGAGGTGACCATCGGCGGGCGCGGGTCGAAGGGCACGGCGTTGCGGTTGACGGTGATGTCAATCGCGGCCAGGCGGTCCTCGGCCTGCTGGCCGTTCAGCTCGCAGTTGCGCAGGTCAACCAGGACCAGGTGGACGTCGGTGCCGCCGGAAATCACGGAGATTCCCTTGGCTGTGACGTCCTCACGGGTGAGGCGGTCGGCCAGGATGCTGGCACCAAGCAGGACACGCTGCTGGCGCTCCTTGAACTCGGCGGACGCCGCGATCTTGAAGGCCACGGCCTTGCCGGCGATGACGTGCTCCAGCGGTCCGCCCTGCTGGCCCGGGAACACAGCCGAGTTGATCTTCTTGGCGATGTCGGCGTCGTTGGAGAGGATGATGCCGCCGCGCGGACCGGCGAGGGTCTTGTGCGTGGTGGAAGTGACAACGTGGGCGTGCGGCACCGGTGACGGGTGCAGGCCGGCTGCAACCAGGCCGGCGAAGTGCGCCATGTCCACCATCAGGTACGCGCCCACCAGGTCGGCGATCCGGCGGAACTCGGCGAAGTCCAGCTGGCGGGCGTAGGCGGACCAGCCGGCAACGATCAGCTGCGGCTTGGTTTCCAGCGCCAGGCGCTCCACCTCGGCCATGTCAATGGTGTGGGTGTCTTCGCGGACCTGGTACGGGACCACGTTGTAGAGCTTGCCGGAGAAGTTGATCTTCATGCCGTGCGTCAGGTGTCCGCCGTGGGCCAGGTTCAGGCCCATGATGGTGTCGCCCGGCTTGATCAGCGCGTGCATCACCGAGGCGTTGGCCTGCGCGCCGGAGTGCGGCTGCACGTTGGCGAACTCGGCACCGAACAGGGCCTTCACGCGGTCGATGGCCAACTGCTCCACGACGTCAACGTGCTCGCAGCCGCCGTAGTAGCGCTTGCCCGGGTAGCCTTCGGCGTACTTGTTGGTCAGGACAGAGCCCTGCGCCTGCATGACCGCGACTGCCGTGTGGTTCTCCGAGGCGATCATTTCCAGGCCGTCACGCTGGCGGCCCAGTTCGTCGTCGATCTTGACGGCGATCTCCGGGTCCAGCGCACTCAGGTCCGCGTCCAGGGACGGGGAGAGAGCCTGTTCGAAAGCTGCCGTTGTTGTGCCGGTCACAGTTCGCCGCCGTTGGCTTCGGCGTACTCCTGTGCGGACAGCAGCGGGCCTTCCTCGGTGACGGTGACCTTGAACAGCCAGCCGGCACCGTACGGATCGGAGTTGATCACGGCAGGATCGCTGACGACACCGTCATTGACTTCCGTGACCTCGCCGGTGACCGGGGAGTACAGGTCCGAGACGGACTTGGTGGACTCGATTTCGCCACAGGTCTCGCCGGCGGTCACGGTGGAGCCCACCTCGGGCAGGTCCACGTACACGATGTCGCCGAGGGCTTCGGCGGCAACAGCGGAAACGCCCACGACGGCCGGTCCGTCGCCATCAGCGGCGATCCACTCGTGCTCGGCGGAGTACTTCAGTTCGGCGGCAACTTTAGCCATGGTGTCTGTTCCTTAAGTTTGGAGGTATCGGAAAGTGAGAGAGCGTTCGCCCAGAACCCACATTAAGTGAGAGAGCGTCGGCTTAAAACGTGCATTAGGTGAGAGAGCGTCTGGGGGCGGTGGGGCTGGCAGCCCCACCGCCGCGCGGGGCTACTTCTGGCGCTTGTAGAACGGCAGGGCGATGACCTCGAAGGGTTCTGCCTTGCCGCGCAGGTCGATGTCCAGTGCGGTGCCCAGTTCGGCGTGCTCGACGTCGACATAGGCCATCGCGACCGGGTAGCCAAGGGTGGGGCTGGGCTGGCCGGAGGTGACTTCACCCACCACGTTGCCGTCCTTGAGGACCGGGTAGCCGCCACGGCCGGCGCGGCGGCCGAGGCCCTTCAGGCCCACGAGCTTGCGCTTGGAACCGGCTTCCTTGGAGGCCTCGAGGGCGGAGCGGCCCACGAAGTCGCCTTCCTTGGACTTGAGCGCCACAACGGGGCCCAGGCCGGCGTCGAACGGTGAACGCTCCAGGGACAGCTCGTTGCCGTAGAGCGGCATGCCGGCTTCCAGGCGCAGCGAGTCACGCGAGGCGAGGCCGCACGGAATGATGCCGAACTCTTCCCCGGCTTCGGCCACCTTGGCCCACAGGTCAGCGGCCTCGGCGTTCGGAATGAACAGCTCGAAGCCGTCCTCGCCGGTGTAGCCGGTGCGGGCCAGGATGACGTCGTGGCCCGCGATGGTGAGCTCGTTGAACGCGTAGTACTTCAGGTCGGTGACCAGTGCGTGCTGGGCCTCGTCGGTCAGCGTGAGCAGGATGGCTTCGGCCTTGGGACCCTGGACGGCGATCAGCGAGGTTGCCGCGGAGGCGTCCTCCACCGTGACGTCGAAGTCCGCGGCGCGTTCGGCCAGGGCTGCCGCGACGGTGGGTGCGTTGCCCGCGTTGGGGACCACGAGGTACTTCTCGTCGCTGAAACGGTAGACGATCAGGTCATCGATGATGCCGCCGTCGGCGTTGCAGATCAGCGAGTACTTGGCCTTGCCGTCCGCGATGGCGGAGAGCTTGCCCACCAGGGCGTAGTCCAGGAACGCGCCGGCTGCGGGGCCGGTGACCCAGACTTCGCCCATGTGGGAGAGGTCGAACAGGCCGGCAGCGTTGCGGACCGCGTGGTGCTCGGCCAGCTCGGAGCTGTACTTCAGGGGCATCTGCCAGCCACCGAAATCGGTGAAGGAGGCGCCGAGTTTCTTGTGCTCTTCGTAAAGGGCGGTGTACTTCTCAGTCATGATCGGAATCCTTAGTTTTCGAATTCGGAGAGCGGGGGGCAGGAGCAGATGAGGTTGCGGTCTCCGCCGGCGCCGTCGATCCGGCCGACCGGGGGGAAGTACTTGTCCTGCTTGAGGTGGTGGACGGGGAACACGGCCTGCTCGCGGGAGTATTCGCGGGTCCAGTCAGAGTTCACGACGGCGGACGCGGTGTGGGGTGCGTTGCGCAGCGGTGAGTTCTCCACGGTGAAGTCCCCGTTGGCCACC